>JBKPEA010000051.1:0-17539 GCA_046728175.1 Thermodesulfobacteriota bacterium | reverse complement strand
CGCAACGAGCGCGCGCGCCGCGAGCGCGGTCAGATTCATCTTCCAGTTGCCGGCGATTAGTATCCTGCGCATCGCGTTTTCCCTGCTTCAGCTTTCCAGCGCCTTTACCCCGGGCAGCACGCGCCCTTCGAGATACTCCAGCGTCGCGCCGCCACCGGTCGAGATATGCGTGAAGCGGCTGGCCCACGGTGCATGCGCTACGGCTGCCGCGGTGTCTCCACCACCAATGATCGACTTGACGCCGTCGGTGTTGGCAAGCGCCTCTCCGACCGCAAGGGTGCCATGCGCGAACTCCGGCAGTTCGAAGAATCCCAGCGGGCCGTTCCAGATAACCGTCTTGGCGCGCGCGATCTCACTCTTGAACTGCTCGATGGTGGTGGGCCCGATATCCAGTCCCATCAGATCGCCGGGAATGTCGGTCAGCGTGCGGATAAGGGCGCCGGCCTCCGGGGCCGAAGCAACCACGTGGTCGCTCGGCAGCACGATCCGGACGCCTTTACGCTCGGCCTCGGCAACCAGGTCACGCGCGAGTTCGAGCTTGTCGTCCTCGACGCGCGAGCGGCCGGTGACGATGCCGTTGGCCTTGAGGAAGGTATAGGCCATCGCACCGCCGATCAGGATCGCGTCGACTTTGGTCAGCAGATTTCGGATCACACCGATTTTGTCGGAGACCTTGGCGCCGCCCATGATCGCGAGCGAGGGGCGTGCGGGATTCTCGGTGACCGCGCCCAGCGCCTCCAGCTCCTTCATCATCAGGAAGCCCGCCGCGCGTTCAGCGATAAACGCGGTCACGCCCACGGTCGAGGCGTGCGCACGATGAGCGGTGCCGAATGCGTCATTCACATACGCTTGCTTGCCGCGGGCCAGCTCATGCGCGAAATCGCGGTCGTTGGCCTCTTCTTCGGCATGGAAGCGCAGATTCTCCAGCAGGAGCGCATCGCCGGGTTTGAGTGCATTGATCATCCGGCCCGTCACCTCGCCAATACAATCGGGTGCCAGCGCGACCTTGCGGGCGAGCACCTCGCTCAAATAATCGGCTACCGGCTTTAAAGAGAGCGCGGGAGTGCGCTCCTTGGGACGGCCAAGATGCGAGCACAGCACCGGGATTGCTCCCTGCTCGATCACGTAGCGGATGGTTGGGAGGCTAGCATCGATTCTACCGGTGTCGGAAATCGCGCGATCGGCGAGCGGCACGTTGAAATCGCAGCGCAACAGCACGTGCTGGCCGGAGAGTTTGAGCTGCGTGACCGATGCGATCGGCATGGCCGCGACCTAACCCACCCGCCCCGGGCCGCGACAAGACGGGCGACCTTTTCCCACGCGCGTGACTGCGGCGCGGGCGTGTGGCACAAGCGGGAAGCGGAGCTGGTTGGTGAAATCGCTGCGCAGGTCGGGGCCGCACGGGACGGTCGAGTTGGAGCCGCCCTTACCAGGCGCGCGACGCGCCCCCTCGTTGCCGACTGAGAACGTGCGGCGCGGCGCCGGCGAAAAAGCGGATTCCTTCACGTTCCTGCGAAGCGACCGCTAGAGTCTGGCCGCTACAAACGCCGTCACATCGGCGAGCCGGTTGGAGTATCCCCACTCGTTGTCATACCAGGAGAAAATTTTCACCAGCTTGCCACCCAGCACCTTGGTGAGCGGCGAATCAAAGATCGACGATGCGGAGTTGCCATTGAAGTCGACCGACACCAGCGGCGCCTCGCTGTACGCGAGAATGCCTTTGAGCGGACCTTCGGCGGCTTTCTTCATCGAGGCGTTGACCGCCTTCTCATCGGCATCCTTCTCGATCGTCGCGGTCAGGTCGACCACCGAGACGTTCGGGGTCGGCACGCGCACCGCAATTCCATCGAGCTTGCCCTTGAGCGCCGGCAGCACCAGCCCGATCGCGCGGGCCGCACCGGTCGAAGTCGGAACCATCGACAGCGCGGCAGCGCGTGCCCGCCGCAAATCATTATGCGGCCCGTCCTGGAGCATCTGATCGGAGGTGTAGCTGTGTACGGTGGTCATGAGCCCGTGGATGATTCCGAAATTCTCGTGCAGGACTTTCGCCACCGGAGCCAGGCAGTTGGTGGTGCACGACGCGTTCGAGATGACATCGTGCTTCGCGCGGTCGTAGGCCTCCTCATTGACGCCGAGACACAGCGTAACGTCGGCACCATCGGCGGGTGCACTGATCACAACCTTCTTTGCGCCGGCAGCGAGATGAAGCGCCGCCTTGTCGCGCGCGGTGAACAGGCCGGTCGATTCCACGACCGCCTGCACGCCGAGCCTCGCCCACGGAAGTTTTGCGGGGTCGCGTTCGGCGAGCACCTGGATCGGGCGACCATCGACCACGATGCTGGTGCCTTCGGTCTTGATTTCGTGCTTTAGAGTGCCGTGTATCGAATCGTGTTTGAGCAGATGAGCGAGAGTCGCGGCAGAGGTGATATCGTTGACCGCGACGACCTCGACTTCGGGCTTACCCAGCGCCGCGCGAAAGAACATCCGACCGATCCGGCCGAAGCCGTTTATACCAATCTTGCTCGCCACGTGATTTTGCCTCCGAGAGACCCACCGGAAAGTGCTGCCCGGAACCTTAGATAAGGAGGGGCATTCGGTTCAAGTCTGCTGCAATTTCATCTTGGCCTGGTTTCATCGACTTAAGCCAGCGTTGCTTCCGGTCACTGGTTTTGATTCCGGCGAAAACCGTATAATAACCGCATCTTCGGAATGGCGGTGCTATGCTTCCTCAGATGAGCGAGGCGACCGGGCAGCTGGGTGTGGTGCAGTTAGTGGTGGGGACCGGGCCGGTCGTCGCGGCGGTGCTGTGGATTCTGATCGCCTTTTCCGTCGGCTGCTGGGGAGTCATTCTTTACAAGCTGGTGCAGGTTTCCCGAGCACGCCGCCAGTCCGAGCGCTTTATCACGATTTTCTGGGAATCCAAGAACCTCAACGCCATCCACACCGCGAGCCTTGGCTTCGGCCACAGTCCGGTCGCGCAGGTGTTCCGCGCCGGCTACCAGGAGCTGCTGCAGCTCACCCGTGCCAAGAAGCAGGTAGTCGGCGGCGAAGGTTCGTTTTCCACCGATCTGGGGGGAATCGAAAATGTCACGCGCTCGATGAAACGGCAATCGAACGTCGAACTGACCAAGCTCGAATACGGAACGACTTTTCTTGCGACCACCGGATCGACCTGTCCGTTTATCGGACTGTTCGGGACGGTTTGGGGAATCATGACCGCGTTTATCGGCCTGTCGGCGGCACATTCTTCGAATATCCAGGCAGTGGCACCCGGCATCGCTGAGGCGCTGATTGCAACCGCGGTCGGCCTGGTCGCCGCCATTCCCGCGCAGATGTTTTACAATTTGTTCGTCGCGCGGATTCGCGTGCTGGCAACCGAGATGGACAATTTCACGTCCGAATTCCTGAACATCGCCGAACGCCACTTCCTGTCATAGGCCCCGATGGCTTTTGAACCCGGACAGCGCGGTCAATTCGTATCGCAGATCAATGTGACGCCGCTGGTCGACGTGATGCTGGTGTTGCTGGTGATTTTTATGGTGACTGCGCCGATTATCCAGCAGGGCGTGCAGGTCGCGCTGCCCAAGGTCAAGGCCGAGGCGCTGCCCGGGAAGGAAGAGCAGTTCGTCGTCTCGATCACCCGCGACAACCAGATTTACCTGAACGATACCAAGCTGACTGCGGTCGCCTTGACCGATAAGCTGACCGCGATCGCAAAAGAGCGCCCCGATCGGCAGGTTTTTATCCGCGCCGACGAGCAGGTTCCTTATGGCGAAGTGATCCGCACGATGGCGGCGATAAAGGCAGCAGGCATCGAAAACGTCGGGATGGTAACGCAGCCGTCGACCGAAGCCGCGTCGGATTCTTCCGCAAACCAACATAACGGTGGCAAGCCCGACCAATAATCGTACTGAGTCCCCCCGGCGGGCGGGCTATCTGGTAGCGATTCTGGTTTCCGCGCTGGGGCATGTGGGCCTGTTCGTGGTGGTTTTCTTCCTCTCGCCGCGTTGGCTCCATTCTGAAGACCGGACACCCCCCGCGTACACGGTAAAAATCGTTGATGCACTGCCGGCGGGGGACCTGGGGAGTCATTTGCCGCGGCTTGCGCGCAGGACCGCGCAGGTCAAGCCACCGGAAGCTCCCAAAGAGGAACCTCCGGTCGAAGAGCAGAAACCCCCGGAGCAGAAACCCCCGGCCGAGGAAGATAAAAACGCCATCGCCCTAAACACGAAGAGCCAGGAAGCGACCCCGACCGAAACTCCTACGCCCACTCCGGAACCGACTCCCGTGCCAACGGTCGAGGCGACCAAAGCGCCGGCGGCGGTTCATACGCCGGGACCCAGAAAGCATCCAATTCCCGCTCCTACGACGGCCAAAAGGCACCCCAAGGCCAACCCGACACCGGTCCTGATGGCGAAGGCGGAAGTGAAGCCAACTCCGAGCGTAGCGCAGCGGCTCAATAAGCTGCGCGCGCAACTGCTTGCGGAATCGCTCAAGCGACGGCCCAAGGACCAGGAAGACGAAGACACCGACGACGACGACGAAGAGACCGATACCGCACCGCCGCCCACCTCCGGTCCGGCGGGCGCGGGCCCGGTGGTCGGCTCCATTCCGCGTGAGGGCAAGGGCTATGGGGTTGGTTCCGGCACCGGAAGTTTAGGGATGCTGCAGGACCCTGATTTTGTACTGTACTATCAGGCCGTGCAGGATAAGATTAAGAAGGCTTGGAGCTTCATGGGTGGTTCCTCGGATTTGACCGCGACGGTCGACTTCTCGATCGGTCCGAATGGTGCGTTGACGGGTGTGAAGCTGGCGGCAGGCTCCAAAGATTCCGCCTTTGATGAATCGGTGATCCGTGCGATTCGGCGCGCGGCACCATTCCCCGCCCCGCCTGACAAATATCGCTCCGAATTCATGCAGGGCATTGAAGCCCAGTTCGCGCTTGGGGATCTTAGATCTTAGGCCTTAACGGGAGAGGTGAGGTTGTGTGGACGCGGTGGCGTGGCATTCCTGTCCGATTGCCTCTAAATCGGCGAAGTATCGACCAGCGGAACCTGCCCTGGCTGTGTGCCTGGCTGACAGGGGCGATTGTGCTGTTGTTACCGATGGCGGCGCGCGCGCAGATCCAGATGCGCATCATCGGGCAGGAACGGCAGTATGCGATAGCGGTATCGCCGCTGAAGAACCTTTCCGGCGACGACAATCATCAGGCTTCCAACGCATTCACGAGAACGCTGACGCGGGACTTTGAGCTTTCCGGGTATTTTCGCATCGTCGATCCTCACGCCTACGTCGAGGACGCGCAGCAATCAGGCTACGAGCTCGGTCAGTTCAATTTCGCGGACTGGACCTCGATAAATACTGACTTCCTGGTCAAGGGCGCGGTGACCGTTAACGGTGCCAATGTCCAGCTCACGGTATACCTGTACGACGTCGCTCAGCAGCGCCGAAAGATGGGCAAGAATTTCACCGGGGCGGTGGACGAGGTGCCGCGAATGGCGCGGCGGTTCGCCGACGCGGCATTGGAGGCGATGACCGGGCAGCGCGGGCCGTTTGACAGTAAGCTTGCGTTCGTTTCGACCGGCACGAGCCGGTTCAAGGAGATCTACACCCAGGCCATCGATGGTCAGGACAAGACCCAACAGTCGCACAACTCGACTATCAACCTGTTTCCCGATTGGGATCAGAGCACGCGCTACCTGCTGTATCTCTCGTACAAGAGCGGCGAGCCGGGCCTTTACCTGGCGGACCTCAAGCAACGCGTGGAAACGCGCATAACCAGCAATCGCGGGATTATCATCGGTGGGGCACTCTCGCCCGACTCGCAGCTCGTCGTGGCATCGATCGAGCGTGCCGGCGCGACCAATCTGTATCTCTTAGACCGTAGCGGTCACGAAATGCGGCGGCTCACCGACACCGGAGGCATCAATTGCACCCCGAACTTTTCCCAGGATGGGTCGAAACTTGCCTTCACTTCGGACCGTTCCGGTAATCCGCAAGTGTACGTGATGCCGCTTTCCGGCGAGTCGCCCCAGCGCATCACCTACAAGGGCAGCTACAACACCAATCCCGCTTTTTCACCCAAGGGCGATCGCATCGCCTACCAAAGCCGTACCGGCGGGCGGTTCGACATCTTCACGATCCCGAGCACCGGCGGCGACCCAACCCAGCTTACCGAGGGCGGTGGGACCAACGAATCGCCGTCATGGTCGCCGGACGGACGCTACCTTGCCTTCAGTTCGACTCGCGAAGGGCACCCCCACATCTTTGTTATGATGGTTCAGACAGGCAAACTGATCGGGTCTGTAACGGAGGGAAACGGTAATGACACTTCGCCAGCGTGGTCGTGGTGGTTGGGTGAATAAAGGCGGGCGCGCAGCCACCGTGGGAGGGCTGGTCGCGCTGGGCCTCATCCTCGCCGCCGGCTGCTCCTCCAAGACCAAGGGCATGCGGGGTGAGGGCAACCCGGTCGGCAGTGAAAGCAACCTCGGTTCCCAGAGTTCGCTGGAACAATTCAAGAATACCGGAACGCTCGGCGGGAGTGGTCCGCTCACCGACATTCACTTCGGCTACAATACTTACAACATCGAGCCGCAGGACGGATCGATCCTGAAGCAGAACGCGAATTGGCTGCAGTCCAATCCGAGGACCCGGGTTCAGGTCGAGGGTCATTGCGATGAGCGCGGTTCGGAAGAGTACAATATCGCACTCGGCGCCAAGCGCGCCCAGGCGGCGAAAGACTATCTGGAAACCCTCGGCGTCGAAGGCAGCCGCATCTCCACTATCAGCTATGGTAAAGAACTACCTCTGTGCACCGACCATGACGAGTCGTGCTGGCAACAGAATCGGCGCGATCACTTCGTCGTGCAACGATAGGGGTTAAGCAGTGCCGAGAATCCCATCCTTCCTTCCACGCTTGGTCATATGTTCTCTGGCGCTAGGCGGGCTCACGCTCGTCGCATGCACCTCGGACAGCGATCTTCAACAACTTAACCAGAACCAGTTCACGCTGCGTGGCATGATTGCGAACGATCGGCAGGAAATCGACTCGCTGCAAGCGCAGGTCCGCGCGCTCAAGGAGCAGGTCAACGAGGTTTCGCACGGCGGGGGCGGCGGAGCCAACGGCGACCAACTTTCGTCGGTCAACGACCGGCTGAACAAACTCGATGCGCAGGTGAGCGGGCTGCAGGCTGGAATGACCGCGGCGCCGGTCGGCGCGGCGCCCGGCGTGGCGGTCGCTTCGGTGCCGAGTGCACCTTCCTCCACGGCGCCGCCTCCGACGGCTGCGGTATCGGAAGCGCAGCCCACCTGGCCGCGGGAACTCGACCAGGAAATCGATGCGGCGCAGAGTTCACGCGAGCCGGGTGCGAAAGCGTATCGGGATGGGTTGGCGGCCATGAAGGACGGCAAGTATCCGCTGGCGATCAGCAAGTTCACCGAACTGGCGCACCACTACCCGAAGTCGCCGCTGGTCACGCCCGCGGAATATTTCACCGCCAACGCGCTGTTTGAGAGTGGCAAATACGATCAATCGATTTTGCAGTTCAATGACGCGGTGATGCGCGACCCCAAGGGCAAGTACGCCAGCCAAGCCCTGCTGCGAGAAGCGCAGGCCTTCATGAAGCTGAACGACAATATCGATGCACGGCTTACGCTGCAGAAGCTGCTCGCCGATCACGCCGATTCACCCGAGGCGCCAACCGCGACCGCCCTGGTGAAGAGCCTCTCCGGCTAGACCAGCGCCAGGGCACCGAAACACCCGAGGTTTGCAGAGAGGCTATCGCGAGAGCTTTGTCTCCCGGTGCCATTGTGGTTAAGTCCCTTGCTACGCAGGAAGGCGGCACGCCTTCAGACCATGGGAGTCCGTTCCGCACGCACCTATGGAGATAATTCGCGATCTTGACCGACTCACGCGCCACTCCTACCCCGTGGTCACGCCCGGCAACTTCGATGGGGTGCACTTGGGCCATCGGGCGATCCTGAAAGCTACCATCGCTCGGGCTCGCGCCGCGGGCGGTACCGCTTTTGCGCTGACTTACGAACCGCTACCCCAAAAATTCCTTTTCCCCGAGCGTGCTCCGCAGCTAATCCTGGCACCGCGGGACAAGTTGGAGCTGCTGCGCCTGTCGGGGCTCGATGGGGTGATCGTGCTGGAATTCAACCTGCGACTCAGCGAGGTGGAGCCCCGCGATTTCGTGCGCGAGTACCTGCTGGGAAAAATCGGCGCGCGCGAAGTGATCATCGGTCACAGCGTAAATTTCGGCCACAAGCGCGCCGGGAACGCATCGGTGATGGTCGAACTTGGGCGCGAGCTGGGATTTGACACAGCGGTGGTCGGACCCGTCAAAATCGGTGGGACGGAAGTAAGCTCGACCAAGATTCGTACGCTCATTTCCAGCGCCGATTTGCGCGCCGCCGCCAAGCTGCTGGGCCGGTATCACTTCCTGCACGGTCCGGTCGTGCATGGGCGTGAACGCGGGCGCACGATCGGCTTTCCAACCGCTAACATCGAGAGCGAAACCGAATGCATCCCGCCCGATGGGGTTTACGCGACCCGAGTGGTGCTGGATGACGGCGCGTTTGGTTCGATCACCAACATCGGAATGCGTCCGACATTTAACGAAGGGGTCCGCTCGGTCGAGGCCCACATCTTCGACTTCAGTCGCGAAATATACGGCCAGCGTGCGAAGCTGGAGCTGATCGAACGCATCCGTGGCGAGAAGAAATTCGAGAGCGGCGAGGCCCTGCGCAATCAGATCGCGATGGATTTGACGAGGGCCAGGCAAATCCTGGCCACGGTCTAAGGCGGTTTCCCACCCTTCCCTTTCACTGGCCTACAGCTGCCGAGGGTCCCGCAGGAGAGGGCGGATTGCTGGCTTGGAATTGCGGTCAAGGTGATGGCCCTCTCCCGGGATTGTTTAATCGCCCCGCGCACCGCGGCGCGTTGGGGATCGGAATGTTCGCGACGGGTAGTTGATGGTGTCACCGGACGGTGCGTGCTTGCATTTCGCCTCACCCGCGCCGGCCCCCTTGGACAAGGCGCGGGCCTACGCGCTACGGATGGCGTTATGGCTGAGCAGCGCTTTTCCGTAATTACCGAGAAGGGGATGTCCGATCTGCGCAAGCTCGTCGGCGTGCCGGTCCACGACTCGCTTGAGCCGTGGTGTTACGAGTCGACTCGCGACAATATCCGCCATTGGGCCCACGGCATCGGTGACGACAATCCGCTGTGGTGCGACCCGGCATATGCTGGGCACACGAGCTATGGGCGCCTGGTCGCGCCGCCCTCCTTTATTTTTCCGCTCAACCGCTCCTTCAGCGGCTATGTCGCGGGTTTGCCGGGAATCCATGCGATGTTCGCGGGCATCGATGTTACCTGGCACCGTCCGATACTGCTGGGCGACAAGTTCACAACCAAGGTATGGCTCAAGGAACTCGTGGAGCATCAGACGCGGTTCGCCGGGCGCTCCATTCAACAGATCTATCGGTGTGAGTTCTACAACCAGAATCGGCAGCTGGTCGCCGAAGGTGATAGCTGGTGTTTTCGCACCGAGCGTGACACCGCGCGTGAACAGGGCACCAAGTACGAGGCGGTGAAGAAGAAGGCGGCGGTGCACTACACTCGCGACGAGCTTGCCAAAATTTTCGCGCTCTACGCCGCCGAGCAGATCCGGGGTGCCGAGCCGCGTTATGTCGAAGACGTGCATGTCGGCGACCAGCTGCCGAGGATGGTCAAGGGGCCGATGACCGTCACCGGGTTTATCGCGTTCGCGCAGGGCTGGGGCGGCCTGTACATCCGCGCGAACAAGCTTGCGTGGAAGCAACTGCAGAAGCATCCGGGGCTGGGCATCGCGAATCGGTTTGGCATTCCCGACGTACCCGAACGGGTTCATTGGGACGACGACCTGGCAGCATTAGTAGGCACACCTGCCGCATATGACTACGGCCCGGAGCGCTGCTCGTGGATGGCGCACCATCTGACCAACTGGATCGGCGACGATGGTTTCCTTCGCTGTCTCCGCGTTGAGATTCGCCGCCACAACCCCGTCGGCGATACGCTGTATATTGACGGCGAAGTAACGCGGTTGTTTCGGGAGAACGGCACGCACTGCGTGGAGATTAAACAGAAAGCCGTCAATCAAGACGACGAACTGTCGGCACTTGCCACCGGCATCGTGCGGCTACCAGCCCGGGCACGCTGAGCGTTAGTTAGGGTTAAGCCCGAGCGCCTTGAGTCCTGCCCTGTGCTCGAAAGGGGGGACGCGCTGATTCGCCTCGGCTGTGTACGCGCTCAGCGTGGCTGCTCAGAGCTTCGTGAAACCGTCGCGGCTCCATTGGTCGGAACCAACGCCGTTATGGACGATGAAAAGCCCTTCGGGGTCGTATTTTCTTTTAATTTGAGCCAATCGCGGATAGTTGCTTCCCCAATACGATTGCTGCCACCCCTTCTCGAAATAGTTGCTCTCGCTCATGTAGGCTCCGGTTTCTCCGCTGACTGCCCGAAGTTCATTAACGCACCGATCGATGCGCTCCGCGGCCCTTCGGCCTTCGTCAGCCGACGGCTCGTGCCCGGGAATTCCGGGATACGCTGGTCCCTGCCCGTTGGCCACAATCGCCAACGCGAAGGCGCTCAGAACCGCAGGATTTGTCGCTGTGTCCTTGGCCGCGGCGATCGCCTCGGGCGGCGCTCCGGCGAGTCCTTTGTTGAAGTGCAGTCCGATACCTTGATGCCGCGAGCCCGCAAATAACGCGTCCGCGAGATGCTGCTGGCCGTCGCTCTCGAGCAGCGACTCGGGTAGCCAGAGTGACTCGTAACCCCATAGGAACTGGCCTACCTGCTCTCCGTCACCCTTCCACCAGGCGTTGTTTGGCCCCGCGCCGGGTCGGTTGTCAAAGTCGAAGGTAGGCTGCGGGAGCAAGTGCACGAGAGCATCATCCAGCAATGCGTGGAAGAGACTTCCATCTCGAGCGAAAGCGATTTCCGGCCAATGCTCTTTCCACCATTGCACGTCCCACCAGTGTCGAGCCGGTATGCTGCCGATGGTCGTTAGACCCGTAATCGAACATCCGTTGGACGATTGCGCCACCCAGTCCAGGAACGGCTGCCAGACCTTTTTCGCCTGCTCAGCGTCCAATCCGTGCGCGAGCATTTGAATTGCAAGGACGTTGTCAGGCCTGATGTGTGCCTGCTCTCCCCAGTGGTCGTTGAACAGATGTTCGCGGTAGAAGCTCACGAACTCGCGGATCAGGCGCCGGTACGCATCGTCCGATGCTGCTTTGACTTTGATGTTGGCAACGCCGAAGAACTCGGGAAGATCGTGAAGACGCGCTGTCAGTTTGCTCACCACGCCGAAGCTGCCCCCGCCTCCACCTTTCAGCGCCCAGAACAGATCCGGATTGGTACACGCGTTCGCGATTCGCATCTGGCCGTCCGCTGTGACTACCTCGGCTTCGAGCAAGCTTCCTGCCGCCGTCCCGTAGTGCTTTGAAAAACTGCCAAAGCCGCCGCCCAGGATGAGGCCCGCCAGACCTACCGTCGTGCATCCTCCGCCCTGAACGTATTTCCCGCCCTTGGTGGTAACCGCGTGGTACGCCTGCATTCCGATCGTTCCCGCGCCAAGTGTCACCGCGGGTTGTGGTTGCAGGATTTGCTTGCATCCTTGCGGAACGAACGCGTCATGCATCGTGATATCGTGCATGTGCCGCGTCCAAATCAGCAGTGAGTCAGGTGCATTCGAGGTCCCCTGGTAACTGTGGCCTCCCCCTTTGACCGCCAGGCGCAAGTTGTTGTCCTGTGCGAAATTTACGGCCGCCGCTATGTCCGGGGCGTTCCGTGCCGCGACTGCGTACACGCTTGGTTTGGTTGCCCACGCATCGACCCATCCCAAAGTCTGGGTGAGGCCGGGCTGGTCGCCGATGTAATACGGATTCTTCAGGTTCTCGGACAGTTGCTTTGCTGCAGCACTGTCCGGATCGGTTTTGAGTATCGAAAGGGGAAAATCTACCGGGAGCAGATTTCCGCCGACTGTCTCATTGAGGCGGGTCCACGCCGACTTCGATGGCCACGCGGCATCAGAAGGACGTACCCGGCTCGAGGTGGTACCCGCCACCAGGTGCCGCGGCATCATGGGGAGGAGCGCCGCCGAACCCATCGCTTTGAGGAATGCTCTTCTGTTCATCGTCCCTCTCACGAGACGGCGCGAGCGGCGGCGGCGTCCTCGTCTGCGCTTTCAAGCTTCGCGACGTTTCTCTGATGTCTGCTCCGGTCGATGTCGTACAGGAGCAGCACCGCGATCGCGACCGCGCTGAAGGTCGTGACTATCGGAACGAAGACTATGCCGAGGTGATGCAGGATCGCGGGGTTTACCTGCCCCGGCGTCGCGTGTTGCGGAAAGCTGATCCGCGCGAGGATTAGTCCGGAAAGGAACGTGCCAACACCCGTAACGCACTTCGCGATCAGACCATTGGCCGCAAACAGGAGGCCTTCCGAGCGCTGTCCCGTCGAGACCGCGGCGTCTTCCACCACGTCGGCCATCATCGAAGTCGCGATGATGAACCCGCTAAGCCCCAGGGTGGCGGCGATGAAAATGAACACCAAGACGATTGTGAACAAGGCGCTGGTGCCATTGGGCGGCATGAGCCCCAGCAGGCGCAGCGTGATGGGCGTGATCGATGCGAACAGCGAGGCGAAGAAGACCCCGATCATCGCGGCCTTCTTTCCGAACCACCGGGAGATTGCCGGCGCCAGAACCACGCCACCAAAGGCCGCAAACAGCGTCGCGATGGCAAGATATGACATCTGGGCAGGTGTCAGCTCCCAAAAATACGCC
Organism: Thermodesulfobacteriota bacterium; assembly: GCA_046728175.1. Lineage (GTDB taxonomy): Bacteria > Desulfobacterota > Binatia > Binatales > Binataceae > JAFAHS01. The sequence continues at coordinate 4,709 of JBKPEA010000051.1, read as the reverse complement.
GAGATATAAAAGTCGAGTCCCTGCCGGAGCCCGGTCGAAACGGCGCCGACCACTCCCGAAATTGCGAGCGCGAGAAACGAACGGTTGGTCAGCGTCCCGCTGACCTCTCTGAGCTTCTCCCGCCACGTGGTTCGTACCCTGGGCTCCTGGACCAGGCTCGCGATAAAGCGGTGCGTGCCCAGGCACGAGATCATAATCGACAGGAAAATCGCGATGCCTGCGGCGATGGCCGTTGGGCTGTAGCCCGCGCGATTCAGCAATCCCAGTGGATGAGTCGCGTCCTTGCGCAGGAATACCTGGAGCATAAGCACCGACATCCCCGCCCCGCCCAGGGTTCCGAAAAAAAAGCGCGAACTCATCAGGCTGGTGCGCTCGTCGTAGTCAAGGGTGAGTTCCGGTCCGAGCGCTGAGCTCGGAATTTCGTAGAGGCTGAGCAGCACTCGCACCGTGACGAGCATGAGGGCCATGTAAATGAGCAAATGGCTCTGCGACCATCCGAGTGGGGGATTGAAAAGAAAGTAGAACGCGACTGCGGCCGGAACGGCGGAGGCGTACATAAATGGATGGCGGCGGCCCCATCGCGAACGCGTGTGATCGGACCATTCGCCGATCAACGGATCGGAGATCGCATCGAAGATCAGCGTCACCATCATCGCCGCACCAACCCACGCCGCCGGCAACCCCACCACCTGGTTGAAGAACAGCAGAAGTGGCGAAGTTAGCGTGGTTTGATGTACCCCGAAGGCGATCGATCCGACGCCGTACAGGATATTGGTCGACAGGGTGAGCGGCGGGCGGCTTGATGTCGAATCGTGGCTCACCAGGAATGCTCCGCGCGCTGCGAACATTCAACCCCGCCATCCACAAACAGGACCTGCCCCGTCATCAGCGAATTTTCCGGGCTCACGCACCAGGCGAGGATGGCAGCCATCTGCTCCGGGCGACCCGGATATGCCCCGCGCATCGGTACTAGCCGTCCCATGGCTGCGCTCCTTTCCGGATCCGCCAGGATGTACGCAGCAGCCGGCGTGTCGATAAATCCTGGCGCGACCACGTTCAGCGGGATTCCGGCGCCAGCCCATTCGGCCTTGGCCGCGGCTCTTCGGCACCAACAATTCAACGCATACTTGGCATTGGCGTACAGATCCAAACCCACCTTGAGCGCCTGGGCCGGCGTCATTTTGTCCAAGGGCGCCGTCTTCGCGGCGAACTCCAATGCCGCGGCGATCGCCCTGCGTTCGTCCAGGCTCAGGCAAGCTGCGACTAGTACTGGATTGGTCGGACTAAACGAAGCTATCGAGGACACCGCCACCGCACGAGGTGCCGGACTAGCCTCAAGGAGTGGGCGCAGTCCCTCGAGCGTCGCCACCGCGCCGAAGAAGTTCAGCTGAAGACTGGTCTGGGGCGGTCCGCCGCCGGCGACTGCGGCGATCGCGTCGATCCTGCCGCCAGACAGGCGTCTGACCCCGGCGAGCAACTCGGCACGTCCTGCCGCGGTCGTCAGATCCGCGGCAACCTCCGCGTGGTGGAGGTCACACGTGATAACCCGACCTCCTCGCTCCCGAAGGTAGGCGGTGGTCGCAGCACCAATGCCGGACGCGGCCCCGGTGACGACGTAGGTGCGATCCATGGCTAATACTCCTCTCAACATGTCCGCAACTGAGATCCATTGTCGCGCGCGCCCACTTGCCTTGAGCCTCAATGCTTCGTTGCGAACCAGCTGGCGCGACGTGGGGCGATGAGGTGGCGCGACATTGTGCTCGCGGTTGTTCGATGCACATAATGCGCGGACACGGAACCGAGTGTTTCGGGAATCCGCGCCCACGCCGACTGGACATTTTAGAATGATTATCCTAAAATAGATCGCTGTCAAGCGGAGCAGTGAATCTATGGCCGCACGCCATCCAGAACTTCAGTCAGCGACCCCGCGCCCCACCAGCACAGTCGGCATCCGCGGGTACCGCATCCGCGATCTCGCCAAGACCAAGGAGCGCCGCCGCGAAATCCTGAGCGGTGCGGCGCGTGCGTTCGCGTACGGCGGCTATGACGCGACCAATATGGACCAAATTGCGCGCGAGTGCGGCTTGGCGAAAGGGCACATCTATCACTACTTCCGCAGCAAGGAGGAAATTTTCGCCGAGATCCGGATTGACGCGGTCACCCGGGCTCTGGAACGTCTCGCCGCGGTCGCGCCTTTGGCCGACCAGGATCCGGAGTCGGCCCTGCGCAAGGCAATCTCGGGCGTGGTCGCCAGAATCTGCAACCGGGAAGAGCGCTACGAGCCGCTGCTACCAGACCCGGTTTCGCTGAGCCCGGAGAATAAAAAGCGCATTCGAACGCTGGGTCGCCGTTACGAGCAGATGTTCGTGAATATCGTGCGCAGCGGAATCGAGCGGAATATTTTCGTCCCGGGCGATCCAAAACTGATGACCTTCGTAATCTTGCGCGCCGCGTTCACCGTCGCCAACTGGTATCGCGAGAGTGGCAAGTGGAAACCTCAATGGATCGTCGAGCAGGTCACTGGACAATTGCTGAGAAGCGTGCGCCAACCTGACGCATGACCTGGATTGAGGCCCTAGATCCGCAACGCGCGGCGGCGTTGCAAATCTTTGCCTGGAACGCGTAGACGACTGCTCGCGGACAACCCATTCTCGGCAAGAGATCGTCGTTGAACCGCTATGGGGCTTCGCGGTCCCGTGCTTCTGCCCACGGTCATCGTCCCATCGCCGGGCCTTGCGCTGAATTGTGAACCCAAGCCCCGCCACCCGGCGTGGCGCGGAGAATCGACACCTCTCGGGACCTGATTCATCGCGACGAAAAGGCGGTGGGCGCCGCCATGTGCATGCGCGCGCACTCTTGGACAAGATGCGGCAACAAGGCGTAGAAGAAGGGCAGCTTCGTTGGACTTCCTGGCTTGAGGAGTTACCGCGCATGAAAGCTGCCGTATTCCATGGTCCCAAGCAGCCGCTCAAGATCGAAAACGTCGACATCGACGAGCCTCGCGAGCATGAGGTCGTGGTGCGGACCGCCGCCACTGGCGTGTGCCACAGCGATCTTCATTTCGTTGAGGGGTTGTACCCACTGCACGCCCCCGCGGTGCTCGGACATGAAGCTGCGGGCGTGGTCGAGAAGGTTGGTTCCGCGGTCGCCTATCTGGCGCCCGGTGATCATGTGATCGCGTGTACTTCGGTATTCTGCGGCTACTGCGAAGATTGCATGTCTGGCCATCCCAATCGATGCTCCAACCGCGCTTCCACTCAGCGCGCCAAAGACACCAAGCCGCGGCTCTCGCTCAAGGGCACGCCGCTCACGCAGTTCGCCGACCTCTCCACCTACGCCGAGAAGATGCTGTTGCACGAGAATGCGCTGGTGAAAATCGGCCACGACATGCCGCTCGACCGTGCCGCGCTGATCGGGTGTGGGGTCACTACCGGAGTGGGCGCGGTGCTGAACACCGCGCGCATCGAGGCTGGCTGCACGGTCGCGGTCTTCGGGTGTGGCGGGGTCGGTATTTCCGTTATCCAGGGTGCGCGGATCGCCGGCGCGCGCAAGATAATTGCGGTCGATCAATTCGAGAACAAACTCGCAATGGCAAAGCGGTTCGGCGCGACTGACACGATCGACGCATCCAATACCGAGGCCGTCAAGGCAATCAAGGCTATGACCGGCGGCGGGGTTGACTACTCCTTCGAGGCGGTCGGGCTAAAGCACCTCGCCGAGCAGTGCTTCGACGCGCTGCGCCCGGGCGGTACGGCGACCATAATCGGCATGATACCGGTCGGGCAGAAGGTCGAGATCGACGGCCCCAAGTTGCTGAGCGAGCGGAAAATCCAGGGGACCAACATGGGCAGCAACCGTTTTCGCATCGACATGCCTCGTTACATCGACTTCTACCTGCAGGGCCGGCTCAACCTGGACGATATGGTGAGCCAACGAGCGCGGCTCGAGAACGTGAACGAGGCGTTCGAATCGATGAAGAAGGGCGAAGTCGCGCGCACGGTCCTGATGTTCGACTAAGCGGCGGCAAACCTCGGGCGCAGGCTTGCGCACTGCGCCACTGGCGGAGGCAGCACGATGGAATATCGGCAGTTTGGCGAAACGGGAATCAAGATTTCGGCGGTCGGAATCGGGTGCTGGGAGATTGGCGGGGGCTACGGCAGCATCGAGGAGACGGAATTCATCAAGGCCGTGGGCCGCGCGCTTGAGCAGGGCATCAACAGTTTCGACACGGCCGAAGCGTACGGTTTCGGCGCATCGGAGAAGTCACTCGCCAAGGCGCTGGGCGCACGCCGCAAGGAAGCGGTGATCACGACCAAGTTTGGCATCGGCTATCCCGATGCGCCGAACTATCGCGACAGCACCCGCAAGCGGGTGATGGAATCGATCGAAAAGAGTCTCAAGAATCTCAACACCGACTACGTCGACGTCTACCTGATTCACTGGCCCGATCGCAACGTGCTGTTCGAGGAACCGATGCGCGCGCTCGATGAGCTGGTCAAGCAGGGCAAGGTCCGCGCGGTCGGTCTTTCCAATTTCAAGCTCGCCGAGATCGAGAGGTGCATGCAGGCGCGCCGGGTTGACGTGGTCCAGTACTGTTGGAACATGTTCGATCGGCGCATGCAGAAGGAGATTTTTCCATACTGCCGCGACCACAAGGTCGGCGTGATGGCATACGGTTCGCTAGCGTACGGAATCTTGACCGGCACCAT
>JBKPEA010000050.1:0-70311 GCA_046728175.1 Thermodesulfobacteriota bacterium | reverse complement strand
GCAGCGCAACCCGCTGCACTGCCTCCTAGCGCTGGTCCTGACCCTCATCAGCATCGCGGTGCTGTTCATCGGGCAAGAGGCAGTCGTGGTCGGCTTCCTTCAGGTGATCGTCTATGCCGGCGCGATCATGGTCCTGTTCCTGTTCGTTATCTGGCTGCTGAATCTGCCGGTGGAAACCGTGTCGACCGGGGGCCTGCTGATCAAGTTCCTCGGGGCCATCGGGGTGGCCGCGTTGCTCGCGGAACTGGAGAGCTTTTCCCTACCCGCCCGCCTGCAGGTCAAGTTCTCCACCACCAATGCAGCGGGCTACGGTTCGATCGACGCGCTCTCACAGGCGCTGTTCTCGCAATATCTGATCGCCTTCGAAGTGACCTCGGTGCTGCTCCTGGTTGCGGTAGTAGGCGCGGTCGGGTTGGCGCGACGTAGCACGGCGGTCGAAATCCAGGAGCGCGCCGAGCAGCTCGCCCGTCCGGAAAAGGCAGCCTGACCATGGTGCAGCTAAGCTGGCTGATGGCGCTGAGCGGGGCGATTTTTGCGATCGGGGTGGGAGGGTTTCTGGTCCGCCGCAACATCCTCGTGATGTTCATGTCCATCGAGCTAATGCTCAACGCGGTCAACCTGGCGTTCATCTCGCTCGGCAGCCGGCTCGGGACCATGGACGGGCAGGCCATCGTGTTTTTTGTCATGACCGTCGCCGCGGCGGAGGCGGCCGTGGGCCTGGCGATAATCATTTCGATTTTCCGCAGTCGCGAGACGGTTCACGCCGACGATCTGACGCTGCTGAGATGGTGAGCGCCGATGAACGTTGAGTTTGCTGCGCTTGCGCTGATTCTGGTTTTTCCCGCCGTGGGCGTGCTGTTCAACCTGTTCCTGGGGCCGCGGCTGGGGCGCCGTGCGGTCAACCTGGTTGGGCCCGGAGTGATGTTCCTGTGCTTTGCGGTGGCGACCTGGGCGTTCATCGCTGTGCTGACGCGGCCGGCGGAGAGCGCGCTCATCTGCCCGCTGTGGAGCTGGCTCGAGGCAGGGCGTTTTCACGTCGCACTGGGTCTCAGAGTCGATGCGCTTTCCGCGGTGATGGTGATGATCGTGAGTGGGGTCGGCGCTTTCATTCACCTCTACTCGGTCGGCTACATGGCGCACGACGACGATTACGCGCGCTACTTCACCTATCTAAACCTGTTCGCGCTCTCGATGCTGATCCTGGTTGTGGCGGATAACCTGGCGATGATGTTCGTCGGCTGGGAAGGGGTGGGTCTGTGCTCCTACCTGCTAATCGGCTTCTGGTACACCAATCCGCAATTCGCTTACAACGGACGCAAGGCGTTCATCGTCACCCGGGTCGGCGATGCCGGGTTCCTGCTCGGCATTTTCACGCTCCTCTCCGCACTCGCGCATCATGGCGTCTGGTCGCTGAACTTCACCGACCTCCAGGCGCATGCAGATTTGATTGGTACGGGCACCGCCACTGCGGCCGGGCTTCTGCTGTTCATGGGGGCGACCGGCAAGTCGGCGCAGATTCCGCTTTATGTTTGGCTGCCGGATGCGATGGTCGGCCCAACCCCGGTCAGCGCCCTGATTCACGCCGCCACCATGGTTACCGCGGGAGTGTATATGGTCGCGCGGCTCAACTTCCTTTACATGCTCGCGCCTGACGCCATGCTGGTAGTTGCGACCATTGGTGCCTTGACCGCGTTCTTTGCGGCGACCATCGCCATCGTTCAGCCCGACATCAAGCGAGTGCTCGCCTATTCCACCATAAGCCAGCTCGGCTACATGTTCCTGGGCGTAGGTTCGGGGGCATTTGCGGCTGGCATTTTCCACCTCATGACGCACGCGTTCTTCAAGGGGCTGCTCTTTCTTTGCGCGGGTTCGATCATCCACGCGCTGGAGGGAGAGCAGGACATGAACAAGATGGGCGCACTGCGGACGCATTTACCGATCACTTTCTGGACCATGCTGATCGCGACGCTCGCGATTACGGCAGTGCCCGGATTCTCCGGCTATTTTTCCAAGGACCTGATTCTGGAGGGTGCCTACGAGTCAGGTCATTGGTGGCTTTGGCTACTGGGTGTGGTCACGGCCGGCATCACCGGCTTCTATATGTTCCGGCTTCTCTTCATGACCTTCTTCGGCGAGTCGCGAGTCGCGCCAGGCAAGCTCCCTCATCTTCATGAGTCGCCCGCGGTCATGACCATTCCGCTGGTCGTGCTGGCGGTTTTTGCGACTATCGGAGGATGGGTGGGACTGCCCGATGGATTGCTGTGGGGCGATGCCTTCGCGACCTTCCTGTCACCGGTGGTGGGCGGCTTCAAGCCTCTCGTTCCGGCGTCGCCCGCCGCGCTCTCCGCGGTTGCGACCGGGCTCGGCGGCATCGGGATTCTGCTCGCGTATGTTTGCTACCTGCGGGCGCCGGGCCTGCCGCAGCTCGTCGCCGGGCGCCTGAAGGGTTTGTACGAACTGCTGCTTGAGAAATATCGCATCGACGAGCTCTACGATGTGCTGGTCACGCGTCCGCTGTTCTTCATCTCCGATGAGATTCTCAATCGTGGGATTGACCAGTTCGTAATCGACGGCACCGCGAATCGAACGGGGCTGGCGGTGGAGGGCGGCGGAGAGGCGGCGCGGCGGGTCGAGACCGGCAACGTACAGCACTATGCGTTCGTGTACCTGTTGGGCGTCATCGGAATAGTCGCTTACTACCTGTACCTGGTGATGCGCTGATGCAGAGTGGAATACTCACCGCCTTGATCTTCTTTCCACTGCTGGGCGCGATTTTCGTCCTCATGCTCAACGACGAACGCGCCACCTGGAACTCGGCGTTGGTCTTTTCACTGGTGCCGCTCGCGATCAGCTTTTATCTGTTCGCCGCGTTCGACACCAAGGAACCGGGCTATCAATTCGTAGAGCAGTATTCGTGGATTCCTCAGTTCGGCATCTCCTATCACCTCGGGATAGACGGGATCAGCCTGCTGTTGACCCTGCTGACCACGATCCTGATTTCGCTGTCCTTACTGTACTCGGCCGGGGGCGATATCGAAGCGCGTCCCCGGGAGTTCTGTTTTTTCCTGCTGGTGCTGGAGACCGGGCTGCTCGGGGTGGTGGCCGCGGTCGACCTGTTCCTGTTCTACGTGTTCTGGGAAGTGATGCTGATCCCGATGTACTTCCTGATCGGCATCTGGGGGCACGGTCGCAAGATTTACGCGGCGATCAAGTTCGTCTTGTTCACGATGGTCGGTTCGCTGCTGATGCTGGTCGCGCTCATCTACCTGGCATTCGCGGCCCGGCACGCATTCGGCCGGCTCAGCTTCGACCTGCCGCTGCTCTACCGGGTTCCGCTTTCCGAGACCGAGGCGCGCTGGTTGTTCGCAGGGTTCGCACTCGCCTTCGCGATCAAGGTACCGATGTGGCCGGTGCATACCTGGCTGCCCGACGCCCATACCGAGGCGCCCACCGCGGGCTCGGTGATTCTGGCGGGAGTCATGCTGAAGATGGGCACCTACGGCTTCGTGCGCTTTGCGATCCCGCTTTTTCCTGCGATCGCGGTCGAGGCGGTGCCGCTGTTCCTCGCGCTCGCGGTGGTCGGAATCGTATATGGTGCCCTGGTCGCGATGATTCAGCCAGACCTGAAGCGCCTGATCGCCTATTCGTCGGTCAGCCACCTTGGTTTCGTGATGCTGGGAATCTTTGCGCTGAATCCGCAGGGGATCGTCGGCGCGATTTATCAAATGCTTAATCACGGCGTATCGACCGGCGCGCTGTTCCTGCTGGTCGGGATGCTGTACCTGCGTCGCCCCACGCGCGAGATCGCCGAATTCGGCGGACTGTGGAAGAGCGTACCGATCTACGCGGGCATCTTCATGTTCGTGATGTTGTCATCGGCCGGACTTCCGGGGCTCAACGGGTTCGTCGGCGAGTTTCTGATCCTGGTCGGCACCTTCCTGCGCTCGTGGCCCGCCGCCGCCTTCGCGGTCAGCGGCATCATACTGGGCGCTCTCTACCTGTTTTGGACTTATGAGCGCGTGATGTTCGGACCCATCACGCATGCGGTCAACGCGACGATTCGGGACCTGACCGGACGAGAGATCGCGGTAATGGTGCCGCTCATCGCCTTGATGCTGTTCATGGGCCTTTACCCGGCGCCGCTGCTTTCGCGAATGCAGCCGTCGGTCGCGCGCATGCTCGCGGGCGTGCAAATCGAGCAGGTTCGTCTTGAGCAACGCGCACGCCGGCAGGTCGCGGTCGCGGTGCCGGACAAGCATCTGTCCAACCCGGGGCTCGAAACCGCTTCGGTCCAATGAATCCTTACAACCTCGCCGCTATCAACTTCGCCTGGCTCCCTCTGCTGCCGCTCGTCGCGGTCACCATCGGGGCAATCGTCATTCTGTTAGTCGGCGTGCGCGTAGAGGATGACGAGAGCGAAGGCCTGGGATGGCTGGCGCTGGCGACCCTCGGCGTCGCATTCGTCCTGGCGCTGGGGCTGATCGGGCAGACCGGGGATGCTTTTGGGGGTTCGCTGGCGGTCGACGGATTTTCTGCATTTTTCCAGTTGACGATTCTGATCGCGGCCGCGTTCACCATTCTGATGTCACTCGACTACGCCGGTGAGAATCATCTTGCCGGCGCCGAGTACTATTCGCTCCTACTGTTTTCGACCCTGGGCATGATGCTCATGGCCGCGGCCGGCGACCTGATCGTGATCTTCCTGGGGCTGGAGACGATGTCGATTGCGGTCTACGTGCTCGCTGGACTGCGCCGGCGCGATCCGCGCTCCAACGAGGCCGCGATCAAATATTTTCTGCTCGGCGCATTCTCGACCGGCTTTCTGCTGTATGGAATCGCACTCATCTACGGCGCGACCGGATCGATCAAACTTGAAGCGATTCGCTCCACGCTTTCCGCGCCGATGACTTCCAACCTGCTGCTCTCGCTGGGGTTGGCCATGTTGTTGGTTGGGTTCGGCTTCAAAGTGGCGGCGGTACCGTTCCACATGTGGACGCCGGACGTTTACGAAGGTGCCCCGACGCCGATCACCGCGTTCATGGCGGTGGGCGTGAAGTTGGGGGCCTTCGCGGGGTTTGTCCGGATTTTCCTGGTGGGCTTCCTGGCGATCAGCGGTGAATGGTCTTACGCGCTGTGGGTAATCGCAGCGTTGACCATGACCACCGGCAACGTCATCGCGGTGGTGCAGACCAATATCAAGCGGATGCTGGCGTACTCGGCCATCGCGCATGCGGGATATGTGCTGGTCGGGATGATCGCGGCGACTCCGGAGGGTGGAGCGGCGGTGCTCTATTACCTCTTGGCATATGCGTTCACCACCCTGGGGGCGTTCGGAATCGTGGTTGCGCTCGAACGACGGCAGCTTGCGGGGGATTTGATTGCCGACTATCGCGGCCTGTCTACCCGCTCGCCCGCGCTGGCCGGGGCGATGGCCGTGTTCCTGTTGTCGTTCACCGGGGTGCCGCCGCTGGCCGGGTTTATGGGCAAATTCTACGTCTTCAGCGCCGCGCTGCGGCAGGGTTACACGTATCTGGTGGTAATCGCGGTCATTAACAGCGTAATTGCAGCGTTCTACTACATCTCGGTGATCGTCGCGATGTACATGGAAGAGGGCGGAGTGGAACCCGCACGAATAACGCGCAAGCCCGCACTGGTTGCAGCTATCGGTTTGTCGGCGCTTGCAACGGTTCTGGTCGGCGTATACCCCGCGCCTTATATGACTGCGGCACAGGACGCGTTCAATTCGGCGATGGGCGAAGCGGCGCTGCGCGCCGCGTCATTCAATCAGTAGGAAATCTCGATCTTCGCGGATATGACCGACCCGACGCCGTGAATTTTGGGGCGAATACGGTTATCTGCGTCGCTTTGATTTTGAAGCGGAGGTTTTCTTTCCAGCGAGTCTGGCCCGGGGCTTCGCCCTGCCCGCGGACTTGGGTGGCGGCGCGGGCGGCGGCGCAGATCCGCGATAGGCATCCGCTTCGATCTCGATGAGCATTGCGGGATGGACCAAGGCTTTTACTTCGACCATCGTCGAGGCCGGCGGCGCTTGGGCGAAGAACTCATGATGCGCGCGGGCCACCTCGGCGAAGCGCGAGATGTCGGTAACGAACATCCTGGTGCGGACCACATCCTGCATCGAGAGCCCCATTCTCTCGAGCGCGGTGCGGATGTTGATCAGCGCCTGGTGTGCTTGCACGTACATCTGGCCACCGCCGACCACCAGGCCACGCTCATCGGTGGCAGTGGTCCCGGATACCGCGACGAATTCTCCGGCTTTGACGGCTCGCGAATAAGCTGCGACCGGTTCCCACGGCGTGCCGCTCGCAATGCGCACAAGTTGCGCCATCAAATCTCCCCTCCTGAGAGCGCCCGCTTTGGGAACGTCTCAGATATCGCGTGACGGAAACCGCTCCTCGAGCTCCCGCGCGATGGATCTCATCGGCGGTTCCACCATTCCGGACTCGGGCCTCAACCAGTGGATGAGCCGCCAGAATCGGAGCAACAGCGTCGGCTCCCGGCGGTGTTGCCGATTCATGTCCAGTTCGGGTTCGACCACCAAACCATGCTGGTCGGGGTGCACTCGATCGAGCGCGACTGACAAGCGCCTGCTACGCACCAACTTCCCATCCTCCCCACGACAGACGTTTGAATCGATAATAGCGCGCCCAATCTCATTTCAAAATAGTGGTATGAATTTTGATAGGCGCGATGGTGATCTTTACGCTTATCTTGCCTGCGCGTACTCGCGCTTGAAGTTGTGCTGCGCCTATCGTATTGTTGGCGGCGTTTTCAGTTTTTGCGCTATTGTTTAGGGTAGCTTGGAATTCAAGGAGGAAGCGATGCGCAAAGTCCTGCTTCTGGCACTAGTTGCGTTGTTCCTGGGGGCCGCGTGCAGCAAATCCGAAGAGACAGCTCCAGCCGCTCCGGAGGCGTCCGCTTCCGCTGAAGCGAGCCCGGCTGCGCCCGGCGGTGGTGGGGAAATGGGCAGCCCGGGAGCCAGTCCGGCAGCTCCGTAAGCAACTTCGGCTCAAGGATAGTTCCGCGCGCCGCCCCTTTAAGGCGGCGCGCGGCTAACCAGCCTCTTTTCCTTCAATTTTCTGAGCGGTCGACCGGGGGGCACGCGCTGGCTTTGTTTGCATTGCGGAGGTCAGCGCTATTCCTTGCTACCCGGTTCGCCCGGACCCGGGTGCGGCGCGGGCGGGGCGCCTTGGATGATCTCGCGAGCCCGCTGCGCCGATTCTTGCGCGAGGTTTCTTAGTTCCACGGTTTTGAGACGCAAGTCTTCGGTCTTGCGCGCCAGTTCCTCGCGAAGTTCAGTCACGATCGCCAGCGCATCCCGACGGGCCTTTTCTCTCTTCTTTGAGTCAGTAAGCGTGCTCTGAAGCTGCTCGGCGAGCTTTCTTCCCTGGTCGCGCAGGGAAGTAACCTGCCGCACGATCTCGTCACGCGCCCGTTTGGCTTCATTGATGAGGCTGGTGTTGAGCTTGCGGGCACGCGCTTCTTTTTCAATGCGGGCGCGGAGTTGCGACACCATCGATCTGAGCTGCGACAGCTGGGACCCGCCCGCAGCCGGCTTGGTGCGTTTGCGCGCCGTTTTAGGTTTGGAAACCCTCTTCTTTTTCTGCCGCATCGGTTGCTCTCCTTGTGCGCCGGGCTAAACCGGCGAGGTGTTGTGAATGAAAGAGTCACGCGTTAAAGGGCCAGCGACCCATGACGGCCCTGAGTCATGCGGAGCTTCTCGCAAGGGAAGCGTCGAAGCGTTGACAGGGGTCTCGGCGTCATTACCTGAGGCAAGAGCCGGATGCGGCAATACCGCTCGTCCGGATCTGTTGAGGGGATTATGGGCAACCATGATTCCTACTCAAACTGGTTCGTGCGACAGTCCATTCTGCTAGGTCTCTGCCCTGAAAAAATCAATCCGGCAAGAGGGGCCGAGACCCGCGCGCAAATCAAACGGCGCTGCTACGATGATGCACCCATGGAGCAAGCGGCGGCTAGAGCGGAGCCGACGGTAGCGGGGCTCAGGCCGGGCCTTGGGCTGTTCGATTCAATAACCCTGGTCGCCGGCTCGATGATTGGCTCCGGCATCTTCATCGTAGCGGCGGATATCGTGCGGCAGGTCGGCTCCCCGGCGGCTCTGTTGGCGACCTGGATCGTCGCGGGACTTATGACCATCGCGGGTGCACTGGCATATGGAGAGTTGGCCGCCATGATGCCGCAGGCGGGCGGTCAGTACGTTTACCTGCGCGAAGCATACGGCGGCCTATGGGCCTTTCTGTTCGGCTGGACGCTGCTCCTGATCACCCAGACCGGAACCATCGCGGCAGTTGCGGTAGCGTTTGCACGCTTTCTTGATGTTCTGTGGCCGGTACTCGGATCGCGGGTCTTCCTGGGCGCCGGCACTTTCGGACTTTCCGGCGAACGCGTGGGCGCGATCATGGTGATCGCGGTCCTCACCTTCGCGAATCTGCGGGGCCTGAATCTGGGGCGCCTGGTGCAGAACTCGTTCACCACCGCAAAGGTTCTTGCGCTGGTGATGATTGTGCTGGTTGGATGCGTCCTGTTTCCGAATCCGGCCGCGCTGCGCGCCAACTTCGGGAGCGCCTACAGGTTTTTCTTCCAGGACGTGCCGCCGAGCAACTTTCTGGCAGTGTTCGGAGCGGCAATGGTGGGAGCGCTGTTCTCGGCCGACGCGTGGGCGTCGGTAACTTTCGTGGCGTCGGAAATCCGCAATCCGCATCGGAATCTGCCGCGCGCGCTCGCCTTCGGCAGTGGCGCGGTCATCCTTCTGTATGTGCTGACCAACCTCGCATACCTGTTCCAACTTCCGGCGACGGGAGTCCCTCATGTTTCGGACGTCTTCGCGCGCGGAATCGCGCACGCCGCCAGCGACCGGGTGGCTTCCGCCGCCATGAAAGTAGTATGGGGCGCCGCGGGCGCATCGCTCACCGCGATCCTCGTCATGATCTCCGCGTTCGGATGTGCCAACGGCCTGATCCTGACCGGAGCGCGGGTCATCTATGCGATGGCGGAAGACGGCGTCTTTTTTGCCGCCGCACGGCGTCTCAATGCCGCGAACGTCCCTGCGTTTGCGCTGATCGTCCAGGGGGTGTGGGCAGCGCTGCTGGCGCTGAGCGGTACTTATTCCGACTTGTTGGACTACGTAATTTTTGCGGCCCTGTTCTTTTACGTGCTCACGGTCGGCGCCGTGTTCAGGTTGCGGAGAACGCGCCCAGCTGTGCCGCGCCCATATCGAGCGTGGGGCTATCCGATCGTGCCCGCGGCGTACATCATTGCCGCGGCGGCAGTGATGATCGACTTGCTGGTGATGAAACCGCGTTTCTCGTGGCCCGGAGTGATCATCGTGTTGAGCGGAGTACCCATTTATTTTGTGACGCGCCGGCAGACTTGAGTGAGTCAGCGAGGGGGCGAGGCTAGAGACCGCCGCGCGGTGTTCTTTTCGAAAGGGGCACCGGCTTCACGGGGTGTCTCTAACCAGCTCAGGCGCAGAGCCCGAGCGCCCGCTATAGTCGGTACCGATTCTCGCACCTCGCTTAATAGCTCTTCACACCGGGGTTCTTGGTAAGTAGCCGGTTCGGGGTAAGGTTGGGGTCAGGACAATTGCGGGTGGACGCATCATGGATCAGGTTCCTCATTTCATTGGTGGTTTGAAAGTTTTCGGCCGCAGCGATCGCTTTGGGGAAGTTTCCAATCCAGCGACCGGAAGATGCTCCGGCCACGTACCCTTCGCGGGACCCGAGGAAATTGATTTAGCCGTGACCGCGGCGGCGCAAGCTTTCCCCGCATGGGCGAACAGGTCGCCTCTGCACCGTGCCCGGGTCTTATTCAAGTTCAAAGACCTGCTGGAACGCGATGCCGAGTCGCTCGCGGCCGTGATCACATCGGAGCATGGCAAAGTTCTGGGCGATGCGCGCGGCGAGGTCGCGCGGGGACTCGAGGTGGTAGAGTTCGCGTGCGGAATTCCGCAGCTCCTCAAGGGCGAGTTCAGCGATTCGGTGGGAACCGGAATCGATTCGTGGTCGCTGCGCCAGCCGCTGGGCGTGTGCGCCGGAATAACCCCTTTTAACTTCCCCGCGATGGTGCCGATGTGGATGTTTCCGATCGCCATCGCGTGCGGCAACGCGTTCGTGCTCAAACCATCGGAGCGCGATCCTTCCGCCGCGGTTCGCATCGCGGAGCTGTTCAAAGAAGCGGGCCTGCCCGACGGCGTCTTCAACGTCGTGCACGGTGACAAGCAGGCGGTCGAAGCGCTGCTTGCGCATCGCGAGGTTGCCGCCGTCAGCTTCGTCGGGTCGACCCCCATTGCCCAGTACATCTATTCGACCGCCGCCGCCCACGGTAAGCGGGTGCAGGCGCTCGGCGGCGCCAAGAACCACCTGATCGTCATGCCCGATGCCGATCTACGCCAGGCGGCGGATGCGCTGACTGGTGCGGCCTACGGCTCGGCCGGCGAGCGCTGCATGGCGGTGTCGGTCGCGGTGGCAGTGGGTTCAGCGGGCGATGGGTTGATCGAGGAGCTTAGGCCGCGGGTGCAGAATCTACGCATCGGTCCGGGAAATCAGCCGCAGGTTGAGATGGGTCCGCTGGTGACCCGCGCACACCTGGAGCGCGTACGCACCTACGTCGACGCGGGAGTGAGGGAAGGCGCGGAGCTGGTTGTGGACGGGCGCGACTTTCGCGGCGAAGGATGCGAGGGCGGATTTTTTATCGGCGGATGCCTGTTCGATCGGGTCACCACGGACATGAAAATCTACCAGGAAGAGATTTTCGGCCCGGTATTGTCCGTCGTGCGCGCTGCGAATCTCGCCGCCGCCACCCGCCTGGTCAGCGATCACCAGTTCGGTAACGGGGCTTCGATCTTCACGCGCGACGGCCAGGCCGCGCGCGAATTTGCCAGTCGCGTGCAGGCGGGAATGGTCGGTATCAACGTGCCGATTCCGGTGCCGATGGCATTTCACAGCTTCGGCGGCTGGAAGCATTCGATGTTCGGCGACCATGCGATGCATGGGATGGAAGGCGTGCGCTTCTATACCAGGCTCAAAACGATCACGGCGCGTTGGCCGGGCGGCGGCATGGCCGGGGGTGCGGAATTCCAGATGCCCACCATCAAGTAGAGAGCAGAAAGTCCTTGGATTTGCGACCATGCAAAACTCGGAAGAAGAAATGCGGGTTGGTGAGGGGGGAGATGAAAATCGGTTCGATCGTCGTCAACTGCTACGAGTTCGAGAAAATGTTGGCCTTCTGGCAGCAAGCGCTTCACTACGTCCCCAGAGAGCCCGCGCAGGGGGGTTGGGTGGTTCTTCGTGATCCCCTGGGAAAAGGGCCGAATTTGTCCTTGAACCGGGTCGCGGAAAAACGCTCGGGCAAGCGAAGCAGATTGCACCTTGACCTCTACGCGGGCGACCGGGAGAGCGAAGTGGAGCGACTTGTGGCGCTCGGGGCCACCCGCTACCCATGGCGATATAGACCCAACAGTGACTTCGTTGTCCTGGAAGACCCCGACGGCAATCTTTTCTGCGTGGTCCGCGCCCCAGGGGCCACCTAAGCGCGCGGCTACCTCTTCGTTGACTGGGCACCCGCGCGCGGATAGTGTCGACGGTTTCCACATCGGTCGGGGGGGCGCGTCGGATGCCGCAGATTCTCGTAGAAAATCTGTCGAAGACCTACCGCGTGTCGGAACGTCGGCCCGGAGCCTGGGGTGCGGTGCAAGGCCTGTTCGCGCGCCGCCACCGCCTGGTCCACGCGCTCAAGCGCATCAGCTTCTCGCTCGAGCGCGGCGAACTGCTGGGCTTTATCGGCCCCAATGGCGCGGGCAAATCGACCACGATCAAGATCCTCTCCGGCATCCTGGAGCCGCTGTCCGGCCGCTGCGAAATAGATGGGCTCACCCCGTGGCGCGATCGGATTCGGCATGTCGCGCGCATCGGTGTGGTATTTGGCCAGCGCACCCAGCTGTGGTGGGACCTGCCGGTGATCGACGGGTTC
Source organism: Thermodesulfobacteriota bacterium (assembly GCA_046728175.1). Lineage (GTDB taxonomy): Bacteria > Desulfobacterota > Binatia > Binatales > Binataceae > JAFAHS01. The sequence goes on along the minus strand of JBKPEA010000050.1, from coordinate 58,305 downwards.
GACCTGCTGCGCGACATCTACCGCGTTTCGGAGAGCGAGTACCGCCGCACCCGTGATGAGATGATTGGCCTGATGCGCCTGGAGCGGCTGCTCGACCAGCCGGTCCGGCAGTTGTCCTTGGGCCAGCGCATGCGCTGCGAGATCGCGGCCGCGATGCTGCATCGTCCCGCGCTTCTGTTCCTGGATGAGCCGACCATCGGTCTGGACGCACCATCGAAGCTGGCGGTGCGCGAATTCGTGAAAACGCTGAATCGGGAGCAAGGCGTGACGGTCATTCTCACCACCCACGACATGCATGACATCGAGGCTTTGGCGGAGCGCGTGATCGTGATCGGCAACGGCGTCATCCTGGCCGACAAGCCTTTCGCGCTGCTGCGAGCCGAAGTGCTCACCGAGCGGCGCCTGTTCGCGGATTTTGTCGGTGCCGCCCCGGCACTGGAGATTTCGGGGGCGGTGGTGCGCAATCGCGACGGCAACTCAATCGAGCTGTCATTCGATCCCGCCCTCATCTCGGTTCCGCAGCTGATCGAGAGTATCAGCGCCAAATACGAGCTTGCCGATGTCCACGTCGAGCAGCCGCAAATCGAAGAAGTGATCGCGCGCTTCTACGACCTTCATGGCGCCAGCGAGGCCTGATGGCAGTCGAAGCCGGGTCGCTGCGATCGTACCGCTCGGTGTTCGCCGCGCGATTCATGCTGATGCTGCAATATCGTGCCGCGGTGGTCGCGGGGTTCGTCACCCAGTGCTGGTGGGGAATCATCAAGGTGATGGTGTTTGCAGCTTTTTACCATGGCGCATCGGCGCGGCAACCACTCAGCTTTCCGCAAACGGTGGCGTACGTGTGGCTTGGGCAGGCGTTCCTGATGTTGATGCCGTGGTGGGGCGATCCCGAAATCACCGAGATGGTGCGCAGCGGCAATGTTTCCTACGAGCGTCTGCGACCGCTGGATACTTATTTTTTCTGGTACGCGCGCGCGCTGGCGTGGATAAGCGCCCGAATGGTGCCGCGCGCCGCCATGATGATCGCGTTCGTCGCGCTGCTGGTCCCGCTGGTCGGCCTCGGGCAGTGGGGTCTCGCGCCGCCGCCGAGTCCGCGGGCGGCCGCGCTGTTCGTGGCGGGCATGTTGCTGGCGGTCCTCCTTTCCGGCGCGATCCTCATGCTAATCAACCTCCTGGTGGTGGTGCTGATCAGTGACCGCGGACCAAGCCTGCTGGCGACGCAAACCGTGACGCTGCTGTCCGGAATTCTGGTACCGCTGCCGTTCTTTCCCGGCTGGATGCGCACCTTTCTCTTTCTTCAGCCGTGCGCGGGTCTCGCGGACATCCCGTTTCGGATTTACTCCGGCAATCTCGCCGGCAGGCTGGCGCTGGCGGGACTCCTGCAGATGGTGGTATGGGTCGCCGCGCTCATCGCGATCGGACGGCGCCTGATGGAACGCGTGATGAGCAGGCTTGAGGTGCAGGGCGGATGAGCGGTATCCGCCTCTACTGGCGCTTCCTGGCCGCCTCGGTACGCGCCCAGATGCAGTTCCCAGGGTCGTTCCTGATGCTGTTGATTTCCCAGGCGCTGGCGACCGCGGCCGAATTTGTCGGGATCTGGGCGCTGTTCCGACACTTCGGCCAAATCAAGGGGTGGACCTTCCCCGAAGTCGCGGTGTTCTACGCGGTTATCAATATGTCTTTCTCAATCACGGAAGTGACCGCGCGGGGCTTCGACGTCTTCGGTCCCCAATTCGTGAAGACCGGGAATTTTGATCGACTGCTGCTGCGTCCACGCAGCACGCCGCTGCAATTGCTCGGTCACGAATGCCGCTTGACTCGCTTCGACAGATTTCTGCAGGGCGCCGTGGTGCTGGTGGTGGCGGCGCAATTTGTGCACCTCGATCTCAGCATCGCGACCGTCACGCTGTTGCTCGCCACCATCGCGGGCGGGGTTGCGCTCTTCGCCGGAATCATGATCCTGCAGGCGACCCTTTCATTCTGGACCATCGAGAGCCTGGAGGTCGCTAATACGCTCACCTATGGCGGAGTGGAGGCATCGCAGTATCCGCTCGATATCTACGTACGCTGGTTTCGCCAGTTCCTGATTTTCGTGGTCCCGCTCGCCTGCGTCGGTTACTTCCCGGTAGTGCGAATACTCGGGCACCACGATTCGCTGGGCGCACCCGCCTGGCTGGGCAGCGTAAGCCCGCTGATGGGATTTCTGTTTCTCGCCGTGGCGCTGCGCGTGTGGCGTATCGGTATCCGCCACTACCGATCGTCGGGAAGCTGAAGTCACGGCGAGGCGGGAGCGCGTGGCGGCGACTTCACTTTCCCAATCGGTGGTTTCCTTTTGTGCGCCAGGCGACCGTCGCGGCGTTCCCCGGGAATCTACTTCATCACGGTGTCGACGACTTTTTGCGTATCAACGTACTCGCGAATGCGGCGAACTTTGCCGTTTTCGAGCTCGAAGACGAAACAGTACTCGTTTTCATACTGTTTGCCGTTGGAGACTTTGCCGCGGTTGGTCAATTCGACGATCACCGTGTCGCCGTCGCAGTAGATGCGTCGGAATTCGCTCTTGAGCCCCTCTGGAAACACGGCACCGACGCCCGACATGAACTTCAGGATTTCGTCCTTGCCCTTCTTGAGACCCGAAACACCGGGAACATTGCCGGGAACCAGCCAGCTCACGTTATCGTCCATATTCGCGAACGCGCCCTTGATGTCGCCCTTGCCGAAAAGGGTCCAGGTCCGGGTCACGAGTTCCTTCTTCTCTTCCGCAGTCATTTTCCGATCTCCTTCTCAGGTTGCTGAGCAATAACTAGCGCGTTTGGAGGCCGCCACGCGAACCTACCTGTCCGGGGCGTCAAACCAAGCGCTCCTCGTCACCTTAACGCCGGTTCATCGTTACCGAGATGACAACCGCGGGAGCACGTGCAAAGCTGACCTCGATGAAGACGCTCACCGCGGCCGCAACCATTCTTCTGCTGGTGTCAGGACCGCTACCAGCGCTGGCCCAGGAGGCGGTTGCGGGAGTGCCTGACACGAGCTACGAGGCGAGCACCGTCGCACCCGCTCAGCTAGAGCCCGCGGTGCCCTTCCCGGACATCGATCCGGGTGGCGACGGATCCATAGTCACGGTACCGATTCCCGAAGGAGGCACTGTGACGGTCGAGGGACCCGGTACGCCTGAAAATTCTCCCCTCTCGCCCATCGAAACCTGGGGTGAAAGTACGCAGACTCCTAACAGCGTGACGGGTGCCGGCCCGCTCGGCCCGTAGGATTCCGCGAAACCGACTTTGTCGCAGATCAGCGGAACACATAGCCATCGTATTGAGCTGAGTAGGTCGCGGTGGCCGTCTGGGTCGCGGGCGGCTCGCCTGGCGGTTGGATGGTCACGCCTTGCCATGAGAAGGAATGGGTCCAGATCTGGCTTGCCGTGGTAGCGACCTCCGCTCGGTCCCGGGACTGAAAGGAAAACAGCAGTTTGACCGAGTCACGGATGATGGGCTCCCCAGAAGCGAGCGCCGCGGTCTGCTCCAGCGACATCGGCAGGCGATTCGGATGGAAATAGACCGTGCGGCTGCCGTCCGCCGCTTCGGGCAACCGGTCTTTAGCGGACCTCGAGACGGTAAAATCGGTTCGATAAGTGAACAGACCCTCACCGGTATCGCCACCTTTGTCCAGGTGAGGGAAGGGCCAGCCGTGAATCTTTCCTACGATAGATCCACGGGTCGGATTGCCGCTGGCGTCGCGCTCGAATGTCATCACCGCGACCGGGTCGCTCGAGCCGTATACCTCATGGACCGTAACGCGGTAGGTGGTCGGCGGAGCTTCGGGTGGCAAAGTGGAGTCTGAGCTCGGTTGCTCGCCGCACCCGGTGATCAGAACCGCGGCCAGTGTGGCAAATTGGAGAAGCATCGGAGCGCGCATAAGTCCTCCAGCGCGGCGTGATGGCCCCCTCAGAACGCCGCTTCGAGCAAGCTATGCAGTTCCTCCGAAGTTATTGGTCGCCCCACGACATTTGAGCGATCCAGTTCGGCGAGCACCGCTCCCGCGATGCGGTTCAGTTGTTCGTAGGGCGCACCGACATCGCGCAGTCGTGTGGGAACTTCGAACTGGGCGATGAATTCCGCGGCGCGGTCGGCACATTCGAGCGCCGACCGCTTTGCGCTGCCGGCCTCAAAACGAATTCCGAAGCCCTCCGCGATAGGCGCGAACCGTTCCGGCCCGACTTTGGCCATAAACCGCATCACGTGTGGCAGCGTGATGCACGAGGTGATGCCGTGGGGGACATTCCAGTACGGACCGATCTGGTGGCCCAATGCGTGAGAGACACCCAGACCGGTGTTCATGGCGCCGAAAATCGAGAACCATGCCGCAAGCTGACATTGCACGCGATGCTCGAGCTCTTCGGATCCAGCAGTCGCCAGCGAAGGCCGGAGATGTTTCACCAGCAGGGCAATCGCGCGCGCCGCGGTCAGGTCCGTCAGCGGCTGATGGCGGGCTGAATACGCACATTCAACCGCGTGGTCGAGCGCGCGCATTCCGGTCGAGGCCCACAGCCACGCGGGAGTCTCGCGTGTCAGCTCCGGATCTAGAATCACGACCTTCGGCTGGAGGCGCTGATCTCCGACCCCGCCCTTCTGGCGTTTGGCCTCGTCGGTAACTCCCCCGAAGGGAGTGAATTCGCCGGCGGACAAGGTGGTAGGCACCGCGATGTGCGGCATCTCCGCATCCGCTGGCTGGTCGCCAAGCAGCCGCATCGCCGCCACCTTGGCGGTGTCGATGGGACTGCCGCCGCCGAAACTTACCAAGGAGTCGGTGCCCAGGCGGCGCGCTTCGTCGACCAGTGCATCCACGGTGCGAGAGGGGACGTGTTGCGCGGCGCCGGTGAACACTCCCCCCAGGGCGGCTCCGGCGGCTCGTTTGACGGCATCGAGCAGTTTTGATCGTCCGAGCGAGGTGCCCGTCACCACCAGAGCCCGGCTCAAGTGGCGGCGCTGCAGTTCGGCGCCAAGTGCGGCGATGCGTCCGGCGCCAAAAATGACACTTTCCAGGCGAGTGAACCGGTATACGCCCTGAGTGGAATCCAAGTAACGGCCTCCCGCGCGGCAGGACCGCGTTGGACTATCGCGCCGCCGCGTCAATCCGGGCGGAGCATTGACTCTGGCGCATCCCGCTACGGATTGATGATAACGAGGGTTCCCACCGGCAGGATGCGACTGAGTTCATCGATGTCTAAATTGTTGACCGAAATACAGCCCGTCGTCCAATCAATATTTCCCGAGTTGAGAATCGGATCGTCGGTGCCGTGAATTCCGATATGCCCCCCCTCGCCCACGTCGCGGCCACCTTCCTCTGGAATTTCCTGCGCGTCACGTAGCTGCTTGTAACGATACTCGTCAACGTCGTTTGGGTAGTTCAAACCGAGGAACCACTGCCAGCGCAGGCTGGGGTGTTTCTCGATTATCGTGTACACGCCCTCGGGCGTGCGTCCGTCGCCTTCCCACAACTTGGTTCCGTTTAGGCGGTTGCGGCCGAACACCGCGTGATAGGTCCGGTATTCGTGTCCCTTGTAGTAGACGGTCAGTTGGTGACGTGATTTCCAGGCGGTGACGTTCCAACTGAGCGGATGTAAATAGGATAGGTCGTGGGTAAGCTCGTAGGCTCGCTCCCCGGGCGTTACCTGGTGCCGGTTGCGATCGACCTTGTGGCCATCGAGCGACGCGGCGCTGGTAGCCCACGTCTGCGCGACCGCCGACGGCACAGGGGTTGAAGCGTTGGGATCGTAGGCGGCGGTGCCGGGAGCTGGTACCCAGTATGGATCGACGGTCGGCGTCGGCGCAGGGACCGGGCTATACACAAGTGCCGGGGTAGGGACGGGAGCCGGGCCGGCCGCGAAAGTGACCACTGCGAGGAAGGTCAAAATTGCTGCCGCGCAGGCGGCGGCACGCGCGAACCTTGCAATCATCGAGATAGATGTTCCACTTCCCTATTTTGAAAACCCTGACGGTCCGCGTCAATTATGTAGCCCTAAGAATCGACTACCGCGGCATTAAAGCACAGGGCCCCGCGATAGTCGCGCGCAAGAGGATATGAGTCGATGGAGAGCGAAATTGCTCGTGCAATGGCGGCATTAACGAGCGGAATCTACGTCCTGACCGTCGATGATGGCGCGCGCCGCCATGGGATGTCGTCCTCATGGGTTACCCAGGTTTCCGGCGAGCCGCCACTGCTGATGGCCGCGATCGATCGTGGGCATTTCAGCAACGCGATGGTCACCCGGGCGAAGGCGTTTGGACTCAACGTGGTGGGTATGGGTGGCAGGCGATTGGAGGACTACTTCTACTCGAGCCGAGCGAAACGGGCCGACAACCTTGATGCGTTAGAATGCGAGCGATCTCCCAAACTCAAGATGCCGTGGCTCAAACTCGCCATGGTCTCGATCGAGGCCCGGGTCGTCGACGAGAAGATCGCGGGGGACCACACGCTATTCATCGCCGAACCGGTGGGCGTGCGAATCGGCAGCGGCGAGCGCCCGCTGACATCGCTGGACCTGGACTATGTATATGTGGGGGGAAAGAACGTGGTTCAGAGAGATCGGGCGGGTTGGTGAGACAGGGGCTCTACGCGTGAACCTGAGTCAACCGCGATCGCGTCTCGTCGTTATCCCCGGGAGACCAAATTGACCGGCGACAAAACGCTTTGCTAGCATCCGCGCGGAGATTTTTTCGATGCCAATTGACAAAAACGAATTGCGCCGCGTGATGGGCCATTTCGCTACTGGCGTTACCGTCATAACCAGCCTGCGAAGCTCGGGCGAGCTGCACGGCCTCACTGCCAACGCGTTCACCTCGGTCTCGCTGACGCCGCCTCTGGTGCTGGTCTGCGTAGACAAGAAAGCGGAAAGCTACCCGTGCTTCGAAGAGACCCGTGTGTTCACGGTCAATATTCTCGCTGACGACCAGGAAGACGTATCACGAAAATTCGCGGTCAGCGGTGGCAACAAGTTCGTCGACATCAGCTATCGCCTCGGCGCCAATGGGGCGCCGATTCTCCACGGCACCATCGGCTACATCGAGTGCCGGGTGGTTTCCACATACGAGGGTGGAGACCACACGATCTACCTTGGCGAGATCGATCAGGCGGAAACGCGCGACGCGAGGCCGCTGCTCTTTTTCCGAGGCGGATATCGGGCGCTCGGCGACTGAGCGGGCGCCAATCGGAATTCTCCATGCGACCTGGTCCCCCGTGAACAACCCGGTACCTGTTCCAGGGCTGAGCGTCTTTCTGCCGTCGCATAACGAAGAAGCCAACGTCGAGCGCGTGGTACGCGGTTACCTTGCCGCGCTGCCCCGGTTTGCCCAGGCGTACGAGGTCATCGTCGTCAACGATGGCAGCGGCGACCGAACCGGCGAGATTGCGGAGCGTCTGGCGGCGGAGGACAGCCACGTGCGAGTGGTTCATCACCGGGTCAATCGCGGCTATGGCGATGCGGTGAGCTCGGGGATTCGTGCGGCCAAGCTGCCCTACGTGGTGCTGTCCGACGGAGATGGCCAGTTTGATCCAAACGAGCTCGGTAAACTGGTCGCCTTCGTCCCGGAATACGACGTGGTGGTCGGGCGCCGGATCCATCGCGCCGATAGCCTGATTCGTAAACTCAATGGCGAGGCATGGACGCTGCTGGTGCGCATGCTGTTGGGCGTCGGCATCCACGACATCGATTGCGGGTTCAAGCTTTTCAAGCGCGAGTTCCTGGACCGGATCCAGCTGCGCGCGCGAGGCGCGATGATTTCCACCGAACTGATGATGAGGCTGGTCGGATTGGGCGCCACGGTCCGTGAGGTCGAGGTAACCCACCTGCCGCGACTGGCGGGCGAGCAATCGGGCGCAAATATCAAGGTGGTCGCGCGCGCCTTTAAGGAATTGTTTACGCTCTATGGCGATTTGCGCCGGGAAGCGAAAAAAGATTGAAGCGCACGCGGGGCGCCTGTCACAATAGCGCAAAACGGCCAGTATCTGGACGGATTCCGTCAGTTTGGCTCGCGGGAGTACAAAATCCTGCGTAAATGCCGGAAAAACTCGATGTTGCAGAGGTGGCACGGCAATAGCTATACCCACCGGATGTCGAGGCGGCCAATGACGGACCGCTCAAAAAGCAAGGAGACCAACTGATATGAAGCGCGCCCTCTCCATTCTCACCGCCGCTATCTTCGCTAGTGCGATTGCCGTCCCGGCCTTTGCGCAGAGCGGCGCCAGCTCACCCGAAGCCAGCCCGGCCCCCGAGGCAAGCCCTGCCGCATCGGAAAAGCCTGCCCACAAGCATCATCACCACAAGAAGAAGGGCGAAGAATCCGGTGAGTCGAGCGGCAGCGGCGCGGAGCCATCTGCCGCCCCGTCAGACTCTACCGCCCACTAAGATCAGCGTCGCGACGGAACAGGGGTGGAAGGGCAGCCGCTGTCCTTCCCTGCGGTCGGCCGCGCATACATGACCCGAGGGTGCCGCGAAGTGTCGCCTCGCCATACCTAAGGCGGCGTGGGGCTTACTGCTTTTTCTTGCCGCAATTTTCCTGCTACCATCGCTCTGCTTTCTCGCAAAGGCGTGAAAGTGAGCATCTAAGTGTCAATTCTTTACCGCGCGGGGCTCTGCGTCCTGATAGTGCTGGTCCTCCAGTCGCTCGGTTTCGCGTCGGCCGCCGGCGGGAGTTCCTCTCCCGATGATCAAGTTTGTGACGCAGTGGCCGACTACTACCTGGGGATGGAGAACTACCCTGAAGCGATTCAGCGCCATCGCGAGGTGATCGACAGCAATCCAAACAATGCACTGGCACATTATCATCTCGGGTTCGCATACGGCCTGATGGGACAGCATCAGCGCGAACTCGCCGAGTACCAGAAAGCGGTGAGCCTGGGGCTTGATGACTGGCAACTGTTTCTCAATCTCGGCCTCCTCTATCTGGAGAATGGGCAGCTTCAGGATGCCACCGAGGTATTGCGGCTTTCGGCGCTCCTGGGACCGGACCATGCGGAGCCGCATTTTAATCTCGCGCTTGCGTTCGAGCGCCGCGGCATGCTCGATCAGGCCGAGCAGCAGATGCTGCTTTCGCTGCAGATTGATCCTACCCAGGTAGAGGCGCACAACACCTTGGGCGCGATCTACGCCGAAGAAGGCAAGTACCTACGCGCGCACGACGAGTGGACGGAGTTGGTGGCGGCGAACCCCGACTATGCCCCGGCGCGCGCGAATTTGAATATCTTGCAACGCGTCGAACGGACTGGCCTGGAGGGCCTCTCGGGGCAGAGCGGCTTCGCGCGCAAGCCGTAGTGCCTTGGGGGAAAAACCGCACGCATCTGCACAATGGGTGGATGGAATCGGGGGGGGTGGATGAGAGCATCGCATAAGATCGCAGCGATATTGACCGGGGGGGCGGTACTCGGGCTGCTGGCAGGCCCGGCGGGCGCCGCGGTACGGCACGGCAGACACGGGCACGCGTCCGCCAAGCGTGTGAAGACCGAAGTCGAGCCGTTTAAAGGCGCACTGGTCGAGGATGCCGACAGCGGCAAAGTTCTCTACGAGTCTAATGCCGACATGTCGTGGCCCCCGGCATCGATGGCCAAGATGATGTTGCTGCTGATCGCGGAAGATCAGCTTAAGGCTGGCAACGTCAGACCGAACGACCCGGTGCGAGTCTCGGAACGCGCCGCGCATACGGGGGGATCGCGGGTCGGCCTGATCGAGGGACAGGTCTACCCATTCGAGGAACTGATAAAGGCGGCGCTGATCAAGTCGGCTAACGATGCCGCGGTCGCGATCGCGGAAAAGATCGGGGGCTCGGTGGAAGCGACGGTGCGGATGATGAATGCGCGTGCGCGAAGTCTCGGGATGACCAGCACCGCGTACAACACCGTCGACGGGTTACCGCCGCGGCCCACCCGCGACGTCGATCAGACCTCGGCGCGCGACCTGGCCACGCTGGCGCGCGCGATTATCAACGGAACGGATCTCCTGAAGTGGTCGGGACTCGAGCAAGCGGACTTCGATGGCGGAGTCTGCATCCTGCACAATACCAATCATCTTATCGGGCGCTTCGACGGATGCGACGGACTGAAGACCGGATTCACGTTCCAGGCTGGATTCAATCTCACCGCGACCGCCAGACGCGGTAACCTGCGCCTGGTAAGCGTGATACTTGGCGCGGCATCCAACCAGCAACGCTTTGCCCAGTCGGCGAGGTTGCTGGAATGGGGATTCGCAAACTACACGGCGGTGGCGCTGCTCAAGTCGGGCGAGGCGCTACCGGTGCAGGTCCGGGTGGAGACCGGGCAATTTATCCAGCCGATCGTCGGTCGCGAGCTCAAAGTCGTACTGCCGCGCGACGACACCGCGGGCATCCAGCTCGAATATCGCGTACCGAACTCGGTCGGCGGTCCGATCAAGGCAGGAGAACAGCTCGGGCTGGTGGTGGTGCACAACCGGGACGGGATAGTGACGGAAGCAACGGCGCTGAGTCCGGTTTCAATCAGCCTGCCGGGCGACACCTTGCAGGCCGGCGACTCGGGATGGAATGCCGCAAAACCAACCGCCTACAATCAGACCCCTCAAAACCCGGAGCCGCAATGAAAGTAGCTTCACGTCAGCGTAATCGGCGTAATCGCAAAATGGCGCGCAAGCGTCGCAGCAATCCGGTCCAGGCGAAGGCCCGCCAGCGGCGCATGCGCAGAACCCGCAAGCGAGGAAAGTAGGGCGCTGTGCGCGACCCGACCTGACTTGCTTCCGACCCCGGAAAGGGAAAGCCGCCACAAATTCCTGGTCCGCAGGCGCATCAAACCCTCCGCGACGAGTCGGCCTGCCCACAACTTCCACGACTTGTTCGACCCATTCCCGGTTCCCGCTAAGTCGGCTCCCGCGGGATCTTGCACGTCGGCTAGCGGGTGGTCGTCGGTCGCTGCGATCGCCCGAGGCCGGCTGGATCAGGCGACCCTGCGACCCACGAAGCGTGCCTGGATCAGTTTGGCCGCTCGCGCGAGACCGCCGAGGAACCGAAAATTATCGGCGATGATCTTCAGCACGTCAATCCGAAACTGGACGGTCGCGAGAACGTCATAGGTAAACTGCTTCTCGATCATTTTCAAACCCAGATCGAAGAACTCCGGAAGATACCCAGTATCTTGCGCCACCCGCACCTCGCACCCGTGGTCGCTCAGCAGTCGGACGTAGCGGGGTATATCGAGAACATTGACGAACCCCATCAGGGTCAAAGCGCGCTGAGCCTCCTCGGCGCTAAGCTCGGTCGGCCCTTCGACCCAGTCGGTGAAGGCGACTACACCGCCTGGACGAATCAGGCGCGCCGCTTCTGCCACCAGCTTCGCCTTGTCCGGGACATAGCACCACGCGTCCTCGCCCCATACGAAATCAGCGTTCCTGCCCGGCAGACCGGTGCAACACGCGTCAGCGACCACGAAACGGACCCGATCGGCGAGTCCTTCTTCGCGGCACCGTTGCTCTCCTCGCTCGACGTTGCGCGGGGTAAGATCGATGCCGACCATGGAAGCAACCTTGCAAAACCGCACGAGCACGCGCATGCCGCCGCCAGTGCCGCAGCACAGATCGATTCCTTTCTGTCCGGCGCCGATGCCTGCGCGTTCGGCAAGATCGAGCGAGGCGTTCATTCCGCCGGCGTGAAGCTGCTGCCCCATCAGGAGTGAATACAGGTCGCCCTGCGGTCCGCCGTAGATCGCGCCCACATCGACCAGTCCGGTGTTGCCAGCCGATTTCATGTTGGACTTAGGACCGCACGATGGGTTGGAGTCTGACGCGGGGCGTCTGCTAAGCCGCCGTGGCGGGCACCGGCTGATGATAGTCGCGGATCTCCTTGATCTTGCCGTCCACGATCTCCATCACCTCCGCGCCAATCGCTTCGATCTTTCCGCGTCGCGATCGGGTTCCCGTAAAGAAGGACTCAGCTACCCCGCGTCCGTTATTGCCGGTGCACAGACGTAGCTCGCAATGCGCATCAGGAAACAGTCCGAACTCGGTTTCGTACGAACGGCGCACCTCTGCGAGGCCGACCAGGCGTTTGCCGTTCGGCCCGACCAGCACTGCGTCGGGGTGGAAACAGGCGACGACGGCTTCGACGTCGTGCCGGTTGAATGCATCGAAATAGCGCCTGATGAGTTCCTCTTCCGCAGTCATGAGAAACCTCCTCAACGGTTGAGCCGGAGCATCTGCCAACAGCTCTCGGCAGTCAATTTTTCCCCACCCAGGACCTCCAAGTCCCGGCGTACAAGCGCTGAAATGGCCACCGCGCAGAGCGCCCCGCTCAGCAGGTCCGCCAGCAACCCCGGATCACCGGCGCGCACCTCTCGGTGGCTCTGCCCCTCGCGGATCATCCTGATGAGTTCTTGCCGGACGCGTGGCACGCCTTGCGGAAGCGCGGCGAGGAACCGGGCTTCGTTCTCACAAAAATACAGAAACTCCTGCGGGTGGGTCCGGGCGGTTTCGAATTCCACGTGGACCAGAGCTCGCAGCTTCGCCCGCAGGGGGCGCTTCCCCTCTACGATCCGGCGTACCTGCTGGCCGTACCAGCCATACCAGCTTGCGAAGATCTCCTGCGCCATCTGCTCCTTCCCGGTGAAGTGGCGATAGATCGCGGCCTCGCGCACCCCCGCCGCCTCGGCTATGTCCCGCATGCTGGTAGCATCGACGCCGACCTTGGCGAACAACGAGGTCGCCGCGGCCACGATCGCCGGCCGTTTGGTGCCCGGTTTTTCCTTGAGTACCTGCACTAGTTAGTGAACGAACACTAACCGTGCCCAGCCGCCGATGTCAAGCGAACCTTGCTCCCGCCGGGATTTTTTCTTGCGGGCCGATGAACACCCGTCAGCCTATTTCGCGATTGACGGCCCGGGACCACCTTTTGTGGGAAACCGAACCCCACGAAATTGACAAGGCCGGTACGCGACGGTTACCAATATACGTGCCCCGTCGAGCTTCCAGTCCCAGCGCAAAAGAGGGAGTAAGCTGGCAGCGTCATCGGTGATCGCCGTGATTCCGGCGCGCTACGGTTCCACGCGCCTGCCTGCCAAGGCTCTGGCGGAGATCGATGGAGTGCCGATGGTGGTCCGCGTCTGGCAACAAACCACCAAGGCGCGAGCGATCGATAGAACGATCGTGGCAACCGACGATGAGCGGATTGCCGAGGTGGTACGGCGTGCGGGAGGCGAGGCGATGATCACCGCGGCGACCCACCAGAGCGGCACCGATCGAATCGCGGAAGTGGCGCGCAGGGTTTCCGCCGAGGTTTACCTCAACGTGCAGGGCGATTTGCCGTTCCTCGATCCCGCCGACCTGGAAGGGCTCGCGACCCCGATGCGAGCCGATCCGTCGATCGCGATGGCGACCCTTGGCACGCCGATCGTCGATCAGCATGAATGGATCAATCCGAACGTCGTGAAGGTGGTGCGTGGCGCCCAGGGCAACGCGCTGTATTTTTCGCGCGCGTCGATTCCATATCCGCGCGACACGGAAGCAATCCCCGCCGTCGCGCTGCGCCACATCGGCGTATACGCTTATCGGCGCGAGTTCCTACTCCGGTTTGCGGCCCTGCCGCGGGGGGTGCTGGAGCGAATCGAAAAACTCGAGCAACTCCGCGCGCTCGAAAATGGTTACGCAATCCGGGTGGTGCCTTCCGTGGCGCCATCGCTTGAGATAGATACTGCTGAGGACCTTGCCAGGGCCCGGGCTCAGGCGTCTTTGGCGCGGAGGTAGGGGGGAAGAAGTCATCATGGTGGAGCGCGGGAAAACCAAATTCATTTTCGTAACCGGCGGGGTGGTCTCTTCGCTAGGGAAGGGACTGGCGGCGGCGTCGCTGGGTGCGCTCCTGGAAGCGCGCGGCCTCAAGGTGACGATGCTGAAGATGGACCCCTACATCAACGTCGACCCCGGCACCATGAGTCCGACTCAGCACGGCGAAGTGTTCGTAACCGACGACGGCGCAGAGACCGATCTCGACCTCGGCCACTATGAACGCTTCGTGCAGACCCGGATGAGCCGGCGCAACAACTGCACGACCGGGCAGATCTACGACACGGTGATCCAGAAGGAACGACGCGGCGACTATCTGGGCGCAACCGTGCAGGTCATCCCGCATATCACCGATGAGATCAAACGGCGGATACTGGCCGCGGCGGAAGGCGCGGACCTGTGCATCGTGGAGATCGGGGGCACGGTTGGCGATATCGAGAGCCTGCCGTTCCTGGAGGCGGTGCGGGAATTTCGCTGGGACCTCGGGCGCGAGAACGTCATCTACGTTCATCTGACCCTGGTGCCATTTATCAAGACCGCGGGCGAGGTAAAGACCAAACCCACCCAACACAGCGTGAAAGAACTGACCGGGTTGGGAATCCAGCCGGACCTGCTGATCTGCCGCTGCGACAAGCAGATCGACCAGAAGGTCAAGGCCAAGATCGCACATTTTTGCAACGTCGAGGAGAATTGCGTCATTTCCGATCCCGATGCGGAAACCATCTACGCCATGCCGCTGCACCTGTCCGAGGAAGGACTCGATCAACGGGTAGTCGAAAAACTCAACATCTGGACCGGAGCGCCCAACCTCACCAAGTGGCGCCGGGTGGTGAAGGTTTCGCAGAATCCCAGGGTCACCGTGAACATCGCGGTGGTCGGGAAATACGTCGACATCGGTGACTCCTACAAGAGCCTGCACGAGGCGATCGCACACGGGGGTATCGCCAACGAGGCCAAGGTCAATATCGACTACGTCGACTCCGAGGAGCTGGAGAAACAGAACGTCGAGGAACGCCTGGGCCAGGCGCATGCGATTATCATTCCGGGCGGATTCGGCGCGCGCGGTACCGAGGGCAAGATGCGCGCGGTCCGCTACGCGCGCGAAAACCAGGTGCCGATCCTCGGGATCTGCTTCGGCCTGCACATGATGGTGATCGAGGCCGCGCGAAATCTGCTCGGGATCAAGCGGGCCAACTCACGAGAGATTGCGGAAGACACCCCGGACGCCGTGATTGACCTGATGGGTACCCAGAAGGAAGTGACCAAGAAGGGCGGTACCATGCGCCTGGGTGCGTACCCCTGCACCATCAAGCCCGGAACGCTGACCGCCTCGGTATACCGCCGCAGCAAGATCTCGGAGCGCCATCGTCATCGCTACGAGGTCAATAACGCCTACCGCGATCGGCTGGAAAAGATCGGATTGATCGCGACCGGTAGCTGGCCGGATGGCAACCTGGTCGAGATCATGGAGCTCAAGGGTCATCCGTGGTTCATCGGCTGTCAGTTCCATCCCGAGCTGAAATCGCGTCCGCTCGACTGTCATCCGCTGTTTCGCGGCCTGGTGCGCGCCGCGATCGAGCGCCGCGCGCGCGCCGGCAAAAAGCTCGCGACCGTCAGGGAGCTCAGAACCGCGTCGTGAAGATTGCCGAAGTCAGCGCCGGCGAAGTGGTCTTTGGCGGCGCGACCCTGGCGCTGATTGCCGGGCCCTGCGTAATCGAGAGTGACGAATCGTGCATTCGCCATGCGGTCCGGCTCGCGGAGATCACGCGCACGGCGGGATTTCCCTTCGTGTTCAAGAGTTCATTCGATAAGGCGAACCGCACCAGTCACCAGTCATTTCGCGGTCCCGGCATGGACAAGGGGCTTGAGACTCTGGCCCGGGTCAAGCGCGAACTCGGCGTTCCCCTGCTCACCGATATTCACGAGGTGGCCCAGGCGAAGCCGGTGGCGGAGGTGGTCGACATTCTGCAGGTGCCGGCGTTTCTGTCGCGCCAGACCGATCTGATTCTGGCGGCGGCCGCGACCGGGCGGGTCGTGAATATCAAGAAAGGACAGTTCCTCGCGCCCTGGGACATGAAGTCGGCAATCGCGAAAGTAGAGAGTGCTCGCAATCACAACATATTGCTTACCGAGCGTGGCGTGAGTTTTGGCTACAATAACCTGGTCAGCGACTTCCGCGCCCTGGTGGTCATGCGCGGCTTCGGCTACCCGGTTATTTTCGATGCAACCCACTCGGTGCAACTTCCCGGCGCCGGGGGTGAGCATTCGGGCGGCCAGCGAGAGTTTATTGCTCCGCTGGCGCGTGCGGCGGTGGCGGTAGGGGTGGACGGAATTTTCATGGAAGTCCACGAAGATCCGGAGCACGCGCTGAGCGACGGCGTTAACTCGCTTCGCCTGGACACACTGGCGGGGCTACTGACTGACTTAAAGCGGCTTCACCAGGCCAGTCGCGGGTAAGTTTCGAGGCGCGAAGTTCGCTTGCGTGCGAACTGACCAGTTCCTCGCATGCCAGTGTACCTTTCATCTCTGCGCCGACCGGAAACGAACCGGTGTCAATCGGAATTTCCGGTTTGATCTTGGATTTCATCAGTCCGAAAGGTCTCCTGCCGAAAGGCTAGGCACAGAGCTTCCCTCGTTTCACAAAGGGTCCAACTTGGAACATCAGCAGGCGACTGTAACGAAGGGCCAGGACTGACGCCGCTTACCTTCGTCACTCTTTGCAAGCCACTATTTTTCCACGAACACTATGTTCTCCGTGATCGGCTCCCGCTCGATGTGCAGCTGGTTAGCGGCAAAGTCTGGATCTGAATAGCCAATCGCCACGCCGCATAGAATCGACAGTTCCTCGGAGATTGCCAGCTGCGCGCGAAGGATCTCTGGATTCCCCGTGACCGAGACCTCGACACAACTACCTAGCCCACGTTGCGTCATCGCCAGCAACGATGTTTGCAGGAACATTCCAACGCTCACTGCGTCTGCGGGACCGAGAGATCGATGCATGCAGATGATGCCAGCCAATCGCGCGCAGAAAAATTCCCAGTTGCGCAGGACCGCGGCCGCGTGACCCGCCGTATCCTCACGAGCGATACCCATCGATCCGTAAACTTCAGCGCCGAGGTCGCGCCGGTAGTGCTCGAACGACTTGGGGCGGTGAATATTGGGCGGCCTGCGCTTGGCCTCGTCGAGCAGCGCGGCGACGAGTCGATCTCGGCATGCTCTGGACGCGAAGATTACGTGCCATGGCTGGATGTTTGAGTTTGACGGCGCACACTAAGCTAAGACGAGCGCCTGATCCACCAACTCGCGCGGAACCGGACTGGGTAAAAACCGCCGAGTGGAATGACGTTCCGGGATCGCGTGATCGAGGTCCAGCATAACGAGTTCTCCTTGCTTAAGATTTCCCCGTTTAGCGCTTGCGATTACCCTCACACCATTGATGTGAAAGCCGACCGATGATGTGAAAGCCGACCGATCTGTCGCAAGAACCGCCGCGCGGTGGCGTGACGAAATTCCGACCTGGCAAGCCTGTCCGGCGACCCTTCGGTTTACTTGGAAAAATCCCCTTGATAGTTTGATTGGACGGAGCGTGAGATGAGTCCGAGGCGAATCGCCAGGGCGCTGGCGGGGTTCGGTACAGTCGCGCTCCTGATACTTTTGGGCGTTACGGTATGGGTAGTTCGGCATCGGCACGACGCCCAGGCAATACAAAAAGTGGCCGGATTGGTTCCTGGTTCCCTGCTTCACGCGCATAACTTCCATTGGACTCAGATGAAGGCAGGCACCCCTCAATGGGTCTTGACCGCCTCCGATGCGGCCTACTCGGGCGACAAGTCTGCCGTGGTCCTGACTGATGCCGACGTCGCGATGACCTCAGACGATGGAAAACCGGTAAAAATAGTGGCGCCCCACGCCGTTCTTCACATGAACGGCAATCACGTGAACCGCGCCGACTTGAGTGGCGGCACGGTTATCAAGTACGGCGATTTCACGGTGACGACCGAAGTCGTCAGCTTCCTGCCGGACCTCGATAAGGTGGAAGCGCCCGGGCAGGTTACCCTGGAAGGTGAAGGGGTCAAGGTAGTTGGGATCGGACTCACGGGGAATTCGAAGACTCGCGTGTTCGAACTGAATCAGCAGGTGAGCACCGAAATCACGCCCAAGAAGGACAGTGGCAAGGCCAACCAAAGCTGAGGCCCCGCTCTCGTCGCATCGATGCCAGAGCATTTTGATCGCGGCGATGGTGACATTGGGGATGGCGGTACCGGGCGCGGTGCGCGCACAAGAGCTCGCGCCATCAGGCCATGCAGGAGCCTCGATTCGGTCGGGCCCGTCGGCCAGCCCGCCCGCACCTGAAGGGAATGCGGTCGAGGATTTCGACCAGGGCCCAGACTCCATTCACGTGTACGGCGGCGTACCTGGAGCGACAGCAAGTCCGGGAAGCGATACTGGAGCGAGCGCAGCGGGGCCGACCGAGCCCGCTCCATCAGCGGAAGCGGCTTCGGTACCACCGCCAGCAGCCCCGCCGGTGGCAACTTCGCAGCCGGCACCCGCGGTCCCGGTGGAACCTGCGCCGGTCACCGCGGCCGCACCTCCGGCATCGCCACCGGTAGCAACTTCGCAGTCGCCACCGTCCCTCCCGGCCGAAACTCCGCCGGTCACAGCAACTGCACCTCCTGCCTCGCTTCCGCCCATGGCTCCGGAAGCCGCGTCTTCGCCCGCGGCGGAAGCTCCTCATGCATCAGAGTTTCGTGTGGAGCCCACCACCAATTCGCTTCCAATGCCGTCGGCGGAACCTTCACCGGCGCCGATCGTGAGCACTCCACCTCCGGTTCCGATGGAATCGGGAGCGCCGGCGGTGATTGCTTCGCCCGCGGCGGAAGCTCCTCATGCATCAGAGGTTCGTGTGGAACGCACCACGAATTCGCTTCCAATGCCGTCGGCGGAACCTTCACTGGCGCCGATCGTGAGCAGTCCAACTCCGCTCCCGATGGAATCGGGAGCGCCTGCTGGAATTGCTTCGCCATCGGCTCCCGCGGTTGCAACCGCTCCAGCGCCGGCTACGCCTGTCGCGGTCGCGACGGCGGCTGGCGGGCCGGTAATGCCGGTTGCCGCCGCGGAAACGGCGACGCCTGCAACGGCTCCGGTCGCAGCAGCCCCTGAAAGATCCGCTCCCGTCGAAATGGCGGGTGAGACTACCAAGGCGTCAGCCGGGAAAGATCGGCCCAAACCCCACGGCAAAGAACCGAGCACGATGGCATCCAACGAGCCCAACCAGGGAGCGTTCCCGGGAATGCAGTTTTCCAGCGGCAAGGAACCCATCCATATCACCGGGAACTCCATGTCGGTCGACCAAAACAAAAAGTCCGTGCTGTGGTCTGGGCGGGTTCACGTGAACAATGGAAACAGCCAGGTCGCCAGCGACACTTTGCGGGTGAATTACGGACAGGATCTACGTGACGTCAGAGAAATGATCGCCGACGGCAACGTGCGTATAAGTCAGGGCACGCGCTGGGCGACCGGCGATCATGCGATACTGGACCAGACCCGGCATACCGTGACCCTGACTGGCTCTCCGGTGGTGCATGACGGCGAAGATCAGATCGCCGGCACCAAGATTACGGTGCACCTCGACACCAACCAGAGCGACGTGGAGAACGCGCGCGCCGTGATCTACCCCAAGGAATCCAAGCCCTCGGTCGATGGGGCAGCGACCACCTCGCGCGGCACTTCCGCGGCCTTGCAAACGCCCGATCGGCCGCCGCAGGTGCCTCCGGCAATTCAGGGGAGCCCGACCGAACCCAACAACCCCTGAGGCGACAGGTTAGATGGCGTTAGAGGTAAAACTCGGACAGGATTTGCGACTCCGCCAGCAACTGGTGATGACACCCCAGTTGCAACAGGCGATCAAGATTCTTCAACTTTCGCTGCCAGAACTGGAAACCGTCGTGCAAACGGAGCTCGAGCAGAATCCGATGCTCGAACCGCTCGACCAGAGCCCGGCTGAGGCTGCGCGCGAGGCCGAAGCTCCCGCTGGAGACGGAGTGGTCGCCGCGGCGGAAGACGAGCGGCTGGGGGCCGAGCCCGAGGCCACGCCGCCCGACGAGCCGGTCGACGATTGGGAACCTGGCGACGGTGCCCCCGAGGGACCGCTCAAAACCCTCGAGACCGAGGCTCACGACGCCGCCATAGAACTGAAGGAACTGGATGGACTCGACAAACTGGACTGGCGTGACTACTGGGAGACCTACCCGAATAACTGGCAGGAAAGCACGCCGTCGGATTCCGAGGACGACCATCGCAGCGCGCTCGAAAATACCTCGATCCGTCGCCGCACGCTCGAAGACTATCTTATGTGGCAGCTCGGGCTTACCAGCCTAAGCGAGGCGGACCAGAGAATCGCCGCAACCATCATCTACAATCTCAACGACGACGGCTATCTCGAGACACCGCTGGACGAGTTGGCGCAACAGCTCGAGACCACAGCGGGCGAGGCAGAGCGTGTGCTCAAGCGGGTACAGCGCTTCGACCCGCCTGGCTGTGCGGCGCGCGATCTGCGCGAATGCCTGCTCCTGCAGCTCGAGAACCTGGGAATGGAAGGATCGCTCGCAGCGCGGATCGTCCGCGAGCGCCTAGACCTTCTGGAGAAGCATCGTTACAGCGAAATCTCCAAACAATTCGGCGTCACCGTGGAGATGGTGGGACAGGCGCACAAGATCATCGCGATGTTGGAGCCCAAGCCGGGACGCGACTACGGCGGCGAGGAGCCCACCTACGTCGTACCCGACGTCTACATTCATAAGATCGGGAACGAGTACATCGTGACCCTCAATCGCGATGCGGTGCCGCGTCTCAGGATCGCAGGCTACTACCAGCGCGTGATGAACGACAGCAACTCGGCGCCGGAGACCCGCGAGTATCTGCAGGAGCGGCTGCGCTCGGCAAAATGGCTGGTGAAGTCCATCTACCAGCGCCAGCAGACGATCTTCAAAGTAGCCAATTCGATCGTCAAGTTTCAGCGGGCCTTCTTCGACCATGGCATCAGTCAGTTGAAGCCGCTGGTGCTCAAGGATGTGGCGGAAGACATCGGGATGCATGAATCCACGATCAGCCGGGCCACCGCCAACAAGTACGCGCATACCCCGCAGGGAATCTTCGAGCTGAAATTCTTTTTCACCTCCGGCGTCAAGGCAGCGACCGGCGAAGATGTCAGCGCGGAGACGGTGAAGGAGCAAATTCGCACGCTGGTGGCGGCGGAGGAACCGGGTAGCCCCCTGTCAGACCAGGCGATCGCGGAGATGCTGCGAGCGAAGCAAATCAATATCGCGCGCCGGACGGTCGCCAAGTATCGCCAGGCGCTCGGAATCCTGCCGTCGGCCAATCGCAAGCAGGTCGGATGAAGATTACCGGCCGAAAGGCGAAATCCAATGAAGAACAAGGTCGAAGGGAAGCGCAGAAAGGCCATGCGCAAGCAGCGGCGTGCCGCGCGTGGCCCGGTCGCCACCATGGTGACCGTCACTTTTCGCAACGTCGCCCCGAGCAACGCGGTGCGTGGCTATGCGGAACGGAAATTCGCGCATTTGGGGAAGTTCCTCAAACGCACATGTGAAGCCCACGTAATCCTCTCGGTTGACAAATACCGGCAGCACGGCGAAGTTACTGTCAAATCGGGCCGATTGTCGGCGACTGCGGAGCAGGAGTCGAGAGATCTTTATTCGGTCATCGATCTGCTCGAGGATAAAGTTGTCCGCCAGCTTACTCGGCATCTGGAGAAAATAGCGACCAACAAGGTGCGCACCCTTTCCGCCGGCGAGATTCTCAGCGAAGTAGAGGAGAGCTAGGCGTGAGGCAGCTACCGGCCCACTTAAAAAGCATCATCCGATGAAAGTAACCGAAATCCTCGCTCCGGAAATGGTCCTCCCCGATTTGAAGGGAAGCTCCAAGGACCAAGTGCTCAAGGAACTCGCTCAGGGACTGGCGGCCAAATACCCAGGCATCAGGCTCGAGGACCTGACCGCGGTACTGAGCGAGCGCGAACGGCTCGGCTCGACCGCGATCGGCGACGGGATCGCGATCCCGCACGGCAAGCTGCGCGGCGCCAACAAGATCATCGGCGCTTTCGGGCGCCATCGCGCGGGCGTGGATTTCGAATCGCTGGACGGCAATCCGACCCATATTTTCTTCGTCCTGGTCGCGCCCGAGGATTCCGCCAGCCTGCATCTGAAAGCGCTTGCGCGAGTTTCCCGGCTGCTCAAGGACGACGGCTTCCGGGCGCGCCTCATCGAGGCCGCCGATTCGGCCGAAATCTACCGGCTCATCAAGGAAGAGGACAGCAAGTATTGAGCGCCTAGTACGGCCTGCCGCGCTCTGCGGGAAATGCCGATGGCTCCGGCTTCTTCGAACAGCTCCCGGCTCATCATCGTAACGGGAGTGTCAGGTTCGGGTCGCGCCTCGGCGCTGCGCGTGCTCGAAGACCTGGGCTTCTACTGCATCGATAACCTGCCGGTTGGGCTGGCGTTGGAGGTCATGCGCCTCACCGAGGGGCGCGACCCGACGCTGTCCGGTGTGGCGCTGGGCATCGACCCGCGTGAACGGATGTTCTTTCCGCAATGGCCGCGGATTTTCGCCGAACTCGAGCGCAATGCCATATACCCGGAAGTAATCTTTCTGGATGCGTCCGATGAAGTGCTGGCGCGGCGCTATTCCGAGACCCGCCGCCCGCACCCGATGGCCGAGGGTGGCCTCACGGTGGCCGAGGGAATTCACAGCGAACGCATCGCGCTCGCCGAACTGCACGACCGCGCCAATCGCATCATCGATACTACGACCCTGACGATTCACGAATTGCGCGAGGTGGTTACCGCCGCGGTTTTGAACGCGTCAACCGGCTCGCGAATGGCGATTTCGATCGCATCGTTTGGATACAAATACGGCGTTCCGGTCGGGATGGATATCGTGCTCGACGTCCGGTTCCTGCCCAATCCGTTTTTTGTGGCGAAGCTCAAGCACCTGGATGGACACGACATCCGGGTGCACGACTTCGTCATGGCCGAGCCGGAGGCGCGCCGCTTTCTCGATGAAGTGGTAGGGCTCCTCCAATTTCTGCTGCCGCTCTATCGACGCGAGGGCAAGAGCTACCTGATGATTGGCCTGGGCTGCACCGGGGGACGGCATCGCTCGCCGGTGCTGGCGCGGGAACTCGCCGAGCGGCTGCTCAAGCTCGGGTTCGAGTCGACAGTCCGCGACCACCACATCAAGAAATAGCAGGCGGGCAGGAATCCGCGAGTGCGTGCGTCCTTGGCCCCGCCCGCCGCGCAAATCAGCTCATGATGGAGCCGGCGTCCACGTTCACGGTCTGGCCCGTCAGCCCTGCCGATGCGTCGCTGACCAGGAACAGTGCCACGCGGGCGCATTCCTCTTCGGTCGCCATCCGGTTCAGCGCCGACTGCGAGAGGAACTGCGCACGAATCTGCTCGTAGGGGAGCTTCATCGCCTGGGCCCGCGCATGCATCACGCGTTCGATACGATCGCCCGCGATCGGCCCCGGGCAAATGCAGTTGCAGCGGATTCCGCGCGCGCCCCACTCACCGGCGATGGTCTGGGTAAGCCCGAGCATCGCCCACTTCGATGCGGCGTACGGCGAACGCATCGGGTAGCCGCGGCGTCCCGCTCCCGACGAAATGTTCAGGATGTGACCCGAGCGTTGCTTATCCATGGTCGGAAGCACTGCGCGCGCCGCGAGCCACGCGCCGGTCAGGTTGATATCGATGGTTTCCTGCCATTCCGCCAGCGACATATCCGGAATGCGCTTGGTCGGGCCGGCGATGCCCGCGTTGTTCACCAGAATATCGATGCGGCCGAAGGCCTTCAGCGTCAGCTCGGCCATCCCCGCGCAATCGGCTTCCTTCGACACGTCGGTTCGAACAAAAGTGCTGGTGGCACCGAGCTGGTTCAACGCGCCGACGGTTTCCTTAAGCGGCTTCTCGGTGCGGGCCGCGACCACCACCTTAGCCCCGGCGCGTCCGTAGGCAAGCGCGATTTCCCTGCCGATGCCGTAACCGCCGCCGGTGACGATAGCAACCTTGTCCTGCAACTCGTTCATCCGCGAAGACTCCGTTAAACGGCGCCGCGTAAGCGCCTAATCATCGAGACTGTAATCGCATCTCCTGCCCGCCACAAACCCAGATCAATTTTCCGTGAGCGGTCTTGCCCCAGCTTGTCTCGTTACGCCGTCCCCCCATATCATGAGCGAGTTCGTTCCGATGGCAGCCGCACCTACGTTGAAGGAATCCCGCGAGAATCCCGCCGGTGGAAGCCGGCCGTGGCTGAACGTTCTCAAGGTCGGGATCGTGGCGATCATCGCCGCGGGTTCGCTGTGGCTGTTGCTCGCGCATCGCGAATGGTTCGAGGATCCGAGGCAGGTCAAACTCGAGGTCTTGGCGTGGGGCGTGTGGGGGCCACTGGTGTACATGATGCTCTACGCCGTGGGTCCCTCCTTCCTGGTGCCGGGCGCGGTGATGACGGTCGCGGGGGGACTTGCGTTCGGTACGCTGTGGGGATCGGTCTATTCGCTGATCGGGGCCAATGTCGGCGCCGTAGTGGCGTTCGGAGCAGGACGCTTTCTCGGACGGGGATTCGTCGAGAGCGTGGTGGGAAAACGGTTTGACGCGATGCTCGGACGAATCGCCCGGCATGGCTTTCACATCATCCTCTACCTTCGTATGGTCCCGGTGATCCCGTACAACGCGCTCAATCTGATCGCGGGCGCCTCGCGGATAGCTTTTCGAGACTACCTGTGGGCCAGCGTGATCGGGATGATTCCGGGGACCATCCTGTTCGCGTTTCTGGGCGATGCGCTCTGGCATCCGCTCTCGCCGCGCTTCTTCCTTGCGCTGCTGCTGATCGCGACTTCGGTGGGATGCGGCGAGTTGTGGCGGCGGCGGTCCGCCGTGAAGATCGAAGTCTCAGAGACCAACGAATCCATTGCCTGATGGGCAGTGGGCTCCGCGGTGGCTTCAAGGTCAGCGGAGTTGCCCCCGCTCTCTCTGGCCGCGCCAGCCGCGGATTCTCAGCTTTTACGTGCCGCTGTCCCAGCTTTCCAGGTACTTCTTCTGTTCGGCGGTGAGCGTATCGATCTTGATACCCATGGAGGCCAACTTCACCCCGGCGACTTCGTCTTCGATCTCGATCGGCACGTCATGGACCTTGATTGCAAGTCCGTCGCTCTTGGCGGCCCACTCCGATGCCAGCGCCTGCGTAGCGAAGCTCATATCCATCACCTGCGCGGGATGCCCCTCGGCGCAGGCCAGGTTTACCAGCCGCCCCTGTCCGAGCACGTAGAGCACACGCCCGTTCGCGAGATGGTAGGCATCAACGTTCTCGGTAATCTCGTGCTCGATTTTCTTGGCGGTGTCGTTCAGATAGGCCATATCGATCTCCACATCGAAGTGGCCGGAATTGCAGAGCGTCGCACCGTCCTTCATCAGGTTGAAGTGCTGTGAGGTCAGCACGTGCTTGTCACCGGTGGCGGTGATAAAGATATCCCCAACCCTGGCCGCGTCGGCCATCTTCATGACGCGCAAGCCGTCCATCGCCGCTTCGAGCGCGCGCACCGGATCGACCTCGGTGACGATTACGTCGGCCCCCAGTCCGCGGGCGCGCGTGGCGATTCCTCTGCCGCACCACCCATAGCCGCCCACTACGACCACCGATCCGGCGATGAGCAGTCCGCTGGCGCGGATGATGCCGTCGAGGGTTGATTGGCCGGTGCCATAGCGATTGTCGAACATGTGCTTGGTCTGTGCATCGTTGACCGCGACCACCGGAATGCGCAGGGCCCGGTCTTTTTCCATCGCGCGCAGCCGGATAACCCCGGTCGTGGTCTCCTCCATGCTCGCCCGCACTTCCTCGGCGCGATCCTTGTATTCGGTATGCAGCAGGCTCACGAGGTCAGCGCCGTCATCCATCGTGATGGTTGGCCGGCGCTCGAGTACTGCGCGGAGGTGACTGTAGTAGGTGTCGCGATCTTCGTTGTGAATGGCGTAGGTCGGAATGTCGTATTCCTTAACCAGCGCTGCGGCAACATCGTCCTGGGTCGAGAGCGGGTTCGACGCACAGCAGAATACTGCCGCGCCGCCGGCCTTGAGGGTGCGCAGCAGGTTGGCGGTTTCACAGGTGATGTGCAGGCACGCGCCGAGGCGCTGGCCCTTGAGCGTGAGCTCCCTGGAAAAGCGCTCGCGGATACGCCGCAGAACCGGCATCTGGCGCTCGGCCCATTCGATTCGTTTGAAGCCTGCCGCGGCCAGACCGAGGTCGTGGACGTCGTATTCCGGCACGCCGAGCGCGGCGGGGCGGGCCTTAGACGCGGGTTTTCTTTTGGTTGCAGTCGATGGCATTGGGGTCGGTTCTCCAGAGTTTACTGCAGACGTGGCCTGAAGCTTCGCGCTGGCACGTCTAGAAAGCGCTGCGCAGCTTTTCCTTCATGTCGGTGCGCTCCCACGGAAACCACCCGTCGTGGGGCGTACGACCGAAATGCCCGTAAGCGGCGGTCTTCTGGTAGATGGGCCGTTTCAAGTCAAGCTTTCGGATAATTCCGGCGGGGCGAAAGTCAAAAAGTTCGCGCAGCTGGGAAGAGAGTTTCGCGTCCGGCACGACGCCGGTGTCGAAGGTATCGACCAGCAGCGAGACCGGCTCCGCAACCCCGATTGCGTACGCGACCTGGATCTCGCACTTCTTGGCCAGGCCGGCGGCAACCACGTTCTTGGCGACATAGCGCGCCATGTAGCACGCGGAGCGATCGACCTTGCTCGGATCCTTGCCCGAGAAAGCGCCCCCGCCATGGCGTCCATATCCGCCGTAGGTATCGACGATGATTTTGCGACCGGTCAGACCGCAATCGCCATGCGGTCCGCCGATTTCGAAACGGCCGGTCGGGTTTACGTGGTAGACCGTCGAGCGGGTCAGATATTTGGAGGGAATGGTGTTCTTGATGAGTTCCTCGATCATGCACTCGCGGATGGTTTCCTGCTTCACTTCGGGAGTGTGCTGGGTTGAGATTACGATCGCGGTGATTTCCGCCGGCTTGCCATCCGCGTAGCGCACCGTGACCTGGCTCTTGGAGTCGGGGCGCAGCCAATCAACCTTTTTCTGCTTGCGCATGCTTGCCAGATTTTCCATCAGCCGATGCGCCATCGCGATCGGCAGCGGCATAAGCTCATCTGTCTCATCGCAGGCAAAACCAAACATCAGCCCCTGGTCGCCGGCGCCCTGTTCCTTGCTTTTGCCCTCGGTGACCCCTTGCGAGATATCGGCGGACTGCGGCTCGATCGCGGTCAGCACCGCGCAGGTGTGTCCATCGAACCCGCTGGCGGCGCAGTCGTAACCGATCTCCAGCGCGACATCCCGCGCCAGTTTCACGAAGTCAGGGTGTGCCGTGCTGGTGATTTCCCCGGCCAGCACGATGAGCCCGGTCTTGGCCAGTGACTCGAGCGCGACACGCGATCCCGGGTCCTCCCTTAGCAGCGCATCGAGCACGGCGTCGGAAATCTGGTCGCACATCTTATCGGGGTGACCTTCGGAGACTGACTCCGAAGTAAAAAGGAAGTCCTTAAGCGGCATGCGCGATCGCTCCTTGAAACGGCATAACGGAAATCCGCGGATTTCGCAGATGCGCGACGATCAGAACGGAAGACCCTGTGAAGTCTGGCAATTTCTGCGGATTCGAGTCTGAGTTTTGGTTGCCGATCTAATAACCGACCGGTCAGGTCGAATCAAGGTGCGATGCCACAAACCTCGTGCGGCGGCCGAACTCCCGATTGCGGACCAAGCTTCGACCCAACCATCCTGCAAAGAAAATAAGCAATGTTCTCGGCTGAATGAGCAATCTCTCTTGTCAGCGTCACTCCTCGCCAAAACCCTCTTCGAATAGCGTTTCGACCGTCCTCAGCGCATCGCGAGCATCTTCACCGTCTGCGCGAATTTTTACCTTCACGCCCTTCTCCGCACCAAGCATCATCAAGCCGGTCACACTTTTGGCACTGACCTGGTTCTTGCCACGCGCGATCGTGATCTTGGAAGAAAAGCGGCCGGCGGCCTGCGCCACCGTCGATGCGGCACGAAGATGGAGCCCCAGTCGATTTTTGACCTCTACCGTCGCCTCCACAACGCTCACGGCGTATACGATACGGACTGCGAGGGCGCGGGTAAACTGATGGATAAACCAAACCCCCAGGAAAAGGCTGTCAGGTTGAATTGCTCAATTCTCAAGCAGCGTGCTGCGATCCTTCAGGCCAGGTGTAAATGTCGTCGAGCTGCACGCACGCTTCATCGCGGCGTTTGGTATCGCGTAAGAGGGCGTTTATCCGCCGTTGCGCGAGGCAACGCGCGATTCGTGGCTCTTGCGCTCGCCGGAAATTTCGGCGACGAACAGCTCACGCAGACGTTCTTCGACAAACCGGTCGCGCGTGCTTCCTTCACGGCTCCGCCACGCTGTCTGCTTGATGACCGCCTTTGCCATGTGGCGATGGCCACCGGCGCTGCCGATGTCGCCGAACAGGTTTTTGACTGCCTCGCCGGCGTTGTCGCCGCTCATGCCATAGTTGCGCACCGCGATCACCAGGTCGTCACCCAGCTTTCCTGCCACCGCGACCCATTCCACGCCCTCGAATTGAAGGCAGAAATCCGCGACCTGCACGATGATATCGTCACGCTCGACCCGGCCCAGGTTGAGCACCGCGAGTCCGTCAACGACTTCTATTCGCGCCAGGGCGCGGGAGAGAATTCTGGCGAATTTGGCCGGCAGTTCGGGACGCTCGATCTGCTTGAGCATGTTGTAGTTCGCGATCGGATAGAGCGTCACGAACGCCTGCAGATCGTCGTCGGTCACGCGTCGCGAGAGTGCCAGCGTATCGCTGCGGATTCCGTACAGCAGCGCGGTCGCGAGGCGTTCGCTGATGCGCTCGTCGGCGGAAATCAGGTACTCGGTCATGATCGTGGAGGTCGCTCCGTACTTGGTGCGGACGTCCACAAACGGTGCGTTACTCGGCTCGTAGTTTGGATGGTGGTCGATCACGATGTGAGCGCGGGTCAGCTTGTCGCCGAAGAACGGCGGCTGCACATCGACCATCGCAATCTTGTCATACTCGTCCAGTTCCGCGGGCTCGGCCGGCTCGATATCGATCTCGAGCAGATGGACCATGGTGCGGTTTTCCGGACGGGTGACCGGCTTGAAGCTGAACAACGGAGTGGTGAGCTTGTTGCGGCCGAGCAGCGTGCGCAGCGCCATCGCGCTAGCCATCGCGTCGGGGTCAGGATCGTCCTGCAACACGATCGCGACCCGATCGCCCTCGTCGATCAGGGCGCGCAGTTCCTTCAGTTTCTGTTTGGTATATGCCTGATCCATTCAGCGTGCGTGAAAAATCGCCGTGGAGCTCGCGCGCGTCACGGCGGTGAGCTCGAAGCCTAAAGACGCGCACAGCTCGCGCGCCGGTGCGGACTGCTTTGGATGAATGATAACGCCCGGGTCGGGCTCCATGCGACTCGGGAGTTACCACAGCATCCTGCCGCGAAGCAATGATGTACAATAGCGGCCGCATGGAACATCAGAATTCATCATCGCCACCGGAGAAATGTGTACTGTGCCGCAGGCCGGTGGGCGACTGGCTTTTGCGCATCAGCGTTGAGGATGCGGCGGGTTTTTCCCAGCGGGCCTTTATCTGCGCGAATTGCGCGGTTAAGCTTCGGCTTGCCTCCGCCAAGAATCGCGATCTGCAAATCGATCCCTGGATTCACGATGCGGTCGCGCGGGTACTGCGCGGGGAGGGTGAGGAATAGCCGGGCATGCCCCCAGGCGCACAACCACTCGACAAACTGCCCACCAGCAGCGATGCGTGGCCGCACGAAGAAGCGCGGCGGCTTCGGGAGCGCATTCGCGACTACCCGCCCGAGCGTCCCGTCATCTTCGAGAGTGGCTTCGGGCCGTCGGGGCTGCCCCACCTCGGCACCATGTGCGAGGTGCTGCGCCCGGCTTACGTGCGCGAGGCCTTTGCGATGCTCGAGCCGGCGCGGGCCTCGCGGCTCATCGTATTCATCGACGACATGGATGGACTCCGCAAGGTGCCCGAGAATGTCCCGCGGCGCGAGGAGCTGGGCGGATTTTTAGGGGTCCCGGTCTCGCGTATTCCGGACCCGTTCGGATGCTGCGCCAGCTTCGCCGATCACATGATTGGCCTGCTGCGCGAGTTCCTGGCGCCGGTGGAAGTGGAGTACGAGCTGCGGCGTTCGGCCGACATGTATCGAAACGGCGAATTCGACGAGGGACTCAAGCGCATCCTGGCCAGGCATGCCGAGATAGCCGCGATAGTCACGCCGACGCTGCGCGAGGAAAATCGCCCCGGATGGTCTCCGTTAATGCCGCTGTGCCCCGGGTGTGGAAAAATGATCGAACGCACGGTGACCGCATATCATCCGGATCGCGGGACCATCGAATTCACGTGCGAACGGAGCGCGGCCGGGACCGCCGGCTGCGGGTGGAGCGGCGAGCAGACCGTCTTCGGGGGCCACGCCAAAGCGCAATGGAAGGTCGATTGGGCGCTGCGCTGGTTCACGCTGGCGGTCGACTACGAGCTCTACGGCAAGGACCTGACCGACTCGGCACGGCTATCCGCACTGATCCTCCGGGTGCTGGGCGGCCGCGCGCCGCTCGGATTTCCGTTCGAGATGTTCCTCGACGACGAGGGGCACAAGGTCTCCAAGTCTATCGGCCGCGGCGTTACCGTCGAGCAATGGGAACGCTATGCGCCCATCGAAGTCCTCAAGTTTTTTCTTCTGACCAATCCGCGCCGCGCTCGCAAACTGTTCCTTGCGACTATCCCCCAATACGTCGATGAATACCTCGACGCGCTCAGGGAATACGCCGCGGCTCCCAACCAGGAGACGCGTCACAATTCGCCGCTGGTGTTCGTGCTGCAGGACCAGAGCCCGCGCCGCTTCGACTCACAGTTGACCTTCGCGATGATGATGAATCTGGTGCCCGCGGTCGGCGCCCTGGAGCGCAACTACCTCTGGGAATATCTGAAGCGCTACGACCCCGCGATCGAGAATGACGCGGACACCAGGGCACTGGCGCTTACTCTGATGCAGTCGGCAGAGAATTTTTATCAGGACTTCATCGAGCCGACCAAGAAGCCCTACATTCCGAACGCGGCCGAGCGCCCGCAGCTGGCGGCCATCGCGGACTGGCTGCGCGCCAACCCAGCAGCCGGTGCCGAACAAATTGAAAAAACGATCTACGACTTCGGCCGCCAATATTACGACAAGCCCGGCAAGATTTTCCCCTTGCTCTACCGGACGATCCTCGCGCAGGAACGCGGCCCGCGCTTGGGCGCCTTCATCCGCCTGGCGACGCCGGTTCAGGTAGCTCAGTTGCTCGATACCGCGATGCTGCGTGCGTAGAGCAGTCCTGGCTCATCTCCACCAAGCACAAATTCGGCTCGGCTGGCGAAACCTTCGTGTTCCTTTCTCGGTTGGTCAGTGGCGGGGGAGGCTTTATACGAATTCCGCGAAGACTGAATCGGCGAGTTCGAGCCCGCGATCGCTCAGGAAGATGCGCTCGGCGTTTCGCATCAACAAACCGCCTTCCACCAATCGCGCGGCGCGAGCTCCAAACACATCATCAAAGCACCGTCCCAGCCGCGCAGCAAACTCCTGCTCCGCGAACCCCGCGCGCAGGCGCAGATTCAGAAACACGAATTCGCTTGCGCCGGTCATCTGATCGATTTCTTCACCACCGGATTCCGCACAGCCCTCCCCCCCCGCCAGCTCGATATAGCGCCCCGGGTTACGCTCGTTCCACCAGCGCCGGCCGTAGGAGTTGGGTACTGCACGCGAGTCTGACGGCGCCAGAGCAAAGCTGTGCGCGCCGGCGCCGACGCCGAGGTAAGTCTGCCCGCGCCAGTAGGTAAGATTGTGTCGGGCCTCGCGGCCGGGGCGCGCATAGTTCGAAATTTCATACATCGCGAAGCCGCGTCGGGGCAGTTCCGTGCGCACCGCGGCATACATCGCCGCCTGCTCGTCGTTGGCCAGTGCCTTGATTCGCCCGCGCTTCAGATCGGTGAAAAATGTGGTGCCTTCCTCGAAAGTCAGGTTGTACGCGGAGATATGGTCGGGTCCGAGCGCAATGGCCTGCTCGACGTCAGCGAGCACGCTTTCCACGGTCTGTCCGGGCACCGCGAAAATCAGGTCGAGGTTGAGGCGATCGAAACCGACGCGCTGCGCCATGGCCACCGCCTGGCGCGTCTGGTCGGCGTCGTGAATCCGGCCGAGAAATTTCAAGGTCTGGTTGTTAAACGATTGGGCGCCGAGGCTTAGGCGATTGACTCCGGCCGAGCGCAACCCGGCGAGTTTTGGCTCGCTCAGCGTGCCGGGGTTCGCCTCCAGGGTTATTTCCGCATCGCGCTCGATCGGGAAGCGCCGATTGGCTGCCTCGAGAATTGCGCTGATCGATTCCGGGGCGAACAGTGACGGCGTTCCACCCCCGAAGAAGACCGTGCGCAGTGAGTCGCCCGCGAACGGAGGCTGGCCGTATCGGTGTTCGATCTCCCGGGTCAGCGCACGCGTGTAATCGGCCTCCGGCCAGGTGGCTGCCGCGTAGGAGTTGAAGTCGCAGTACGGGCACTTCGCCTGGCAGTACGGAATATGCACGTAGAGAGAAAAGCTCACAATCTTACCCGCTTGGGCGTCTGCGTGCCGGAAGCAGAGGACAGGCTAGAGCCTCGGCCACTCTCCTGCAACTGGGGTTGAATTTCCGGAAGTCTCGGACTTGCGATCGCCACCGGCTGCAAGGGGTGGCCTCGCGCCGCTATACTTCAGAGACCGTTGGCTGAGAGCGTTACAAAGCCGGTCGCAGAGGAGCCCTTAAGCGGTGCAGACACCACTTTGCGGCCGCCCGGCAGCGCTGCCGGGATCGTCGCGTCGGGGATTTTTCTCAGTCGCCTTACCGGATTCCTGCGCCAGAGCGTGCTGGCGCACTACTTCGGTACCTCGGCGGTGGCGGATGCACTCACCGCCGGTCTGCGCATCCCGAATATCCTCCAGAACCTGCTCGGTGAAGGCGTACTGTCCGCATCGTTCATCCCGGTTTACAGCAAGATGCTCGGCGACGGCGACCAAGATGCAGACTTGCTGGCATGGGCGGTTGGGGCGGTACTCGCGCTCACCACCTCGATTCTGGTTGCGCTAGGGGTCGGGTTCGCCCCTTACCTGATCGACGTGATCGCGCCCGGGTTTGCCGCCGAGAAACGCGACTTGACCATCGCGATCGTGCGTATCGTATTTCCCGGCATCGGGATCCTGGTGATGTCGGCATGGTGCCTGGGTGTCCTCAACAGCCATCATCGCTTCTTCGCCTCGTATCTCGCGCCGGTGTTTTGGAACCTCGTGATTATCGCGACCATGCTGTGGTTTGGGCCGCGCCGCGCGCAGGATGCGCTCGCGATCGATGTGGCATGGGGATCGGTGGCTGGCGCCGGCGTCCAGTTGGGGGTGCAGGTTCCGCAAGTCGTGGCGTTGATGCATCGGCGTCGACTCAGTTTCGGACGGGTAAGCGAAGCGTTGTGGACGGTGTTCCGCAACATGTTCGCGGTGGTCGGCACCAAGGGCGTCGCGCAAATCAGCGCCTATGTCGACCAGCTGCTGGCAAGCTTGTTGCCGACCGGTGCGGTCGCCGCGATCAACTTCGGCCAGATCTTGTACATGCTGCCGGTCAGCCTGTTCGGATCGTCGGTCGCGGCATCGGAGCTGCCGACCATGTCGCGTGCGTCGGGCACGGTCGAGGAGATCGGCGCGGCTTTGCGGCCGCGTCTCAACGCCGGACTACGTCAGATCGCATTCCTAATCGTGCCCTCGGCCGCCGGGTTCATTTTTCTCGGCGACGTGATCGCGGCGTTTGTCTATCAATCGGGGCATTTCTCGCACGCGGATGCGGTTTACCTGTGGGCGGTGCTGGCGGGCTCGGGGGTCGGCCTGCTCGCGACCACGATGGTGCAGCTCTACAACGCCGCATTCTACTCGTTGCTCGATGCGCGTACGCCGCTTCGCTTTGCAGTGGTGCGCGTCTCGCTGACCCTCGCGCTCGGCTACGCGTGTGCCATCCTGCTGCCTCCGCTGCTGGGTATCCCACCGCGCTGGGGCGTTGCCGGTCTCACCGCGTCGGCGGGGGTATCGGGTTGGATTGAGTTCGTGCTCTGCAGGTGGCGGATGAATCAGCGAATCGGGCCAACCGGGCTCAATCGCGCGCTGGTGACGAAGCTTTGGTCGATAGCAATCGTCGCGGGCCTGATTGGATTTGCGCTCAAGCGGGAAACCGCCGGACTCGGGCCGCGCCCGCAGGGCTTAATCGTGTTGCCAGTCTATGGCGCGATCTACCTGGGGATGGCGAAGATGTTGCGATTGCCCGAATTCGATGCTTTTGTCGCGATGGTGCGTCGCCGGTTCGGTGGACGATAGAGCGAAAATGCTCCGCTTTTTCCTTCGCAGTCGGTGTTTGGTACCCGATTATCTTTGTTTCATTCGATCGATGGTCCCGGTCGTGCTGTGGCCTTGCAGCAGCGGCGCGAGGACGACGCGGCCACCGCGTGCTTCGACGAACTCCTGTCCATCAACGGTCTGGCCTTTCCAGTCCTCGCCCTTGACCAGGACATCGGGCCGCACCGCGCGGATGGTTTTTTCCGCGCGGACGTCGTCAAAGACCACCACGTAGCTGACACACTCAAGCGCGGCCAGGATGCGGGCTCGGTCGGCGGCCGGATAAATCGGGCGATCTTTGCCTTTGAGGGCTTTCACCGAGCGGTCGCTGTTAAGGCCTACCACCAGGCAGTCCGCCTGTGCGCGCGCGAAATTCAGAATCTGGATATGACCCGCGTGCAGGAGGTCGAAACACCCATTGGTGAATGACACCCGGTGGCCGGCGCGCCGCTCGCGATCGAGCGCGACCCTTAGTTCCTCGACCGAAAGAATCTTGCGCTCGTGGCCATCGCCCGGTCTGAGTGCCCGCGCGAGGTCCTCGCGCGTGATCACTTCGGTGCCGATACGGGTCACTTCGATACTCGCAGCCACATTGGCAATTCGCGCCGCCGACGAAAAGCCGAGTCCCGCGATTGCAAACAGGCCGAATACGGTCAGCACCACGTCGCCCGCGCCGGTGACGTCGTACACATCGCGCGGAATCGTCGGTATGTAGGTATCGGCTCCCCCGCGCTCGGCCAGATACATCCCGTCGCGATCGAGCGTAATCAGGCACGCATCAAGGTTGTGCTTGCGCACCATCAGCTCCGCCGCGCGTCGCCACGCGTCACGGTCAGTGAGCTTCATGCCGGTGGCCAGCTCGGTCTCATAACGGTTGGGCGTGATTGCGGTACCTCCGCGATAGATGGAGAAATCGTCGGTCAGGCGCGGATCGATAACCACGGGAATCCTCCGTCGGCGTGCGCCATCGATGGTCGTGCGCAGCAACCTCTCCGTCAGGAGTCCCTTGTTGATGTCGCTGATGAGCACGCCATCCGCGCGCGGAAGTTCGGCTGCGACCCGCGCAATCAGCTGGCGTTCGCGCGCGGGGCGCAGCGTGGAAGCATCCTCCTCGTCGACCCGAAGAAGCTGCTGGGTACCGCGATGTGCCGCCTGCACCGAACCCAGCATCCGCTCCTTTACGATGGTGCCGCGATCGGAATCTTCAATCAGCGAACGCGTGCGAACCCCCATCCCTCCAAGAATCTCACGGAGCATCAGCCCCCCGCGATCGCGCCCCACCAGACTGACTATCGAGGCCTCGGCACCAAGCGCGCGTAGATTAGCAGCGACAAAACCGGCATTGCCGGGCTTCTCCTCGCGACGCTCGACGTGAAGTACTGGAATGGGAGCTTCCGGCGAGATACGCGCAACGTCGCCCCACAGGTAGCGGTCCAGGATGACCTCGCCGATGACCAGCACGCGCAGGGGACGAAGGTTCGGCAGCTCCAGTTGGCTTAAAGCAGATGTTCGGGGCCCTTTGGTTCGTGAACGAGGCATGGTTTGCGGATGATACGGATAGTCGTCGGATGCTTAAAGCGTCGCGGGGCAGTCGAGGTTCAAAACTTGACCCGCGAGATCGAAAGACTTCCCCTCGTCAATGGGGTCGGGAAGCGTCATCCAACTCTGCCCGAGTAGTTTAGGTAAAGACAGAAAAGGTAAAGTCAATAGGATTTAGCTCAAGGCGACTGATTCTCTAGAACTTTGGGGAACCTTAGCGAAGGGGAGTTGGATGACAGCAGGTCAGCTCATTTTCCGCGCCATTGCGGTCGCTATGTGCGTGATTGCCGCCCCTGCGCACATCGACGCTCAAACGGTCCCGTTGCGCGGTACGGTTTCTGCGGAAGCGCAGAAGCTCCCGACCTATGGCGACCTGCCTGCAACCCACACCCTCCCGCTGCAAATCTGGTTCAAGCCCCGCGATCAGGAACAACTGAACGCGTTGCTTGCTGGGCAGCAGGACCCCGGGTCGCCGCAGTATCATAGGTGGCTGACCCCACAGGAATACGCCAGCCGCTTCGGCGTCACGCAACCCGAATTCGACCAGGTGTCCGACTGGCTTATGCACGAAGGATTTCACGTGACCGGCGGCTCGCCGGTAGATGGATTTATCAAATTCAGCGGCAGCACATTGACCATCAGGCGCGCATTCGGCACTTCCGTCTTGAGGTTCTCCCCAGACGGCTCCAGGTTTGGAATCCTGAACGAGCCTCGGATACCAAATCAGTACGCGAATCTGGTGGGCAACATCACGGGCCTAGACAACCTGCATGCGTCGAAGGCAATGTCAGCTTCTGCTCTTCTGGCTCCCCCGGTCACTGGCGGGGATTCTCAGCTTCAGAAGTAGTCCGTCATCGTAACCTCTACAGGGTCGCGATGGTGTGAGTTTACCACTAAAGGTAAATGAACCCGCTGATGCTAGAATTTCGTCCGGGTCTTAGACACCATCCTTGAAGCCGTTCCGACCTGATTCACGGAGGTAAGGCCATCAATGCGAGCTGATTCCAACCCAGCAATCGCACGAGGTCGCTGAAAGTGGCCGACGAGCACGAGGGTGGTGTCTGTGCGGAGCCCGTACGTTACCGCGTCACAGACGAACCGTATCTAGCTGTGGTCTGTCATTGCACTTTATGCAAGAAACGCTCTGGAAGTGCGCTTGGCGTTGCAGGGTACCTCGATGAATCGCCGGTTCAAATAAAAAATGGTGCGCTTAAAACTTTCGAATTTCGCACGGACGAAAGTAACCGCTGGCTGAAATCAGAGTTTTGCTCGACCTGCGGGACGACTGTCTCATGGACAGCGGAAATTTTCCCGGGCTCGCGGGGAATTCAGGTAGGAACATTTGATGATCCCAACTGGATCAAGCCTGCGGCCCATTTTTGGACGCGCTCGGCGATGCATTGGATGGTCCTTCCGACTGACGTCACCGTCTTCGAAACCACACCTCAAATCGGTGCGGCCGGCTTTGTAGCTGAACATTTTCCTCCCCACGTGCATGGTGAAAACTGTCCAGAATGCGTCTTGGCCGATCTATCTCGTTGGCGATGTGTTGTGAACAGCGAGATGCACACGTTGTGACGCCTTACAACGACCGAGTATTGATCGTGCAGTGCCTCAACCAACTTGCAACAAACTAGTGGTCGTGCCGAAGAGATCTTGAAGAAGAGATCTTGAAGAGGACTGATTTTCGTCTTGGCCTTGGGAGTAAAGCAGAGACTAGAATTCGCCTTTGAAAGAGTCCCGTGGGCGGTTGTTCGCATAGGCGACGCTCTGCGGCTCGACGAGAAGCATCCGCAAAGCAGGATTACCGAATAAGGTGACTATGGATACCACCAGCGGAAAAGTTGCGGTCATCACCGGAGGCGCCAGCGGTATTGGATTTGCCACAGCCAGAGCGCTTGCCGCCAAAGGTGCGAAGCTTGTCATCGCGGATATCGAAGCGTCCGCGCTCAACAAAGCCGTTGCCGAGTTGTCATCCTCGGGCGCGAAGGCCGAGGGTGTCGTGTGCGACGTCGCCGATCTCGCGTCCGTGCAGAACCTCGCTCAGCAGGCATTCTCGAAAATGGGCGCGGTCCACATCTTGTTCAACAACGCGGGCGTCGCGCTCGACGGCCATATGGTCAACATGAAACATTCCGATTGGGAATGGATCATCAAGGTTGACCTGTGGGGACCGATTCACGGCGTCGAGGCATTTCTGCCGCGTATGATTGAGCAGAAGCAGGGCGGACAGATCCTATTCACTTCGTCGATTGCGGGACTGGTGCCGACTGAAGGCCTCGGCGTGTATTCGGTCGCGAAGTACGGCGTGGTCGCGCTCGCCGAGACGCTCCGGCGCGAGGTGCGGCAGCATAACATAGGCGTGTCGGTACTCTGTCCACTACGAGTCGATACCAACATCGGAACTTCGGAACGAAATCGCACGGCCGATTTCGGCGGTGCAGCAGCCTCGCCTCGCCGCCAGCCCGAGGCCTCGAGCAACATCGTGATGGCGGGCGAGGTGATGAAGCCCGAGGACGTCGCGACGGTCGTTGTCGAGGCGATCCTGGCTAATCGGCTCTACATCCTGCCGCACGACGACAGCCGCGACCTCATCCGGCGCCGCTTTCAGCGCATCGACGCGACCTTCGACGAGCAGAAGAAAAGCTGACGCGCGTCGCGCTTCGAAGTTAAGCCTCAAGTTCGACCGCTGCGCGAAGGGGTTACATCTTATCGATCAAAATTGCCCCGTCCTTCACAACCATGGCAACTTTGCGTAGAGCGGTGATGTCTGCCGTCGGGTCGGCATCAAGCAGAAGCAGGTCCGCAAGTTTCCCGGTCGCGATCGTACCAAGAGCATCTGTGCCGAGATGCTCGGCAGCGTCTTTGGTCGCCATTCTGAGCACCTTTTCCGGAGCGATTCCCGCGGCTGACGTACGCTCCGCTTCGATGATGGTGTTTTCTCCGAACTTACCGTAGCCGCAGAAGGTATCGCTCCCGAGTACCACTCGAACGCCTGCGTCTGCGATCCGCTTCAGATTGGCATATCTCGTCGCGGCAGCATTCTCCTCAAAGGTAAGCAACCAAAGCGTTGGTACGTAGGAGGCACGATTTCGTAGCAACAACTCGATCGCGCGGGCACCATCTAGCTCATGGTCCATGATTCCATGCTCGAGACCGTCGGCTCCGGCTTCGAGCGCCTCGGTGGCGGCCTCCTGATCGAAGGTATGAACCGTCGCTTTCAGTCCATGCTTATGTGCCTCATCTACGATCGCGTTGAGAACTTCACGCTCGAGTCTGTGGATCTGGACGTTGATGCCCAGCGCTTCCGCCCTAAAAAAATATGGTTCTCCGTGCTTGCACCCGCCCTGATGAACGATCTTGATTGCATCCACCTTCTTCTCGGCCAAGCGCCGCACCGCATCTCGCGCTACGGACGACGAATCGGACTCGATCGTTGAGCGGCGGCGAATCCACGGATTCCGGCCAAAAATGGTTGTCGCAGGATGACTGCCGGGAGCCGCGAACGCAGCTCCGGTTGCGAATAATCGGGGGCCACGGAGTTCACCACTGGTAAGCATGGCCCGCACCCTTAGGATGTCATCTTCGGAATCGCCAACCGATTTTACGGTGGTGACGCCGGCCGCAAGAAAGTCTTCAAGGCGCTTCGGCATTTCGTGCTCGATGTCGGCGGCCATCGTCTTCTCATCTGTCGCCGTCCACATATTGAGCAGATGGATGTGGCAATCGATGAGCCCGGGCATGAGAAACCTTCCCCCCCGCGTCAATCTCCCGGTTCGCGTGCACCGTCGCTGATCCAACGGAGGTGATTTTGTTTCCGACGATTCCGACGCTGCAGCGTCCTTCCCTCACCGCTGAACCGTCGAACAGTCGGACGTTATTTATTGACAGGTCCATCTCCCCTTGCTCCTTCGATTCGGGGCTATCTCCGCTGAATCAGGGCGACGCTATCGCCCCAGCGCCGCAGTGGCAAACGCGCGTCCGGAGATGGTGTGTGGGCTCACCGGCAACGACCGGTAGTCTCAACAAACGAAATCTCGGTCAAGCGCAAGGCTGCCCGGTTCCTTGGATAAGGCGGTTCGCCGCGGACAAGCAATCAGCGAGGCGAGGTGGTTCGCGCAGGCACTCCGCTTGATAAAATCCCAAGACTTATTTTCGGCCTGATGACCGTGACCTATATTGTGAGCAAGCTGCCGCTCGCTTACACCCCAACCGACGGACTGGGGATGATGCCTATCTGATCGCGAAGCCGCCGTCCGCGTTGATCACTGCCCCGGTCACGAAGTCGGACGCATGTGAAGCGAGAAAGATTGCGGTGCCAGCCATTTCCTCGGGCTCGCCGAACCGGCCCGCGGGCGTTCGCGTAATTATTTCATCGTAGAAAGGACCCGATTGTGCGGGCGCGGTCATGTCGGTCTTGATCCACCCGGGGACGATCGCATTTACCTGGATGTTGTAACGAGCCCAGTCGATGGCCAGCGATTTGGTCAGCTGGACCAATCCGCCCTTGGCGGCGGAATAGGAAATCACCGCACCGCTGCCGAAGTGTGAATACTCGCTGGCGATGTTGATAATCTTGCCGCGCTTGTGCGGAATCATCGAGCGCGCCGCGATTTGCGCAAGGAAGAAGCAGGAGTTGAGGTTGGTCTCGATCACGCGATCCCACGAATCCGGGTCGTGCTTCGCGGCGCTCTTCTGAATCGAGATGCCTGCGTTGTTGACCAGTATCGAAATCGGGCCAAGCGCGCGTTCGATCTCCGCCATCGCGGGTTCCAGCTCCGCGCGTTCCGTGACATCGAGACGAATTGAAACCGCCCTGGCGCCAAGCCGTTCCAGTTCCGCCAGGACCGAGCGATTTTTTTCCTCGTTGCGCGCAAGAATCGCGACCGCCGCGCCGGCCTCGGCGAAGCCCAGCGCGATGCCCCGGCCGATCCCACCGTTGCCGCCCGTCACCACGGCCACGTTGCCGGCCAGGTCGAACATCTTCGGTGCAGCCATCCAAAACTCCTTTAGCTCTCTGGGCCAGGCTTCGCCG
This sequence comes from Thermodesulfobacteriota bacterium, assembly GCA_046728175.1. GTDB lineage: Bacteria > Desulfobacterota > Binatia > Binatales > Binataceae > JAFAHS01. Next base: position 17,425 of record JBKPEA010000050.1, on the reverse strand, counting down.
TGAACTTGAAGGGACGAGTCTGCGGAATCCTGTTTCTTTATCTTATGAAAAATCCACCGTCGACTATGATGTCGGCGCCGGTCACGAAGTCCGATGCATGCGAGGCCAGGAACACCGCGGCGCCGGCCATCTCTTCGGGCTCGGCGAACCGACCGGCCGGCGTGCGGGTAATCATTTCTTGTTTCACCGCGGCGTATTGCGGATCATTGCGAATCCAGTCGGTCATGTCGGTGGTGGTCCAGCCGGGGGCGAGCGAGTTCACCTGAATATTGTAAGGCGCAAGTTCGATCGCTAGGCATCGCGTCAGCTGCAGAAGGCCGCCCTTGCTGACTCCGTATGAGGGGTAGATGGGCGTGCCCTTGTAGCCGCCCACGCTGGCAACGTTGATGATCTTGCCGGCGCGACGCTGGACCATCGATTGCGCTGCATACTTCGCCAGCAAAAAGCACGCGGTGAGGTCGGTCTCGATGACCGAGTCCCAATCCTCCTCGGTGTGCTCGAGCAGGCTCTTCAGCACCGCGAACGCAGCATTGTTGACCAGGATATCGACCGGGCCGAGCTCGCGCTCGATAGACACAAGTGCGGGCTTGAGGTCCGCGCGCCGCGAGACGTCGAGTTTGAGCGCCATGGCCTGGTTGCCCAGCGCGCGGAGCTCGGCGAGCGTATCACGATTGCGCTGTTCGTTGCGTGCCAAGATGGCGACTTTCGCGCCTGCGGTCGCAAGCCCGCGTGCGATGCCGTGTCCTATCCCGCCATTGCCGCCGGTCACGACCGCGACCTTGCCGCTCAGATCGAACATCTTCGTGTCGGACATCGCCCGTCTCCAGGGAGCGGAAATTCTCGGAGTTCGCAGCTTACCCGGATTCAGGCCAGATAAACCACCGGCCGCAACCCGATGGCCGCTGCAAAACCGGATCGCAACTCTTCTTGGTGTCTTGGTGTCTTTGTGGTTAGGTGTCCTAGTCTGCGGCCAGCATCGGGAAAGGATTATTCGCCATGGGACTACGAACGGCTGAGCAATACAAGGCATCGTTGCGCGACGGGCGTGCGGTATTTTTTCGCGGCGACAAAGTGGCGGATGTCACGGCGCATCCGGTTATCGGAATAGCGGTCGAACACGCCGCGCTTGACTACCGGATGGCCGAGGACCCGCAGTACCGGGAGCTGGCGGTGGTCAAGGAAGGCGCCGACGAATACAGCCGTTACTATCACCTTCCCAGGAACGGCGACGATCTGCTAAAGCGCAGCGCACTCATCGCCGCTGCGACCCGGGAGGGCGCCACGCTGGTAGTGCTGATCAAGGAGATCGGCACCGATGCGCTCCTGGCGCTGCACATCATCGGAGAGCGCATGGCGGCCGCGGGCAAACCCGAGTACCGCGAGCGCATTCACAAGTTCTATCGCCATTGCCGTGACAACGATCTGGCGGTCGCCGTCGCGCAAACCGACGTCAAGGGGGACCGCTCGCTGGGCCCCACGCAGCAGGATCATCCCGACTACTACGTGCGCGTGGTGGAGGAGCGGCCCGACGGTGTGGTGGTCAGGGGCGCCAAGGTTCACACCTCGGTTTCGACCAACACCAACGAAGTGATCGTTCTGCCGACGCGAGCGATGCGTCCCGAGGACAAGGCCTATGCGATCGGGTTCGCGCTGCCCATGAATACACCGGGCTTGAAGATGATCGCGAGTCCGCATGGGTCGAGCAAGAAGAATCCGTTCGAGCATCCGATCAGCGCGCGGCACAAGATGATGGAGACGCTCACGGTCTTCGATGACGTGTTTGTGCCGAAGGAGAGAATTTTCCTGAATGGCGAGATCGACTTCGCGGGCCTGCTCGCGCTGACCTTCGTCCGCTTTCATCGTTTCACCGCGGTGTCATACAAGCTGCCGTTGCTGGAGCTGCTCGCGGGTGCCGGAGCGGCGATCGCGGAGGCCAATGGAATTTCCCGTGCCGGACACGTGCGCGACAAGCTCACCCATCTGGCCGCATATCACACCACGGTGCGCGGGCTGATCGAACATGCTGCGCGCACCTGCACGCTCGAAGACGGAATCGCGGTGCCGAATACGCTGCTGACCAACGTCGCGAAATATCACTTCGCGCACAACTACCATCAGGGGGTGCAGATCGTGCAGGACCTCGCCGGCGGACTGCTGGTGACTGCGCCGGGCGAAGAAGATTTGAAGAGCGAAGCGACCCGCGACTACGTGCTCAAGTATATGGGTGGCGCGAAGGGCTTCGACGCGGAAAAGCGGCTGCGGTTGCTGAACTTGATCAGCGACCTGACCTCTTCGGAGTACGGCGGATACCAGGAAGTTCTCGCAGTGCACGCGGAGGGCGGATTCGAGGCAGAGAAGCTGCAGGCCTATCGCGAATACGACTTCAAGACGGTCGCCGCCTACGCGCGCAAACTGGCAGGAGTCTAGACTCGGTCATCTTACCGACCGGAGGTTCATGGTCTGCCGCGCCTGCGGCGGTCCGTGCATGCACGATTTGAAACAGGGTGGGGGACCATTGAAAATCGTGTTGAGGTCAATCCCGCCCTCCTCGAATTGCAACGCCGGGACTGCGCCGTTGGGGAATCCGGCGAAGTTTGCTCCGGCCACGTTGAACCCGCTGCCGGGTGCTTGAACGCCGCCCGGCGCGCCCAAGGTGATCGGCGAGGACTCGTTTGTCACGGCGCACGCATCGTCATTGGCGGCCGGACACAACGTGATGTACCGGGAACGGCGCCCAGATTGCCTGCCGGGCCGTTGGCGCCTTGCCAAGAAGCGACCTGGATGTTCGCAAAACCGCTTCCCCCGAAAGTTATGAACGGAAAGGCGTCACCCACTTGGTGCTGTGCGAGCGTCACTCCGTCCTTACCGCATAGCGCTTTGCCGGCATTTGGCCCGCCCGTGCAGACTGGACATTTTGCTTAAAAAGCCAGATGCCCTCCGTTTCAGAACCATTCGGGGAGAAGCGGATGGCTCCGTGGTAAAGAAGTTCGTGTTCGGCGTGGTTGGTGTTAGGGGGACCCACATAAGTTGCGATCGGCGCCGACAAAAGCATCTTTCGGTGGACTATTCTGAGTGCAACGACCCAGGTCGACACGTCATTGCTGTTTTTGTTCCCTGCTTCAGGATCGTGGAAGTTAAGTCTACTAGGTGCTCCTAAAAAATGCCGCTGAAAGCACCGAACCCGCCCCAAGGCAAGGTAAAGGTTCCGGCAAAGGGAGCGCCGCCGGGGGTGGGCGTAATGATGGTGCCCGGCGCCAGGCCCGGAAAAACTAGGGCATCCCAGTCCGCGGGCCACGGGGGTGCCTGCTCAAGTGCCGGCGGTTGCCCAATTAAACAGTTGGGTTCGGTTCCAACGCACGTATCACGCGTTAGCGGTCGCCTGATTTGACATGGTCGAGCTGAAAGACGTTGTTCCCGCCAAAAATGAGCTGATCTACAGCTTGTGCTGGCGAGATCCGCAGGAAGGAAACCAGAGATGCCATAACTACAGCGATTCCGAACCTCCTCCAATTACGTGCCTAAGCCTCACTCTTAGACTCCTGTTCTCTCATTGGATACATTTTCTGATCCTCCCATCCAGGCGCTCTACGCCTGATGATCACATCCCGCCACTGCGCGGTCTTAGGCGCGCTCACGAATTGTTCGAGTCGCGCCTCTTCTATTGTTCGGTCCTCAATTCGACGGTGTTGCCATCGGGATCGAGGATCCAGAGCTGGCGGCCGGCGCCCATGTTGGATGGGGCTTCGAGAAATTCGATGCCCATATCCTTAAGGGTACGCTTGGTCTCCTCGAAGTCGGCCACCTCGAGCGCGATATGGGCACCCAGCGGATCGGGCTTGCGCCCGTGGTCCTGGCTCGAAATCAGGTGAATCGCGTTCTCACCCACGCCGTACCACGCTCCCGCAAACGGAAAATTGGGACGGGGAAGTTTCTTGAGGCCGAGCACGCTCTCATAAAACGTGGTCGCGCGTTCGGCATCGGTGATGCGCACCGCGCTATGGCTGAAGCCTTTGATCTTGATCATCGCATCTCTCCTCAAAGAGCAGCCGCTGATTTCGCAGCTTTACACGGATCACGAGGAGTGCGGCAATCGGGGGAGTCCGCAGATGACGCGTTCCTCAGTGCATTTCGGCACCGCCGGCCACGTTGAGTGCCACGCCTGTAATGTTGTCCGCGCGGCACAGGTACACGACCGCGTCCCCGATGTCATCCGGAGTCTGCGCACGACGCAGGAAAGTGTTGCGCTCCACGTACGCGTCGAAAGCCGCCTCGCGATTGACTCCCAGCGAGGGAGCGACCACCGGATCGAGCACATCCGACCACATCGCGGTGTGCAGAAAGCCGGGGCATATCGCGTTGACGCGAATGTTGTCCGGGCCCAGTTCCTCGGCCAGCGATTGGGTGAAGCCCACCACCGCGAACTTGCTGGTGCAATATGCGGCCACGTTGCCATGACCGGTCTTGCCTGCCACCGACGCGATGTTGACGATCGAGCCGCCGCCGCGTTTGCGCATTGCGGGGATGCATGCCTTCGAGCACAGGAACACGCCCTTGACGTTAACTCCCATCACGCGATCCCAGGTCTGCTCGCTGAACGATTCGACCGGACCGACCGCGATGATTCCCGCGTTATTGCAGAGAATATCGATCCCGCCCAACGTCGACTCGGCCTCCCGGGCCATCCGCTGGCAATCGGCCCACTGGGTCACGTCGGCGAGGATCGCAGCGGCCCGCACGCCGCGGCGCTTCACTTCCTCGACGGTGCGATTCAACTCGGTCTGCGCGGCGAGATTGTAGGTCAGCGTCGGATCGGCGGGATTGCCGAGATCGACGAGCGCGACGTTCGCGCCGGCATCCGCCAGCTTGAGTGCCATGCCCCGTCCGATGCCGCGCGCCGCCCCGGTGACGATTGCGCACTTGCCTTTGAGTTCCATGGCGCCTCCTCGCTCAGAAATGAGAGTTCGCAGATTTGGAAGATTCCGGCAATCCGCGCAAACCGGGTGACCCGCAAAGATTGCGAGTTAGTCGAAGGCGTTTTCGCCGGTAATGTCGCGGCCCAGGATCAGGGTGTGGACGTCGAAGGTGCCCTCGTAGGTGTTTACCGTCTCCAGGTTCAGCAGGTGCCGGATCACCGGGTATTCGTTGACGATTCCATTTGCGCCCAGCATGTCGCGCGCATTGCGCGCGATCTTCAGCGCTTCGTTCACGTTGTTACGCTTGGCGAAGGATACGTGTTCCGGGCGGTACTTGCCGGCGTCTTTGAGGTGGGCCAGCCGCAGGCAGATCATCTGCATCTTAGTGATCTCGGTGAGCATCGTGACCAGCTTGCTCTGGACCAGCTGATAGCCGGCCAGTGGGCGCGAGAACTGCTTGCGCGACTTGGTGTAATCGAGCGCGCAGTTGTAACAGGTACGCGCGGCGCCGATCGCACCCCAGGCGATTCCATAGCGCGCCTGGGTGAGACATCCCAGCGGTCCCTTCAGTCCACGCGCGCCGGGGAGATGGGCGCTGGCCGGGATGCGCACGTCTTCCATGATCAGCTCTGAGGTGATCGACGCGCGCATCGAGAATTTTCCGTGGATGTCGTGGGTGGAGAATCCCGGCGTACCCTTTTCAACGAGGAATCCGGTAATGCCTTCGTCGACCCTTGCCCACACGATGGCGACATCCGCGATCGATCCGTTGGTGATCCAGCGTTTGGTGCCGTTGAGAATCCATCCGTCGCCGTCCTTGCGCGCGCGCGTTTCCATCCCGCCGGCGTCGGAGCCGTGGTCGGGTTCGGTAAGCCCGAAACACCCGATGAGCTTGCCCTTGGCCATTTCCGGCAGGTAACGCTTCTTCTGTTCTTCGGTTCCGTTGGCGTAGATCGCGTACATCGAGAGCGAGCTCTGCACCGAAGCGAAGGACCGCAGCCCCGAGTCCGCGGCTTCCAGTTCCTGCATGATTAAGCCGTAGGCAACGTTGTTCATCCCCGCGCATCCGTAGCCCCGAAGATTAGCGCCGAACATACCCAGCTCGGCCATTTGAGGAATCAGATCTTTGGCGAAAGTCTCGTTGGCGAAGTGGCGTTCGATCTCGGGAAGCGCCTCACGGCTGACGAACCGGCGCACGGTGTCGCGGGTGGCGCGTTCTTCGGGCGTCAGCAGGTCGTCCAGATGGAAGAAATCCAGATCTCTTAACAATTCCGGCATGTTACGCTCCGTTTCATGTTTTGGAAGAATACGTAGGGTTTTACGAAAAAAAATGGCGCGCCTGAGCGTCGGTTCGGGTTGGCTGGTTCTCGGATTCGTGGACTTCCGGAAGAGGACTCTCTTGACCCGCGTTGGCGCTTTCCGCAGGGTAATTGGAAGGGCCGTGGGAGTTAAATTGGGCTACTGGTTGCCTCACTTCCGAGTATCACGTAGCCTAATGCCACAAATCAGCATTTCGTAAGGTAGTATGCACATAGAAACGTTAAAGGTTTTCTGCGACATAATCGAAAGTGGAAGCTTTTCTTATGCCGCGTCGCAAAACTTTGTAACCCAGTCGGCGGTCAGCCAGCAGGTCCGGAGTCTGGAGGAAAAGTACGATTGCCGATTGATAGAACGCGGGCGTGCTGGAGTCAAACCAACTCCCGCGGGACAGATTCTCTACACCGCCAGCAAAGAGATCGTGCGCCGCTTCATGGAGCTCGAAAATCGCCTGCGCGAGATCGGGTCGGTGGTGGCAGGCTCGATTCGGGTTGGCACCGTCTACAGCGTCGGACTCCACGAGCTCCCGCCCTACCTGACCGAGTTCCTGCGCAATTATCCGGCCGTCAACGTCCATCTCGAATACCTGCGCTCGAACAAAATTTACGAAGACCTGGTGGAGGGCAAGATCGATCTGGGCGTGGTGGCCTATCCCGCCAAGCGCAGCCAGATCGTGTCCATCGCGTTCAGGCATGATGAGCTGGTGCTGGTAGTGCCCCCCGACAGCGCGCTCGCGAAACACAACAAGGTCAGCGTGGGCGCGCTCTCGGGGCAGAAGTTCGTCGGCTACGAGCGTGACATCGCCACCCGCAAAGCATCGGATCGCATTCTGCGCGACCACGGCGTCAAGCCGCAGTACGTGCTCGAGTTCGACAATATCGAGACCATCAAGCGCGCCGTCGAGATTGGTCTCGGATGCGCGATCGTTCCGCGGATGACGGTGGAGAACGAAGTTTCGCGCGGCACCCTCAAGATGCTCGAATTCTCGGAAGGAACCTTTACGCGGCCGTTGGCCATCATCTACAAGCGCGGCCGCGAACTATCGCCGGCGGTGCGCAAGTTTATCGAGGTGCTGACCCACAACAATGGCGCCGTCAAGCCGGGCCGTTCGGAGCGGGCCGAGCGCAGCTCCCGCGGCGAGCGCGTGGAACGAGCGACGTCCGACGGCAATCGTGACGGCAACGAGAAGGTCGAAAAGCTCGCCTAGCAAAGAGAACCGCAGGGCGCTGACGCTCAATCCGGCCGCCCCAGCCGCCAGGTGTGGCCGCGGTGTGGGTCCGTGCCGGATTCGATTTTCACTTAGACTGGCGGGGGTTGGAAGCCGCCCAGTTCCTGTTCCAGCAGTTTCGCGACCGCCAGCACCTCCTCTTCGGCGAAGGCGCGACCCACTATCTGAACTCCGGTCGGAAGTCCCTGATGGTCGCGGCCTGCCGGCACCACCGCTCCCGGCAAGCCCGCGCAGTTTCCGAACAGGACTGGCCAGTTCGCCCTGAACAGCGGGTATTCGCTGCCATCGATGTCCACGGTTTCCTTGCCTTCCGCGAATGCGGTGGCGCAGAACGGCGGACAGATCAGGATGGGATAGCGCTCCATGAACTTGGCCAGCTCGACGCGGAAAGTATCGCGCGCGATCGAGGCGAGAAAGAATTCGGCGGCTGACTTGGGCTCTGAAGGCGCGAGCAATCCGTTGCGCAGGCGCTCGCGCGAAAGATTGATCTTGTCGCCCAGCGTCTGCCGCAGCAGCGTACCTCCATCGGCCGTCGCATATGCCATCCACAGGCGTGCCCCATCCTGGATCGGTGGCTGCGACTCCTCCACGCTCAGTCCGGACCTGGCCAGGGCCTTGGCCGCTCGTTCGGTAGCCGCCCGGATGTCGCGCGCCACTGGTACCTCGCCGCCTCCCGCAGTGAAGAACGCGCATCGCAGCTTCTTCACCTCGATGCGCTCCGGGTGGGCTTCCGGAGTCGGCGCGGTGTAGGGCGCGCTCCAATGCGCTCCCTTGATGACGTTGTAGGCGAGTGTCAGGTCGTCGACGTATCGGGCCATCGGCCCGAGTGTCGCCATGTGGGAAATTCCCGGTGGCGCTGCCGGCCCGGGCGACATATGTCCGGCCAACGGAATCGTCCCCCAACTCGGCTTTAGTCCGACGATGCCGCAGAAGTGGGCGGGCACCCGAATCGATCCGCCGTAGTCGGAGCCCAGTCCCAACGGCGACATGCCTGCCGCCAATGCCGCAGCTTCACCCCCGCTCGATCCACCCGGCACGCGTTCGCGATTCCACGGATTCCTGGTCGGTCCGAACAGGGGATTGTCGCAATCGTAATCGAAGGTCATTTCCGGGGTGTTGGTCTTGCCGAGCACGACCGCACCCGCCGCGCGCAAGCGTGCGACCACGGGCGCATCGGTGTCGGAGACATAGTCTTCGAAAATCTTCATTCCCCAGGTCGAGCGCACGCCTTCGGTAATGATCGAATCCTTGATGGTGACGGGCAGACCTTCGAGCGGCCGGGCTTCGCCGCTGCGCGCGAGATGCCGGTCGGAGTCGGCGGCCTCACGTGTAGCGCGCTCTTTCACCAGCGTGATGACGGCGTTCAACCCGGGATTGAGCGCGTCGATTCGTTTGAAGAATTGTTCGGTGATTTCGGTCGCGGAGATCTCTCGCGCCTTGAGCATCGCGATGAGCCGGCCCGCCGGTGCGAAAAACAGTTCCTCGGAGAAACCCATGGGACACCTCGGTTGCTCGGGTGCTAGCACCGATTCCCTGCCTTTGTCCAAGGGAGTTAGCTCGAGACAAAAAATCTAAGCGTAACGAAGAGAGAGTCAGCGCAGTGCTTGTTTGAGGCGGTCGCGCTCTAGCCCCGCGATTATCTCGCGTCCGACGACTACCAGCGGGCGCCGGATCAAATTAGGTTCCTGCGCCATCAGCTTGAGGGCCTGCTCGGCGGTGAGCGTCTTACCCCGCAGGCCCAGCGCTTTGAAAGCAGGGCTCTTCGTGCTGAGAAAATCGCGCGGGTCGCGTCCCTTGAACAGGTCCTTGAGTTCGGTCAAATCGAGCGGGTTTTTGGCGTAGTCGCGCTCTTCAAATTCGACCTTGAGATCATCGCGCAAGAAACTTCTTGCGTTGCGACAGGTAGTTCAGGTCGATTTCCAGAAAAAGCGTGCTTTCTTCATGTGGTTACGAATTCGGCAGAGCCCGCGGCTAACGCAGGCTCCACCGCGGGTCGCCTCTACTCGATGCTTCTGGCCGAGGTCGAGTCGGCCTTTGAATGCACCGGCCCGCTACCCGCGTCCATCGGCTGCACTGCTCCGTTGGTGACTGAAGGCGCGGCCGCTGGTGCTGATGTGGGAGGTGGCAGTGGAGTGATCGGCTGGACGGTGCTGCTGGCCGAGGCCTCGTTCGTGTTCGGCGGCGGTGTTTCCGTCGGACCGCTGAAATTGATTGGCTGCTGGCCCGCAACCATTTGCGGGGTTAACACGTAGTCTCCGCCCAGCGCGCTGCGAAATACCGTGTTCGCAGCCTGAGCGTTGCCCGCGGTTACCAGATAGGTTCCTCCGCCCACGATTGTCCCGAGGATCGCGTAAACCAACTTCGCCGGGAAGTAAAGTAAATTGCCGAAGAGTGCCGCTGCGCCGTACCCCGCTCCGGGCCAGTTCACGCCGCTCTGGGGCTGCTGCACCTGCATCGTGGTGGCAGCTGAAGAAGCCTGCGCTGGCGGAGCCGATGCATCCTGCGCCAGAGCACTACCGGTAACGAAAATTACCAGAGCCGCGGCGAGCGATGTCGCCAGAAACTGTGAACGAATCTTGCCCATGTCTCTTCCTCCTCAACCCTCTTGAATCGAATCTTACTCGATTTTAACGACCATGTCTTTCGGGATAAGCGTCAAAAGACGATGAAATGCGCGGTCGAGATACTCGGCATTCTTGGACTCGAGCGTGAGCTTGACGCGGTACTCGGGATTGCCGATGCGCGGATAGGAGCCCAGCATCAGTTCCGGAAACTCGGCCAGGCAGGCATCCAGATGCTCGGCGATGACGCCCTCGGTCGCGCTCGTATAGATGGTGCGGAGATAGTACGGGTCTGAGGTGAAGCGCGGCTTAAGCGCATTTAACTTCGCTTCAAAGAGTTGCGGGATGCCGGGCAGCACGTAGACATTTTCGATCTGAACCGTAGGAAACCGGATGTCACCCTCATCGTTCAGGATGACGCCCTCGGGTACCTCCGCCATCTTGAGCCCCGCGGCATTCACGCGCCCGACGAAGTGACTCCGGATGAGCCGCTCCAGCTCGGGGTGAACCACGATCCTGCGCCCGAAGGCCGCGGCGACGCCCTCCATGGTGAGATCATCGTGAGTCGGTCCGACACCGCCGGAGGTAATGACGATGTCAAAGTGCGCGGAGCAGTAAGCGACTTCTTCGGCGATTCTGGGAACCTCATCCGGAATCACGGTCACGCGCTGGAGCGATACCCCAAGCTTGCGCAACTCGCACGCGGCGAAGTACGCATTTGAGTCCTGCACCTTGCCGGACAGGATCTCGTTTCCGATCACGACCAGCGCGCACGTACGGTCTCGCATCGATTTGGGCATTATCCCGTTACCCAAGGAGGGCAGCAAGGCAAGCGCAGAATTCCCGGATTAGGCAGATCGTGGTGCCGGGGCGAGCGCGATAGCAGACGCTTCCTAGCTGGCTTCGTCGCGCTCGGCCGCTTTTCCGCGGATGAAGTCGCGCAGTCGATTCTTGAGCCGGGTCTCGATTTGCCGCACCCGCTCGCGGCTGATTCCAAAGCGTTCCCCGATCTCCTGCAGGGTCGCGGGGTCTTCGGTCAGAAGTCGCTGATGGAAAATCTCAAGTTCCTTGTCCTTGAGGGTCGCCGCGAATTCCTCAACGCGCTCGCGCGCGAAGTTTCGCCATTCGCCCGCGGCGGCGGCCTCCTCGGGATTGTGCGAATCGTCCGGAAGCACCTCCACCAGCGCCACATCTTCGGACTGCCCGCTCGGCTGATCCAGCGAAACCTCGCTCTGTGACATCCGATCCTGCATCTCGCGCACTTCGCTTTCCTTCACCCCCATCCGTTGCGCGAGCAGCTTGGGTTCGGGCCGGAAGCCCTGTGCTTCGAGTCGCTCGCTCTCCTTGCGGAGATTGAAGAAGAGCTTGCGCTGCGCCTGGGTGGTTCCGATCTTCACCAGCCGCCAGTTGTTAATCAGGTAACGATAGATGTAGGCGCGCACCCACCATACCGCGTAGGAAGGGAAGCGGATGCCGCGGTACGGGTCAAAATTCTTGATCGCTTCCATCAGCCCGACGTTGCCTTCCTGGATGAGGTCCAGCACGTTCCTGGAGGCGCGGGCGAATTCGAGCGCGATCTTGACGACCAGCCGCAGGTTCGCGGTTACCAGCCGGAACGCATCCTCGCGATCGTGATGTCGATGGTAGCGCTTGGCGATCTCGGCTTCCTCCTCGCGAGTAAGCAGGGGAAAGCGCCGAATCTCGGACAGATAACGGCCCAATGGATCGAGCGGAACAAGCGCGCCGCCCTCGCCCGTCTCGGAGGACTCCTTTCTGGTCTCGTCGGCGGGCTGCCGAAGCTTGTATTCAGGGTCGGGAGCCTCGGCCTCGTCGTTCTCGACGGGGTGAAACTCTTCGATCTCGACCACCGGAGCTTCCTCGTCGCCGATTGAATCGTGGACCACGAGCGGGGGGTCGGCCGCGCGGGGCGAAGATCGGCGCCGTGATCCATGCGGCGGCCTAGACGGAGTATTGCCAGCTTTGCGGGCCATGGGACCGGATGCACAGGATAAAGGACGCCGCGTGAAGATCGGGCGCGCGGATACCCGCAATCCGCCCGGAGTGAGACACCAATCGCGGCGGACTTCGGAGAACTACTTCTCCGGCGGCTCTTCGAGCGTGACCTTGGTGGCGGCGATCTCGCGAAGTGCCGTCACGACTTCCTTATTATCACTTTCCACTAGTGGCCGCGCGCCTTTGAGCAACTGCTTGGCACGCTTGGCGGCTCCGAGGACCAGTTCGAAGCGGTTGGGGATCTGCTCCAGGCAATCTTCTACGGTAATTCTCGCCATTATCCGCTAATTTTCCGGCGCAATCGTTCGTCTGTCAACGCATCCGAAGCTGCGCGGGAAATCGTGGGGGGTCAGGCCAAGCAGCAGCCGGTGGCGGATGAAATTTGAGGAAGCGCGCGCTTGGAGCAGTTAAGGTCAGAAAAAAGGTCTTGCGTGATCCGGTTGAGACCTCGAAAATGCCCGGGCAGGGGGAACTATGTCATCGTCGGTACTCCCGACTATCCGGTTGGAACGCGTCGCGGGATTGGCTGCAGCGGTTTTGATGATCGTAGTCGCTGCTGCCCCCGTTTTCCCGGCCGATTCCAGGGTTACGATTCTGGGCAATCATCCGGACGAAGCCGCCGAGCTCACCGGCGGCGAGGTAGCCGCGGACCGGCAGCTCCGCATCACGATCACGCTGGCGCTTCGCAATCGGGACCAGTTGGAAGAGCTGATCGCGCAACAACAGGACCCGTCCTCATCCCAGTACCATCGCTGGCTTACCCCGGAAGAATTTAGCGATCGCTTCGGCCCGACGGCCGATGACCGTGCCGCGATCGAGCGATGGTTGACCAGCCGCGGCCTGTCAGTCGAATCGGTGGTTGGCCCCGGGCGTGAAGTCGCCGCGGCCGCGGCCGCGGCGACGGTGGAAAAAACCTTCGCCGTAAAGATCGCAACCAGTGCCGATGGCGCGACTTTCGCCAATCTCAACGACCCGGAAGTGCCCGCCTCGGTTGCGCCTCTCATCGGCTCGATTCGAGGTCTCGGAAACACCCTGCGCTTCAGGAACAACCTGGTTACCGCCGCCGCCAAGGTCAGCCCACAGGCGACTGAAGGCGGTACGACCGCATTCGGTCCCAAGGACCTATGGACCTTCTATGACGAGACCGGGCTCAACAGCGCCGGGACCACGGGCGCGGGAGCGGATTGTATCGCGCTGGTTGAGACCGCCGATTTCGACGATGACGCGGTCGCCCTGTTCAATGGGACATTTGGCCTTCCGGCCATCACCGCCTCGCGGGTTCTCGCGGACGGCGTCAATCCGGGGATGGGTTCACCCAACGCTCGATTCGAATCGGATCTGGATGTCGAATATGCGCACACCGCAGCGCCCGGCGCTCCAATCACCGCATACCTAGGCGCCGGTGCGAATGCGACGCTGGATGCACTCGCTCGAGCGGTGGGCGACAACACTTGTGGTGCGATCAGCCTAAGCTTCGAATTCTGTGGCGCGGGTCCCGCTTTCTTTAGCGGCACGCTCGATCCCATTCTGGCGCAGGCCGAAGCGCAGGGACAGGCGGTGTTCGCGGCGACCGGCGATGAGGGCGCGGCGGGACTGAAAGCGACCAGCAGCGGATGTGTGGTTGCCAGTGGCGCGCCCCGGGTCAGCGAGTTGGCGGCTGACCCGCACGTCACCGCGGTGGGCGGAACGCAATTCACTCCCACTTTCGACAGCAGCGGCAATGACGTCGGCTATGCAACCGAATCGGTATGGCACGACAAGGCCTCGATTCCGAAGTCGCAGCGCGGGGCCGGCGGTGGCGGACGAAGCTCGGTCTTCGCAAAGCCCAGCTTCCAGTCAGGCGTTTTCCCCAAGGACAAGCGCAGGGACGTTCCCGATATCGCGCTGGGCGCCTCTCTCCTTCATCCCGGGTTTTTCATCGCGGTCGGAACGCCCGGTCAGCTGGCAATCGCGGGCGGCACCAGCGTTGGAACACCGGTGTGGGCCGGGGTCAGCGCGCTCGCTGCACAGCGTGCGGGGACGACGCGGGTGGGGAATATAAACACGAAACTCTACACGCTGGGTCCTCTGAACAACACTGCGTCCTCGGGACTGCATGACGTGACCTCAGGGAATAACAGTTTCAATGGTGTCCCGGGCTTCAAAGCGAAGCCGGGTTACGATGGGGCAACCGGGTGGGGTACCCCGGACATCGGGATCCTGGTGCCGATGCTGGGGCCATAGCGCGCGCATCAATTTAGCCAAAACAGAAAACCCCGGCGCGTCGAACGAGCCGGGGTTTCTTGTTTGACGACGGTCGCTTACTTCGAAGGATCGGGCGTGATCCGGAGATATGGCTTCACTTCGTGGTAGCCCTTGGGGAACTTCTCCTTCAGAACCTTGGGATCGGTGAGCGAGGGCACGATGATGCAATTGTCGCCATGCTTCCAGTCCACTCCGGTTGCAACCGAATACCTGTCAGTGAGCTGCAGCGAATCGATCGCGCGCAGAATCTCGTCGAAGTTCCGGCCGGTGCTGGCGGGATAGGTGATGATCAGGCGAACCTTCTTGTTCTGGTCGATGACGAAGACCGAGCGGACCGTCAGCGTGTCGTTCCACTCCGGATGGATCATGTCGTAGAGCTTCGAGACCTTCTTGTCGGCATCGCCCAGGATCGGAAAATTCATCTTCACGTTCTGGGTCTCTTCGATGTCCTGGATCCACTTCTTGTGTGAGTCAACGTCGTCCACGCTGATGGCGATCGGCTTGATGCCGCGCTTTTCAAACTCCGGCTTCAGCTTGGCAACGCGACCCAACTCAGTGGTGCATACCGGGGTAAAGTCCTTGGGGTGGGAGAACAAGACCGCCCAGCTGTTGCCCATCCATTGGTGAAACTTGATCGTTCCTTCGGTCGACTCCTGGGTGAAATCCGGAGCGACACTGCCGATATGAAGTGCCATCGTCCTTATACCTGCCTTCCACGTTGTATTGCCGAGGTCCCGCAATCCAATCCGGACGCTCGGCCATCTCACTAGAGCTTGCTTTTCCAATAAAGCTCGCTTTTCCAATTTGATGCTATTTCGAGTTATTTCAACCTCTGCCACCACATATTTGTGATAAATAAAACCAACTAAGTATTAAATTAATAACCCCGTCGTCGCAGTGGGTCAACCGCACCCCCGAGCAAGGGACGGTTACTTTCTGAGCTTGCCAAAGTCGGGCTTGCGCTTCTCCATGAAGGCGTTCACGTATTCCTTATGCTCTGGCGACACGTAGCATTTTTCGAGCGCAAAGCCTTCAAATTGCATCGCGCTTTCGAGGTTTCCTTCCAGTCCCTGGTAGAGCGCCTTGCGCGTCATCGCCAGTGAGAAGGGCGAGCATTGAAGCATGTCGGCTGCGAGCTCGCGCGACTTTGCCTTCAATTCCGCGGCGGGCACGACTTGGCTCACCAGGCCCATCGCCAGGCACTCCTGCGCGCTGTATTGGCGGCCGGTCAGCATCATCTCGGCGGTGCGGGATAAACCGATCAACCGGGGCATCAGGTAGCTGGAGCCGAGCTCGCTCATCAGGCCCACGCGCGGAAAAATCACGCCGAGCTTCGCGTTGTCGGACGCGATGCGCACATCGAACAGCAGCGTCATGGTACATCCGACTCCCAGCGCATAGCCGTTGATCGCCGCAATCGTGGGCTTGGAGAGGTTGCGCATGATGACGGGCAGCGAGATACCGCCGCCGCGCCCTTCATCGACGCTGCCGTGCTGTTCGCGCGTTTTGATGTTGGAAGCAAACATGCTCATGTCCGCTCCCGCGCAGAACGCGCGCTCCCCCGCCCCGGTCATGATCACGACCCGCGCGCTGCGGTCGCGGTCGGCCTGCAGCATCGCCTCGGCGATCTCGCGACCCATTTCGGCGGTATAAGCGTTCATCTTGGCCGGGCGATTCAGGGTAATCGTGGCGATCTCGTCGGCAACTTCGTACAGAAGCGTTTCGTAGGCCATAGAAAAAATCTCCTCTGCGAGCTCGGGGCGCACTCCGCCCGGGTTCGCGCTGCGTCAGGTTTCTATCGCGTCAGGCGCGTTTGCGCTTATGCCTGCGGGCCTCGCGGATTCTCGCCTTGATTCTTTTTTCGCGACGTTTGCGCCGCCGTTTGATTTCGCGTTGCCGTTCGCTTGCCATTGATTATCGATCTCTCCTCAATCCATGGGAACGGTTTTTTCCAATTTGGCGCCGGACTCCAGATGGATTCCGGATACCGTCGCGGTCGGACGTCCCCGGCCCGAGCCGTTCTCGACATAGACATCATAGTCGCCCGGGTCAAGCTTGAACTGGTGCGGACCCGGCGGGCTGTCGCCGGCGCGGCTCTGGGTACCGGCGCGAAACACCATAACGTGAGTATCGTGGTCGATTGGTGCCTGGTGCAGCATGGTTTGCACGTCCAGCTCCGCGGGAACCACCTCGCCCATGGAAAGCCGTGCACGCTGGCCCGGCTTCAGTGCGACGGCGCTCCAGTCGTAGCCCTGCGGGGGCGCATCGACGTGGACGTCGACCAGCATCGGCGCGAACAAAAACTTCTCTCCGGTGTTGAAGCTGATGATTTTGGAGTGGGGTGGGCTCGAGGAAGTCACGGTCACTCCGAAGCCGGGATCTTGGCCGTGGCGATCTTTCACGTTCACTTCCATTACCGCGGCGTTGTCGATCATCACGGTCCGGGTACGTCCGGGTTCGATTCGGATGTCGTTCTTGGTAATTGTGCCACCGACCAGGGGCAGGACCATTTTGTAGTCGCCGGGCGCCAGCGCGATCGAGGAACCTGCGTGGACCTCGGCAGCGACCTTTCCATCGGCGCCGATAATCCGGGCTGCGTTCTGAGCGCCGGCGCCGATGTCGCCGAGCACATCGAGCTTGAGATTGCCGGTCTCGGCGGCGCCCACGATGCCCGCCAGCGCGAGCAACAGCGTAATTGAGAAAGGCGTGCGCAGCCGCATTGTCCGCAGATTACGCAGATTTCACTGACTTAGAAACCTGACTGTTTGTGCTGGGTCTGCGTTCGACGGGAACCGCGTGTGCTGCCGCCCACTGCTGGTAGCCAGCGTCTTATGGTAGTCGGGCAAAAAAATCGCTAGTGTCCTGTCCCAATGGTTCGTTTAATAAGTGAAGGGGCATGAGTTTCGACGGTTCGGTGAGCGAAGCGAGCGATGCTGGCGAGAATCTGGTCGGCGGTTTTGGTCCACTTAAACGGGCGCGGCGCTTGATTGTGCGCTTCGAGAAACTCGGCAATCGCACGTTCCAGCTCGCGGACGCTGCGATGCGATCCGCGGCGAATCTGCTTGTTGGTGAGTTCCGCAAACCAACGCTCGACCAGATTCAACCACGAGCCGTAGGTCGGGGTGAAGTGCGCATGAAAGCGGGGCCGC
>JBKPEA010000049.1:0-72596 GCA_046728175.1 Thermodesulfobacteriota bacterium | reverse complement strand
CACGAGGGCTCACGTGATTTCGAGTCACGCCGGTTAAACCAGACTCCCGAACCTCTCCGTAACCGGTCAGCATTTACGTTTGCAGGTACACAGTCAAGGAAAAGAAATCGCGAGCATCCCACGACCGCACAAGGGTTCGCTTCGCGGCGCGACATGCGGAGCGGTCGCTCGATCCAATGGTCGCAACCATTCCTGCTCTCGAGGTCGCCGATCCTCATTGGCTACCAACGGGGACAGCGAGAGCAAATCGTGGAGGAACAAAGTCGAAACGACGTTCGGCTTCCAGAGCATGCTGTGCCTGGTACGACCCATGCGCCAATTCGAATGGCCAAACTGCGCCGCCACCATACCCCGCCTTCTTCTGCCCGCGCGATTGGGCCGGAGCGTGGCACGAGCAACAACCGACCGATCGGCAGGTTTTCGTGACTTGCTCAAATTTGCTAGTTTCACTCAGTACTGGCTGCACCGGCGGAGGAATCATCACATGGCTGAGACAGCGGAGCGAATCCCCACGACCCTTGAAACGATTTTCCAGCGTTCATACATTTCCGAAGCCCCCGATCTTCGCCGCCTGTACGAAAACGCGAAGCGCGATCAGTGGAACGCCGCGCGCGACATCGATTGGACCCAGACGGTCGACCTCGATCGTGGCATTTTCGCCAACGAACTGGTCGATGGGCACGGCACCAATACGCTGAATCGTCTCGGCCCCAAACGCTTTGCCGAACTCAATGTCGAATTTTCCTGCTGGCGTCTTTCGCAGCTCCTGCATGGTGAAGAAGGTGCGATGCTCGCATGCAGCCAATTGGTCAACATGGTTCCCGGCAACGACGCGAAGTTTTTCCAGGCCACGCAGGTGGTCGATGAGGCCCGGCATGCCGAAGTGCTGAGCCGCTACCTGATGGAAAAATGCGGCGGGAAAATCTATCCGATCACCAAAAACGTCCGCATCGTCTTCGAGTACATTCTCGGGCACGGCAAATGGTTCGTAAAAACGGTGGGTCTGCAGCTCATCGCCGAGACTTTCGCGGTTTCGTTGTTTCGGATGCTGGGGGATACCGCGCTCGATCCGCTGCTACGCACGATCTGCAAGCGAATCCTGTCGGACGAATCACGCCATATGGGTTTTTCGGTGCTGAGCCTGCCCGATGCGATCCAGACTCTCAACCCGTCTGAGATGCGGGAGCTCGAAGATTTCACTCGCGAGGCAATTCACCTGGTGTTGACCGGGCAATTCCCGCAGGAAGCCTACGAAGCCATCGGGATGAGTCCGCAGGAGGTCGAGGAGATTCGTATCGCGCGCAAGGAGATCGCTCGCAGCTCCGCTGACGCGGCCTATTTTCGCAAGCTGTTCCGCCGTGAGATGCATCAGACCATTGTCACCAACATGCAGAAGGTCGGCCTGCTCAACGATCGCACGGCCGGTTTTCTGCGCGAATTGGGCGTCGACCCGACCCAGTCAGCAGCGGCCGCATAATGGCGACCGCGCCGCGGAATAATCACACGCCAGACTGGCGCGCGCAGTTGGGGGCGCGCCTGATCCAGCCCGACGAGGCCGTCTCGCACGTTAAATCAGGTGATCGGGTTTGCCTGTCGATCGCGCAGGCAACGCCCCTGATGCTGTGTACCGCGCTGGCCGGACGGTTGATGGAGACCGAGGACGTCCTCATCTACCACAGCGCCGCCGCATTCGATTGGAACCTGCCCGGTCTGGGCGAACGGTTCCATCTCCAATCGCACTACGTTTCGCCATACGACCGCAATCTGTACGCGGCCGGGCGAGCGGATTTTGCTCCGGTCGCTTATTACCGGGATGGTCATTTGCCTCCTTCGATGGAGAACTTCAACGTCTACATCATGGCGGTGTCGCCGCCCGACCGGGACGGCTACCTGAATTTCGGCGAAGTGCAGATCATGTCGAAGCTGCTGGCGCGCAACGCCGACCTGGTGATCGCGGAGCTCGACTCGAACTTCATCCGGGTCGGCGGTGACAACCAGATTCACATCTCGGAAGTCGATTGGTTCGTCGAGCGCACGATCACGCTGCCGGAGATCGCTCTGCCGCGGCCCGCGGAGGAGGAGCAAAAGGTAATCGATACCGTCTGCGCGATGGTTGCCAAGGAGCTGGTGCCGGATCGCGCGTCGATTCAGATCGGCGTCGGTTCGATGTCGGGTGCGATCATGTCACACTTCGCAAACCACCACGACCTCGGGATGCAAACCGAGATCATCCCGCATCATGCGGCACCGCTGGTGCGCGATGGGGTGCTTACCGGAAAATACAAGAAGTTGTTCCCTGGGCTGGTGGTGGGGAGCGGTATCGCGCCGCTGACGCCCCGCGAGCAATTGGAATATATCGATGGCAACCCGCGCTTTCAGCTTTACGACTTCAATTTCACCGACGACATCCGCACCATCGCGCGCGAAGAAGGACTGATTTCAATCAATAATGCTCTGTCGGTTGATCTCACCGGGCAAGCGGACAGCGAATCGATCGGACCGACGATGTATACGGGGACGGGCGGGCAGACCGCCTTCGTGGTCGGTGCATGTCTCGCGGGTGGCAAGACTATCCTGGTCACTCCTTCGAGTTCGATGGTTAAGGGCCAGTGGGTCTCGCGGATTGTCTCGAGCCTGGCGCCCGGCAGCGTGCTCACCGCGCCGCGCACCTTCGTGCACTATGTGGCGACCGAGTATGGGATCGCATCGCTCAAGGGGAAAACGCTTCGCGATCGAGCCAACGAGTTGATCGCGATTGCGCATCCGGATTTCCGCTCTGCGCTGCGGGAACAAGCCAGACGGATGTACAATTTTTAGCGCGGTGGGGGTTGTTGGGTCGGTCCCCAACCGTTGCCTCGACTGCGACCCAACCTGATCGTTGCGCGGACTAGAAAAGAGAGCAGCTCAAAGTCGGATTGAAATCCTGCAACCGCACTCTCGCAGCGTCATTGTCCTTTTGCGCGGAGAGATAGCGGGAGCTCGCCGGCCGTAGCCGTTGATTGCAGCTCGTCGAGCAAGAGCATTTCCGCTCACCGGGGCCCAAGTGGTTTTCTCGGCTATCGAGCACGACTTGCGCAGATATGAGGTAAGTTCGCTCGGCGGCGAGCAAGCACGCCCAGGTAGTTGACACGCCCTGCCTAGAAGGGACGCGTTTTCTATCCCGAGCGTACCGTGTAAACGCCCGCGAATCCCGGGGGACGCCAACCTTGGTTCGCACACGGAAGGCAAACGACGAAAGGTTTGCGGCGCCCGTCCTCGATTCCCGTCAGGCTGACGGCGGTTTCGGTCGAAACCGCCTTGTTGCACGCCACACAGGTGGCGATCAGAGCCTTGTTCTCTTTGGCTTTCTCACTCGCCATTCGCGGTCCTTGGGATGTAAAAAAGGACTCACAGCGGAAAAACTGATCGCGCATTGGCGCCGAGCAGTTTACGCTGGCGGTCCCGGCTCAGGGCGTCGGCGCTGGCACGAATCAGTTGCGACGCCTCGAGATTGGAATCAATATGCGGAAAATCCGAACCCCACAACACCCGGTCTTCACCGAGTAAATCCATCACCGACCCGATGGTTCGTTCCTGGGGCTCCGCGACTACCCAAATGTTGCGCCGGAAATAGTCGGAGGGCTTCAGCCTGGTTGGGAAGCTCCATCCGAGCAACTCGTACTTCTGATCCATCCGGTCCATGATGTACGGTGCCCATCCACATCCCGCCTCGACGCACAGAACCTTGAGCCGAGCAAAGCGATCGAAGAGTCCGTCGGCCACCATCGTCATGACGGCCGGCACGACCTGCGCGAATCCCCCGAGCGCGAAGCCATAGACGGCGCGAAAATCACCGGGCTGGTAGAAATTCCCCAACAGACCCGGTCCGCGGTTGAAGCGGACAATCACGTGCAGACAAACGGGGATCTGCGCTTCCTCGCACTCGCGCCAGATCGGGTCGAAATCGGGATGTGAAAAGCGGCGTCCGTTGATCGGCTCGGGCGCCAGGAAGATTCCTTTGAAGCCAAGCTTCAGGCAGCGACGCAACTCGCCGAGCGCGGCGACCGGATCCTGTAAGGCCAGATGCGCAATCGGAATCACACGGCCGCGCGCAGCCGATGCAAAGTCATGGATCCAGTCGTTATAGGCGCGAGCATAGGCGGAAGCGAGATCGTTTTCCGGGACATCCCACAGAATTCCGACGGTCGGAAACAGCACGCCCGCATCGACGCCCCATTCGTCCAGCAGCCTGACGCGTTCCTCGGGCAAGTAGCTCGCCGGTGGGCACCCCTCCGCGTATCTGACCCGGCCGGGTACGAACAACGATTGGCGCGGCAGATTGGCGCCGCCTAGTCCGGCCAGAACCCCCCTGAGCAGCGGCTGGTTGTCGATCAGCAGCGTTTCGAAACCGTCCGCGTCGGTCGCAATCCGAATCGCACGTTCGCGAAACCGCGGCTCGATGTATTTCTCCCAGAGGTCGGGCGGTTCCATCACGTGAGAGTCGCAATCGATTACGTAGTCCAGGCGCTGATCCATCCGAGTTCCTGATTTCTAACACCCATCAGACCGGGACCGGCTCCTGCGGTCAAGCCGATCGGCCCCGCGCCGACTGAAAGAACTCCTGCAACAGCCGGGCGCATTCGGTCGCCAACACGCCGGGGGTGACTTCGATGCGATGATTCAGCACACCGTTGCGCCCAATGTCATAAACCGAACCCAGCGCACCGGCCTTCTCATCGCGGGCGCCGTAGACCAGCCGCCCCACCCGGGCATTGACCATCGCGCCCACGCACATAACGCATGGCTCCAGTGTCGCGTATAAGGTGACTTCGGTTAGGCGATATGTGTGGGCAGCGCGGGCAGCCTGGCGCAATGCAAGAATTTCAGCGTGTGCGGTGGGGTCAACGAGGGCGATGGGTCGATTGTGAGCACGTGCCACAATCTGGGCACCGACGACCGCGACTGCCCCCACCGGGACCTCCCCCTCCTCGGCGCCCTTTAGCGCTTCCTCGAGCGCAATCGCCATGAAATTCCCGTCCTTCGATGGGTTAATCGGTAGTGCCACGCTTTGATTAATATCACGTTGACATTCCTGATAATGCCGACCTAGATTTAAACACAGGGTGACCATGAAGAAACTCGCCACTGTGGCTGCGATACTGGCGCTCGGAGCTGGACTTGCGAGTATTGCTTTCGCGGGCGCACAAGTGCCGCTTCAGGACTCGGAGACGGCCAGGCAGGACGCTCTGCGCAAGGCCTACTATGATCATCCGGCCACCAAGGTGGTCCCTTCCAAGGACGTAAAGGTCGTAATTACCAAGGATTCCATAATGCGGTCGTGTTGCATGCCGCCCAACCTGGTGGTCGCCGGCGATGTGACCAACATCACAGCACATCCGGTCAGCTACGTGCGGATGGTCATCAGTTTCGAAGATGCCAAGGGAAAAATCCTCCACGCTGAGACCATCTACAATATGAAGGCCGCCAGCCTGGGCGAGGATGAAGACGTGAGACGTCTTCTCAGCGAAACGCCTCATTTCGATCCGCTCCTTCCGGGCAGCAGCGATCAGTTCACATTTTCGATCCCCACACCGATGCTGCCGAATTTCGCGAAGGTAGAACTCTACCCGGACGCTATCGTCCAGTAGCGTCGCGGCCGCAGCAGGGATGTAATCATCGGCGCATGTCCGCTGTCGATGAAATCAGACCCGTCGACCTGAAGGCACGGATCGATCGGGGCGAGCGGCCATTTATCCTGGACGTGCGCGAACCTGAGGAAGTGGCGCTCGCCGCGTTTCCCGATGCGACCAATATCCCGATGGGCGAGATTCCAGCGCGTATGTCCGAACTCGATCCGGATCGCGAGACGATAATCGTCTGTCATCATGGGATCCGGAGCGCGCAGGTAGCGATTTACCTAGCGCGGATGGGTTTTCAACGTGCGATCAATTTAACCGGTGGGATCGATGCATGGTCGGTCGCCGCAGATCCTGCGGTTCCTCGGTACTGAGATGAAGTCGAATCTATCGCTCTCGGGTCCGACGTGGCGGTCGCTCAAGATAGGCGAAACCTCGCTTTGGGGTAGATTCAGCATTTCTCAGAGTGAGCTTCTATGACACCATTACTCACGGTTTGATGCGGAGCCGTAAGTAAGCAACTTGTTCAGGGGAACCGCTCGATGACTTACCTCGCTGCTGCGATCCAGGTGTCCGCCGGGCCGGACAAGAGCGCGAATCTTGAGCGCGCGGAACGCCTGGTGCGTCTGGCGGCGGCACGGGGCGCAAACCTGGTGGCGCTGCCCGAGGTTTTCAACTGGCGCGGCAGGCGGGCCGATGAACGTGCCGCGGCCGAATCGCTCGCCGGCGAGTCGCTCGGGCGCATGGCAGCGTTGGCACGCGATCTCCGCATCCACCTGGTTGCGGGATCAATCACCGAGCTTGCCGAAGGTCAGCCGTGCAATTACAACACGTCGACGCTGTTCGGCCCGGATGGCTCGCTGTTGGGGGTATATCGAAAGATTCATCTGTTTGATGTCGACCTTCCCGGACGGGTCACGATCCGCGAATCGGATGCGAAGCTGGCGGGCACCGAGGTCGTTAGCGTCTCGACTGCGATCGGCCAGATCGGCCTTACCGTTTGTTACGACATCCGGTTCCCCGAATTGTACCGCTCCCTGGTGTTCGGCGGTGCACAGATAATCACGGTGCCCAGCGCGTTCACTTTCCCAACCGGCGAAGCTCATTGGGAGGCTTTGCTGCGCGCGCGTGCGATTGAGAACCAGGTGTACATAGTCGCACCGGCACAATTCGGGCCAAACGCCCATGGTTTCAGCGATTACGGTAATTCGATGATCGTCGATCCCTGGGGACGGGTGCTGGCGCGTGCCGCCGACCAGGAAGGAGTGGTAGTTGCACCGATCGATCTCGAATACCAGGAGCGTGTACGCCGCGAACTGCCCTCGCTGACGCATGTGCGCCTGCGTCCGGATCACAAAACGAGGTGAGCTACACGGAGCTTCAGATGAGGAACATCAGCTGTGCGGGCCTGGTGATACTACTGACGGCTGCAGCGCCCGCGTTCGCTCACGACATGAGCGCGATGGGCAATCTGAGCAGCGCCCCCAACGCGATGGGCTCGCACATGCACATGAGCGAGCACATGAGGATGACGGATCTGCGTCCGCAGACACCGCAGGATGACGAGCGCGCCCGGACGCTGCTCGTAACCTTGCGGCGCGCGCTGGCCCCTTATCGCGACTACCGGGCGGCACTCGTCCAGGGATTTCGAATCTTTCTGCCGTCGGTGCCGCAGGAGGTTTATCACTTCACGGACTATGACGCTTCCATCCGGGAATATCGGGGTCTTTTCGATCCCGAACGCCCGGGTGCTCTGCTTTACGTCAAGAAGGGCGAGGACGATTACGTACTGGTGGGCGCGATGTATAGCGCGCCCGCATATTATACCCGCGATCAGCTCAACGCCCTCGTACCCTTAAGTGTCGCGCGGTGGCACGAGCACGTTGATATCTGTCTGCCCAGGGGAATCACCCTGACGGACTTGCTGCACGACAAGATCGGCGCGGATCGAACCGATCTGGCGGGCACCCTCCCGGTCGCGGCGAATCCTGAAGCGCTCGATCTGGACCATCGGGTTGGCTTCATGGCCGACGGGCGCTTCGGATTTGAAGGCAAGATTCACGACTTGGCCTCGTGCGAGGGCGCTGGCGGTAGTTTCATTCCGCTGGCGTTTGGCTGGATGGTTCACGTTTATCCATTCCAGGGTGACGATTTGAAAGTAGCCTACGGAATGAACGTGCCGTCGGTATCAGGGAACTGACGGAGCCCTACTGACCAGCCGTGCGGACCGGGGTCGAGCCCAAGCCGGCATGGCGTGAAATTCCACCTTCGATTCGAAGGGCGACCAGCGAAGCTCTTGGGGCAGAGGTAATTGCTGGCCGAAGAGTTTGGGGAGGCTATGGACCTTCGCCTACCTTCCGGTTGCGCCTGGCGGATGGTCGCCGCGCTTTTCTCAAAGGCCGTTCGCCGGACGCGAGCGAGTTCATGCGCGCGGCCTTCGCGCGCGAACTCCGCGTGTACCACGAGTTACACGAGCAGATCCGGGCATGGTCGCCATCCGTCTATGGGCACTTCACCCGCGAGGATTGGGACGTATTGATCCTCGAGGATCTCGGCCCCAAGAGCGTCCCTCCATGGACCGGGCCCATCACCCGATCAATCGTGCAGTCGTTTGCGAGATTTCACGCGACCAACCGGGGAGTCGCCCTGCCGGATTGGCTGAAGCGTCCGTCCGAATGGCTGACCGATCCAGGACTTCTCTGAAATTGGACGAACGACCGCAGTTCTCGAATGGAGAGAGCGGCGGTCGCGGGCGACCTGGCCCCCGAGGCCGCCGAATGGTTTGCACGGAATGGTCCCTTGTTGAGATCCGTCTCGAGCAGGCTCCTGACGACACCCGCACCACCGCAACTCCTGCACACCGATGCACGGTCGGACAATCTGCGATGGAAGAACGGGCGGCTGTATTTGGTCGACTGGGCGGAGGCAGTTGCCGGGCCACCGGAGTTCGACGCAGCTTTCTTCATCCAGAGTATCGCAGTTGAGTCGCCGCTTGATCCCGAGACCATTCTTGACTGGTACCGGGAGGTTCATCCATTGGACCCCAAAATCATGGAGGCGGCGGTTTGCGTCGCCGCGGCGTTTTTCGCAGACCGCGCCTGGCTTCCGGAGCTGCCGGGTCTCCCCAGGTTGCGGGCATTTCAGAGAAGTCAGCTGCTTGTGACGCTGAAGTGGGCGCTTCGACGGCTCGGTCGTGAAACGCCGACGTGGTTAGCCGCGATGGCTCAAGTCGCAGACGCGATATGATCGCCGGGCAGCCTTGCTTCATGATGAGATGAAGTGGGCCCTCTTGTGCATTACCGGGGCAGTTTTGTCCACGTCGGATACCCACCGGCCACGCCGCGAAACGGCTGGGTCAGCAAAGGCATCAGGTTCAGCTCTTCGCTCGAGCGGAACTGGTCTATGCCGATGGTCATTCCGAAATGACCGGCAGCAGGCTGAGCCCGATATGTCCGCATCAGGTAGTCCCACCAGGGTAGGTTGAAGCCGAAGTTGCTATTGGTTTCCGCTCGCACGATGGAATGATGGACACGATGCATGTCGGGGGTTACGAGGATCCATCTAAGCCATCGATCGGTCTCTTCGGGAATTCCCACATTGCCATGGTTGAACATCGAGGTAGCGTTCAATAGCACCTCAAACGCCAGCACCGCCATTGCTGAGGCACCGATTGCGAGCACGATGCCGATCTTTATGAGCATCGAGATGACGATCTCCAGCGGATGAAATCGCAGACCGGTAGTTACGTCGAAGTCGAGGTCTGCGTGG
Source organism: Thermodesulfobacteriota bacterium (assembly GCA_046728175.1). GTDB lineage: Bacteria > Desulfobacterota > Binatia > Binatales > Binataceae > JAFAHS01. Next base: position 63,213 of record JBKPEA010000049.1, on the reverse strand, counting down.
TGCATGCGGTGAATTCGCCACAGCACGGGAACCGCGTGAAACACTCGGTGCTGCAAATAGATCGCCAGATCAAGCGCGATCACAGCCATCACGAGCGCGATCGCGCCTGGCAGCGGGATCCGATTGAGTAATCCGCTCCCGCGCTGTTCGGCGACGAGTGCGGCTCCGATCGCGGTGATGGGAAGCAAAATTCGTACGGTAAAATTGTTGATCACTACGATTGCGAGGTTCGCAGGCCACCGAGCGCGTCGTGAGAAGGAACGGTCGCGCCGCGGCATCGCGCCCTCAGCCAGGGCTATCGCCGCGAACACCATAACCGCCGCGATCAACCGAATCGCGGTTTCGGAGCGAAATTGGTCGGAAAGAACGAACGTCACGCGCCGACCTCGCCACGATTCCGGGAGGAAAAACGGATGGTTCGCTGGTCAACCCATTTCAGCTTCGCGTTAGCTGCAGCATGCTGAGGACCACCGGGTGAGCGTGAGAGCGTGGAGGGTTTTCCTCTCTGGGTACTTGGCAATGGTTCGATTGACCTCTCGCTCCCCCACGGAATTTGGGGCCGGAGGAGAGACCGGGGTATCAGCTGAACATCTCCGGTTCGCGGGAGCCTAGCCAAACCAGACCACGGTACGAATAGTGGACACCCGAGAGGGCCGTGATTCCTACGGTCAGGTAAAGCAGCCCGTACCAGTAATTCGACCACTCCACTCCCATCCGAAGCAGGGTAGCGACTACGCAGGCGAGCTGAAGGACGGTACTCAGTTTCCCGAGGTAGCTTGGTCTTACCGGCATTCGCTCGCTGGTAAAAAACGCGAGCATCAGGTAGCCGCCCACGACCACCACATCGCGGATGACCACCACGCCCAGCAGCCAACCGGGCAGATCCTGTTCCACGGTCAAAACCACAAACGCGGAAACCAGCATCAGCTTGTCCGCAAAGGGATCGAGGAAGGCGCCGATTTCGGTGCGCGCATTGAACCACCGCGCGACCGTCCCATCCAGAGCATCGGTCAATGCGGCGGCCACGAAAACGTAGAGTGCTTCCGTGTATTGATGGCGGCTCAAAAACGAAAGGAAGAGGGGAATCGAACCCACCCGGCACAAGGTCAGGAAGTTGGGAACGTTGAGCAGTCCCCGAAGGGTGGGAGCGCCAGTGTCCCTCGGAGCCGGTTTATGAGGCGAAGCTACGGCCATCGCAAGTCACGGGACTGCCAGGCCTCGGCCAGATCCGCTTTGCGCAATCGCCCTGCAACCGGGGGGCTCACCCGCACGCGCATCGCGACCACGCCGTCTCGATACTCTTCGCTTATCACTTCGCCCTCCCGCCGCGCCATCGCAATCAGATCTCCGCGATTGGCGGCGATCGTCACTGCCACCTCCTCGCGCGTTATTCCGAGCTCGCGGCCGATGCGGTCCAGCAGACGCTCAAGTCCAAGGGAGCGCAGGGCGGAAATCGCTACCGCGCCGGCCGGGGTTCCCGGCGAATGCTCGATCAGGTCAATCTTGTTCATCACGATGATTCGCCGCGTGGCTCCGGCGCCGATTTCCTCCAGCACGCGATCCACTATCTCCATGTGCTCGGCGGCAAGTTCGGAGCTCGCGTCGACCACGTGCAGCAACAGGTCAGCAGTCCGAACTTCCTCCAGCGTCGCCTTGAACGCTTCGACCAGCGTATGCGGCAATCGATGGATAAACCCGACCGTGTCGGCAATCATGACCGTCATCCGGTTAGGCAGCCTAAGCCGGCGAATCGTCGGATCCAGGGTCGAAAACAGCCGGTTCGCGGCTTCAACGTTCGCGCCGGTGAGTACATTGAGCAGGGTTGACTTCCCGGAATTCGTGTAACCAACCAGCGCAACGGTTGGGTAAGGAACTTCCAGGCGCCGACGCCGCTGATTGTCGCGGGTTCGCTCGACATGCTTGAGGCGAGCGCGCAGTCGGGTGAGGCGTTCACGCAACCGGCGACGGTCGACTTCGAGCTGGGTTTCACCGGGTCCGCGCGTCCCGACCCCACCGCCGCGCGCGCCTACCCCTCCTCCACCGCCCCCTGCCGCACCACCGCGCACCCGCGACAAATGCGTCCACTGCCGGGTCAGGCGCGGCTGCAGGTAGGCAAGCTGCGCAATCTCGACCTGCAGCTTGCCTTCCAGGGTGCGGGCGCGCTGCGCAAAAATGTCCAGGATGAGCTGGCTGCGATCGATAACCCGCAGCTTCAGTTGATTTTCCAGGTTGCGCGACTGCGCCGGCGACAGTGCGTCGTCAAAGATCGCGACGGTCGCGTCGGTCATCCGCGAAATCTCGCCAACCTCGCCGGTCTTCCCTCGGCCGATAAACGTGCGGGAATCGGGAGCCTTCAGGCGCTGGCTAACGGTGGCTTCGACGATGGCGCCGGCACCCTCGGCCAGAGCTTTCAGTTCGGCAAGTGATTCCTCGCTGGAAATTCCCGCGTGTCCGCCCAGGTCGACCCCGACCAGAACGGCGCGGTCGTGCTGTTCACGCGCTACGCTATGCAATCGTCCAGAAATCTCCGCGGCAAAGGGTCGCCTTAGGCCGAGGGTAGCAGACCCAAGGCATGGGTCAATTCCGAAAAAACATCCGCTGATCAAATCGGACCTCTGGGAAAGAAACCGATTGGCGAGAATCCGCCGTGACCTGCAGATTCCAGCGGCTGATGCTACTTAAGTTCTACTGCGCCGGGCGAGAGCACCTTCTCTACTTCGGCGACGAATGCATCGCTCGGTGTCACCCGGAAACCGTCGCCCAGCAGTAGGACCGCTTCGCGGCCATCGTCCAGGCCCAGATGCAGGTAGGTCAGCGACTTGCCGCGATAACGCGCCAGGGTAGCTTTGAGCTCATCGAGGCCCCCGTTCTCGAGACGGCTGCGCGACGCGTACACGCGAACTTCGCGATAGGAATCCAGCAGTGCCGTATGCAACGGCCGCAAATCATCGAGGATGATTTGCGCGCGATCCTCGTCGACATCGAGCTTGCCGCGCGCAACCACGGGCCCCTCGCCCGAGATTACAGCTTCGTACTTCTGGTAGGTCTCCGGCCAGGCGATCGCCTCGACCACTCCGTCTCGATCTTCCAGCGAGAACGTCGCGTAGCGCTTGCCGGACTTGTTGTTCTTAAGCTTGACTGCCTGCACTACGCCGGCAATTTGGACCTGGCTTCCGTCGGGGGCCGCCGGAAGGTCGGCAGTGGTCAAGCGGCTGATGCGCGCGATAACGCGTTCGTACTTGTCGAGCGGATGCGCCGTGATGTAGAAGCCGAGCGCCTCTCTTTCGTTTTTCAATTTTTCCTTCGCATCCCACTCGCGCACCGATTCGCGGCGTGGCCCAGGTGCTGACGCTACCGCGCCGCCGAACAGGCCCATCTGATTGCGCTCGGCGTCGCTCTGTGCCTTCTGCGCAAGCTTGAGGCAATCATCGACCTGCGCCATCAGCGCCGCGCGGGTGAAGCCGCCGGAATCAAACGCCCCGCATTTGATCAGTGCCTCGAGCACACGCCGATTCACCAGCTGCGCGCCGACGCGAACACAGAAATCCATTAAGCCCTCGAAGCGACCGCGCTGTTCGCGCTCTGCAATGATAGCGGCGGCGGTTTTCGCGCCGACGCCGCGGACCGCGCCCAGCCCGAAGCGAATCCCACCCTCGGCGACTGCAAACTTCACCCGGCTCTCGTTCACGTCGGGAGGGAGAATCGCGATGCGCATCTCGCGCAGCGCCGCGATGTTCTTGTAGGTCTTGTCGGCATCATCCATGTCGAGCGACATGAGCGCCGCCATGAACTCCTGCGGAAAATGCGCCTTGAGATAGGCGGTGCGATAGGTGGTCAGCGAGTAGGCGGCGGCGTGCGACTTGTTGAATCCGTAGGAGGCGAAGGTTTCGATCTTTTCAAAGATCGATTGCGCGAGCACGCGCGGGAGGCCGTTCTTTTCGGCCCCTTCGATGAATCCGGCGTGCTCCTTCTCCATGACCGCCTTGTTTTTCTTGCCCATCGCGGCGCGGAGCATGTCGGCTTGTTGCAGGGTGTAGCCGGCAAGCGCCTGCGCGGCACGCATGACCTGTTCCTGGTAGACGATGACACCATAGGTGTCGGCGAGCACCGGCTCCAGCAGCGGGTGGTCGTACTCGACTTTTTCGCGACCGTGCTTGCGATCTACGTAGTGCTGGACCATGGTCTTGCCATCCTGAACCGCGTCGAGCGGACCGGGACGGAAAAGCGAAGTCGCCGCGACGATGTCCTCGAAGCGGGTCGGCTTCAGGTCGCTTAGGAAGCGGCGCATCCCCGAACCTTCCATCTGGAACACCCCAACCGTGTCGCCGCGCGCGAGCAATCGATAGGTTTCAACATCGTCGAGCCGCAGCCGGTTCAAGTCGGGCACTTCCTTGCCACCGGCGCCGATAAGATCGAGGGTGTCCTTGATCAGGGTGAGATTCTTGAGCGCGAGGAAATCAAACTTGATCAGCCCGATCTCCTCGACTCCTTTCATCGAATACTGAGTTATCGCCAACCCGTCCTCGCCGCTCTCCTTGTCGACGTACAGCGGCACCATCGAGTGAAGCGGCGCATCTGCGATCACCACCCCGGCTGCGTGTTTGGAGGTGTGGCGCAGCAGGCCTTCGAGCTTGAATGCGTAGTCAAACAGTTCCGGGTGATTCCTCCGCTCTTCCTTGAGGCGCGGTTCCAGGTCGAGGGCATCTTTCAGCGGGAAGTCGCGTCCCTGCTTGGGCGCGGGGTAGAGCTTGACGATCTTGTCGGTCTCCGCGAACGAGAGCCCGAGCACCCGCCCGACGTCGCGAATTGCCTGCTTGCCCTTGATGGTTCCGAACGTGATTATCTGCGCGACGCGATCCGCCCCGTATTTGCCGCGCACGTAGTCCAGAATTTCGTCGCGCCGCTCCCAGCAGAAGTCCGAGTCGATATCGGGCATCGATTTGCGGCCGGGGTTCAGCCAGCGCTCGAACAGCAGCTTGTGCTCGATAGGATCGACTTCGGTGATACCCAGCGCATACGACACGAGCGATCCAACCACCGAGCCGCGGCCTGGTCCGGTGGGGATGCCCTGATCGCGCGCATAACTCATGAAGTCCTGCACGATCAGCAGGTAACCGGAGAACCCCATGTCGCGGATAACCGGAAGTTCGCGATCGAGCCGTTCCCGATACGGGGCGGGATCGACCTCGCCGTAGCGCGCGCGGATCTCGCCGAGGCGTTGCTCCAACCCCCCGCGCGCGCGTTGCTCCATTTCGTCGTCCAGGTTCACGTGCTCCCCAGCCTGGTACACCGGAAAGCGGAACTTGCCGAATTCGAACTCGAACTCGACCCGCCTGGCGATTTCCATGGTGTTCCGGAATTCTTCGGAATCAGCCCCGAATGCCTGGGCCATCTCCTCCGCCGTTTTTACGTAGAGTTCGTCGGTATCGAAACGCCAGCGGGTCTCGTCGGCCATGGTCTTGCCGGTCTGGATGCACAGCAGGACCTCGTGCGCCTTCGCATCGCCCCGATGGAGATAGTGACAGTCGTTGGTGGCCACCAATGGCAACCCCACCTTGCGCGCGAGGTCGCGGAGCGCTCCATTGATGGGCGCATGGAGCCGGTTGTCCTGCAGCTCCACGTAAAAGCGATCTCGGAAGGTTTTCGCGTACCATTCGGCGGCCTCGCATGCTTTGTCCATGCGCCCCTGCCGCAGCCAGCGCGGAATCTCTCCTGACAGACACCCCGAGAGTACGATGAGGCCGTCGGAGAACTCCGCGAGAATTTCCTTGTCGATGCGCGGCTTGTAATAGAGTCCCTCCTGGTACGCGCTGGTCAGCAGCTTGCAGAGGTTTTGGTAGCCGGTGCGGTTCCGCGCGAGGAGGATGAGATGGAAATTGCCTGCGCCATCGATGTCGTCGCCGCGGGGCGCCTGCGTGCGATCGCTGCGCCTGCCGGGCGCGAGGTATGCCTCGCAGCCGATGATCGGCTTGATGCCGTTGGCGATTGACTTCTGGTAGAACTCGACCGCACCGAACATGTTGCCATGGTCGGTAATCGCCATCGCTTCCATACCGGACCCCTTGGCGTGCTCCAGCAGGGGGCCGATCTTGTTGGCGCCGTCGAGCAGACTGAACTGTGTATGGACGTGCAGATGAGCGAAACTCACCACGGCTCCTCCACCCGCCGCGCGCGCCGTCGAGCGTACGCGGACTCCTCTCGGTTCCACGTGCGGCGTTGCGCGCGCGTGGTTTACTTCTTCGCCGCCGGCTCGGCCTTCTTGGCGGCGCCACCCGCGGCAGCGGCCGCCGGGGCAGCGCCCTCTTTCGGCCCTCCTTCGGCGGGTGCTGCCGCGCCGGCGGCTGCAGCTTCGGCGGGCGCCGCACCCTCCTCCGGCACACCTTCGACGGCAGCAGCCTGCGGGGTAGGGGCCTCGGCGACGGTCGGCGGCAGAACCGAAACTACCGCAAAGTCCTGATCGAAAATCGGCTGCGCGTTGCCGGGGACTTTCACCGCGGACACGTGGATAACGTCGTGCACGCCGAGTTCGGTCACGTCAATCTCGATCGCTTCGGGAATTTCCAGCGGCAGGCATTCCACGGTCATTGCCCGCACCAGTGGCTGCAGGATGCCGCCGTCGGCGACGCCGCGCGCGCGGCCGGTGAACTTGAGCGGCACTTCGACCTGGATCGCGCGCTTGAGGTCGACTTCGTAGAGATCGGCGTGGAGCACCGCCCCGGAGACCGGTGCGCGCTGCACTTCCTTGAAGATGACATGGCGGCCGTCCAGATCGGACGCGCCCGACTTGAGTCGCACGATTCGCGCATGCGACGCGGCTGAGAGGCGATCGCGCACCTCGCTGCCATTCACCGAGACCGGCGTCGGCGGCGAGCTGGGGCCATAGAGCACTGCCGGCACGCGGCCCTGGCGGCGAAGCGCCGTTATCGTACTGCGGGGCTTTACTGCCCGCTTTTCACAATTCAGTTCACCAGTGTCCATCGATTGGTTCCGTATCCGGCTCGCCTAGTTGAACAGCGAGCTGACCGACTCCTCATTATGAATGCGTTTCACGGCTTCCGCTATAAGCGTCGCCACCGACAGCACCTTGAGCTTTTTCAGCTCCATCTGGACCTTGGGGCGCAGCAGGATGCTGTTGGTTGTGACAATTTCCACGATATTCGATTTGTTTAGGCGCTCGCAGGCGGGATCGGAAAGAATTGGATGGGTCGCCACCGCGAACACCTCGCTGGCACCCGCGTTCGCCACCACTTTCGCCGCCTCGGTGATGGTGCCAGCCGTGTCGATCATGTCATCGACCAGCACTGCCACGGAATCGCGCACCTCACCGACCAGTTGCATTTCGGCAACCTCGCTCGCGCGTCTGCGGCGCTTGTTGATAATCGCGAGGTTGGCGTTGAGCCGCCCTGCGAAAGCACGCGCGCGCTCCACGCCGCCGGCATCGGGCGAGATGACGCTGATCTTCTTCTCATCCAGGCGTTTGCGCAGATAGCTGATCAGCACCGGCATCGCATACAAATTGTCGACCGGAATGTTGAAGAACCCCTGAATCTGCCCGGCGTGCAGGTCAACCGTCACGACCCGCGAGGCGCCTGCGGTGGTGATCAGGTCGGCGACCAGCTTGGCGCTGATCGGTACGCGCGAGGCGACCTTGCGATCCTGCCGCGAGTAACCAAAGTAGGGAACCACCGCGGTGACGCGCCGCGCCGAAGCTCGCCGCAGGGCATCCATCACCAGCAGCAGCTCCATCAGGCTCTCATTCGGAGGCGAACAGGTCGACTGGATAACGAACACGTCGCCGCCGCGAACGTTCTCGTGTATTTCGACCATCACCTCGCCATCCGGGAAGCGCCCCACTTCGGCTTCGCCGAGACGCTCTCCGAGATGCTCACAGACTTCGCGGGCCAGCGCCGGGTTGGAAGTACCGGTGAAAATTTCCAATGCGTCTTTGGCTTTGTCTGCCATCTCTAGATTCTGCGATCTACCCGCGGTCTCCCCTTCGCACTCGGCGGCAAATCATCAGTTGGCTGGGCGGGAAGGATTCGAACCTTCGAATGCCAGGTCCAAAGCCTGGTGCCTTACCAGCTTGGCGACCGCCCAGCGCATGCGCATCGAAGCCTGAGAAAATCACCCGCCACGCGCCTTGGCACTGGGCCCTAACCAGCCGCCGACAAAGGACTTACACCGCCCCCCGGTAGTCCCCCGCAGGGGAAGAACCAAAGGGAGGCAGCCATCCTCTTCGCAGGTTGTTGAGAACAATATTTCCTTCGCGTCCCGGTCGTCGTTCTCTCAATCCCCTGCTCAACCAACGCTGTCCGCGGGCGATTCAGCCGCCCGCCGCCCCCAAAACGCACTCCGGCTTTTGCGGATCCAGTAAGAGCAGTCTTGACTAGGTTTCGTGCCCGGAAAACCCGCGTAAGCCGCGACTAATATGCGGGATTGCGATGTTATTGAGGCCTATTTTACCTGTCAATGCGGGCGCGCGGGTCTCATCAACAGGAACTAAGCGGACTCTGTAGAAAAAGTGGAACTGCGCAGCTCCGCAAGGCTGGTAGTCACGACCGACTGCACCAAAGCGTCGGGCGCACGAGCGCGAATTCGAAGCGCGGCCGCTTGGGCAGTCGGCACATCGTCGTAGAGTCCGAAAACCGCGCCGCCGCTGCCGGACATGGCGGCAACTCGCGCTCCTTCTTCTTCAAGTAACGCTTTAAGCTTGGCGATGTCCGGAAACAAGGCCATCGCAGGCTTGGCGAGATCGTTCATCGCCTGAGTCGCGGAAATCCTTCCGGAGAGGATAGACGGTATTTCGGAGTCTGCGAGGGGACCGCTCCAGCCTCCGCGTCTTAACCCCGCGAAGACTCTTGCGGTCGGCACTTTTACGTTGGGCACCGCGATCACCAGATTGAGTCGCACCATCGTGGTGAGCGGCTCGATTACCTCTCCGATGCCGCGCACGCGAGCCGGTCCCGGGTCGAGGAAAAATGGCACGTCCGCGCCGAGCTGGAGCGCGAGCGCAGCAACGCGCGCCGGAGATGAGACGCCAAAGATTGCGGCCATCATGCGCAGCACTGTTCCGGCGTCGCTCGATCCGCCGCCGAGGCCGGCGCCGATCGGGATTCGTTTGCGCAGATCGACGAGCACTTCGGCCGCGATCTCGAATTCGCGCATGAACGCACCGGCCGCGCGGGAGGCCAGGTTGGATTGCAAGTCGTTTAACGCGGCCTCATCACAGCGCAGGCTCACGCGCGGCACGTCCGCAGGGCGAGTCTCGATGCGAACGATATCGCTCCACGTAATCGGCAGGAAAATCGAATCCAGTTCGTGATATCCGTCGGCGCGTTTGCCGGTGATCCGGAGGCACAAGTTGATCTTGCCCGGAGCAAACTCGGCGAGCAGCTTGACCATCGGCGGTGACGCCCTCAGTCGTCCGATCTGGCGCCGGGCGAATTCGCGCCGCGCAGCGTTGAGCGCGCATCGCGCTGGATCACCGAAATGAATCCGATCAGCGCAAGCAGGACGCCCGCCAGGACCAGCACCTGGCCGGTGAGAAAAGTCGCGTGATAAAAGTCCACCCGCGCGGTCGCGTAGGAGAGCTGACGCTGACGCGGCGTCAGCGGCTCAATCACCGCGGGCCCGGTCCCCGCATCGAGTTCGTCAAAACTGCGATAGTCGGTCGCCGCCGCGGCATGCTCCGCCGCCGCCATCATCTGACCGTATTGCCGCGTGCGGCTGAGCCCGATGAACCAGTTGCCTGCCCCCAGGATAACCAGCGCGATTCCGGCAACCACCTTCCAATCGGTGTAGAGATCCGGCGGCTTCATCCGACAACCAGACTAAGGCGCCGGAAAAGGGAACACAACGCCATCTTCGCTACGGCAGAGAGCGTTGCTTGCCTTCGACTCGTGCAGCTATGATCAGAAGACCATATCCTATGTCCGCGCGCACGCCAGGAACCTCCCCAAATTCGACCCCGACTCGCCCAGTCAATTCCCGGCTGGAACAGCGTCTGGAGCAGTTTGCCAATCACGATCGCAATGCGCTGGCGCGGCTCATCACACTGGTGGAAAACCGCGCACCGGAGACCAGCGCGATCATCGAACGAGTCTATCCCTTGACCGGCCACGCCCAGGTCATCGGGATCACCGGACCTCCGGGCGCCGGCAAATCGACGCTGGTCAACCGGCTGATCGTCAAGTATCGCGCGCTCGGAAAACGAGTGGCGGTGCTGGCAATCGATCCATCGAGTCCGTTTTCCGGCGGGGCGGTGCTCGGCGACCGGGTGCGGATGACAGATCATTACAAAGATTCCTCCGTCTATATCCGGAGCCTCTCGTCGCGCGGCAGCCATGGCGGACTAAGCCGCGCCGCGCGAGAGATCGTGAAGCTGCTGGATGCTTTCGGTCACGATATAATCGTAATTGAGACCGTCGGCGTTGGGCAGACCGAACTCTCGGTCATGGATCTGGCAGATACCACCGTGGTGGTGACGGTGCCCGAAGGCGGCGACTCGGTGCAGGTGATGAAAGCCGGGCTCAATGAGATCGCCGACGTGTTCGTGGTCAACAAGGCCGACCGCGAAGGCGCGGATCGCATCAAGGCGGAGCTCGAACTGAACGTGCATCTACGACCCGCGGGCGCGGAATGGCGTCCGCCGGTTATCATGACGCAGGCGGCCGCCGACAAAGGGATTGATTTGCTGGTGGGCGCAATAGACAAACATCGTCAGTATCTGGCTGAGCATGTTGATGCGGAGCGCGAAGCCGAGAGGCGCCGTCGTGAGTTCGTGGAAATTTTCACTGCGGAGCTGGACGAGCGCGCCGGACGGGCGCTCAAGGACGGCCGGGCTCCGGAGATCATGAAGGAAGTAGGCGCGGGACGGGTCAATCCGTACAGTGCCATGCATCGTCTGCTGGGCGATCCGGAAGCCATCCGCGCGCTTCTATCCGCCAGGGATGACGTCGAGGATTGACCACCAAGCTTGCAACCCGTGTCTGACAAGCGACATAAAGCCTCGGGCCGCCTGTATGCGATCGGCGATATTCACGGCTGCGCCGACGAATTGGACTCTATCCTCAAAGCGATCGCGCCGAGGGACGGGGATACGGTGGTATTCGTCGGAGATTACGTGGATCGCGGGCCGGCCTCCAGCGACGTTATCGAGCTTGCGCTCGATCTCGAGAGAACCAAAGCCGAGACGGTGTTCCTGAAGGGCAATCACGAAGACATGATGCTCTCGTTCCTGGGATTGCCGGGTCACTACGGCGAGTCGTTTCTGTTCAACGGGGGCGTCGCGACGATGGAAAGCTACGGTCTCAAGGAAGACAACCTGCCCGAGGCAATCCACCACATTCCGCCGCGCCATGTAGATTTCTACAAACGGCTCAGCATCAATTACCTGCGCCCGCCGTTTTTGTTCGTGCACGCGGGCATCTCGCCGCTGCTGCAACTCGAAGAACAGCAGACCGAGGACATGCTCTGGATCAGGCAGGAATTCATCTTCAATCCGCACCGCATCGACGCGACGGTTGTGTTCGGTCACACGCCGATGCGGGGGGTCATGATCGATCTGCCCTACAAGCTGGGAATCGACACGGGTCTGGTCTATGGGGGCAAGCTCACTTGCGTGGAGTTCAGCGAAGGGGCGCTGTATCAGGTGGATCGCGGCAGCCGCCAGGTGAAATCGCGTGCGATTCCGCTGCGCTGACAACCCTTTCGCGGTCCTTCCGGTCAGGCTAGTCTTAGCGGTTCTCCGGTGGCGGCGTAGCTCAGTTGGTCAGAGCATGCGGCTCATATCCGCAGAGTCGTGGGTTCGAGTCCCTCCGCCGCCACCACAATAATCCGCAAGACTGTCGAACTGAGTCCCAAACACCATGATCGGGCCATACAGCGGCAGGCTTATACAGCGGCAGCGTGCGGTTGATCCTGCCGTCGAAGGAGAATTATATCTTCTGAAATTTTGTTCGGCGCTAATCAACCGATGGGAAAGATGATGACGCCGAGCATCTGGGCCTCGACCTCAGCCGACACGACAAAAATGCCTACGCCTTAGAGGCTTAGTAAAATGGAGAAGCGATAGCCGCACATCTTGGCTCCACCCCGAACTATCGTCGATGCGACGCGATCCAAAAGGACACTCACACTGGCCATAAAACACAGCTCGGATCGCCTTCCAAAGGAAGGTCCGAGCAGCTCCCCGATGTCGCCTACAAGATCATTGACGCTTGGGCGGTCGGGATTGCAATCATCGTTCTTTCTCCAACGGATGCGCAACTCCGGTTGGAGTCGAGCGGCTTGACGAGCAAGCTGCCTATCGCGAACTGAACGCAAACATTCTTTCGACCGACAAACCGAGCGAATATTCGAAGCAGGTACTGGAGCGCACCGGGGCTTGCCCAGCTCTTCTTCCGTGACGATCCGCGAAGGGCTCTGGGGGAATTGTATTCCGGGCTTGGCCACCCTGACGAGCGCGAACGGCTGTTTGCCCTCGCTGAACTCTCCTTTGCATACGCCCAAGAGGCGCGAAACCAATCATTACTATCTTGCGTCAGCGGCCTATGCGTACGGCTTTCTCTTCCCGCCCGACGCGGCTAACGCTCCAGGAGAATATGATCCGCGTTTCCGACTTGCGGTTGACCTATACAATCGAAGCGTGGCCTTAGGACTTGCTACTAACGATGGAAAGGAAGTTGACCTTAGGCTCGCCAGTTCAGCCTGCCATTTGGCTCACTCGATCTGGCGGTCGACCCCAAGGGATTTATCTGGGGTGGCTATCACCTGACAAATTTTGTATCGCTCGCAGGCTGAGAGCGCTGCGCCGATCCCGGCTCTGCGATAGACGTTGCGGAACCGCTACCTCAAAATCCAGGGTTCAAGGGCATCACCATCTTCATAGGCGTACTTTTTCCGCTCGATTCATCATCATTCCTTGCCAACATCATAGCGGGCTGCACGATGACCTACAGGCGCGCGTTTCACGTCGGCGACCGAACTAAAGTCGGCGATCTCATGGGCGACGTGATCGAGATCGGCCTAATGGTGACCCAGAGCCCAACATCACTAACTATACGTCGCTCGCGCGTCAGCAGGGTCTCCTTCTGCACACCACTGTCGGCATCGGGTATGAGACCCCCTTGGCGTCAGGTCGAGGCGATGCTCCTTTTGGCGGCCGAGCGCACACCCCTGGTCTGCCACACGACCCGGCTCCTTTCATTCTTCAGCAATTCCTAGGCGATTACGCAGTCAACACGAGCTGAATGTCTACTGCCACAAACCTTCCGAGATGTTTCGGCTCTATACCGGACTCCATCACAGCGTGCTGGACGTGTTCAACGAATACAACGTGCAGATCATGACTCCCTCGTACATCGTCGATCCGGCGCAACCCAAGGTGGTGCCCAGAGAGCACTGGTTTGAGAAACCTCTCAAGCGGACGCCCAACTAGATCACCGAAAGGGAGGCGACTAGAAATCGGCGTGAGCCATGACCTCCTATCCGTTTGGAAAGTTATGGTGGCGGCGTAGCGCAGTTGGTCAGAGCCTGCGGCTCATATCCGCAGAGTCGTGGGTTCGAGTCCCTCCGCCACCACCACAATAACCCACGAGACAGTTGAGCTAAGTCCGAAACACCATAAGCGGGCCATACAACGGCAATCGTGCAGTTGATCCTGTCGTCGAAGGAGAATTATATCTTCTGGAATTTTGTTCGCGCTAATCAACCGCCCGACGGGAGAGATCAATGGTCGTTAGAAAATGTTTGGTGCTCGCCGTGACCGTTGCAGCTGCAGCGACATACTTCATCACCTATCCAGCGGTGGCATACGCCGATGCAACGACGCCGAGCGTCTGGGCCTCGACCTTAGCCAGCACGACGAAAATGCCTACGCCTTAGAGGCTTAGTAAAATGGAGCAAGCGATAGCCGCATGTCTTGGCTCCATTAATCTTTCCAACTCTCGGCAATATTCAGGGCTCGACACTCGTGAGCGTCAGTCCATGAACAGTTCGGCTGTATGACCCTAGCCAGGCGACCGTCCGCGAGAAAATGAAAAGTTATGCGATCGAATCGAAGCGCCCGGACTAAAGAAATGCACCCGCGAGTCATCGCATGACCGCAACGCGCGGGATTCCACCAATCGCCGCAGGGTTAGCTACGAAAGCCGGCGGGCAGGATCGAAGATCAGATCGCGTGATCGGATCCACAGATAAAGCGTGACCAGTACCAGCGTCGGACCGACGCGGACCGCCAGGCGTACGTGCGTCCATTCGGCGCGCGTGTTCATATAAGCGATGATGAAGACCAGATAACTGACGACCGTCTCGGCCATGTAGAAGAGACTAAGCAGCAGGCTCCATCGCCGGCCGGTGATCATCCCGACAGCCATCACCCAGAAGATCCCCGCCTCGGCGAGCAGCACGAACTGCGCCTGCGAACCGTAGAAAACGCTGCCGCCGATAACCGCGCGCGCGGGAGCGAAGTAACCGGCGAATGGGTCGCCGATCACCGCCAGCCAGACCAAACACAGCGCCCAGAATAGCGACAACACGCCGAACACTCGCAAGTCAGCCGGCCATGGATACTGATCGCGGACGGACACGATCAAGAGCTATCAATCGCAAAGCCCGTGCTTCAAGACTGCGAAGCTGAAGGCAGCGACGCAAGATATTGCGCGCAGCTATACACCTCTACAATAATTGGCGTCGTACCAAATGAACGGTGTGCATGACATGGGTGGTATGGACGGGTTCGGACGCGTCCAACCCGAAGTAAACGAACCTCCTTTCCACGCGGACTGGGAACGGCGCGTTTTCGCGATCTTCAACGGCGTGCTGACCCTCACCGGTGCGAATATCGACGAATTCCGCCACGCTATCGAGCGTATACCACCGGCGCGTTATCTGGCGTCATCGTACTACGAGCGCTGGCTGCTCGCGGTTGAGACGTTGTTAGCAGAGCACGGAATCATTACCAGCGAAGACTTGAAGTCGTTGACGCAACCCGAGCAGGCATCGGTCGCGCTGCCTGCCGTTCCGGTCAAGTCCGTGCAGGCAAAACCCAGACTCCGCGCGAGATTCAAGGCTGGGGATCGGGTTAAAGTCCGCAGCGACCATCCCTTGGGACACACGCGCTCGCCCCGCTATGTGCGCGGTAAAACCGGCGTGGTCAGACGCGACCACGGAATCTATGTTTTCCCCGACACCAATGCCCATCGGGCGGGTGAAAATCGCCAGCATGTCTATTCGGTTGAGTTCAGTGCACGCGAGCTGTGGGGCCGAAATGATCGCGAGCGGCTTATGATCGATCTGTGGGAGGACTATCTGGAACGCGGGGAACGCAACCACACCGTCAACGTAAAACGCAATTCCGTCGCCGCAGGTCGAAAGCGGCGCGCGAAAAATGCCCGCGCCCTCTCCCGGACGGGCAGAGGGAGCCGAAGAAAAGCCGGGGTCAAAAAACCGGGAGTCTCCGAAACGCACCAGCGAGGGAAGAGGCGCGAGCGATGAGCGAACACTCTCATGACACTTCCGAACACGGTCCCGCTGCGCGGGTTAAGGCGCTCGAACACCTCCTGGTCGAAAGGGGGCTGGTTGACCCTGCCCGACTGGACGCGATCGTCGACAGCTACGAGAGCAAAATCGGACCGCGCAACGGCGCCCGCGTGGTGGCGCGGGCGTGGGTCGACCCGGCGTTCCGAAAGCGCCTCCTCACCGACGGCGTGGCGGCATGCGCGGAGCTGGGAATCGCCGGGCCCGAGGGCGGGCATCTGGTGGCTATCGAGAACAGCGCGCGGATACACAATCTGGTCGTCTGTACGCTCTGCTCGTGTTACCCGTGGCCGGTTCTCGGGCTTCCTCCGGTCTGGTACAAGAGCTTCGCCTATCGCTCGCGTGCGGTCAGCGATCCGCGCGGAGTGCTGCGTGAGTTCGGGGTCGAACTGGGGCCGGATGTTGAAATCCGGGTGTGGGATTCGAGCGCGGAGCAGCGCTATATCGTACTGCCCGAACGCCCTGCCGGGACGGAAAAGATGAATGAGGAGCAGCTCGCGGAGCTGGTCACGCGTGATTCGATGATCGGCGTCGCAAAGGTCGCTGCGCCCGGGTAATCGCGATGAGCGAGCCGGCACTGGGCGAACTGGCGCGGCAGCTGGGATGCGATGAGGCAAAGGTCTTCAGCGCGCCGTGGGAGGCGCGCGCGTTTGCGATCGCGCTCGGGCTTAGCCAGGCAGGACTGTTCACCTGGGACGAATTCCGCCTGCACCTGATCGCTCAAGTCGGCGCCGCGGACCGAATTCGCGAACGTGACGGAACGAACCGTCAGGGCGAGTACTACGAGCATTTCTTGCGCGCGCTGGAAGCGGTGGTGACGGAAAAAAGAATTACGACGCGTTTGGAGCTCCTGACAAAGATCGCAGAGCTTCAGGGGCCTCCTGTGCCCGACACTCACGAACACTGACGGCCGCCTCGACCAGGCAGGAGGGGATCGCGCAGACTTTCTCCTAGGCGTTCTTGCCCTGCTTCCCTTCAACCCATTCGAACATTACCGATTGGTAGTACTCGAGGTTGCGGCCCAGCAGGAAGACCTTGGGAATGCCCTCGATCTGCGCGTAGATCGCGGTATGGGTCGGGTTTTCCGCACCGAAAAAGATGCGGATCGGCTGGCCGGTCCCGGTTGCGCCGACCGTCATTTCGCTGCGCGGATGGTCGAGTCCGAACTGGGCGAGGTCGTTGGTGTTCTCGGCGACCACCTGGACCTGTTTGGCGCTGATCAGTAGCGATGCCAGTGCCTGCATCAGATCTTGCGGGACAAACTTTCCCTGCGGCTCGACCAATTGGTAGAGCTTTCCGTCCGCGGTTTTCTCGTAACGCAAGGTTTCGCTGCCGCGCTTGACGGTAATCGAGTCGATGCCGTTTAACCTGAGCAGGCTTTCCTGCTGTTCCTCGACGTTCGCCGCGCGCTTATCGGCAGGTTGATCGAAGTACCAATATATCGGCAGAAGTAGAAGAAACAACGCGGTGAAGACTATCGCCGGACGGGCACTCACACGAAGAACCTCCTGCGCACGAAAACCAGGGTTGCAATCCCAAACAGGATGATGGTCTCTAGACCGGCGCCCAAATCGCGCAGGAGATGCGATTGTCCCGCAGTCACAAAGAAGCCCGCGGTCTCGCCCCGGTTCAGTCGCTCGCGGCTCGCGATCAGGACCTCATCGCCGGCCAGGGAGTTGATCGCACTCACCGCAAGATCCCGGTTCCCGAGCATCTCGATAAACTGGTTCGCCGCAAACGCGGAGCTGCCGAAACCGACAATCCGCGTCATCTGCTGCAGCGGAATATGGGGATTGGTCGCCGGTGCCAGGGCAACTTCGGCGCCGACCGTGATAGGCCCCTTGGTGTCACGACCGCTCTGGTACTCGGTGATACCGGTAGTTAACGCCTTGGGGTCACCTGATGCCCAGCTTTCATGCGAAGAGCGCAGCAGGTCTTCGGCCGAGACCAGCTGTAAACCATCCGGTGCCGCAGCTCCCGGCTGTCCGCTCACGATGATTCCGCGGACCAGCGACATGACCGCATCGGCGGACATCGAACGGGTAATTGGACTGCTGTCGGAGCGGAGCGGGATACGGGTGGTCAGAATCTCCCCTTGGGTGAGCCGGTAGGCCGGATCGACGACGACCTGATCGGTGAACTGGAGATGATACTGGCCCAGGAATTTGGCGAGGCTCGGCGATCCGTAGGGATCAAGCATCACCAGATAGTGCCCGCCTCTTGCGAGGTATTTGGCGAGCTCCGCGAGCTCTTCAGGCAGGAAGTCTTTCTCGGGACCGATCGAGACGAGCACCCTGGCATTGTCGGGTACCCCGCCTGCGAACAAGGACACATTGTCTATCTGGTAATTGTTCTGTTCGAGGAGCCCGCGAAACTGGGAAAAGCCCGAGTTGCGATCGGCGTTGAACAAGTCGCGCTCGCCGTGACCTACGGTCAAATAGATGTGTTTGGACTGATCCGAGGAAATCTGCAGGATCGCCGGGATCAGAAGCTCCGAACGCGCGTTGTCGAAATCGCGTCGGCGCCCCTGCGACTCGACCACCACCTCGCCGTAACTCGACACCCCATACTGTCGCGCAAGGCCGGGAGCCTTGTTGACGTCGATGACCTCGTACTGAAGCATGGGCGTAAATGCGGCCGCTTGGAACAGCAGTTCCGCCAGTTCGAGGTAGGCCGGGTCTTCGGTGCGCACAAACGCCATCACCTTGACCGGGTGGGTCAGGCCGCTGAGGACCCGTTTGTCGAAATCAGACAACGAGTAGCGCTGGTTCGGGGTCAGGTCCCATCGCACGTTGTGCCGGGTGATAAACGCGTTGGCAAGAATCAGCACCGCCGCGAAGGCGACTGCGGTATAGATGAGCAACAAGTAGCCCGTGATCAGGGAGCCACGGGTAGGGACCTTTTCTACCGGCGGCCGGTCCATTTCCTGGCCTCCATGGATTGCAGCGTCAGGTAGATAAAAAATGCCACGAAGAAAATGAAGTATGTCACGTGATCCAGGTCGATCACGCCTTTGCCGAAGGTGCCGAAGTTGTCAAACAGCGAGACCGAGCGAAGCGCCTCAATCCAGTTGCCCTGAAATGACGTCTCATTCCAGTTAAGCACCCAGAAGAAGAGCAGCGGCAGGATCGTCCCGATTCCGGCCATGACCTGGCTCTCGCACAGCGAAGACACGAACACGCCGAACGCGAGGAACGCCGAGCCGATGAGAAACAACCCAAGGTAACCCGAGACCAGCGGAAACAGCGGAAAGCGATGGACCGAATACAGATAAACCGGGTACAGCACGGTCAGGCCGAGCATCATCAGCAGGATCACTTCGCTCGCAAGGAACTTTCCGCCCAGGATTTCGCCATCGCGCAGTGGATAGGTGTAGAGCAATTCGATGGTGCCGAGCTTCCGCTCCTCGGCGAACAGTCGCATCGTGAGGAATGGAAGGGTGAGCAGCAGGCAGAAGCGGATGTCGGTGAACAGCAATTGCCAGTAGTTCTGGATGATGTCTTTGGCGAACGCGATGGTCTCGAAAAAATCCAGATCGGTCCACGCATACAGTCCCGCCATGAAGGCGAAGAGCCCCGTGACGATATAGACCAGCGGAAAGGCAAAGTAGGACTGCAATTCCTTGCGGGTGACGGCCAACATCCGGCCCAGCGAAAAGCCGACCCGCATCCCGCGAGCCGAAACCCGTCCGGCTTCGCCCGCCGTGCGGGCGCCCTCCAGGGTGGCTGCGCCATTTGACATGTTTATTGACCTCGATACGCGATGCTCGCGCGCCGCGACGGTCCGGTGCCGAGCGTAATGCGGATTGGGCGCGGCACTAGACTCTTTCTTCCTTGGTGACCAGGCGCATGAACAAATCTTCCAGCGTCAGCGCCATTGGTTTTACTTCCAGCAGACTCCATCCCTTCTGGACCACGCAGGCGGCCAGCGCGGAGCGGACCTCGTCGCCGCGGCCATTCGAAAAAACGACGAAGCTGCAAGCGCCCGGCTGGGTCGCATCGACCGGGCGGTCCTGGATCTCATGGACGTTAGGCACAGCGGTCAGGGCGGATCGAACCTGATCCACCGGTCCGACCACCGTGATTTGGGTCTGCTCGCTGCCCTGCAATTTTGCAGTTAGCTGCTCCGGAGTGTCCTGCGCCACAACGTTCCCGCGATCAATAATGACGACGCGGCGGCACGTCATGTTCACTTCGGGCAGAATATGGGTCGAAAGCAGCACCGTGGATCGCCCCGCCAGCGAGCGGATGAGCTCGCGAATCTCGACCACCTGCCGGGGATCGAGGCCGACCGTCGGTTCGTCCAGAATCAGCACTTCGGGATCGCTCAGAATTGCCTGCGCGATACCGACGCGCTGACGATAACCCTTGGATAGCTTGCCAATCAGCTTACGGCGAACCTCCTCGAGGCCGCAGGTCTTGATCGCATACTCCATCCGGTCGCGGGTGGTCCGGGCATCCAGGCCGCGTACCCGCGCGGCGAACTGCAGCAGCGCGCTGACGTTCAAATCTGGATAAAGCACCATGTTTTCCGGCAGATAACCGATGCGCCGCCGGGTCTCCAGCGATTGCGTGGCGACATCGAGCCCGCCGATGAGCGCGCGGCCAGCGGTAGGGGGGAAAAAACCGGTCAGGATGCGCATGATCGTGGTCTTGCCGGATCCGTTGGGACCCAGAAGCCCGATGATCTCGCCCTTCTCGACCTTGAAGGAGACGTGGTTTACTGCGCGAGTCGCGCCGAAGTATTTGGTAAGGTCTTGGACCTCTATCATTTAAACTCTTCAGCTTGCCCAGCGTGATTGCGCTGCGGCACTGCCGCTGCAAGCTAACGGATCGTGGTCGGCAGATTCCCCCTGGAGCAGCGCCGTGGCCGGAACGCCGAACGTATCCGTGCATTCTAAAAAGCCGAGGCAAACGAAGTCAATTCGCATTCATGATAGCGCAATTGGGCCAGCGGGCGAGCCGCAGCCGCGGATATCGGGCTTCAAGTGGCAGGCGGGGACGACTATCCTCGATAAAGAGCGGAGACCACGATGGGCAAATTTCTGGCAGGCGCTTTGGTCGTCCTCATCATCGCGGCGATCGTGTTCTTCATCTGGTCCAGGGTGAACAACGCGCGGCAAGAGGCGCTCCAAGAGCAGATTGTGGGGATGAATAAAGAGCTTTCGCAGCTCAGTGACGAAAATACCCGGCTTAAAGCTGAATTGTCCAAAGTGCAGAGTGAGGAACAGAATCTCGCCGCCCAGAACGACCAGCTTCTCAAAGCGATCGCGAGCGTGAAAGCGACCGGAAAGCTGCCCACAAATATCGAACTGGAATTGAACCCGCCGAAGTGAGCGAAATCATGGGCTGCTGCTCCACGCACATCTGCTACGCAGCCTCTCATCAATTCATTCCGTCGTTAGTCTTTTTTTGGCAGCAGGAAACGCTGCCATTCGTCCAGAAAACCGAGCTGACGCAGGTTCGGCATGCGGTCCAGGAAAACCTCGCCCTGCAGATGGTCGGTTTCATGCTGGATAACGCGGGCGTGAAAATCGTGCGCGGTATAGTCCAGCGGCTCCCCGTTGCGGCCAAGCGCTTTAACGCGCAGCTCCTTGAAGCGCGGGACCAATCCCCGCAGCTCGGGGATACTGAGACATCCTTCGAATTCGTCGACCGTGCTGCGATCGAGGATCGAGACCTCAGGATTTATCAGCACGGTCAGAGGGACCGGCGGCATCTCCGGGTAACGAGGATGGTTCCGGACCTCAAGGACGGCCAACTGAATGGGCAGATGGACCTGCGGAGCAGCAAGTCCAACCCCGTCATACTCGTACATGGTTTCGACCATGTCGTCGATCAGTCGCTGGAACTCGGGGCTTTTGATGCGGTCGACTGCCACCGGTTGAGCGGCGGTTCGCAAGGAGGGAAATCCGAGTCGTGCGACCTTCAGAATCATTGATTCGCGGGCTAGTGTCCTGACTTACCCGTTCCTTTGCAAGTCGCATCAGCCAGCCAACACGACTTTCATCATCGGCCCAGCGAAAATGAGTCGCCAAGTTCTCGGACCGCGTACGACTGCGTTCCGTGAGTCGGCCGGCTGCGCAAGGTCCCAGATCAATCGCAGAATCGTACGAGGCTCTTCGCTTCGTTCAGAGTCACGCTACCGGCACGGCGACCTAATGGCCGACCTAATTGGCCAGGGAGTTGCCAAGCTGCTGGGATTTCTGGCGTAGCAGGCCGGCGAGCCGGTCATAGCCTTGGTCATTGAGGACGCGATTGAACTGATTGCGGTAATTCGCGATCACGCTGATCGCGTCGACGTCGATGTCATAGATTTTCCAGTCCCCATCGACGTCCTTCATAAGATAGCTGACCTGAAGAGGTTCCGGCCGGCTCTTGAGGGTGACAGTGCTGAAGACCTCGGCATGATCGCCATCGACGTGCTCGCGGTCGAATACGATGACGGAGGACTGGATGTCGTGCTGTACCCTTTCGACCGAATATTGCTCGATTTGGGTGAGCGCAACGTCCTCGATAAAGGCGGTGAAGAGCGGGACGAACTCCTTGCGTTGATCGTCGGTCAGGGTGCGCCAGTGATATCCGACGGTCGAACGCGCCATGCCGCTGAAATCGAAATGCGCTTCCGCGATGGTACGGAGTTTGGCACGGCGGTCGGTGGCGGCGATGTCCTTTTCCTTGAATACCGCGATGGTCTGATCCATCACGCCCTTAACTGTACTCATCGGACCGAGGTTCGGGGGCGGATGGTCGGCATGTACCGGAGCCGCGGCGTAGAGGAGCGCGATCACGATCGCGGCCGCGCCAAGCAGGGCGACGTAAAGAATCAGAGCGGTGCGGCGCGAGAAGCGGCGCCGCTTTTGCCGCGGGCGCTTCGGAACGAGGGTGAGCGGTGGGCGGTGGCTCGCCGTCCTGGACCTTGATTTGGAGGTCGGCGGGCGACCGAGGCCACCGATTTTCGAGCGTTCGGTTTTCATAGCCACACAGAAACCAACACCCGATTCGGGCATCCGGTACCCCAATTCTAGCTGAAGCGCGAGCGCGATTGGACAAAAAAGGAACCCCCCTCGCGTCAAGGCGCCC
Source organism: Thermodesulfobacteriota bacterium (assembly GCA_046728175.1). Classification (GTDB taxonomy): domain Bacteria; phylum Desulfobacterota; class Binatia; order Binatales; family Binataceae; genus JAFAHS01. The sequence continues at coordinate 40,594 of JBKPEA010000049.1, read as the reverse complement.
GAATGTGAAGCGCGAGGCCAGTCCGGTGTGGATTTCCTCTACTCGGATGTTGGCTTCGGCAAATCCGTGAACCCGATAGAGTAACCGAGAAGATTCGGGGAGCCTTGAGCCTGGCACTGGAAGGTGCTGGTGGCACCATCGAACGGATAGCTATAGGCGGATGGGCAAGCCTGCTTCAAAGCTGGCCAGCCACGGCTGAGTGTCCGCGGCCCAGGTCGGATTGTTCCTCGCGCAAGTCAGAGTGGTCTCCGTCCGGCCAGACCGCGAAAAGGTCATTCGCGGACGAGGTCGCGCACCCACAGCAACCGCCGGTAGCCGCGGGTTGGTAGCAGGAAGTCGCATTGGTGCCCGTGCATCAAACAACGGAGAGAGATTGAGTTCCACCGTCTCCGTCGGTTGCAGTGGCTCCGCAGTTAAGCACCGGATTGCTGGGGTTCCCGATGATGTTGTCGGGGTTCCCGCAAAAGTCATCGGCAGACCACCAGCCTTCAAAACTTCCGCATTGCTGTTGAAAATGCCCACCCCCGGAATGAACTGAACTGACTGCCGCAAAACTCACCCGCCGGGCAATCGCTTTGCTTGCTGCATTGGCAATAAGAATTACCGTTCGAAGCCATGACGCACTGCTGGGTGAGGGAACACTGCGAGCTGCTGGTGCATTGCATGAAGCACACGCCATTGGTAGCGCCGGGGTACCGTCGCACTGGAAGCCCAGCGGATAACCTACAGCCGGTGTGGGACCTTGGGTGCATCCCTTCGCGATCAGCAGCAGAGGCATACCGTCAATGGGCTGGGCGAGCGGAACGTGCCCGGTAAAGGTGCCGTAGTCAAACTTGCAGTTCCCACCACCGGGCGTCGAACACCAGTAGAAGGTTGGAACCGCGCCCGGAGTCTGGGTGGAGGTCGGTAACGGCCCCATCTGTTCGCCGATGTTGGCACCGTTGATGTCCATAATGTCGTAAAAGTCGGTGGCCTGGGTCTGCAGGGTAAACTCGGCGATCGTCGCAGGTCGCTGTCCGCCAACTCCTATGGGGCAATCTTGATTGGGAACCAAGGGATTAGTGTTGCAGTCTCCGGTCAGGCAGTTGGTTCCGTCAGCATGGCATCCAGTACGCGCACCAACTCCGCCGCTCCACCACACCGCAGAGGACACCTGCTGACCATCGAACGTGACGGTACCCTCTGGAAGACAAAAGATGACGGTGTCTTCTCCTGCCGCAGGCAGTTCCCAGTTCCACGGACCGGGTGGAGTAAAGCCGCTGAATGAGGTCGGAGTGGGAAGCGTATAGAAGCAAAGGTTGGTGGCGGTATTACAATCGGCACCCGCTCCACATTGGGAACTGCTCGTGCACTGGCAATGTTTGCCGTCCGGAGACGGAGACAAAGTTCCCGGGCAAGCGAGGGTCCCGCTGGCCGTGCCTCACAGGCACGCGTCCGTACTACTGTTGGAATAGTCCGTCAGGCAACTCTCCGTGCTGCTCACGACTCAGATAGAGCGCAGCGCTCCGCCCCCACCGGAGACCCAGACGGGTTGACTGCTGTTGTTGGTCACATCGAGTTCGCGCTGCGTTCCGGACGTGCACGCCGCCACTGGCGGTTGGCGTCGAGGTTGGGGTTGGTGGTGCGGTACTGGTCGAGGTGGTGCAGTTGCGGTCGAAGTCGCGGTCGCCGTGTAAGTGGCGGTCGGCGCGGGAGCGCCCGAATTCGAACTGCCGTTACACGCGTCATTGCGAGCAACAAGACTGCTGGAAGAAAACCCAGCAGGGGTGCAAATCGCCGATGCCTCATGTGCGCCTCCCTTTAGGCACGCAGGTGACTCAGGACTAGGATCGCACTCCCTTGCGGCGGCAGATCCGTTGCTGCTCGCTCTCGTCACCAGCAACAGGCACGATCGCAGAAAACCGCGTTTTTGTGTAAATTTGTTTAATACAACAAAACTGCCAAAAGACAGCCGAATATCCGAGGACGTCTCTAAAGCACGAAGCCTTGCTCCAGACAGATGCTCGTCGCTCTTCCTTTTTTTGCCTTCCGACTCATCTCCCGTACTCGGCACCGACCGCCTGGCGAAAGATGGTTTCCCGGGCACTATCCGATCGAAAAAGCCCGCGCATCTGCGCGCTTACCTTTCGTCTGTGTTACTAATACTCTCCTAGCTATTTCACCATTTAGGAGCGGGTCGTGCTGTTTCGTGAACTCAATCGTGGGAAGTGCAAAACGTATTTGCTCGGATGCGAGCGCACGCGACGTGGCGTGCTGATCGATCCACTGCGCGAGAACGCGGCGCGCTACCTGGCCGCGGCAGCCTATCACGGAGTCAGGCTTGACTACGTCATCGACACCCACACCCACGCCGACCACCTGACCGGGACCTGGGACGTGGCGTGGCTTGCGGGGGCGAAGATCGTGATGGAGCGGCATGCGCCCGCGCCACATGTCGACGTCCACGTCTCCCATGGAGATGTCCTGGAAGTCGGCGACCTGCACCTCAAGATCTTACACACGCCCGGGCACACGCCCGACGGAATCAGCATTTACGTGGAAGGACGCGTTTTTACCGGCGATACGCTGCTCATCGGCGGCACTGGGCGTGCGGATTTCGCCGGAGGCGATGCGGGCCAGCAATACGACGCCATTACTGGCGCACTGTTCACTCTGCCGGATAGCACGCTGGTTTTTCCAGCGCACGACTATCGCGGCAATCAATCTTCCACAATTGGCAAAGAGAAAACTTCCAATCCGCGCCTCGCCGGCCATTCCCGCGCTGAATACATCCGCATCATGAACGATTTGTGTCTGGCGCTGCCCGACAAGATCCAGGAGTCGCTGCAAGCCAACCAGTCGGCCATCGATGATGATTCGGTCGCGTTCCCCAAGCTCGCGCAACTCGAAGCGATTCGCCAAGTCGCCGCGCCCGAATTGAAGGCGCGCATTGAAAGTGGCAATCCGCCGCTGGTGCTGGATGTGCGCGAAGAAGACGAGTATGGCGGCGAGCTGGGACACATTCACGGCAGCCGGCTTATTCCCCTCAAGGCCTTGCCGCAGCAAGCTGGCACGTTGGAAGAGATGAAAAATGGCGAGATCGTGGTGGTATGTCGGGCCGGCGTGCGAAGCAGCACCGCCGCCGCCATCTTGACCGCTCTTGGATTCGATCATGTGAGCAATCTCAAAGGCGGAATGCTCGAATGGCACGAAGCGGGCCTGCCCGTCGAGCGTTAGCCTCGCGGTCCGGACCCTCGCAGTCGGGAAAGAGCTTGGTTTCGAGAACGAAAATGCTTGTGATGGTCAGGTCGATGGACTGGGACGGAGCTGCGCGAGCGCTCGAGGAGAACGCCGAACTGCTCGCGTATCGCGACCCAAAGGGACGCAATTGGCTTCATCTTTGTTGCGGCGTGGACCTCGGTGCTGACCAACGCAAGGCGGCCGACAGTATCAGGACTGCCGAAGTGCTCGTGGACAGCGGACTCTCGATCAATCAGGAAGCCTTCACGGAGGGAAAGTGGAAAGCAACGCCGTTGTGGTTCGCGATTGCACGGGGCAGAAACCTGCCACTGGCCGAGTCCCTGCTCAACCGGGGTTCGAACCCGAACTATTGCTTGTGGGCAGCTGCGTTCAATCGCGACATTCCGGCGATCCGGTTGCTCGTGCGCTATGGCGCTGACGTGAACGATTCTTCGGTGGACGATCTCGCGGAGAACGAGTCTCCGTTCCTGGGTGCGATCAAGTGAGCCACTTCGAGGCGGCCGAAGAACTCTTGAGGCTTGGCGCCGACGTCAACTACCAGGATCGCAAGGGCATGACCGCGCTGCACTACATGCTCAAGAAGGGCAGCGACAAGCGATTCTTCCCGATGCTGATAGCCCACGGAGCCAGGGGCGACCTAAGAAACAGTCAGGGCGTTTGTGCCGCAGAGTTGATGCGCAAAAAGAGGGACGGCGACTTCCGAAAAATGGCGGAGCTGCTGCGTGCGAGCCCCGCGAATGACGTCTGTTGAAGCTCGACCGACCGCTGAACCCTTAAGGCCACCAGCCGCCCGCCCAAGCGCCCGATCAATGTTCGCCCGATTGCTCCCCGTCCAACCGCGGGGTGGCGTGCGTCTCCGCCGGCCCTGCCCTATCCACGCCAGATCTTCTCGCGGTACTCATGGACCGCCCGGTCCGAGGAGAATTTGCCCGAGCGCGCGATGTTCAAGATCGACATTCGGCTCCATTTGCGCTCATCACGATAAACTGCCGACACCTCGCCCTGACAATTGACGTAGGATTGGTAGTCCGCCAGGACCAGGAATGGGTCCTGATTCAGGAGCGAATCGAGTAACGGCTTGAAGGTCTGTCGGTCACCCCGGGAAAAACCGCCGGACTCGATCATGTTGATGACTTCCCCGAGTTCCGGGTTCTTTGCGACATATTCGCGCGGATGGTAGCCGTCGCGGACGAGTGACTGTACTTGCTCGGCAGTCATCCCGAACAGAAAGAAATTTTCCTCGCCGACCTCCTGGCGAATCTCCACGTTCGCGCCATCCCGCGTGCCGATGGTGAGCGCACCGTTCAGGGCGAATTTCATGTTGCCGGTGCCGGACGCTTCCTTTCCGGCAGTGGAAATCTGTTCGGACAGGTCCGCGGCCGGATAGATGTGCTGGCTGGTTTTGACATTGAAGTCGGGAACGAAGGCGACTTTGAGGCGACCGCGCATCGCCGGGTCCTGGTTGACGACCTCGCCGACCGCGTTGATGAGCTTGATGATCAGCTTGGCCATCGCATAGCCGGGTGCCGCCTTGCCACCAAAGACAAAGGTGCGCGGAAGAACCTCGAGGGCGGGATCGCGCTTGATGCGCCGGTAGAGCGTAATGATGTGCAGCACGTTGAGATGTTGGCGTTTGTATTCGTGAATGCGTTTGGTCTGGACGTCGAACATCGACTCGGGGTTCACCTTGATGCGGGCGGTGCGCTCGATCATTTCCGCAAGGCGCCGCTTGTTCGCATACTTGATCAGCCGTACGGCGTCCTGAACTTCCTCATCGTCCGCAAACTCCTCGAAGTGCCGCAGATCGCGCTCGAGGTGCGATAACCATCCATCGCCGATTTTGCTGGTGATGAGGTAGGCGAGACCGGGATTGGACACCGCCATCCACCGACGCGGCGTGACTCCGTTGGTCACGTTGGTAAACTTCTCCGGCTGCAGTTCGGCGAAATCGCGCATCACGGTTTCCTTGAGCAGCTCGGAGTGAAGCTCGGCGACCCCGTTGATTTTGCGGCTGCCGACGGCCGCGAGGTGCGCCATGCGAACGAATTTGTCGCCGCTCTCATCGATAATCGATAGCCGGGCCAGCCGCGCATTGTCGCCGGGAAAGCGCTCTCGCACCTGGTCCAGAAATCGACGGTTGATCTCGTAGATGATCTCCAGGTGGCGTGGGAGCAGCCTGGCAAAGATTGGCAGCGGCCACTTTTCGAGCGCCTCAGGCAGCAGCGTGTGATTCGTATAGGCAAAGGTGTGGCGCGTGATGTCCCAGGCCTCGTTCCATCCAAACTGGTTGACGTCGACCAGCAGGCGCATCAATTCCGCGACCCCGATCGAGGGGTGCGTGTCATTGAGCTGGATCGCCCAGTACTTGTGGAACTCGGCCAACGCGCGCCGGCGCAGCTGATGCAGGCGCAGCATGTCCTGCAGCGCGCAGGAGACGAAAAAGTACTGCTGTTCCAGGCGCAGGATCTTGCCCTCCACCTGCTCGTCATTCGGATAGAGAACCTTGGTAATGTTCTCCGACTGGACCATGTCCTCGACCGCGCCGTAGTAGTTGCCAGCGTTGAATTGCTGGAAGTTGAACTCCTCGTGCGCCTGTGCCCTAAACAAGCGCAACAGATTCACCCACGGCACCCGATAGCCGAGGATCGGCGTGTCGTAGGCACCCCCGCGAACGATCCGGTCCGGAAGCCAGAGGGCGCGCACCGATCCCGAGTCGTCGGTGTATGACTCCACGCTCCCTCCGAATTGCACCAGGTATACATTTTCCGGCCTCGCGATTTCCCATGGATTGCCAAGGCGCAGCCATTCATCGCTCATCTCCACTTGTGAACCGTCGCGGATGAGCTGACGGAAAATTCCGAATTCGTAGCGGATCCCATAACCGATCGCGGCCATCTGCTGGGTGGCCATCGATTCCATGTAGCAGGCCGCGAGCCGTCCGAGACCCCCGTTGCCGAGGCCCGGCTCCTGCTCCTGCCAGATTAGTTCGCCGAGGTCCTGCCCGAGCTCGGTGACCGCGCGCTCGACCTGGGAGTAAATTCCCAACCCCACCAGGTTGTTATGGAGGTGCGGTCCGAGCAGAAACTCTGCCGACAGGTACGCGACGACTCGCACGGGATCCTCGGTGCGAACGTTGGTTCCGGCGTACCAGTACGCGGCCAGCAGACTGCGCACGGTAAGCGCGACCGCGGTGTACCAATCGCGCCGGGTGGCGTAACGCGGTTGGCGGGCGAGCGCGAGCGCCAGATTGTCCAGGATCGCCTGTTTGATCGACTCAACCGACAGGTTTTGTTCTGCCAACATTATTTTGATCTGCTCCGGCGGGTTTGAATTCAAACTTCTGATTAGAGCGGCCGACTGTTTGGGCGAAATTAGGCTTCTGTTACGCTTCCACGAAAGCATTCCCGCCCAATTTATCACCCATCAGCGGATTTTGGGTGATTTGGCTTCGATTTCAAACCTGCACCGACTACGATTGAGGAGTCTATGCAAATCAATCCACTTGCCGGTAAGCCCGCCAACGCTTCGCTTCTAATCGATGTTCCGAAGCTGGTGGCCGCCTATTACTCGGGAAAACCCGACCCCTCGGTGCCCGAGCAGCGGGTGGCGTTCGGCACCTCGGGCCATCGCGGTTGCTCACTAGACGACTCGTTCAACGAAGCGCACATCCTCGCGACCACGCAGGCAATCTGCCTTTACCGCGCGGAGCAGGGCATCAACGGGCCCCTCTATCTCGGTGTCGATACTCATGCGCTGTCAGGGCCGGCGCTGGGGACCGCCCTGGAGGTTCTGGCGGCCAACGGCGTCGAGGTGAGGGTGGATGCTGAGGGAGGATACACGCCGACGCCGGTAATCTCGCACGCGATTCTCTGCTACAACCGCGGGCGCAAGAGTGGATTGGGGGACGGTATCGTAATCACGCCGTCGCATAATCCCCCCCGTTTTGGCGGCTTTAAATACGATCCGCCGCACGGCGGGCCCGCGGACACCCAGGTGACGGCGTGGATCCAGGAACGGGCCAATGCCCTCATCAGCGACAGTCTGCGCGGTGTAAGGAGAATACCGCTGGAGCGCGCACGATCTGCGGCTACCACTCACCCGCATGACTATCTGAACTTCTATGTCAACGATCTCCCCTCGGTGGTCGACATGCAGGCGGTCCGGGAAAGCAAGGTTCGCATCGGCGTCGATCCGCTCGGCGGCTCCAGCGTTTCATATTGGGACGCAATCGGGAATCGTTATGCCCTCAACCTCGAGGTGGTCAATCACACCGTCGATCCGACCTTCGGATTTATGACGGTGGACTGGGACGGACAAATCCGGATGGACCCGTCGTCGGTCTATGCGATGGCCCGGATAGTCAGCCTGAAGGATCGCTTCGATGTCGCGTTTGCGAGCGACCCCGATGCAGATCGGCACGGCATTGTCAGTCACAGCCAGGGGCTGATGGAGCCCAACCATTATCTGTCAGTGGCAATCTCCTACCTCTTCACCAATCGCCCGCAATGGTCAGGGCGGGTCGCGGTCGGCAAGACGGTCGTCAGCAGCAGCATGATCGATCGCGTAACTGCTCATCTGAGCCGGCGCCTCATCGAGGTTCCGGTCGGATTCAAGTGGTTCGTCGAAGGACTCATCGATGGCTCGGTCGGGTTTTGCGGCGAGGAAAGTTCGGGGGCGAGTTTCCTCCGGCGTGATGGCACCGTGTGGACCACGGACAAAGACGGGCTGGTTCCCAACCTGCTCGCCGCGGAGATAACCGCACGCACGGGTCGCGACCCGGGTGAGCATTACCGCCAACTCACCGAAAAATTTGAGGCACCGGCCTACGAACGGGTAGATGCGCCTGCGACGCCCCAACAAAAAGAGCGTCTCAGCAGGCTTGCACCCGCCGATGTAAAAGCATCGACCCTCGCCGGTGAGCCGATTACCGCGTGTCTAACCAAGGCTCCTGGTAACGATGCACCGATCGGCGGGCTTAAGGTGATCAGCAAAAGCGGATGGTTCGCCGCGCGTCCGTCGGGCACGGAGAATATCTACAAAGTGTACGCGGAGAGCTTCAAGGGTCCTGAGCACCTGGAAGCGATTCTTGCCGAAGCGCGGACCATCGTGGACGAAGCGCTCGGCGGATAGGCTGCGTATAAGCAATCACCTGACACTCCCGAACGCGATTGAGAACTGCTGATCCAAACAGCTCTGGTGCAAACCCGGCATTTCCGGAAAAACGCCAGGGTATCCAATCGGTTCGGGAGGCGGAGCCGCAATTATTTGGTCAGCTCGCGTGCCGCCTGGCGAAAATCAGGGGCATCGCTTGCGAAGTCGAGCACTTCCATACCGGCGTACGGGTCCGGGAACTTCGCAATCTCCTCGGGTAAACCGTCGCAGTACAACTCGAGATCGTTGCCATCTGGATCGCAGAAGTAGACGCTTTTGGTTACCCCATGATTGATCGCGCCGATGATTCGAACGTCGCTTTCCTTAAGATCGGCGTAAGCGGCGCGCAACGCCGCCTCGTCGCTCAGGCGAAACGCGATGTGCGACAAGCCGATCGAACGCTCGCGAGGCGAAGCGGCATCGGGGCCGACCTCAAAGATTGCCAATTCATGATGGTCTCTACCGTGGCTGGCGAGAAATACCATCTTGAACCCAGCTTCGACCTTCATAACCTGTAATCCGAGGACCTGGCTGTAAAATCTCGTCGAACGCTCCAGATCGCGAACCTTGATCACGACGTGCCCAATTCTGTCCGGTTGAATCATGGTCCCTCCGCATGTAAGCCCGCGTTCCACTGTAATGCGGCACTGCCCTCTGGGGCAAGGCGAGTACTGTCGGGGGAGGCCAGTGATGGCCATCTTCAGTATTGGTGCAAACTGCTGCGAGTTGCGAATTGGCTCGCGCGCACGGCGAAACTTAACGATGACTGCCTTCAGATGTCGAGTTTCCTCCAAACCTGTCCGGATTATCCTCTAGTCGCGGTTGACGTTCGCTGTGGTATCGCGCGACCGAGGCTATCATCGGCCAAATACACTAGACTTCAACCCTTCCTGAGTTGCAGGCGCCATCGGTCGGTCGGGAAGCGTGCACTAATTTTCGAGGACATGCGTCCATTGCGCCACCAAATAATGTGGCGCGGGCCTACTGCAGGCTGCGCCGGCGCAGCAATGCTTCGAGCCGACCGGCGAATGGCACCAAACCGAAGGTTGACCGGCGCTTCTCCTCCGCTGACGCCCCGGCGCGTGTTCAAACGTTGCTTACCGCAGCGCGAGGCAATTGGCGCGGCGTGACTTCTCGCTTTTGCCGTGACGGAGCGCAAAGTGCCGCTCAGAAATAGAGATGCAGACAAGCTTTTCCGCAATTGAAAGGCAACGGGGCGCCGTCCTGCTTGCCGGCCGGTTCGGAAATTTGCGGAATCGCCTTGGAAAGAGTAGGCATCTAGGTGCCCGGCAACCAAAGGAGCATCCAGCGCCTACTGCCACACCTAGGGAACTGATAGCAGATGAAGCTCCGCCACGCTGCCGCACTCGCCCTGATGGGCTGGTATTTGCTGATTCCGCCAACCAGCCGCGATTATCCGATGGGCAATGTGGACGCACCGCTTAGCCAATGGGTCAGGCGACCTACCATCTATCGCAACAAAGAAGAGTGTGAGCACGTACTGGACCGTCAGACTCGCCTGAGAAACGCAAGAAACCGGCAGCTCCAGGTAAGGTTCTACAGACAATAGCAGTGCGTGGCTTCCGACGACCCTCGCCTGTCGAAGTAGATCCGCCCGGGTTCACGCGACCCGCCTTCACCCAGATAAAACGCCGGATGACAGTAGCCGACCGCCAAATCTTGTCGGTCTTCGGTGGACACTGCGATTGCGTCCCCGCCCGCGGACAACGCTGTCAGGGTCGCGCTTTCTTGGTGACTTCGGGAGACGAACCAGCAGTCTTGTTCTTTGCCCTCTCGCGCTCAATCGCGGCATCAATTCCGATAACGGTATAGCCAAGCTGATTGAGAAACTTATAGAGCCGCAGCACGTTTTCGCGAGGAGTTTTTGCTTCCCACGCCCGCATTGCATCCTCGCTCTCGACGAGCTCGGGCAACCAGTTCTGGCGCTTGCCGATAACCTCATTGAGGAGTGACGCCATCACATCTGCGCGCGCCGCAATTCCGTTAGAACGCGGGTCGTAAGGGCCATTCGCCCAGCCCATCTTCACGCCCACCTCCCATACGTCTTTGCCTGTCAGTCGCATTGTTGGTTCCCTCCGTAATCGAGCCGGACGCCTGGCTCATTTCACGTCGAGTGTCGCAGCAAAGCAACCTTTCGGACCGCTCCCGCGAACCGCTCCGCGGGCTGAGAAAGAACGCCAATAAAGTACTCAACGAGGCAGGTGCCTAACGCAATCTCGCCGCGGCTACGGCGTGCGCCGCTGGATTCGTGCCCCTATCCGGAATAGTTAGCGACGTAGACGGGAGGCGGCGATGTCTCAGCAAGATTTCTATTTCAACCCGTTCGATCCGGAATTTCGCGCGAATCCGTATCCGCATTTTCCTCCGCTCCTAGAGGGTCCTCCACGCCAGCTGAATCTGTTCATGCCTGCGACTCTGATCGCGCGTTACGCCGATGTCGTCACGGTGCTTCGTGACCATGAACGCTTTACCGTGCGCCGCCCGGAAATTCCATTTCGGGAGCGAATCGACCCGTTTGGCGGAGCACCTACCATCCTCACCGCTGATCCTCCGGTGCACAGCCGCCTGCGAAGGCTCGTGAGCAAAGCCTTCACCCCTCGACGAGTGCGCGAACTCGAACCTCGGATACGCGAGATCACTGATGATTTGCTGAATCGGACGGGCGACTGCAGCCAAATCGAATCAATGGCAATGCTGGCGAACGCGCTGCCGGTAATCGTAATCGCCGAACTGCTTGGAGTTTCAGCGGCAGATCACAACCAATTCAAGCAATGGTCGAATGACCTGGTCAGCTCATTCGGTCAAGACATGGCCACCGGCCCGTCGCCCGCAGGACTGGCGGCCAAGGACGCGCTGCGTCGCTACTTGAGTGAGGTGATCGTGCAGCGCCGAGCTAAGCCTGCCGACGATCTGATCAGCGCACTCGTGGCCGCCAGCGATGACGCCGAAGTCCTAAGCGAGAACGAGCTGCTAGCCTTCGTTGTTCTACTGCTGCTGGCCGGAAACGAAACTACCACCAATCTGATTGGCAACGGTCTGCTGGCGCTCTGTCGGCACCCAGATGAGCAGCAGCGTCTTCGCGAAAGCCGCGAGCTGATTCCGACCGCCATCGAGGAAATGCTGCGCTACGATCCTCCTGTCCAAATGACCGTTCGGATACCAACTTCGACCACTGCAGTTGGAGGGACGGAGATTCCTGCGGGCACTCTCGCTTTCGTGCTTCTCGCGGCAGCGAACCGCGACCCCGCGCAATTCCCTCGACCCGAACGCTTCGACGTGGCCCGCAAGCCCAACGACCACGTTTCATTTGGAGAGGGAATTCATTTCTGCTTGGGCGCGCCGCTGGCGCGTCTGGAAGGCGCGATCGCCATCGAATCGATGCTTGAGAAATTTCCACGTCTCCAATTGGCTGACCCGGAGGCGAAGCTGGAATATCGCGGCTCGATGGCGCTGAGGGGCTTGAGTAAACTGACATTGTCGACGCTTTAGCCCCCTCCGCAAGAAACCAACCTGGGGCACGACCAGATGAGCGATATCGAGAGCAGCGAAACTCAACCATCTCTCGGCAGGTACATGCCCTACCCCTTCGCTGATGGCGACTACCACCTTGCTCTGGGGTTGGCGCCGATGCGCGAAAATACCTGGCTGGATTTCGATGAGCACTACGTCCGAGAGATGCGTGAGAAGGCGCGGCGCCTCCGAGACGAATACGACTCGGTCTTTCTTGCTTTGCCGGGATGTGAAAGGGGTCAAGCAGAAACTCTCGAACTGCTTCTTCAGCATCTGATCGCGTTCCATCCGGCGCGGTTTCGCATCTCAGGGAGGCCCGTCGGCTTCGACATGTCGGGCCGTATCGAAAACCTGACGAATGGCGAGCGCTGGGACCTTGCCGACTTCGCTGATGCGCCCCTCGATCTCGCTGCTCGGCTGGTTCAGGAGGATCTTTGCCTGATGAGCCCTCGTGGCGGTGACATCTACGTCCTAAGCGCGGGATCGGTATGCTTTCCACTCAGGTGGGAGCTGAGAGACAAGATTGGATTGCCGTTGGCAGCGATTCATCATCCGGTGCCTGGCTACGATAGAAAGCTGGCCACACCCGCCGACCTCTACCTGGCGAGGCTCAAGCCGCATAGACCGTCGTGGCGATGCAATTGGAATGTCGTCGCTTCCCCAGACCTCTACTTGAAACAGAGCCCGCATCCCCACGGGATCGGTGGGAACATCACGCCAGAAGACGCCGGCATTAGGTTGTGGATCAGGTCTGAGCGGCAGAGCCTGCGCAAGCTGCCGAATTCAGGCGACGTACTGTTTACGATCAGAACCTACATCCGGCCGCTGTCGGTGCTTGAGGGTTTTCCCGCGCTCGCAAGGGGACTCAGCTGGGCGCTGGAAAAGATTCCGCCCGAGATGCGCGAGTACAAAAACCAACTCGCGATCCGAGAGCCACTCCTGGCGTATCTCGCCCGTATCAGGAGGTAGCGCGACCCACTGTCGGACCAAGACATTGCGGATTAGAGAAAACTGCAACGACGGTGAAGGCATCTAGCGGGATTTCCTGGCATTCGTAGGACACCGGCCAAGTAGGATGTCAGATTGGCGGCGCTCACGCAGCGCCCCGAGCTATTCGGCACCGTCGTGTGCGATCGACCAGCAATAGATGATCCGATGCCATCTTCATCTCCTTGGGCGGCTATGGACCCAGAATGCGGATGCTGGGAAATCGCAGTTAAATCGATAGGGGCCCTTTTGCCGTTGGCTTATTCAATCAATTCGATCCAGAGTAGATGCACTTCTCGATTGCCATCATCATCCTGGTTCTACTGCTTCTCGGTCCGCTGTTCTTCCGCCGGGTTGAGGAGAACCTGGAGGCTTATTGCTTTGTTCTGGGCATCGTCGCAATCGGGCTTTCGGGAGGTCTGGATTGGCATCTAGCCGAGAGAGCACTGTCAGATCCTATTCCGATCGCAATTGCGGTATTGGTCGCAGGCCTTCTCTTTCGACATGGCCGCCCATATTTGGACTCCGCCATCGAGTGGATGTCGATTCGTCTGTCGCGTCCGGTACTTTGCGCACTCATAGTGGCCATCGTCGCTTTGGTTTCGAGCTTGATCACCTCAATCGTGGCTGCGCTCGTTCTGGCAGAGGCGCTCCATTCGTTACGATTGCCTCGAAACAAATTGGTTCAAGTAACAATCGTGGGCTGCATGGCAATCGGCCTTGGTGCCTCTTTGACGCCCCTGGGCGAACCTCTCTCGACCATCGCGGTCGATGCGCTGAACTTGGAGTTTTTTGGTCTCTTCAACTTGTTGGCACCTTACGTGCTGCCAGGCATCGCGGCCTGTGGCGTGATCGCCGCTCTGTTCGCCCGCGGGCAGGATGACGCGGAGGAACAGAGTGTTCAGCTGTCAGTCGGCCTCGGCGCCAGCATCATCAGAGCCATCAAGGTCTTCGCCTTTATTGCCGGGCTGGTGTTGCTGGGCGAGGCATACGCGCCTCTCACCGGAGCTTATGTCAACGATTTGAGTCCGCCCGCCCTGTTCTGGGCGAACGTTGCCGGCGCCGCGCTCGACAACGCCACAGTGATCGCGATCGAGATCCATGGCATGCCGCTCATCCTTGCGCGGGAGGTTATCCTTTCGTTGCTTGCCTCGGGCGCAATGCTGATTCAGGGCAACATTCCGAACATCATCGCGGGGGGAGCTCTGGGTATCTCTGCCGCCCGTTGGGCTCGCGTCGGCATACCGCTCGGGCTGGTTTTCCTGCTTGCCTTTTTCTTCAGCCTAAGGCTCGCGGGTTGACCAGGAAGACCCCATTGATTGACATTAGCTATTTCAACTCCAGCGCCGGGACGGCTTTTACGAGAACTGAAGTCCTCAAGTAGCCACTTAGTACAAGAACTACTCACGCCCTCGTGGGAAAAAGATCAAGCGAGCAGCGATAGGATTTCGGGAGCCATTCTTGCGTTGCAATGCGAAAATACTATCGTGCCAGTGACCTGCCAACATGCTAATGCTGCAACTCCTGGCGCAACAGATCCAGATGATCGGAAGCGCAGGAGCCACAATCCAAGGGACGGAAGTTCAAGTGTCGTGTCCATGCCGAGACCTTCGGTGTTTTGAGGGTAGAGGGCCCTGACCATTCAAGGCGCGATTCGCCCACGCGGTGATCTCATCGGTCCGACAGCTGGAAGTCATAGAGATATTATTGTTGTCGTTTTGCACTGATATCGAGCCGAATGGTTTGACCTTACAAAGAGTTTGTGACCACGAGGGACTGCCATCAGTGTTTGTAGAAGGGCGATGGTTTAGTCACAAGGCCAAGATCATGGATCTGGCGATTTTGCCGCCGGGTCAAAAGACTTGCCAAACTTACCGAATCTGCCGACCGAGGTGAGGGAGCACGGTCGCGTTGATTCCGAGCCGCTGGTCGCGGAATCGGGCGGTCTAACCGTTTGATCCGGCGAGTGCTTGCGAAAGTGGGCTGCACTCACGCGGCAACGGCTTTGTCTGGGGTGAACTTTACCGGCATGTGCTTGATGCCCGACCTGGATCGAGGCCAGGCGCTCGACCTCGCCGCACATCGGTCTTTGTCAGGCCTTCGCCCAAGCAGGCGCGCAACGCGGCCTCTCAGCCGACTGGCCCAAGACCATCAATGGATACCGTCGCCGCTCGCTTAAGATGATGGTGAGCCAGGTCAATCCCTCATTCAACATCGAAGACGTACACCGGCACGTGCTCGACGAGGTCATCGAGGAGTTCAAGCTCACTGCTTTGACAGCGGACGACCGTGAGAGCAGCTGGCGCAAGTGGCATGCCCTTGAGACCTGGGCGGATGTCCTCCCGCGTTGGCGCGGCTCAAGACCAAATACGTGGTGGTCTCCTTTACCATTTTGAGCACGTAGCTGCTTATAGACGTGTCGCCCGCAATTGGCTTAGCTGGGACTGTATCTTGTCGTGTGAGATGATCCTCACTTACAACACCCAGCCACAGGCCTACCGCATCTGTGCCCAATGGCTCCGCTACCGGCCCGACCAACTTCTCATGGTCGCCTGCCACAATTTCGACCTCATGGCTGAACGGGCCGAGGCTATGGCAGCACCTTCGTGCACCGTCCGGCGGAGTGGGCCCCGCCGGCCCGCCAGATCCAGGACCCGACCCAGTGCACGACATCATCGCGCAGGGATTTCGCCGACCTGGCTCACAGCTCGGCGCGTGAGCCTAGACCCTACTGAAAGACAAGCAGCTATCAATCTTGCAACCAGCAGCACCGGGGGAACTGAAGGATAGCTACCCTTGGCAGCATACGGCGCAGCGTCCGCCTTTGACGATCATATTCACGTTCTGAGCAACAATTCAGGTTCTGATGGCGCAGCAATCGAACTTTTCACTTCCGATCACTTATGAATTTTCAGGGATAAATCCGATGTCATTTGAAAACGAAGATGATGTCACTGGACGACTCACCTACCTCGCTGCGACCGTAGAATCATCGCTTTATCGTAATGGCAAGGTCTTTACTCACCGCGACCGTAACGGCAACGATGACGCCTACCATGGCGCAGTCACGGAACAACGGGACGTCCTCATCCGTGATGCACGGCGCCTAGAGCCCTCCCGTCGGCGACAACTCGGTGTGCACGGTCTCGAGCTGCTCCATCGACCCCTGGCGCGTCCTGATCTACATTTCTTCGATAATCGGCAGGTGGTGCGAGAGTACTACCCGGAGTGTGCCGAGATTGTGGGACGAGCGACGAATGCGGGGCACGTTTTGGCGTTTGATCACAATATCCGCCGGACTCAAGGAAAGGAGAGCGATAGAGGCATCGCAGACGGCCAACAGGTGCAGAAACCGATTTATGTCGCACACGGCGACTACACCCTCGTGAGCGCGCCGCAGCGGCTGCGTGATCTGGCAAGAGCACCAGGCATGAATGACACCTTCCGATCAGTGCTCCGTGAGGGCGAACCACTGTTGAGCGCCGAGGTCGTGTCTCGTACTCTCAACGAGCACAGACGGTTTGCCCTCATCAACGTATGGCGCAATATCGACCGCTCGCCTGTGATGGCGGATCCTTTGGCGTTGTGCGACGGCCAGCGAGTGGCGCCAGAAGATGTGGTCGTATTTGAAATCCATTATCACGATCGTATAGGCGAGAACTACTTTGCAAAGTACTCGCCAAATCATGAATGGTGGTACTATCCGCTCATGACGCGGGACGAAGTAATATTGATCAAGCAATGGGATTCTGCGGGAGGGCTTGCTCAATCCGGCGCCGTGGGAGTTACTTACAATTCGAGTGACAGCGGAGTACCCTGCACCTTCAGTTTGCACAGCGCGTTCAAGGACCCCAACACGCCGGCTGAAGCACCGCACAGGCAAAGTATCGAAGTGAGATGTGTCGCTTTTTTTGACTGAAGCCGCATTGTCACCGGGCGGTATAGTACCACTCCGAACGCCAACGAGACACTACCCTTTTTGTCCCTGGCCTAGGGTGTTCATAGGTTCATAGCTCGGAGCCAATACGCTGGCCATCAACGACTGTGGGATCTGACTATAGGATCTGACTATCTTTTAGAATACACGAGGCCTTACCTTATGGTAACATAGGCGAATTGAATAGCGAGGACGAAGCAAGATTGAAGCGCTGCTGCAAGCTCGAAGCCGGCGTCATTCTTGGCGATGCGAAGGAGAGGGCACTTTGAACCTTCGACAGCGACGCCCTGGCGCCTAAAGAGTCCGTGCTACGTTAGGACTAGGAGCTCTTTGCGTTTTAAAGATAGTCAGATCAGGCTGTCTGCCCGTCTGCTTCAAAGCCCGCCTTCGTAGTAAGCGCCTTAGTAAGCGGGCTTCGCGTTGGAAAATCCTTATCTAGGCCTTCTATAGGTCAGGGCGCTGAACATTCCAGCCCAAGCCAAGTGACGGTGTAGTTGGCGCCGTTGGTAGTGAGGCCAAAGTGGAGTCGTCAATGCATCAAAGTACGAAATCAGTATCACTGCTCGTCGCGGCTGCCATCCGCATCGAGAGGGGTCAGGCGAGATTAGGAACCTACGGAGTCGGATTCGAGCTACTCGACTTCAATGGTGGACACAACGAAGGGTCCGGTTTTTGTTCCTGCCATTATCGGAGATGAGCAGGGGTTGGACGCGGGGGTGCCCGTAGTGCATCCCATCAAGAAGATGACGCCAAGGATCGTTGCCAAGACTCTCATTTCGCAGATTCTCACCGGGGCGAGCCTTCCGGTCTTCTTCTTTTCGTGGCTACTTCGCGAACCGGGATCATCGGTCGCTGTACCCGCCGGTGAGCAGGATCGCGCCAGCGTGACGGGGGTTCATCGGCCCTGGCGCTACCGATATTCGTCTCGAAGCCAGTGAAGCAGAGCGCCCACGACCACGCCGAACAGAAATCCGGCTAAGAACAGTTCCATTTTATCGCTTCGACTTTACGAGTTGCCGCTTATCATCTGCTGACTTGCTGCGTGGGTCCGGGCTCGCACTTGCCGTTCGCGTCGTTATAAGCACAGCCCCTGAATGCGGACGTATCCCTCCACTCGGTCGTCGGCGGGTGTTCTTCCGTTGGTGAGATCTGCCCTGGTGACTGTATGCGTCCGCATATCGAACCGACAGTTAACGAGCGCGAGCGGTTCTCCGTTCGGGTACCTGTAGTCCGTCAATATGGTAAGGTGGCGTTCGCTCTGGTCCAGGCTATGAGTGTCGCGTTTTATTACACCGTTGTCGTACAGGGCGATCTCCCGCTGATCCAACTTTCTCAGGCATATTTGGCATATTTGCTTCGGGTCGACGGTGCATCCATTGCGGCTGACCTTGCTTCCGGGCTCTGACCACCGCAGCGGCAGCTGCGCTCCACATCCGAAACCGGCGAAAAGTAGAGCCGCCAGAAAGGCATAAACGGACTCGCAATTGTGGTAGAACTCTCCTTAGTTCGAGTAGGCTAATCAATTGACACTGCTAGCGGTAATCGCCTCCTCCGTTTGTACCGTGGGCCCGATTACGCGCTTCGGCGTCTAGAAAATGTATCAAGCTCACGAAGGGATGGCTGTCGGGCTGGCGATCGCAAGCGCTATCGTGTGGGTGCTAGTGGCATTCGGCGGCTGCTCAGCCGAGCCGCAAGGGAACCTTGTAGGTCGCCCAGACACCGTGTGCGTCTCTGGCCCACGGCAATGGGTAATGCACGTTGCCGTCAAGGTCCCTAACCGACGAAACGGCGGTGCCTAGACAAAGAGGATCAGATTCGGGGAACGTCCTGCCGTTCTCTCGGCCGCCCAGTCGCGAGCGGACGCTGGAGGTCCACTGCGACCACTGCAAGGCGTGTTCAGTCCCGCCTCCTGTCGATCCTTCAGGCTAAGCGGCCCTTTCTAAACAGAGAGGAATCGGATCAAAATCGACGATTTTGTAGAAAGTAGTGTCGGTCAAGTTGTAGAAAAGCCACTGGGGCGACGTATCAGCGAGTTTTGCAATTAATAGTAATCCCTTAATTGCCTCCTACGCCGCTTTCAATTGAAACCTGGGCTTCGGCATATCGTCTTACCGATCAATACGGCGTTGGAATTGTCGGAGATTATTTTGGACTTCCTGGTCTCATCCCATTTGGGCGGCCATGCCCGCCGAATCGGTCAGCGCCCAGTGCTCTACGATCTTCGCGTCCCGCACACGGACCATGTCGAGTCCTAAGATCTCAACCTTATGGCCGTTCGGGGCCGTAGCCATCATCGTGTATCTATGGCAAACGGTGTCTCCTTGGGTAACCGTTTGTTCGATCCGGACACGCATGTCTGGGAACATCTCTCGTGCCTTGACCCAGCTTTGTCGCCAGGCCGAGATGCCCTCGGTGGGCGGCGAGTGGTTGATCGCGTCGGGCGCAATGAAACTCGCTGCCAAGTCCAAATTGCCCGCGTTCCAGGCATTGATCATTCGCTCAACAATATCCGCATTGCTGGTTTCGGATCCCAATTTTCTACTCCTGTACTTTCCACAGTGATGACTAAGCCGAGGTGGTCGTCGTGTCGGTCAAGTGGTAGAAGAATGACTGGGACAACATATCCGCGAGTTCTCGTTTAATAGTATTCGCTTAATTGCCTCTTATGCCGCTTTCAATTGAGATTTGGGCTTCGGCATATCGCTTCGTCCATTGATGCGGCGCAGCACAATCTGACCGCTGCGCAGCACTCCATAGAGCAGCAACAATACCGCGTCCTCATCCGGCAATGAGGCCTGGGTCTTGGTGCGGCGGCGAAATTCCCCGTTGATACGCTCGAGCGCGTTAGTGGTACGCAGCGCTTTCCACTGCGATTGGGGAAACTGCAAAAAGGTGAATAGCTCGTCGCCGGCTTCTTCGAACGAGCTGATGACCGCCTTGCAGCGCAGCCGCCATTTGCGCACGAAGCTCGCGCGCGCATGTTCGACCGCCTCGCGACTGTCGGCATACACCATGCGCCGGTAATTCTCGGCCAATTCCTCGCGCAGGTGAGCCGGCGCCCTGGAGAGCAGGTTGCGCAGCTTGTGATTGGTGCAGCGCTGGATTGCAATCTCGGGCCATTGCGCCTGCAACGCCGCGCGCAGGCCAGGATTACCGTCGATCACCGCGAGCGCCGGGGTACCCAGATGACGAGCTACCAGTGACTGGAGCAAGTCGCGCCAGGCGGACTCGCTTTCCTGACCGGCGATCTGCATATCCAGCACTACGCGGCGGCCATCAGCGCAGACGCCCAAGGTAACCAGCACTGGCACGCGGGCGCGCTTTTTCCCGATTCGCACACGCGGATACCAACCATCCAAGAACAAGTAGCACACTTCTTCCGCGGCCAGATCGCGGGTCGACCACGCGTTGAACTCATCGCGCAGCCGCCCCACCAGCCGCGATACCGCATCCTTCGATAAAGGCGCTTCGCGTAACAGCGGCGACAGCGCTCCTCGCAGCCGCCGGGTGTTGATGCCACTCAGGTAGGCGCCGAGCAACGCCCCGTCCACTCGCTCGGTGCGCCGCTGATAGCGCCGAATAATCCGGCTCTGCCATTCGCGGTCCTCACCATCGGCGCTTCTCAGGCGCGCCCGTGGCAGCCTAATCGTGGTCCTGCCCAGGCTGGTGGTGAGCTGGCGTTCACGCGCGCCGTGGCGGTAGCCGGTGCGTGCTGCGCCTATGCGCTGCGACCGGCCCGCTCCCAGCACCGACTCCAGCTCCGCTTCCACGATCGCTTCGATCATCTCTCGAACCCGTCCCCGAATCTCCGCTTCAATCGTATCCGGCCCCCACTCAAACCCTTCTTCCCCAATTGCCTTCCTGCTATCCCTCTCCATAGGCGTCATCTTCCTTTACTCGCCTGCCAGCGAGTGCGAGTCTTTGGTTGAACTCGCTAGATGATGACGCCTTTTACTTTTTCCACCAACATCCCGACACTACCCTTGTAGAATTGCTCGCTCTCTCCAGTGCCACGAGCTGCGCGAACCAGCCCGTCCACGCGCAAAATCGCTGCATCCTCCCAGATGTCAGCTAACCCTACAAACTGGTGGCGGAGAGGGGGGATTCGAACCCCCGGAGCCACGAGGGCTCACGTGATTTCGAGTCGCGCCGGTTAAGCCTGACTGCCGCTGACGCCGCTCATGTTCTCGCCGCTGTGTCCGATTTTGCATGATACCGGATTTGCTACGGTAGTTTAGATTCTCCACGAGCGCCGAGGAGTGCGCCGCTATGCCATCGCATTCGATCGCCGACCGAATTCGCGCTTGCTGCCATGTGCCCGCGATGCGGCTCTGCCGCGGAACCGGCGGAGAGATCGGTGTCTGGAAAAAATCGTGGTACGACTCATGAACTCTCCGCTCCCGAGTTCGTTTTGCCGGTCTCCTATTGACCGCGCCGCCGACTATCTGTACGCTCTGAGTTGACCGATGACCGGTTAACGCGCGTCGGATTCCGCGACGCATCACCTCTTAGCCCCAGAACCACTCGTTCGGCCTCACCGCCCAACTGGAATCCGTTGGCTCTGAACATGGAGTTTGTTTGTCTTTTTCTGCCCTCGCTCTATCACCTGAAGTCCTGCGCTCGGTTCGCGACCGCGGACATCATCAACCAACCCCGATCCAGGCCGATGCAATTCCGGTAGCACTCGCGGGTCGCGATTTGGTCGCGAGCGCAGGCACCGGCAGCGGCAAGACCGCGGCGTTTCTGCTTCCACTGCTCAATCGCCTGCATGGCAATGGCGCGCGCGGGCTTGACGCGATGATCCTTGCTCCCACCCGGGAACTGGCCGCTCAAATCGGCCGTGAGTTCTCGCTGCTCGCACGCAATACTCGTTTTCGTGCCGCGGTCGTGGTCGGCGGTGAATCGATGAACCGCCAAGTCCACGAATTGCGCACGGCCCAGGTAGTAATCGCGTGCCCGGGGCGCCTTATCGATCACCTAGAGCGTGGGGAGGTCAAACTCGATCGCATCGGGTTGGTCGTCATCGACGAGGCCGACCGGATGCTCGACATGGGCTTTCTGCCGCAATTGCGCCGAATCCTGCGGATGGTCAAAGGACCGCATCAAACCCTGATGTTCTCCGCGACCATGGATGCGAGCGTGGAAGGGGTCGCTCGCGAGTTTTTGCGTGAGCCGGCCCGCGTTAATATCGGGAGAATTTCTACCCCGCCCGCGAGCATCCGCCAATCGATATATCCCGTGACGGCCGAAAACAAAGGTCCGCTGCTGCTCAAGCTGCTCTGCTGTGGCGAGGTCGACCGCGCCATCGTGTTCACCCGCACGAAAAGCCGCGCGGACCGCGCCGCGAAACTTCTCACGCGCAACGGTATCAAGGCGGTCGCGATCCACGGCGATCGTTCGCAGAACCAGCGCAACGCGGCCCTGGCCGGATTTCATCGAGGCCATTTCACGGTGCTGGTGGCGACCGATGTGGCCGCGCGCGGGCTCGACGTTCCCGACGTTTCCCACGTCATCAACTTCGATCTTCCGGACAGTTCCGACAGTTACATCCACCGGGCCGGCCGAACCGCCCGGATGGGCAAGTCTGGCGTGGCACTGAGCTTTGCGATGCCCGACGACGGGACGGCGCTGCGCGACATCGAGAGAACCCTGGGAATGAAGCTCGAGCGCACTCGGTTCGAGGGATTCGAAATACCAGACATCGAGCACCCCAAGCCCTCCGCGATAGCGAAACCGCGACCCGTTCACCATAGGCCGCTGCGGGGCCGCCCTCAGGGTCGCGGATTCTTCGCACGCAGAAAGCACGCAAGATGAGCAATCTCGCGCTTGAACAGACGGCTGAGCCAGAGGCCTCACTCCGCGGATGGGAGTGGCCATGGTGGCGTACCACTCGTCACGACTTCATCATTCTTCCCTGGTTCATTCTCATTCATCTGACGGCCCTGGCAGGATTGATCCTGTTCCCGCTACCCGGCTGGCGCGTGTTCCTGGGCGTCCTTGCATTGGCATGGATCGGCGGATTGGGGACGACCGTATGTTACCATCGCGCGCTCGCGCATCGCTCGCTGAAGCTGCATCCGGCACTCAGCGCCGTGCTCACGTTCTTTGCGATGTTCAACAGTTCCGGGTCGCCGATTACGTGGACCGCCAGCCATCGCGTGCATCATGCCAAGGCCGACACCGTGGGCGATGTATCAAGCCCGGCGCTGCACGGGTTCTGGTGGGCGCACATGCGATGGTTGTGGCAAGCGGAGGCACCGTCGATCGATCGCTATTGTCCCGATCTCAATCGTTTCAAGTACCGGGTATGGAAGCCGTTACAGCCCGCGATACTGGCGCTCTCATATTTCGGCGGATTGTATTTCAGCGCCGCGGCTTTCTTCTGGCTCGGATCAATCCGGATGGTCTATGCGCTGCACGCGCAATGCTTCGTCAACAGCATCTGCCACACCCAGCCCAACACACCGTTCGGCATGGATTCCAGCCGCAACGTTAAGTGGCTCGGTTGGATGCATTTCCTCCAGGGCGAGAACTGGCATCGCAACCATCACGCTCGCCCCGGTATCGCGCGGCTGGGCTGGAACTGGCGCCAGCCTGACGTTGGCTACGCGGTAGTTTGTATGTTCGAAAAGGTTGGCCTGGTCAGCGACGTGCGACGCGCATCGGGTGTGGTTGGCTCTCCAACCGCGTCCACTATCGCCAATCCGGCGCGTGTCGCACGCTCGGCGTCGTAGGTGTCTCAGAGACGCCGACCGGGCCGAAGACGCCGCGACCCAAGCATTGGCCTTATGGGAAGACCACGCTTTTCCCTTAATAGCGGACCTAGCCTGTGCCATAGCAGGATGGTCTAGCGCAAAACGCGGTAGGACGGCCGATTCATCCGCGTCATCTTCAGCACCGAGATGATCGATCAGCGTGTTCATGCCATGCGAGAAGGTCACTCGGGGGATTTTGACTCATGCGCAATCGCTAGGTGCACCGCCATGGCCGAGGTCATAAGCATGAAACAAGCCGCATAGTCCGCAATCCAGGGCATAACGCCGTGCCGAACATGATGAGACGCTGCGCGACCGTTTTCGACAAGAGCCAATCTCACAACAGCCCGAAAAGCGCGAAGATCACCACAAACAAGGTGAGCCCATGAATGTCGAAACGTCGATGTATACGCCATCCAACGAGGCTTATCCCCGCAATGCCGAGACCCGCACCCCCGTACCAGGTGAGAGGACCGTAGGCTCGGGCGCCCATTGGCGGATACACCCACCAGCCCTGATACTTTCCCAATATATCCAAAGAGGATGTTGCCGACCATAAAGACCATGGCGCCCGCAATTGATGCTAGGATGCGTTGAAGAGCTGGCCGAGTGAAGTAGACGCACAGGACAAACACAAGTGCTGTCCTGATTACAACCGACTATGGTCCAAAGGGATTCATCACGGGAGATCTTAAAGGGCTCAAAATATCATGCGTCGTGCCTACCCACGGTGCGACAACCATCATCGAGGCGTGGCCGATTTGATGTGCAACCGCGTCGTGCAGAATTCGAGGCCCTCAAATATGCGCCTTGGACTTTCTTGAGTTCTTCGAGCGATGGCTGGTCACGCTGCGCCGATGGGCTGCGTCGCAACGCTTTGGCGTTACCCGGTGAAGTCGACTCCGTGCGGCTGCTGGGAGCGACACGCTTCAGGCGGGCTGCAGTAATCGCCCGGGCATATTGGCGGATGGTGGTCAATGGGTAGTGTTGGGACATTACTCACCTGCGGTGACCGATCGCGTTTGCGAGTTTCTGGTATAAGACAAACGGCCAAAATGTTTCATCGACCCAGTTAAGCGGATGATGACGACACGCCTTTGCCAGCTTCTTGGCATAGAGTTTCCGATCATCTCGGCGCCGATGGGACCGGATCTCGCCGGGCCGACCTCGTCGCAACAGTGAGCAGCGCGGGCGGCCTTGGACTGATGCAAGCGCAGTTGAGCCCGCCTGGCGGGACCTTCGTGAAAAGCTGGGACGCGTCCGCACGTCAACTGACGAGCCGTTCGGCATCAGACGCGGGACGTTTGGGCCAGCGGAGCCGCGTATGAGTCGTACGTGGGGCGCTGGAGCCGACTGGTCGCTCGTGAGTTTCTCGATTGGCTGGTGGTTCGGGCCCACCGGCGATGGTTGGATGTCGGCTGTGGTACCAGCGCTCTCGCCGAGACCATTCTGACAATCGCGTTGCCCAAGGCAGTCGTGGGAATCGATCCTTCCGAGCCCTATATTGCCTTCGCTCGAACGCATGTAGGGGACTCTCGCGCCGCCTTCGCAGTTGGCACGGCCATGGCGCTCCCATTTCAAGCTGCGGCCTATGACGCTGTGGCCGCAGGGTTGGCACTGAACTTCGTGCCGCAAGTAGAGATCGCCATTGCGGAAATGGCGCGAGTCACGCGGCCGGGTGGCGTTGCGGCAGCATACGTATGGGATTACTGCGAAGGCATGGGTATCATGCGGCACTTCTGGGACGCCGCTGTCGCACTCGACCCCTCGACATCAGACTTGGATGAAGGTCTGCCCCCTATGTCGTCCCGAGCCGCTCAAGCCGTTCAGCCGCGCTGGCCTTCACGACGTGCAGGTTCGCGCGATTGATGTCCCTACGGTCTTTCGTGACTTATTGGTTGCCCTTTCTCGGAGGGCAGGGGCCTGCCCCCGGCGTACGCGATGTCTTTGACGGATGAGCGCTGTGCCAAGCTTCGCGAATCGATTCGCGCCGGTCTATCCATTGCGCCGGACGGGTCGATTAGCCTGACCGCTCACGCCTGGGCCGTACGCGCAAGGCGTTAGGCTTATTGGAGGACCGCAAAGTGAATGGACCAATCGTCCCGCAGGCAAGCTTCGGGAAGATACCGTCTTTTCGATCAACCCCGCGAGCGCAACTCGACCGTTGGTAATCCGAGCGACGGATCTAATGTCGCCGAAAGCATCGGTTCGAGCGGAATTCGACGGGCTCTGATACCTACTCCAGCGTGATCGAATCGCCACACTGAATTTTGCCGCCATGCAGCACTGAGGCGTACACGCCGACATTGACCTGGTTGTGTTGCGCCGCCGTACGCAGAATCCCCGGGTCTTTGAGTAGACCGCGCTGTGCAAGTGTCGTCATAACGCAGCGCGCGCAATTCAGTTCGATCTTCAGGCGGATGCTCTCACCGATCGCGACGGTTCGGCCCAGCCACGTATTCTCCGCGAACCCGCTGGAGCCGTCCGTCGGCCTCACCATCACGTTTGGCCGGAACCTGGGCACGGCGAAACGACCCTCGGGATACAATTCGTGCAGGCGCTCGAGCGTGGCCGTGGTCAAGATGTGGACGGTAGCTGTATCGAAAAAAGTGCCCTCTGGGAGATTGAAGTCGGTGACCGTATCCCGGTGCTCCAAGCCTTCCATATCCAGCCAGTACTCCTCGGAGGTCTCCTTGGTGGACGCGTGCCCGCCTCGTCCCGCGGCCCCGACCTTTTCCAGCATCACCTCGCGCTTGAGTGCGGCTGAGAGTGCTCGGGAGATATCGGCGTGTTCCGTGTCGAGGGTGGTACCGTCGGGAAATGTGATACGCGCGGGCGGCAGCTTCACGCCGACTATCGGAGTGCCAACGAGCGTGACCCGGTAGTCGAACAGGTTAGGCCATTTGCGTGGATTCTTGGCAGTTGCGATCTTGCCGTCGGACATGTCTCGCAGAGCATACGCGCGATCACCCAGCAGCCCACTTTCCGTTAACTCGGTAGCGTTCATCTGCTCGCCGAGCATGGATTTAACCGGATAGCGCCAGAGCTCTTCGACTACACCAAAAAAAGTCGACCCCGAATTTGGCATGATTGGATTCCTCGACTTACAGTGCTTCTGGCCTGCGCCCGACCTGAAACCTCCGAGCGAGTGGCTCCGAGCCTGGGCGAGCGCCTTTCCCCGGACCAGGGTCTTTGAGTCAGAACCGGGGTTACTTCTCGATGATGTCGCTTTCGAGGCTCGAGATGAAGGCCATCACCTCATTATGTTCCCGCTCCGGCACTCTGAACTTTTCGAGCGTCGCCACCAGATGTCCTTTGGCCGCAGTATAATCGTTTTGGTCGATTCCCATGCCCCTGTGGGAGGTCTCCATGTCGCGCCCGAGGTAGGAGTTGGGGCCGCCGGCCGAAGCGGATAGGAAATCCACTAGCAGCTGCCGTTCCCGGTTATTTGTATCGGTGCTGCGAGGACTGGTCCAAAAGCGCTTCAAACGTGGGTCGCTGCGCAACCGGGGCAGGAAGTCGTCTACAACCGCGGCGATTGCATCGTAGCCTCCGAGCCGCGAATACAAGGAATCCTTCGAAACTGCTGGCGGCATATTGTGCGCCTCCTTGCGGCATCGGTATTATTTCACCGATTTCGCCAAGCTTTTAACTGAGGTGCTTTCTGAAGGGCATCGATACTCTCATCCATGCGGGCGACTTGCAAACCGACAAATTTCAGCATGGCTTTCCAGCGAAGGCGTTTTTAGAACTAAGCAGCCGTATGCGGCACGAATGGCCGGCGGCTCCGAGCAACGCTGTAGATCGCACCGAGCAACTTTCGCATGCAGGCCACGATCGCGACCTTCGGCCGCTTGCCCGCACCCAACAGACGGTCGTAGTGCGCACGCAACCATGGATTCTTCCGGACGGCGATCAATGTCGGCATCCAGAGCCGATGGCGGAGCCGCGCATTTCCGAGCGGAAGGCCCCGCGCGCCGGAGAACGCGCGCTTGCCCGACTAGCGCAGACGCGGCACCACACCGACATAACTTGCAAGTGCCGCGGCATCGCGAAAGCGGCTCGGATCTCCCAACTCCGCGACCAGGCACGCGGCGGTTCGCGCCCCGATGCCGTCTATGGTGGTCAAGAGTTTGCCAACTTCGTGAGTCTGAAGCTTATGTTCGATGTCTTGGTCAAGTTGCTTCACTCGATTTCTCAGAACTTCCATATCCGAGCACGTATATTTGACTTGCAGCTCGTAAGCCTCGGAGTGATGACTTCCCACCGAGATCTTGGCTGTCTCTATTAACTTGCGCGCAAGTACCTCGCCCACCTGATGGCGAGCGTCGTAGGCAAGACGGGCGAGCTTGCGTATGGAAACTCTCGCAAACGATTTCGCTGTGGGATAGCGGGCCAGCAACGCAGCGGCCAGCACTGTATTCATGCGTACGTGTCGCGTGAACTCCGGAAAGCCGAGGTCCACAGCCCGATGGAGTTGGCGCATCCTGTCGCTGTGCTCGTCGACGTACCGGGTACGCAGCCTCACCAGTTCGCGGAGCTCCGCTGTCACCTCATCCGCTACCGGAGTCGGCGCCGGTCGCTTCTGAGCCGCAAACCGCGCAATGCCGAGCGCATCAACCGAGTCGGTCTTGGTCCGCTGGAGTTCCTCCTCCGCAAACCGCCGCGTGCGCAGCGGATTCAGCCCACCTTGAAACCGTGTCCAACCAGGAAGGCAAACAGATTGCGCCAGTAATACCCTGTCGCCTCCATCGCTATCAGGCAATCGTTCGGATCACCCAGAAGTTCGCGCAGCCGCTGAGATCCCACCGCCTCCCCTCCGAACAACGTTGACTTGATGAGCAGCGCGCCATCGTCATTCACGACGGCGACTGCGTGACGCTCGCCTCCGATATCGATTCCTGCAAACCGCATCCCCTCACCTCCTAGTTTACCTGACTTCCGGAGACCTCGCGGACGATGCTCACGCTCATGCTTGTTCATACGAGGAGTCGCTTCGCGCCCTCGAGATACCGTTCGAGCCGTCGAGCAAAGCGCGAGGATGCCAATCTTCCCGGCGAGGATCGATCCTCATGCGGGCGCGCGGCGATTCCTCCGCAAGTTCAGAGATCGATACCTTCGCCGAAGCCTCAAACAATTCAACGGTGGCTCGCCGTGTCGCGCGACCCTTGGCCAGGGAAAAGAATCCTGTCCGGCGGGTCGCTGAGCGACGCGACTTCGCATCCCAAAATCCTTAACCACCCGCCCTCCCGCCCCGCCAAAGTGTTCATGTTCAACCCGCACGATTCTCATCAGAGAAACCCGCCGACCATACCGAACGGAACAATTCGGGTCAGTGGACTCAATACAAGCGGGCGGCTGTGCTAAAGCTTTGGCAGCAAGTGGGGCGTAACACCCAAATGCAAGCGACACCATTGAAGGGTTGACGCTCCTAATGCGCAGTTCCAATGGCGCGTTATTGAGGGTGGCCCTTAGCGTATAAAAATACATGAATCTGCCTGGCACCCTTAGTATCCTGTCAAGGCCGGAGGCGAGCAGATTAGCTTTCAAGGTAGAACAAGGCGTTATGTCTTTAGGTCCTGTTGACGAAGTGGATTTCCCAATCGGCTGATCGCTGATTCAAGGCTCCGACGCGGATTCGGCCGTCACACCCAGAGTGTCGGGGACACTCCTCGAATGTCAGATCGGCAAAGCGAACAAGAAGGCGTAAAGCAGAAAAATGTCCGCCCGCTGCAGCCGCGTCACCGCGCCGGCGACAAGGAAGTCGATCTTCGGCTGATCGCATCGTGCTCTAGATTCATTAAGTCCGGGCGCGTTCTGATCGCGAAACCGGATCCACTTTCGCGGACGCCGCCGCCTCCGCGGCATGGGCGTTGAGGATCGCCAGGATCAGGCCCGGGAAGCGGCCCTCGATCTCCTCGCAGCGTGAGGTGTTGCGCAGCTCCACCCCGTGGCATTCGGAGCGGATCAGGCCCGCTTCGCGCAGCAGCTTGAAATGCTGCGACAGCGACGACTTCGGGATGGTCCGCTCGGCGATGCGGGAGAAGGCCTGGCAGATCTCGGGATGCTCGGCGCTGACTATCTCCTTGAGGATTGCCACGCGAATAGGATCGGAGAGCGCGTGCAGCACGGCTTCCAGCGGACATCTTCGATCGAGGGTGGAACAGTAGCCTCATGATTTTTCATTTAGCCGCGCGCTGCCTCGCCCAACAGTGACCGCGAGCGCTTGCGCGGTGCTGAGATCGTGGCGGAATTATAGAATTTAACAAATCAAGCCTATGCTTTGGATAGTGCGCGGTGCGCCTTGATCCCCTTCCGTAACCTCGCGCGCGACTACAATTCAGTAGGTGTGACCATGGATCAGGAAAACAAATACAAGAGTCCCAAGCTCGGTTGGACGCTCGAAGAACTCGCGCGCAGCCTGAGCGTATCGGTGCCTTTTCTACGCCTCGAGGTCAAGCGCGGACGGCTCAAGGCCGCACACCTCGGGCGGCGCGTGGTTCTCCTCGATGCGGAAGTGCAGCGGTACGTTGCTCAAGCCGCCGAAGATGAAATGCGATCTCCTTTGCAAGTTGTGTGAACGGAGATTCAAAAGTGAGCAGAGTTTTCCGAAGGCGCGGAGCATGGTGGATTGACTTCAAGGACTCCAGCGGTGTTCGCCGAAGAAAGAAGGTCGGCCCGAGCAAACGCGTAGCTCAAGAAGTCCTCAATGGCGTCCTTGGCAGCGTAGCCCGGCGCGAGCACTTGGGTGTGATAGACGACTCGCCCATCTCGTTCGCCGATTTTACAAAGGTTTGGCTGGAGAGAATCTCGCACACCCTGAAGCCTACGTCTCGAGACAGATTTGAGGGCGCAATCCAAAACCATCTGAAAGGCTTCTTCCCGGGACAACTGCGCAGCATCACGGCATCAGCGGCAGAAAGGTACGTAACTAAGCGTCTGGCTGACGGCGCCAGGTCTTCGACCGTCAATCGCGAAATGACCGTCTTGAAGCATATGCTAAGGCGCGCCGTTGCTTGGGAGTATCTGAGCCGCAATCCATTTCTGGACAGTCAAGGCGGGTTACTTGAGAGCCTAAAACCGCTGAGAGAGCCAGCCCGCCGCACGCGATTTCTGAGCTACGGCGAGATCGACCGTCTGTTGGCGGCGTGCAATTTCGAATGGTCGAATGCGACGTTAACGAAGGGCTATTTGCACGCATTCGTGATCCTCGCGCTCAACACCGGAATGCGGCGCAATGAGATTCTGTCGCTCTCGCAACGGTCGATCGACTGGACCAATCGTGTCGCTAGTCTGATCGAGACGAAAAACGGAGACCCGCGTCACGTCTACTTGAACGAGGCCGCTTGCCATGCCCTGGGGTCACTTCCAGCGCGCGCCGACGACGACCGAATCTTCCCCTTCCAACCGCACCAGATCATCATGGCTTTCCACCGTGCCGCGAAACGCGCTGGCCTGGAAGACCTCCGTCTCCATGACATCCGTCACACATTCGCGAGCTACCAAGCGATGTCTGGGGTCCAGAGCCGCAGGCTACAAGCATTGCTCGGTCACAAAGATCCGCGCATGACGCTGCGCTATGAGGTCACCGCAGTAGGTGTGTAAAAGAGATCAGGCGGCGTGGCGCGTCCGAGTTATCTCCTCGACTTGGATTCCATCCTTGAACCGTTGTCCATAGTACACTTGCTCCAGTAGTTCGGGTGCATTGAGGCGGCGGAATTTCTTCTCCGCGATGGTCAGGATTTTCCAGATCAGCGCCTCGGCATTAGCGACCTTCTTGTAGCGGCGGGCGGCGTCGGTTCGCAGCCGCACCGCCGAGAACGGCGACTCCACCACGTTGGTGGTGCGCAGATGGATCCAGTGGCCTTTGGGAAAGCGATAAAAGGTCACCATCCGTTCCCAGTCGCGGCACAGCGTGTCGACCGCCTTGGGATAAGGCTTGCGATAATGGGCGGCGAACTGGTCGCGCAGGCGCTCGCATTCGGCGCGGGTTTCAGCATAGGGAATCTGGCGCAACAGTTCCTTGGCCGCGGGCCACTCCTTGTTAGGCAGCAGATCGATCACGTTGGTAAGCCGGTGATTCCAGCAGCGTTGCTCTTCCCCCGCGGGACAGAGTTCGCCCAACGCCGACCAGATCCCCAAGTGCCCATCCGCCACCGTGACCTTCCAGGGTTGCAGCCCGCGCGCGAACAGATCGCGCAGCACCCGCGCCCAGGATTCTTTCGATTCGCGCTGGCCAGCTTCGAGCGCCAGCAACACTTTGTGCCCGTCGGTCAACGCTCCGATGATTACCAGCAGCGCCGCCTTGCTGTCCTCCAACCCCGCCTTCACGTACAGCCCATCCGCCCAGACGTACACCAGCTCAAGGTTGTCCAGCCGCCGACTGCGCCAGGCTTCGTATTCCAACTGCCATTTGGCTCGCAGCCGCTCGATCGAGGACGGCGATAGCGGCGCGCCCTCACCGAGTAGACCGCGTAGCGCCAGTTCGAAATCACCCTGGGCCAGGCCGTGCAGATAAAGCTGGGGCAAAAGCTCGCTCACCTCCTCGGTGCGCCGCACAAACAACGGCAGGAGCCGACTCTCGAAACGCTGCTCGAGCCCGCGCAACTGGGGCCGTCACAGCTCCACAGTGCCGGCCATCATCGACAGCCGCCGCACCTTGCCATACCCGTTGCGATATCCTTCGGGCGCATCCACTGCCACCCGGCGCTCCGACTTGCGCCGGCCCAGGAACTCAACCACTTCCTCTTCGAGAAGATCCTGAATCCACTGCGCAATCCTGCTCCTGGCGAACTCCTCCAGCGCCGCCCACTGTGCGCGCTTCGCTGCTTCCCTGCTTGACCTACGACGTTCTGCTCGGCTTATGCTTTGCATCGGCGGTGTCTCTCCTTCCTGCCGGTTCTCCGGCATGGGTCTCTCAACCCGGAAGGCCACACCGCCCTTTCTCTATTTCCACACCCTTTAGTGGTACCTCGCTGCGCTATTCTGTCGGACGCCTATCTTCAGGCGGCGGTGAACAGGGTGGTTTTGGGAAGGAGTGCCGCGCCGAGACCCCAAGTTGGCACTAATGTGGCACCGAGTGATCGGCGTCCATCGACCCGATTGCGTAACTCCTTGATTTTATTTGGTGATCCCAGCGGGAGTCGAACCCGCGTTCCCGACGTGAGAGGCCGGTGTCCTAACCACTAGACGATGGGACCGCCTGTCGCGCGCCCACCGCAGGGAAGGTGGGTTTGGCTGAGGAGGAAGGACTCGAACCTTCAATCGCCTGATCCAGAGTCAGGTGGCTTGCCAATTAGCCGACTCCTCAGCTCTTGCCAAAATATAGCCAAGCATCCAGTCTCGCGCCACCGGCGACGCAAGCAGAACTTAGATCTGTCTAAGAATCTTGCAACTCTACCCCGAGGACGACGGGGGCGGAGCACCGCCGGTCACCGCCCTCTTCCGCCATAACCCGCAGCCGCTCGTGCGCAGTTTGCCCAAATCCGATCTCTAGCTCGCCTGGCGGACGGTGAAATGGCGCAGGGCCTCGGCATGCCGATCGCAGAGGGCATCACAGCGGGCGAGCAGAGAGGAATCCTCACAATTGTGCTCGATCATGTAGCCGAGTTCGCCGAGGTCGTGGACCAGCAGCCGCAGGCATCGCTCGTACTCGTCAGGCGCCTGCACCGCTTTCAATAGGTCGGCGACCAGATCCTCGAGTTCGGTTTCTTCGACTTCGAGCGCCATCTCGAGTGCGCGCTGAATGCCCAGTCCCGGCTTGGCCTCGCGGTGGAATCTCGCCAGCAGATCGCGGAGCTTTACGATGGCAGAGTCTTCGAGCGAGATCGGGCCGGGCGCATCGAGCTTGCCCTCAAGGTCGAGGACCGTCCACACCAGGTCGAGCGCTCCGACATGGCGGGCCTCGTCGCGCGCCATGCCGAACCAGAAATCCTGTAGCTTGGGCTCTGCGGCGAACAACTTCGCAAGCCGTGCATAAAGCGACATGCTCTCCTTCTCGAGAGCGATCGTCGTTTCCAGGGCTTCCCGAGTCGTCGCCATCAACCTGATGATCCTCGCACCTACTCTCGCCGAAAAGATGAGGATACTCAACCACCGGTGCCAGGCGCAAAGAAGGGGGCGACCCCGTTGCGAGATGCCCCCTTCCCCTCTTTCGTGGCGACACTAGCGCGCTATTTCAGTCGACCGGGTCTCGCGGATCACCGTGACGCGAATCTGCCCCGGATAGGTCATATCGGTCTCGATCTTGCGCGCGACGTCGCGCGCGAGCATCGCGGACTCCTCGTCGGAGACCTGTCCGGGTTCGACAATCACGCGCATCTCGCGGCCGGCCTGGACCGCGAAGCATTTTTCGACTCCCCGAAACGACTTGGCGATTTGCTCGAGGTCCTCGAGCCGTTTCACGTAGCTCTCCAGCACTTCGCGGCGCGCTCCGGGGCGCGCACCCGACAGCGCATCGGCCGCGTCGACCAGCGGCGCCAGGATGGTCTCGGCTTTGACCTCCTCGTGGTGCGCGGCAATCGCATTTACGATCTTCGCCGATTCTCCGTACTTCCGCGCCAGCTCGGCCCCGATCAGTGCGTGCGACCCTTCGACCTCGTGCGTCAGCGCCTTGCCAATATCATGCAGCAGCGCGGCTCGACGCGCCTGCTTCTCGTTGAGTCCCAGCTCCGCAGCCATCGCTCCGGCGATAAACGCCGCCTCGATCGAGTGCATGAGCACGTTCTGCGCATAACTGTACCGGTACTTGAGCATGCCGAGCAGCTTCACCAGCTCGGGATGAATGCCGTGGACCCCGACCTCGATGATCGAGCGCTGCCCGGCTTCGCGGATCGACTCCTCGACCTCCTGCTCCGCCTTGCGAACCACCTCCTCAATCCGGCCCGGATGAATGCGGCCATCCGAGATGAGCCGCTCGAGAGCGACTCGAGCGATTTCCCGGCGAATCGGATTGTGACACGAGATGACCACTGCCTCCGGCGTGTCGTCGATGATGATATCGACGCCGGTGGCAGCCTCGATGGCGCGGATATTGCGGCCTTCGCGCCCGATGATGCGCCCCTTCATCTCGTCCGTGGGTAGTGCGATCACGGCAACCGTGCGCTCGGCGACGAACTCGCCAGCGAGCCGCTCGATGGCGATCGAGACGATTCGCTTGGCGCGGCGGTCCGCTTCTTCGCGGGCTTCTTCCTCGACCACGCGGATGTGGCGGGCCGCATCGGTTCGCGCCTGTCCGATCATTTCGTCCATCAGGCTGCGTTTAGCCTCCTCGCGAGTGAGGCCGGCGACCGCCTCCAGCTTGGTGCGAGCTTCATCGACCAGTTTCTGGCGTTCTTCCTCCTTTTCGATCAGGTTCTTGTCGCGCGCGCGCAGACTTTGGTCGCGCCGATTAAGATCGTTCTCGCGGCGTTCGAAGGCCTCCTGGCGTTTCTCGAACGCTTCCTCGCGCGATTCAAGTTTGCTCTCCGCCTGCTGCAACTCGCGGCGGCGATCGCGCACTTCACGCTCGGCGTCGGCGCGAGCGCCGACCACCAGGTCTTTGGCTTTTACTTCTGCTTCCTTGATGATTAGTTCGCTTCGAGTTTGTGCCTCCCTTACTGTTTCTTCGGCCTGAGCTCGAGCGGCTTCCTGGTCGACGACGTTCACACGCCGCCGCATCAATCCCCATACCAGGAAGACCGCGCTGCCAACTACGAATCCCAGGATTGCGACTATCAGATTCACCCGGGTGTACCTCCTCGGCCCACCTCTGCCGCGAGCGGCTGAACCTGCGGTCCGGCCACCCGAATTAAGGCGGACTCGGTAATGATGTATTGAAGCCGGCGGTCGAAGGATTCTTGCGGAATCCCATCCAGCAGTTGGAAAGAATAGGCGAGACCTACCGTGATCGCTTCACGCGGCAACGCCGCCAGGAAACGATCATAATGGCCTCCACCCCGGCCAAGCCGCTGGCCCTGCGGTCCAAACCCCACCCCGGGTACCACTATCATCGCGCCCGCCAGCTTATGC
Source organism: Thermodesulfobacteriota bacterium (assembly GCA_046728175.1). Lineage (GTDB taxonomy): Bacteria > Desulfobacterota > Binatia > Binatales > Binataceae > JAFAHS01. The sequence goes on along the minus strand of JBKPEA010000049.1, from coordinate 4,984 downwards.
GGCGGCGCGGTTGCACCTTCGGTGGCCGGCTCGCGGATGCCGAAGGCCCGCGTAACCAGCTCCGATAAGGCATGCACCCGCGCCACCCTCATGATCTCGCGATCGCGGTGCAGGCAGGGAAAAAAGAGCTCCTTTCCGGATGCGATCGCATCGGCGGCGACCAGATCCGTGGCCACTTCGTTATGGATAGAAGAATAAAGAACGACCGCCGGCGCCTCACGGTAGCAATCGGTCGCAAGCAGCCGGCGCTGAATCGTAACTGAACACGATTTCGTAAACTGCGGCGCCAGTGATGCACGGCATTCACCGAGCACCGTGCGCAGGTATTTTTTCTGGTCCGCCATGGTTCACGCCATGGCGGGAGCGGGATCAACTACTCAACCACCACTGAACGCTTGCGCCTTGGTTCGCAGCCGGACTTCGCCGCGGCGAACCCCAATCGAGCAGATCGCGATACGATCGCGGATATTCCGCCGATCCACCGATAAATCCTCTCACGGGCCGCGCGATCGCGGGCCTCGCGTTGTGGCTAGTCACCAAACCCAGTTCCCCGCCCCCGTACCATCGGCCTAGATCCTCATGGGCATGTGCGCCAGCGAGCATGGCTCTCACAACTCCTTGCCTTCGATCGCGGCGCTCAGCCTCTTGTTCATCGCCTCGATATGCTCGACCAATGCCGTATGCTCTTGGCGCAGGCGCTCGAGCTCGTCGGCGAAGTTTAGTGCGGCCAGAATCGCCAGGTGGACTGAGCTTACCGCCTGGGTTCCGGCGCGGATGTTCTTGATCTTTCCCTCAACCGTCCGAGCCAGGTCCTTGACCCACTCGTCGCCGGCATCGCTGGCGACCGTGAGATTCTGACCCATAATCTCGACGTTGATGCCTTTCATCTCCTTAACCTAATTCAATGCCGTCGAAGCGGGCCAGGATCTTCTCGATCCTGCTGCGGACTTCGCCCCGTTCGTTTTCGTGCTGCTTGCGCTCCTGTTCGAATTGCCGAATCTGCGAGGCGGCTTCCCCGATGCGTCGCTCGCTCTCGGCCAGCCGTTGCTGAAGCTGCTCGTTTTCCTTACGCAGTTGCTGAATGCGATTTACGGATGCCTGAATGCGTTCATCGAGTTGTTTGAGGACATCGATCGACGTGGACATAGCGAAACTTCTACCTTTACTTTAGTTTTCAATTAACTGGCCTGTCAAGCTGCATAAGAGCCGCTTGCGTTATCTCCCTCGCCCTGCCCACCTTCGAACAGCGCGTCGACGAATTCGCGCGCATCGAACTCGCGCAAATCGGCAATCTCTTCACCGAGCCCCACGAACCTGACCGGGACCCTGAGCCGGTCGGCAATCGCAATAACCACTCCACCCTTTGCGGTGCTGTCAAGCTTGGCCAGGATTACCCCGGTGAGCGGGACCGCATCGCCGAAGATCTTCGCCTGGCTGAGCGCATTCTGTCCGGTGTTCGCATCCAACACCAGCCAGGTTTCGTGCGGAGCCCCGGGCAGTTCCCGGCCCGCGACCCGCGCGATCTTTTTCAGCTCCTCCATCAGGTTGACCTTGGTCTGTAGCCGCCCCGCCGTGTCGATAACGACCGACCGGGCATTGCGCGCGACGGCGGCCTTGACCGCGTCAAAGGCAACCGCGGCCGGGTCGGAGCCTTGCGATTGCTTAATCATGTCGACGCCAGCGCGATCGCACCAGACCTGGAGCTGTTCGATCGCGGCAGCGCGAAAGGTGTCCGCGGCCGCAACGATTACGTCGCCGCGCTCGGCCTTGAGCCTGGCCGCCAGCTTGGCGACCGTGGTGGTTTTTCCCACGCCATTAACCCCCACCATCATGATGACCAGCGGCGCATCGCCGGAATCCGCGGGCGCGCGCGTGGCACCCTCGAGGATGCGTGCGATTTCCGCTTTGAGAGTATCGCGCACGACGTCGGGACGGCTGTCATTGCCAAGCCGCGTACGCACCGCTTCGACGATCTTCAGACTGGCTTCGACCCCGACATCGGCGGCGATCAGGGCCTCTTCGAGGCCTTCGTAGAGCTCCTCGGTCTGCTTGCTGCCGGTGATCGCGGCACGGATGCGCGCGAGGAAATTCTCCCGCGTCTTGCGCAGGCCGATTCCGATTCGCACCGGTGGCTTCGGCGCGGGCCCGCGCTCCTCAACCTCGGGGGGAGGCGCGACCTCCTCCATGCTGGTCGATCGCTCCGAAATCGGCGGCGCTGCCTGCTCGGGCGTCAGCGTGCCCTCCAGCGCTTCTTCGTAGAGCGCCTCCTCGGACCGCTGGACCAGCGCTACGCGCGCCTCCCCCAGCGAAGGCTCGGGTTGCGAAGGACGCGCCTTGCGCAGGCTCCACTGGATCAGAACACCGATGAACGCGAGCGCGCTCCCCAGGACGAGCGCAATCACGATGATGGCGACAGTATCGAGATCGAGCGACAACATTTTCCGCTAGCGCCGTCTAAACCGCCGGCGCACAGACACAATAACAGCCGCCGGATCGATCCGAAACCGCAGAGGAAGGCGCGGGCTCAACCGATGAGGCTTGATCAGTGGTCGAGTGGCGGCAACAACGACTAAGATGAATATCCCGAGCAACATTTCGGAAACACAGGAGCGTTCGATGGGCAAGCTCGATGGAAAGGTCATAATTGTGACCGGCGCCAGTCGCGGAATCGGAAAGGCCGTCTCCGAGTTGTTCGCGCGCGAGGGCGGCAGAATCATCTGCTCTGCGCGCACCCTCAAAGAAGGCGACCATCCGCTCGAAGGCTCGCTGGAAAGCACCATCGCTGGAATCAGGAAGGCGGGAGGGGATGCTACTGCCGTGAACTGCGACGTGTCCGCGGAGACGGAGTGCGAGAGGCTGGTCGCGGACTCAAAGAAGATCTACGGCCCGTGCGATGTGCTGGTGAATAACGCCGCGCTAACCTACTTCATTCCGGTGAAGGATTTTCCTCCGAAACGATGGCTGCGATCCTTCCAGGTCAATTTGCACGCGCCCTTCATGCTCAGCCGGCTGGTATTGCAGGACATGATCCCGCGCAAGTCGGGTGCGATCCTGAATATCTCGTCAGGCGCGGCAATCGGTCCTGGCCGTGGTCCCTATAAGAAGGACGAGTTCATGCCCGGCGCAGTCTGCTACGGCGCGGAGAAGGCCGCCCTCGAGCGGATGACCCAGGGACTCGCCGCCGAGGTATACGAGGATGGCATTTCGGTAACCTGTCTCTCGCCATCCGAGGTGGTCGCGACGCCGGGAACTTTGTACCACCATCTCGTTGAGACGATGCAGGATGGGGAGCCTATCGAATATATGTCGCGCGCCGCGCTGCTCCTAGTCACGGAACCGGTGAACAAGATCAGCGGCCGCGTAACTTACAGCCAGGAACTTCTCAAGGAGTACGGGCTTATCGCGAGGGGCACCGGGATTGGGTTCGATCGCAAGGGCAGCGGATACAGCCAGATTTAAAGCCGGAGCAGACATGAATGCTGCGAAACAGTTGCGCGAGAAACTGAACCGTACCCCGATGGTGGTCGCCCCGTTCGTCTATGATGCGCTGCAGGCCAAGATCGCCGAACGGGTCGGGTTCGAGGCGGTCTACATGACCGGTTTCGGAACGGCCGCGGCTCGCGGATTTCCCGACCTCGGGTTGCTCACGATGAGCGAGATGGTGGAGAACGTCCGGACCATCGCGCGCTCGGTGCAAATTCCGGTTATCTGCGATGCCGACACCGGATATGGCAATCCGGTCAACGTGTGGCGCACCGTGAACGAATATGAACGCGCCGGGGCGGCCGCCTTGCACATCGAAGATCAGGTGTGGCCCAAGCGTTGCGGGTTCCTCGCCGGCAAGCAGGTAATTGCGCAGGACGAGATGGTGCCCAAGGTGCGGGCCGCATGCGATGCGCGTCACAACCCCGACACCGTGATCATCGCGCGCACCGATGCGCTCGCGGTCAACGGATGGGATGACGTAGTTCGCCGTGCCAACGCGTACCGTGAGGCGGGCGCCGACCTTATCTTCGTCGATGGCATCCGCACGCTAGACGACTTGCGCAACTATGCGGCGCGGCTCAAGAATTTGCCGCTCCTGTACAACGGTCAGCTGTTGCCGGTTGCGGAACTCGCCCGCCATGGGTTCAAGCTGACCATCTATTCGGGAACCTTGCTCCATTACTATCAATCCGCGCGCAATGCCTTGAGCGAGCTCAAGCAGACCGGCGCCCTGAAACCGGTCGCGCAGGATAATGCGTTCCGTGAGCTGATCGATTTGCTCGGCGTCGATGAGATGGACGCGCTGGGCAAGAAGTACACCGGTCAGTAAGACCCGGATCGTTCGCCGCAGGAGGTCGGATATGGGCATGACGATGGCTGAGAAGATTCTCTCGCGGCACAGCGGCCGTGGCCGGGTGCGGTCCGACGATATCGTCGTCTGCGATGTCGATAAGATCGTTCAGATCGACTTGACGTTTGCCCCCGACCGCACCCATGCCGAAGCGGATTCCGGACCCCCGCAAAATCGTCGTCATCCTCGACCATGCGGTTCCTGCGCTCACGATTGCCGACGCCGAGGGGTAGTCGATCGCGCGCCAGTTCGTCAAACAGTTTGGCATCGAGAAGTTCTATGATGTCGGTCGCGGCGCTATCTGCCATCAGGTGATCCTGGAGAATGGCATCGCCCTGCCCGGCCAGATTCTGACTTGCACCGACTCGCACACCTGCGCCTCGGGCGCGTTCAATTGCGTTGCGCGGGGCATGGGCCCCCTCGAGATGCTCCAAATCATGTGCACCGGGAAGACCTGGTATCAGGTCGCACCCACCGTGAGATTCGAGCTGCGCGGCAAGAAGCCCGCCATACATGGACCGCTCCCTAGTGCCAGGCTGCTGATGGAGTGAAAGGATCCGGTTGCTGCCATACATCCGGCCTCTGAAAGGGCGTGAAGTTCCGCCCAGGGCCCCGATGGAAATCCGCGCACCTTCGCCTCATCAATGG
>JBKPEA010000048.1:0-10066 GCA_046728175.1 Thermodesulfobacteriota bacterium | reverse complement strand
CGTCTATACTGATGGTGTTCTCGAGTTGACTGTGGAGAAGCGGGCGGAGTCCAAGCCGGTCAAGGTTCAGATCAACTAGGTCAATTCCCGAGGGCGCCGCTCCGGGGCTCCCCAGGCGGAATTCTTCGGGACCGAAATCGAGAGAAGGAGGCTGCTGGTCCGCCATGAAAATCAGGCCATTGGGCGATAGGGTTCTGGTCAAGCGTATCAAGGAAGAGGATCGGACCAAGGGTGGAATCATCATCCCTGACACCGCCAAGGAAAAACCGCAGGAGGGCAAGGTGGTCGCCGTCGGCAAGGGCAAGGTGAACGACGACGGCAAACTCATTCCGACGGAAGTAAAGGCGGGCGACAAGATTCTCTTCGGCAAGTACTCGGGTAGCGAGGTGAACATGGAAGGCGAAGAACACCTCATCATGCGCGAGGAAGACATCCTGGGAATCCTCGAGTAGGCGCGACTGCGTTGGTCCGATCGATTCATGATTCAATCCGAAGAAACAGTGAACAGAGGAGAGCGAAAAAAGAACCATGGCTGCAAAGTTAGTCCGTTTCGGACAAGAAGCGCGCGAGAAGATCCTCAGAGGAGTCAATGTTCTCGCTGACGCCGTTACAGTGACGCTCGGCCCCAAGGGTCGTAACGTCGTGTTGGAGAAAAGCTTCGGCGCTCCCACCGTGACCAAGGACGGCGTGACGGTAGCCAAGGAAATCGAGCTCGAAGACAAGTTCGAGAACATGGGTGCCCAGATGGTGAAGGAAGTCGCTTCGAAAACTTCCGACGTCGCCGGCGACGGCACCACCACTGCCACCGTGCTCGCCCGCGCGATTTACACTGAGGGCGTCAAGATGGTAGCCGCGGGGCATGATCCGATGTCGCTCAAGCGGGGCATCAGCCGCGCCGTCGAGGCGATTACAGCCGAGCTCAAGAACCTGTCCAAGCCGACCAAGGATCGCAGGGAAATCGCCCAGGTCGGCACGGTCTCGGCTAACAACGACTCAACCATCGGCGACATCATCGCCGGCGCGATGGAGAAAGTCGGCAAGGAGGGCGTCATCACGGTTGAAGAGGCGCGCGGCCTGGAGACCCAACTCGAGGTGGTCGAGGGTATGCAGTTCGACCGTGGCTACTTGTCGCCGTATTTCGTGACCGATCCGGAACGTATGGAAGCGAAGCTGGACGACGGTTTCATCCTGATCCACGAGAAGAAGCTCTCCTCGATGAAGGATCTGCTGCCGATCCTCGAGACGGTCGCCAAGACGGGCAAGCCGTTGCTGATAATTTCCGAGGATATCGAGGGCGAGGCGCTGGCCACATTGGTAGTGAACAAGATTCGTGGCACGCTCTCGTGCGTCGCGGTCAAGGCGCCTGGTTTCGGCGATCGACGCAAGGCGATGCTGGACGACATCGCGACCCTCACCGATGGACGCAATATCTCCGAAGAACTCGGCATTAAACTGGAGAACATCACCCTTAAAGACCTCGGCCGCGCCAAGCGCGTGGTTATCGACAAGGACAACACCACCATCATCGATGGCGCCGGAAAGAAGTCGGACATCGAAGCGCGCATCAAGCAGATTCGGGCCCAAATCGATGAAACCACGTCCGATTACGATCGTGAGAAGCTCCAGGAGCGGCTGGCCAAACTGGTCGGCGGCGTGGCCATAGTCAGGGTCGGGGCAGCGACTGAAATGGAGATGAAGGAAAAGAAGGCTCGCGTCGAAGACGCGCTGCATGCCACCCGCGCCGCGGTTGAAGAGGGCGTGGTTCCCGGCGGCGGCGTCGCGCTGATCCGCGCCTCCAGCGCGCTCGACAACCTGCGTGCTGGCGAGGATGAAAAAGCCGGCATCGGTATCGTCAAGAAGGCTGCGGAGGGACCAGCTTGGTGGATCGCGACCAACGCGGGATGGGAAGGCTCGGTGGTCGTTGACAAGATCAAGAACAACAACAAGGGGCCGTTCGGATTCAATGCGGCCAGCGAGGAATTCGAAGACCTGATTAAGGCCGGTATCGCCGATCCGACCAAGGTCGTTCGTAGTGCGTTGCAGAACGCGGCGTCGGTTGCGAGCCTGCTGCTCACCACTGAGTGCGTAGTGGCGGAGAAGTCGGAGGAAAAGGGCGGCGGCGCAATGCCTGGGATGCCTCCGGGCGGGATGATGTAAGCAAGCTCGCGGGCCAGTAACCGGGCCGCGGCAGACATGGGAACGGAAAGCGGCGGGGGCTCACACGCTGACTACTACCTTGTTGTGCCGGCCCAGGAAACGGGACACGAAGAGTTTTCAGTATACCGATGCCAGAGTACCGAGTTGGCAGGTCGTGGAGTCGTCAACAAATCGCCCTCAGCCAGGTGAGACCAAGGTCCTACATGATCGCCTGCGCCACAATGAATGCGGCGCCGGCCGCAAGTCCACAGATTAACGTGGTGTAGAGTGCGCTCCGCGATGGCGGCGCTGCAGTAAAACTTCCTTTCACGTATCCGAACATCATGAGCGCGGCGACCGTCACAACCACAGAGAGTGTCAGCGGGGATTTCGCCTTGGATATCGCGAAATAAGGTGCCAGCGTAGCCGAGCTGACGGTGGACGAGGCGGGCTGGTGATCAACTATGGGACGATCTGGTCCGCGAGGGGCCGCATAACCTAGCGGTTGCACCGGAGCCGGCGCACACATGCGGTTTGGCTTCGTCCAGTGCCGTCGCGCCGGCCCGGTGAACCTGGGCGTTAGGCACACCTTCATCGCGGGTGACGCTTCCTTGAGTCTCGAGCTGTATGTCCTCTGCCTGAGCATCATCCTCGGCATCGTTCACATCGTCCTGGCGTCGCATTCCGCGAGCCTCCAGCGCGGCTATCGCTGGACGGCAAGTGCCCGCGACGAGCTCCTCCCACCACTCACAGGTGTGGCCGGAAGGCTCGCACGGGCTCTCACCAATTTCCTCGAAACGTTCCCCTTCTTCGCCGTGCTGGTCCTTGCCGTGCACGCCACTGGTGCCTATGGCTCGCTTTCAAAGTGGGGCGTGCTCTTGTACTTCGGCGGGCGTCTTGTGTACCTTCCGCTGTATGCGTTCGATATTTACCTCGTTCGCTCGCTCGCCTGGAATGTCGCCACAGCCGGCATCTTCTTGCTTCTCGGCAGTGTCCTTCTTCGCTAGTGCCGTCTGGGGCGTCTAACCACCCGCTCAACCGGACTGCTCGCCAGCGGCGCGCTGGCGCGCCGTCCGCTAGAAACGCCGAGCATCGAACGACCGCTATAACTTGCGTCGCTGTAGGACCGGTGTTGGCCGGGCAGCGACTTGGCGAACCGAGCCACGCGGACATTCGGCGCACCGAGCCAGCCTGCGCTAAAGTGCGGCAGTTTCGACATTCCGCCGCATCTTGATGGCCTGCAACATGGGTGCCTCTCTTTACGAGCCGATTAACATCTACAAGTCACTCGGGCCGAATATCGGCGTCGTCGATGGCCCATTCGAATATTTGACTGTAGACGGAATCAGGCTGCCGCTTCCGTTCACGACCCGAATGACAGTGGTGGCCCTATCAAACGGCGACCTTTTCCTCCATTCGCCGATCAAGTTCGAAGAGAGACTTGCCAGGGAGCTGCAAAGATTGGGGACGATTCGTCATCTCGTGTCGCCCAATCAATTCCACTATGCGCATATCGGGGAATGGGCGAGGGCGTTTCCCGAAACGATTTCTTGGGCGTCACCACGTGTGCGCCAACGGGCACGAGCCCGGCACGTGGATATCGACTTTACAAGAGACCTCGACGCCAGTGCGCCGGAAGAATGGCGTGCGGAGATCAACCAACTGCTTTTTCCCGGCGGCTATTTCAAGGAGCTCATTTTCTTCCACAAGGCTTCAAGGACGCTGATACTCACTGATACGATCATCAACATAGAATTGGACAAGATTTCCGAGCCTTGGCGAACGGCCGCCAAACTCACCGGGATGTATCATCCGTATGGCCAAATATTCTTCGGCATGCGGCTGCCGCTACTCTTCCAGCGGCGAAAGGCGAAGGCGGCGATTGGAAAGATCTACTCATGGCAGTCGCAGCGAATTTTGCTCAGCCATGGCCGGTGCTTCGATGCAGATGCCGATGAAGTCATCAGAAGAATATTCGGAGGGCCACCCCATTGATGGCAGTTTGTCCGTGACGAGCGTTTTGAACTGCTGCGGCTACGCGCGCGCGGCGGTGGATCAGCGCGGCCCATGGCGTTCCCACATGTGAATGATTGCCTGCGCGCCAAGTAGCAGGGCTATCCTTTCTTGGGCACGCTCAACCGCAGCAAGGGGGGTGACAGGCATCGGTTTAGGCGACGCTGACTGCTGCCCCCGGTCGGCCAATGCCGGTGAGCGTCCCCTTTGGAGGGCGAAGCCCGCTTTTGGCCGCTCAGCGACCGTCGCAAGCCGACCCACAGCGGACATCTTGCGGTCGTCGGGCGCGCTGCTTAGATCGCGATCCAGGCCCCGCGGCAAAGTCGCGATCCAGGCCCCGTGGCAAAGTCGAGTAATCATTCGCAGCGATCGGTGTCCAACGGCGTGATGAAGAGTCTCGCCCCAAGTGCGTGGATCTCGCTGGCGGCTCTCGTCGCGGTGATGGGTGGGATCCTGTTCGCCGCCGCGGGGACGGCGCGCTATTGGCAAGGTTGGGTGTACCTCGCCGTCTTCGCGGCGCAGGCCGCGCTCGTCACGCTTTATCTCCTGGAGAGAGATCCCGCGCTCCTCGAGCGCCGCATGCGTGGCGGCCCGGCGGCGGAGAAACGGCCGGCGCAGCGGATCATCATGCTGTTCGCGTCGCTCGGCTTCGTCGCCGTGCACCTCGTGTCGGGCCTCGACCATCGCTTCGGCGGGTCGCACTTGCCGATCCCGCTCGTCGTTGCTGGTGATGTGTTGGTCGCGATCGGTTTCTACCTCATCTTCCTAGTGTATCGCGAGAACACGTACAGCTCGGCGACCGTCGAAGTTGCCGCGGGCCAGAGGGTCGTCTCGACGGGGCCGTATGCCCTCGTCCGTCATCCGATGTACGCCGGCGGAGCCGTCTATCTTTTCGCCACTCCGCTCGCGCTCGGCTCGTACTGGGGCTTCGTGCCGATCGCCATCATGCTGCCATTCCTGATTTGGCGTCTCTTCGACGAAGAGCGCCTGCTTTCGGCGGAGCTGCCGGCATACGCCGTTTACAAGAAGCGCGTCCGCTACCGAATGATTCCTCATGTCTGGTAGGACGGTTGCGCGCCTTGCCGATCGTCGCGATCCTGTGCCCGATGCGGTCCGGGAGGAAGCGGCGCGCCATGACGACGAGAACACGCTCGCGGCGCTGGTCACATAGATCGCGCTCTGTGACGCCGTCTCCCCAAGCAAGAGCTAGCGCCGGCTGAGGTCCGCTCTTGGCCGCCTGGAGTCCTACGAAGGTCCGCTTTGCGTTCTGCGTTCGTCGGCAGCGCATCGTTTTCCAGGGGTACATCCACTACCTTGCCCGCTCGATGTCGATCGCCAACGCGATCGCTTTCGTTCCGCAAATTCGATGAGGGTACGGAAGTAGATGGAATCGATTCGGAATGTCTTGCTGCACTTAGGGTCTATCCATGGCCGGGAAATGTGCGGGAACTTCGAAACGTGTTGCATCAGACCATCGTTACCAGAGGCGGGGGTCGGATAAGACTTGGGCATTTACCCGATGCGGTAATTGTCGCCGAAGACCCGTCAAAGGCTTTGGAGTACCTCCGCGTCGGGAACATCGCCGCATTCGTTGGAATGGTCTCGATGCTACGCGGACACTGTTCAGCGACTCGCGGTTGGCCTGAGATGGTTTCAACAGTTAGTGCAATTTTCAGTTCGCTACCGGCGAGACCGCCGAGAACAGCCCAACCAATCCTTCCGCCATAGTCGGATGCGTCATGATGGCGTCGCGCAGACCCGTGTAGGGCATACCCGCCAGCATTGCCACCTGCACCGCCGCCATGACTTCTCCAGCCTCGATTCCGACCATTGAAAACCCGACAATACGCTCACTGTGCGCGTCGACGAGTGCTTTCATGAAACCGCGTGTCTCGCCGATTGTTCGAGTCCGCAACACCGCCATCATTGGTAGCTTCGCAACTCGCACGGCGATCCCGTTTTGGCGAGCCTCAAACTCGTTGAGCCCAACGCGGGCCAGCGGCGGATCGATGAAAATGCAGAACGGCACCAGGCGGGCGCGCTTGCTGCGTGCGATGCCTGCGAAATTGTCGCGCACGATCCGAAAGTCGTCGAATGACACGTGAGTAAACTGCTCGCTGCCGGCACACTCTCCGATTGCCCACGTGTCCGTCGCGCTCGTCTCCAAACGGTCGTTTACCTTTATGTAGCCGCGTTCATCGAGTTTGACGCCGGCTAGATCCAGCCCGACTCCGGTGGTGTTGGGAGTTCGGCCCGCCGCCACCAAGATGTCGCTGCCCTCAATAGTCCGCTCACCTTCCTGGGTTCGAACCACCATCATCACTGCTTCGCGGGAGCGACCCTCAACGCGCACCAGTTCGGCCGAAAGCAGCACCGCGATTCCTTCGCTGGTCAGGATTTGGCGCACGAATTCGGCGACATCGGGATCTTCCCGCGCGATCAGTTGAGGGCCATGCTCGATGATCGTTACCGGACTACCAAAACGTCGATAAGCCTGCGCGAGCTCGAGCCCCACGTACCCACCGCCGATCACAATCAGATGGCGCGGAAGTCGATCCAGATCCAGGGCTTCAATATTTGTGAGCGGTGCGCTTGCGACCAGCCCCGGCAAGTCAGGAAATAGTCGCGTGCGTTCCAATATCAATGACCACTCGGTCGCTGGTTAGTACCCGAGTGCCGCCATCGTTCAGCTTAACCTCGATCGTCTTGGGCGCGACAAACTTGCCCGAGCCCATTATCAATTCGGCGCCGCTTTGCTTGTACTTTTCGAGATGCATCTCGATTAAACCGTCGACCATTTCCCGTTTGCGCGCTCGCACCTTCGCCATGTCGACTCGTGCTGAGAACACCGGCGTCCCGAACTCCGCACCGCAAAAGACCAGGTGCGCGACCTCTGCGCTCCAAATCTCGTTCTTGCTAGGCAGGCAGTTGGTGTTTGGGCAGGAGCCGCCGATCAGTTTTCGTTCGATCACGGCGGTTCGGTGCCCCAATTGCGCCATGTGCCACGCTAGAAATTTGCCGCCTTCGCCGCTCCCCAGAACCAACAGTTCGTAGTGTTCCGACATGGGTCGCTCCATGACGATTGAACGGTACTGCCCCGGTCATTGTTATACTGCGAAGATGACTTCCAGCTCGATCGGTACGCTCACCGGTAAACTAGAGACTCCGAAGATCAACCGGCATGACACGTTTTGCCTCGCCGAATACGTCCCGCATCAGCTCGGAGGCACCATCCGCTATCTCGACCTGCCCCGAATGCTCGCCGTAGCGAAGTCGGGGGGTTCAGGCCGATTCTGAAGCCCTTCTCGCTCATCAATACCATCGAATGCGATCGGAGACTCCCCACAAAAGTCCCCACAGCCGTTCTGCCGTTCCCGCGCGCGTAGCTGGGCAGAGGAATGGTCGCGGATGATGGTTGGAAGGAGGGTGCCCAAAGGCCCCCTCCTTCTTCGGTTCTACTGGCCGTTGTTTGCGATGCCGAACAGCTTCCGCGCCGTGTCCGCAGAGCTTTCCATTAACTGTCTGCCCGCGTTGCGCTGCGCTTCGAACAGCGGGCCGATCATCGTTTTTTTCGCCCAACTGGTCGACTGTTCATGCCATTCCAGCATCATCTTGCCGAGCTTTTCGCCGCTTTCGACGTACAGTTCGATAGCTTTCTTTGCGCTGTCTTTCCATGCACTGCTGAGTTCGTTGGTTTCCATTCTCGCTTCTTCTCCTATCATTTCATTTCGAACCAGATCTTTGTTGTGGGCGTTATTAGGCTTGCGCCTGGATTTCACTGGAGTCACTGCTGATCCTCATCAATCTAGTTGTGCGATTCGAGCCACTTTGCGACCCGCGGCCACAAGTTGCGTTGCGCCCCTCCGCTAACTGCTGTGCCTACATGGCCCGCCGGATATAGGAGTTCGATCGTGTCGCGGCTGGCGGTGGCTGCTCCGATTGCGGAGCTCGAACGCGGCGGAACCACATCGTCGTATTCACCAATTACATTGAGCAAGGGGCACGTGATGTTCTTCAGATCGATTCGCGTATCGCCGACCCGGAACTCCGAACGAATGAAAAGGTTACGGCCGAAGAGCTGGTCAGCGACTTCGCGAAAAATCGTTCCGGTCATCGGAACGTCGCTGTTTATCCATCGCTCAAACAAGCGGAACATTTCCGCGTAGCCCACGCCCTGGCGGTTCTTGTACAGGTCCACGTACTTGGAGACCGCATGATGCACCGGTGCCATGGACTTGAAGCAGGTGTTGATAAACCAGCCGGGACAATTGCCATACATCTCGAGCAGAGGCTCCAAGGCGTCGCGCATTTTTCCGGCGACAGCGAATAACGGATTATCGGCAATATTTGCATCGGCCGGTGTAGCCAGCGTGATGAGATTCTTCACCGTCTCGGGGTAAAGCGCAGTCCACATCAGCGACAGCACGCCACCGAAGCAGTAGCCAAGAATGTTGACCTCGGAAGATCCTGAGTGCTTCTGCACCGCGCGCACTACGTCGTGAAGCCCGCAATTCACATAATCATCAAAGCCGCGCCAACAGTCGTCGCGCGTTGGAGGGATCCAGTCGATCAGGTAGACGTCCAGCGCGCACTGGGTGAGGGTTTCGATCACGCTGCGTCCAGGCATCAGGTCCAGGATGAAGGGCCGCTTGATCAAGGCATACACGACCAACAGGGGCGTACCACTGCTTTTAGAACCGGTCGAGTAGTGGCGCAGTTTTACCAAGTCACCCTCGTAGACGACCTCGAACGGTGTCGCACCGCAAGGTTCATCGTCCAGGGGATAGGGATCGCGCAGCATTCGCAAGGTTGCTTCCGCCGCCTGTGACGTTCCCTCTAGCCAGTAAGTTGCCAACTGATGGAATACTTCAACCATTGGTTTACTCGTGGTCGACGATCGTTCGACACGTCATCCGCGCGGCAGACACCCCTATGCGGCTTTAATTCCGTTAGGGTGGACGCTGCCTTTTGCTACGTTCAATCTGGCGGTTATGCCGCGGACTTCCTGGCGCAAGCGGACTACGGAAGCGCGTAGTTCCGCTAGTTCGGCGGCGGGCTCGCCCGCTTTGCCGTTCGGCGCGGCAGGCGTTAGAGATTCAATGAAATCCCGGGCCACGCGCTGCAACTGCACCCAATTCCTTACGGAACCAACCATCAACCCCGCGAATCGCTCTGACTCAAAAACACGCTCGAGACTTTGATTGGCGAAATTCGTCCAAGCCTGGAAAGCCTTCAGCGCAGCATGTTCAACTTCGCGGTTGTCCGAGCTCATGCCGAACATCCAGTTCTGAAGGGCCAACGGAAATTCCACAGAGGCCTCAATGAGGCCTCGCAAAGCTCCATAATCTTTTGTTTCCATTTGAGGAATGTCCTTTGGGGCGATTTTGCTCTTGGGCGCGAAAACTAAAAGAGCGGTATTGCTCTTTCCACGTCAGACCGATGATCGTTTCCAGAAGCGCCCCGCAACCACATTACCGGCGGCGCACATCTCAGTCACAAAAACAGATCGTTACGAGCCGCGGATCGCAGCATTCAGGTACTGTGCCAGAACCGGTGCTGGTGTTTGATGCGTCTCAGCGCCATGGAGAAGCAGCCTATATGCCAGACAAACACTCCACATTTATCCGCTCCCGCTTTGTGCTTGTGTCAAAAGAGCGGCACGTCCCTGATTCGATTGCCTCACACTTCGGCAGCATCTCGCCCAATTTCTAATGCACGACATCACGTTCATGCGTCCTGCGCATTCAGGTAATAAGCGGAAGGACTGGTGCGACCCTGAGAGAGTTTTGTCTTTATTTTCGAGATGTTCCTCCTTGGGTGGACTTGCCCCGCCCATGAAGGCAGGCGGTCAAGAGGAATTCGGGAGGTTTTTTCTTTGCTGTCAGGTTTGTTCTGGACCCGGCGAGCGTTTAACGCT
>JBKPEA010000047.1:0-12612 GCA_046728175.1 Thermodesulfobacteriota bacterium | reverse complement strand
GTCTTCACCTCGACTTCAAGGCGGCGCGCGGTGCGGGAAGCATCGACCAGGCTTACATCTCGGGCCAGCAACCCTGGGGAATACAGCTCTTCGCGCCGCCCGACCACCACGGTGCCGGTGTCTCCATGAATCTCACGCACGTACATCGGCTCGCCCGATGCAAAGCCGAGGCCCCGGCGCTGGCCGATCGTGAAGTGATGCACACCGCGATGCGTGCCGAGTGCGGTGCCGGCGCGGTCGACGATTCGGCCGGGTCGGATACGATCGCGGCTGGTGGCGCGTTCGATCAAGCCTGCGTAATCGCCATCGGGAACGAAACAGATCTCCTGGCTCTCGGGCTTGTCCGCGTTGGCGAGCCCCAGCTGGCGCGCCCGCGCGCGCACCTCGGCCTTGGTTATCGCGCCGAGCGGAAACAGAGTCCGTGCGAGTTCGGCCTGGGTCAGCGAGAAAAGAAAATATGACTGATCCTTGGTGGTGTCGCGGGCGCGCAGAAGATGAAACCGTCCATTGAGGTCACGGTCAGTTTGAGCGTAGTGGCCGGTCGCGACGAAATCGGCGCCCACAGCGCGCGCTCGCTGCCACAACCGGTCGAACTTGATCTCGCGGTTGCACATCACGCAGGGATTCGGCGTCCGGCCGGCGAGATATTCCGCAACGAAATTGCCGACCACGCGCGCGGCGAAATCTTCGCGCAGGTCGACAACATAGAAGGGAAAGTCCAGGCGCTCCGCGACGCGCCGCGCGTCCTCGAAATCCTCGTGTGAGCAACAGGTCGCGCGCCGGGGCGCGGATTGCGCAGGCTCCGGCGCAAGACGCATTGCAACCCCGACGACCTCATAACCGGCTTCGCGCAGCAACGCGGCAGCCACCGAGCTGTCGACGCCACCCGACATCGCGACCAGCACCCGAGCGCTCATGAGAGCGCCTCGCGCGCAGCGACCGGTTCGGACTCCGAAACGCGACCCCAGACCCGGACGATGATTTCGGCGGCGCGCGCCACCTCCTGCGCGGTCGTGTTCCAGCCGAGGCTGAGGCGCAACGAGCTGCGCGCCTCGCCGGCGCTCCGGCCCATAGCGAGCAGCACGTGGGATGGTTCGACGGCCCCTGCAGCGCACGCGGAGCCCATCGAGACTTCGACTCCTTCGAGGTCGAGCGCGATGAGCATGCTCTCGCCGAGGACGCCGGGAAAGGTAAGGTTCAGAGTGTTGGAAATGCGATCGACGAGCGGTCCGTTGCACACGAGTCCGGGAATCTGCGCAGCGAGAAGTGAGAATAAGCAGGCGGTCAGCTCGCCGAGCCGCGCGGCCTCCGAAGGAAGCGCGCGCAGCGCGGCCTCGGCTGCCGCGCCAAACGCCACGGCACCCAGCAGATTCGGAGTTCCCGCGCGTCGACCATTTTCCTGGGGACCGCCCAGCAGCATTGGCGCGACCTGGCAGTCGTCCCGGATGAAGAGTGCCCCGCTACCTGCGGGAGCGCCAATCTTGTGCGCGCTGAGAGTCATCAGATCGCAGCCGAGCGCATCGACCGGAAGTGGAATCCGGCCCGCGGCCTGCGCCGCATCGAGATGGAAGATCGCGCCCGCGCCCGCCGCACACCGCGCGATTTCGCCGAGGTGCTGAATCGTACCGACCTCGCCGTTGACGAGTCCCAGGGTAATCAGTGCGGTGGTCTCGTCGATCGCCGCAGCGATATCTTCGGGCGAGATCCGCCCTTCACGATCGGGCGCAATTCGCACTACCTCAAAACCGCGATTTTCGAGATTCAGCAGGGGCGCGAGAATCGAAGAATGTTCGATCGCAGAGGTAATCACCTTGCGCCGCATGCCGAGCGCCCGCAGCGCAGCCGCGATGGCGAAATTGTTTGATTCGGTACCGCCGCTTGTGAAGATAATCTCCGATGGGCTCGCCGCGACCAAGGCCGCGACCTGGCTGCGCGCTTGTTCCAACGCGCGGCGAGCACGCTGTCCGGCGCGATGAACCGCGGCAGGGTTACCTTCACCCTCCAAGAGCAGGGCGTTAAGGGCGGCGATCGCTTCGGGCCTCAGGGTCGAGCCCGAGTTATGATCGAGATAAATGCTCATGCGAGTCTGAAAACTTCTCGGCGAAGGCTATAACCTATCGCACCGCGCCCTCCTGAAAAAGCCGTTAGCGGCGAAACTTAAAGCGATGCCTGAAGAACGATCCGCAGCAAATGTCGTAGTGGTTGGCGCCGGCGTGGTCGGCTGCAGTATCGCCTTTCATCTGGCGCGAGCGGGGGCGCGGGTGAACGTGTTCGACAAGGGCGCAATCTGCGCCGGCATGTCGGCGCGGTCGGGCGCGTTGGTGAGGATGCATTACACCTTCAAGCCCGAAGCCGAATTGGCGTGGAAGAGCCTGGGCTACTTTGAGAACTGGGGCGACGTGGTGGGCGGAAGTTGTGGGTTCGTACGCACCGGTTTCGCGCTGATCGTCGCCGAGAAAAATGCCGACAAGCTCAGACGCAACGTCGTGATGCTCAAGTCCATCGGGGTGGAGACCGAGGTAATCGAGCGCGGCGCACTTAAGCGACTGGAGCCTGCAGCTTTCGTCGATGACGTCGCGCTGGCGGCACATGAGCCGCGCAGCGGCTATACGGACCCGGTCGCCACAACGGAATCCTTCGCGGCAGCCGCCCGAGCGAGCGGCGCCGCGTTCAACCTGAACATGCCCATCTCGGCGCTCGCCCATGTGGGTGGACGATGCATCGGCGCAACCGACGCATCCGGGAAGACCCACGAAGCGGATTTCGTCTGCGTAGCGGCGGGACCCTGGACCGATGATCTGCTGCTGCCGTTCGGGACGCGGATCGGGATAAAGTCGGAGCGCGCGCAGGTAGCGTTCTTTCGCAGGCCGCCGGCGCTCGAGCACGGCATCTTTATAGATACCATCACCGGCAGCTACTTGCGGCCGCACGGCGACGATCTGACCCTGGTCGGTCTGGGGGCGCTCAATCCGGAGGAAGAAACGAGTCCGGATACTTTTCGCGAAACCAACGACTTGGGCTTTATCGAACTGGCCCGCCGGCGCCTGGCCAAACGCCTGCCCGGCCTGTCCCAGGCGTCTTACGCGCGCGGTCACGCCGGCATCTACGATATGAGCCCCGACTCGCGCGCGGTTTTGGGCCAGGTACCGGGGGTAACCGGATTGTTCGTCGCGGCAGGTTTCAGCGGCACTGGATTCAAGACCTCACCGGCGGTGGGGGCGGCGATGGCCGAATTAATTCTCCGTGCCAAGAGCGCAGTGGTCGATTTGTCGCCGTTTTCTTTCGAGCGGTTGCTGAACGGCGAGCTGATTCATCCGGCGGACGAGTACGCACTGGGCGCGGATTTTGGGCACAGGCTGTAGCGGTCACGCGAACAACGGAGAAGAGCCACAGTAGCCCGGATTAAGCTGACCGCTTCGCGGACCCCAAAGGCAAACCAGAACCTGAGGAGGAGTTACCTTGAAGAAGGGTTGCTCCTCGCGCAAGCGAAGACTCACAGCTTGCAGCTAGCCATTCTGGTGAAGAAAAAACAGCAGAGAATCCAGAGGCCATTTAGGCGAGGGCGCGCGGAAATTCTGCCTTCACGGGACCGGAGGGAAGCGCGCTGCCATTCTCTCCTGCCGTTGCCACTTTTAAAGGCCGTCGGTGCCCGCGCCGCAGACCAGGGCACAAACCCGTTCGCCGCTGCTGGCGCGATACTGACCGGCCAGAAGTGCGGCGACCGCGGCCGAGCCGCTTAGCTCTGCCGCTACCCCAAATTCAAACCACAACCAGCGGGCCGCCTCCCGCATGTCGTCATCCGAGACCAGCACCACTTCGGCAACGTGTTGCCGTACCAGGTTGAAGTTCAACTGCTCCGTGGCGCGGGCGCCGAGGGTCCCGGCAGCAGTCGTGATTCGATCCAGTTCGACGATGCGGCCGGCCCTGAGGCTACGGAACAGCGTAGGCGCGCCCTCGGGTTCGACGCCGATGATATGGATGTCTGGTCTGAGTGCCCGGGCCGCGATCGCGGTGCCGCAAATGAGCCCTCCTCCTCCGATCGCGATTACCAGGGTGTCGGTCTCGGGAGCGTCTTCGAGGACCTCGAGACCTATCGTGCCCTGGCCCGCGATCACCATTGGATCGGCGAAAGCGTGGATGTAAGTGAGGCCCTCGCTCCGGGCGACGGCCAGAGCTATCCGATTGCTGTCATCCCAGGAGTCGCCCTCCACAATGGTACGCGCGTTCCATTCCCTGAGTTTCTCGATCTTGGCGGCCGGGGTCGTGGTTGGCAGGTAGATCGTGGCGGGTACGTGCGCGACGTGGGCGGCATACGCGACGCCCAGGCCATGGTTTCCTCCAGAAGCCGTGATCAAACCTCGAATTGAGGTTCGGTCGGGCAGCGAAAAGAATTTGTTCAACGCGCCGCGCGGCTTAAACGACCCCACGACCTGGAGGCATTCGAGTTTCAGACACAGGGGACTTCCTACGCCGCGGCGATCGCGGACCGGCCCGGTCAAAATGGTCGGCGTCCGACGGATGTAGGGCGCGATCCGCTTCGCAGCCGCCCGGATGTCACCGACGGAAGGGGCGAGCGGAGCGTGCTCTCGATGAAACTCGTGCGGCATTACCGTTCCCGGTACCTCGCCGGCTCAAGTGCGGCTCTACCAATCCTTGACGTTTTCTGCTGACCGCGAAGAGGTCAGCAAGAAAAGACTCTAAATCCTCTCAAAGCTCCGGTCACGCGCACTAGCACTAGCGCTGGTCGAAGTCGGTCATTTGTGCGTGGAGCGCGCGCTGGAAGGCCGGGCGTGCTTCGCAGCGGGCCTGGTAGGCCTTCAGCTGTGGGTCGGACTCCATGAGGTCGGTGTGGCGCAGGATGCGCAGCACGGTCGTCATCAACAGGTCGCCGACCGTGAAGCGTCCCTCGAGATACTCCCGACCGCCGAGCCAGGTAGCCAGTTCCGAAAGACGCCGCTGGCTTGCGTTCACTACGTCGGGGCGGTGCAGTTTCGCCCATTCCTGGCCGGGCCAGAAGAGGTCGATCTCGGCAAGCTGCTGGACGAATGGCTCAATGGAGTTGAGGGCTGCGAACACCCAACAGACGGCACGCGCCCTCTCCTTCTGGTCTTGGGGAAGAAGCGCTTCGCTCCGGGCGGCGATATGGAGCAAAATCGAGCCCGATTCGAAGAGAACGAGACCATCTTCTTCGAACATGGGGACCTGCCCGAACGGCTGACATGCCCGATACTCCGGCGATGCCTGAATCTCAGGGTCGATAAGCCTGGTCTGATACGGCAGGCCGGCTTCCTCGAGCGCCCAGCGGACGCGCAGGTCACGGACCAGACCCTGTGCGAATGTCGGAACCCACTTGAAGGCGCTGATGGTGATCATGAAGCATCTCCTTCTTAATTAACCTATTCGTTAAATAAGCTAGGCGCGATTGCAGGTCAACCTACGCCGCAACCGTATAGAGGCTCACTCACCGCGCAGTTAACGCGAGCACGGTCACCGCGCTCCCTTTGAGACGGAAAGATAGAGCGGCGAGGTTATCTCGCTGACGACCTACGAGCTTCGCGGGACGTCAAGCTCCCGCAGGGCGCGGTGGGCTGAGCAGTTGGAGGACAGGGAAATCTCCGCCTAGCGTTTGGCGATCGCGGCGGTCCTATCGGGGGGATGATGCTCGTTGACCTTGTCTTCAACGCAGTCCTGGCGCTCTTCGATCTCTTCCATCCGGACGCCGAGGCGGTTCATCTTTTCGACCAGATTGTTGATCGCGCGAGCGACCGGGTCAGGCAGGTGGCCGTGTTCGAGTTCCGCAACGTCCTGGCGCGCACTTTCGCCCTCGATGACCTTCCCGGGTATGCCGACAATGGTTGAATACGGGGGCGCCGACGACACCACAACTGCCCCGGCGCCGATGCGGCTGCCGTGGCCGATTCGCACCGGGCCGATAACCGACGCGCCGGCACTGACCATCACGTGGTCTTCGATCGTGGGATGGCGCTTTTCCTTTTTGAGGCTGGTGCCGCCGAGGGTGACGCCCTGATAGATCAGCACGTCGTCACCGATCTCGGTGGTTTCGCCCAACACCACTCCCATCCCGTGGTCGATGAACAAGCGGCGGCCGATAGTCGCTCCGGGATGAATCTCGATCCCGGTGGCAAAGCGCGATACTTCGCTCACCATCCGCGCAATGAGCTTCAGATGGTGGTTCCACAACCAGTGCGCGACGCGATGCAGCCATATGGCATGGACCCCTGGATAGGCCAGGATGACTTCCAGCGTGGTCCGGGCAGCCGGATCATTGTGAAAGACCGCCTGGATATCCTCGCGCATGCGCTCGAAAAAACCCATGCCCGATCCTCTGTGCCCGCCTATAGTTTCACGCCCGGCCGTTGCGGGCCTCGTGCGACGTGCCGGATACGCGCTCCGAGCGAGGTTTCGCGCCGTTGTGTCGGGAGGCGACGTTGCTGCGCGGCTTCACGTTATCTTTGTGGAGCTTGTACTCAATCGAGTCAACCAGGGCCTGCCAGCTGGCATCGACCACATTGCTCGACAGCCCCACGGTGCCCCATCGACGCTTGCCGTCGGTCGATTCGATCAACACGCGCACCCGCGCACCGGTACCTGCGCCGGTGCTTAGGACACGCACTTTGTAGTCGGCCAGGCGCATGGTTTCGAGATTGGGGTAGTACGGGATCAGCGCGGTGCGCAGTGCCGAGTCCAGCGCATTGACGGGGCCATTGCCGATGGCGGAAGTGCGCGTGCGCGCGCCGTCGGGCCCTTCGATGACCACCACGGCTTCGCTGAACGGGGCGTGGTCTTCGTGCCATTTGTCGTCGAACACGCGGAAGCTCACAAAGTTGAAGTGTTCGCGGGCAAGTCCCAGGGTACGCAGCATCAGCAATTCAAACGACGAATCGGCACCGTCGTAGACGTAGCCCTCGCCCTCAAGGCGCTTGAGTTCATCGAGTAGCACCGCGATCTTTTCGTTGTCGGGGCTGATGTCGATTCCGAATTCGCGCGCCTTGTAGACTATGTTGGCGCGGCCCGCCAGTTCCGAGAGCAGGACCCTGCGATCGTTGCCGACCGCGAGCGGGTCGATGTGCTCGTAGGTGTGTGCGTTGCGCTGGATCCCCGAGACGTGAAGCCCTGCCTTGTGCGCGAATGCGCTGCGGCCGACATATGGCTGACGCTGGAACGGCGTCACGTTGGCCAGTTCGTAAACCAGGGTCGATACCTCGCGAAGCTGCTTGAGCTTGGCGGGCGGGACGCACTGGTAGCCGAGTTTGAGCTGCAAGTTCGCGATGATGGAAATCAGGTTCGCGTTGCCGCAGCGTTCGCCGAAGCCGTTGATGGTGCCCTGCACCTGAACCGCGCCCGCCTCGACCGCCGCTATAGTGTTGGCAACGGCGACCTCGGAATCGTTGTGGCAGTGAATGCCGATTGGACAGCTTACCGCGGCACGAGCGGCTTTAACCGCGGCGTCGATCTCGTGCGGCAGGCGGCCGCCGTTGGTGTCGCACAGACAGATCAGGTCTGCGCCGGCTGCGTCGACCGCTTTGAGGCAGGCCAGTGCAAACTCGGGCTTGGAGAAATAGCCATCGAAGAAGTGCTCGGCATCGAAGATGACTTCGGTGACGCGTTTCTTTAAGAACCTGATAGTATCGTTCAGAATTTCGAGGTTGGAATCGGCCGAGATTCTGAGCGCCTCGCGCACATGCAGGTCCCAGGTCTTGCCCACCACGGTCGCAACCGGAGTTTCGGCGCGCAGCAGCAATTGCAGGTTGCGGTCCTGGGCGGCGCGCACGTTGGCGCGGCGGGTCGAACCGAAGGCGGCGATTTTCGAGTGGCGTAGGCGCGCCTTGCGGACCTCGCGAAAGAAGGCGGCATCCCGTTCGTTGGAACCCGGCCAGCCACCCTCGATGTAGTCAAAGCCGAGATCATTGAGGCGGCGCGCGACCTCGACCTTGTCGGCGGTCGTGAGGGAGACATCCTCGGACTGACAGCCGTCGCGCAGAGTCGTATCATAGACCTGAATGTGTTTGGTGACCGACATGAGGCTAGACCCTCTCCGCGGGCAACTGGAAGTCGGCACTGTCCACGAACGCGTCGTGGAGCGAGCGCATCGCCAGCTCTCCGTATTTCGAACCGACCACGACCGAAACCTTGATTTCCGAAGTGGCAATCATCTCGATGTTGATTCGCTCACTGGCGAGCACTTCGAACATCCGGGCTGCGACGCCGGCATGGGTTCGCATCCCTACGCCCACGATCGACACTTTCGCAACCTGGTCGTCGTGGCGAACGCCGGTCGCGCCGATCTCGGCACTGACGCGCTGCACCAACTCCAGGGTGCGCGCCAGATCGTCGCGGTTGACGGTGAAGGTCATGTCGGTGCGGCCATCGGCGCTGGCGTTCTGAATGATCATATCAACCACGATGTCGGCCGCGGCGATAGGACCGAAGATCCTGGCCGCGAGGCCAGGGCGATCTTCGACGCCGGTAACGGTGACTTTGCTTTGATTCTGATCGAGCGTTACTCCGGAAACGAGCAGATTTTCCATCGATGGGTCCTCTTGTCCCACCCACGTACCCGCCGACTCATTAAAGCTGGACCGGACCAGTAGCGGCACCCCATAGCGGCGCGCCAGCTCGACCGAGCGGAGCTGGAGCACTTTGGCGCCGAGGCCGGCCATTTCGAGCATCTCGTCGTAGGAGATTCGTGAGAGCTTTCTCGCCTGAGGGCAGATATTGGGATCAGCGGTGTACACGCCGTCAACGTCAGTGTAGATCTCGCAGGCGTCGGCCTTCAAAGCCGCGGCCAGCGCGACTGCGGTCAGATCCGAGGCGCCGCGGCCAAGCGTAGTAATATCTCCCAGCGGATCGACTCCCTGATACCCAGCGACCACGACAATCCTGTCGGCGTCCAATTCTTTGACCACCCGGGATGGGTCGATTGATTTGATGCGCGCGCGGCCGTGATTGGAATCGGTCGCGATGCGCAATTGATCGGCAAGAAAAGAAATCGCAGGGACCTGAAGGGCATGCAGTCGAATTGTAAGGAGCGCCGCGGAGACTTGCTCGCCGGTCGCGACCAGCACGTCGGTTTCGCGGGGACTGGGAGCCGCGCACAATTCGGATGCCAGCTTGAAGAGACGATTGGTCTCACCCGCCATCGCCGACACCACCACGACCATTCGATTGCCGAGCAGGCGGGCGTGCGCAATGCGCTCGGCGACCGTGCGGATGCGTTCGGTCGAGCCGACCGAGGTGCCGCCGTACTTTTGAACAATCAGGGCCATGGAGAAGAATTGGTCATTTGCCCCAAAGCGCCGGGGTAAACCTCGATTATGAGCAGATTTCAGGAGGTAAACCAGACCCTTGTGGGACTCCGCTCACTGAGTTGAACTATCGGTGAAACGCGGGCCAGCGGGAAAGCGAGTCCTCTTCCTGACTTCCCCGGGTTGCGGCTGACGAAGAGGGGATTGCTCGGCCCGGAATGGAATTCGCCCAGGTTTCGCGGATGCCAAGGGCACCGCAAGCGTGAAGCAGCAAATTGCCTCGAAGGTCCCTCGGCTCAAGTCTTCTGATCGGCCACTGACGACATGATCACAAGAATTCCGCTCGACCTGGCGAATAGTCGCGTCGCCACGCTCCACCGGCATGACATTCGTGGGCGCATCGTGGAGATCAATCAGTGGGACGGAGGTACACCGGCGCGGTTTACTCTGATGAGGACCCCTGACGACGTCATCTGCCGGTTTCGTGCGGACGTTCCAGATAACCTGGCGCACACGGTCGAGGAGCTATGCAGTCTGGAACCCAGAGGCCAGGAATTGGGGAAGCTGCCCGCTTATCATCATCGTTATCGCACGCTGCTTTCTTCGCACGCACCGCTTGCGGCTGTCTCGGCGGGGCCCGCTTATATCTTCACGCAAAACGTTGTGGGAAGCGCGGCACCGATCGTGATCGGCGAGCACAACGCATTTCTGCTGCGTGGCGGGCTCGAAGACTGGATCCCGGATGTACCGCACCGCAGACCCTTTATGGCGATGGTCGAGGATGGGCATGCGGTTGCGGTTTGCGCCAGCGTGCGTATTTCGACTGCGGTTCACTGCGCGGGGGTGGAAACGCGGCCGGAGTATCGCCATCGAGGCCACGCGGTGAACGTGGCGGCCGGATGGGGACGTGCGGTGCGGGCGCTAGGGGCGACGCCCTTCTACAGTACGTCATGGGACAACATCGTCTCGCAGCGGGTCGCGGAGCGTCTGGGGTTGACGATGGTGGCGGTGGATTTTTCGATAGCGTGAGCGGTCAGCGACCGCGACAATTTGATGCCAAACTTGTCGAGCCGGTCCGGAGAAAGTAACTCGATCCTGCCCTCTAGAATTCCCTCATTACGACTCACACCGCGGAGCCCATGGCGTCAGGGGCAGGAATCCCTACGGCCACCAGGCCCGCGCCTGCCCCCTGAGCGCGACTTTGGAGAAAGCAGCGGATGGCGGCGGATGATCTAAGTGAACGCGCCACAAACGGCAGCCGCGCGACCTTCCGCCGAATGCGCGTTTCAGGAGAGTTGGGCGACTACTTTGCCCATCGATGAAGTGTCGTAGCCGCACAGCGTCGCCACTTCGCGGGCGAACCTGGCGGAGGTGAGCGATTCCATCATCGCGCGCAGCGGGGTCGATGACATCTCGCGTTCAGGAATTGCGAGATCGTAGCGCTCTTCGCGAAGCGGCACGAATCCCAGCCCATAGGCCTGCGCGGCGACCCTCAGCGTCACACCCGCGTCGGCGCGGCCGGCGGCGATTGCCTCGGCGACCTCGAGGTGACCCGGAACTTCGACTTCATAGCCCGCTATCACTTTCGCGTCGAGACTCAAATCGTGAATCGCCTCGTCCAGCGCGCTGCGCGCGCCAGACCCTCGCTCGCGGTTGACGATCTTGAGGCCGCGGCGTCCCAGGTCGGCGAAGCCACGAATCCCGTGCGGGTTACGAGGAGCGGTTGCAAGCCCCAGTTCCCAGCGCCCGAAACTGACCAGTACCGTGCGCTGACGGCCGAGCGCGCGCCGAGCCGCATCGAGATTGTACTCCCCGGTTTTACGATGGCGCAGATGCGCGCCGGCAACATGGACCCGACCGGCGCCGAGCGCGTCGAGCGCCTGCCTGCTGCCCCGTCCGAACGCTGCCACGATGACCGGAGCGTGATGGCGCGCGATCCAGTCTGCCAGAATCGAGACCGCGGGGTCGCAGCCCGCGACCAGCAGCATGGAGTTGATTTCCGCCCCTGAGCGAAGGCTCTCCACCGCGGCCCGGCTTCCACGGGTCCGCTCGATGGTTCCGGCGGCCGGCGCCAGCGCTCGCGGCGCGGCGAAGTATGGAACCGCGACCACGCGTCCCCTGACCCGGCCGAGCGCTACCCGGGTTCCCGTCGCGCTTTCCGCACCCGGTGCCACTACCGCATCGAGGTGCTCGAAGGGTAATTCGGCAAACAAACTTTCCACCGTGTCGCCCAATTCGCGTGCGAGCTTGAGGGCGACGCTGACACTCGGCTGATAAAGGCCCGACTCGATCGCGCTCAGGGCCTGCCGCGAGATTGCTGCGCGGCGCGCAAGCTCGGTCTGGCTTATCTGGCGCGCGGTCCGTGCGGTCCGAACCCGGTTTCCGAGGTCAGCCATAATACTTGTCAGCAATGCCATCATAATGGCATAAGACTCTCGCCATGAGAATTCTCCTTCGCCGTTCCGGATTCAATCTGGTGGCAATGAGCGCGCTGGTCCTGGTGACACTGGTGCCGGCCGTAGCGCGGGCGCAGGGCACTTCGGGGGGCGGCCTGGGGGACATGATCTTGCAGTTTATAGACGACTGGCAGGCGCGCGCGACGCGCATCCAGTCGGAGCAGCCGCACTGGGTGACGCCGCTGGTAACCGTCACGCCACGCCTGGAACAGGAATATCGCTACGATCAGTTCTGGCAGGCCAATCAGAATGGACGGGCGACCGACAATTTCGGCGGCAGCAAGGGACTGGAACTCATTCCGTTTCAGAATACCGAGGTGATCCTTGGAGTTCCCGCCTGGATCGCCCACAACGGCAGCATTCAACTGCCAACCAAAAAAAAAGGTGCCTACCGACGGGTGGGCCGACCAGACCTTTCTGATCAAGTATCGGTTGCTGTCGGCAAACGAGGAAAACGGCGACTACATCGTGACCGCGTTTATGGGCTTCAGCGCCCCGACCGGCGATGACGGCAACAGCGCGGGGCACGGGTTGTTTACCCCCACCATCGCGGCGGGCAAGGGATTTGGCGCCTTCGACGTTCAATCCACCCTTGGAATCACCTTTCCCAGCGGTGGCGAGGATCGGCTCGGGTGGCCAATGGTCTGGAATACCGCGTTTCAATATCACATCTTCAAATACTTTTGGCCGGAGGTGGAAACTAATTACACGTGGTTTGCCAAGGGAACGCGCACCGGCCAAAATCAGCTGTTTCTGACCCCGGCGCTGCTGCTGGGACGGTTTCCGATCCACGGACGCCTGGGCCTCACCTTTGGTGCTGGCTACCAGTTCGCGGTCACAAAAAATCGCGCCTACAACCACGCGGTTATTCTGAGCCTGCGCGTACCGTT
>JBKPEA010000046.1:0-40170 GCA_046728175.1 Thermodesulfobacteriota bacterium | reverse complement strand
AACGGAAGTCGTTGGGGGTGAGAACTTTTCTCTGAACGATCGACAAGTAGATCTCGATCTGGTTGAGCCAACTGGCATGGATCGGGATATGGACCAGAATGGCATTGGGCCACTTGGAGCGGAAACGGTCGGCGGCCTTCTGCCCGCGATGAGCAGAACAATTGTCCATGATCCAGAAGACCCGGCGGGCGGTCCGATAGGGCGCTTGGTTCATAACCTCGCTGACCAGGCGATCCACGGGCCCAATACCATTTTTGCTTTCGCAGCGCCCGAAGACCTTGGCGCGATGGACGTCCCACGCTGCCAAGTAGGTCCACGCGCCTTCACGAAAATACTCGTGCTCGACTCGCATCGGGCGAGCCGCAGCCAGCGCAAGGGTCGGCTGTTTGCGGCGGCGGGCTTGCACACTGGTCTTCTCATCCGCCGAGAGTACGAAGTCATCGGCGCCCAACGGGAGGCCCTCCCACCCCCGCTCATACAGGTCCAGGACACGACCGGCCTTGGCGGCAAACTCCGGATCGCGCGGGAAAATCCAACTGCGATGTCGCCAAGGCCGCAACGCATCGCTGCTCAGCCAACGCCACAAGGTGGCACCGCTGATCTCCGCGACCAGACCTTGAGTGACAACATGCCGCCGGATTTCCGCGATCGACAGCCGGGACAAGGGCAGTCCGAGACGGTGCGGCAGTTCACAGGCCAGGGCCTTAACTTGAACGACGAGAGTGGGGGGAAAAGCGGGTGGGAGCACCACCGCGCGGCAGCTCATCGAGCCCTGGAAAGCCATTTTCGAAAAAGCGTTTTCGCCACTTGCTCACGATTTGGCGCGGCATGTCCAGACGTGCGGCGATCTGATCGTTGGACAGACCTTGCGCCGCTAGCAAGACGATCTTGGCCCGTATCACATCACGATACGGTGACGTATATTTCCTCGCTCGCGCCTCCAGCTCCCGTCGCTCGCCTGGTGATAGCTCTATTAGATAGGGACTCTCCCTTGGCATCCGGCCACCTCCACCGAGATGGAGGATAGCAGAGTTTCCCAACGGAATTCATTCGTAAATACGTCATCGTATTTCTAAAATGGAGTACTAAGCTAGGCACCATCGGAAGCGCTTGCGGTTTGAATCATCCGAGGGGTTTCGTAGTGCGGCCTGCCAAGGTTATTTTCCTCTGGCGTTGCCAGGGATAACCGCCGGAGCGCCTGATTCGGACTAGTGGCCCTAGCGATCTGTACGCTGCGCTAATCCGAACATGCCAAGCTGTCTGGCGCGTGAGCTTGGACCGTTCCACGCGCGGTGTCCATCGTAAGCTAAAAGACAGTGACGGGTGCTGGAACCCGCCGGAGGGGGACGGTTGATTCGTTCCTCCGGTCAATCCGTTCTCCTCCTCTCTTCTTTCCCTTCCGAGTTGCGGAACGATTCAGGCCTTCAGACTCCGTCGCCGTTGATCAGGAGAGCGCGAAGGCATGACATTTTTCTGGCTTGGTATACTTGCGGCGTTTGGGTTTTCATCGCTGCTGACGCTGCTGCTGTTCGTAATTACATATTGGTCGAAAAAATAGACGCACAGGAGGCGGCTGCGAGTGCGATTCCGCAGCCGGAATTCAGGAGTCCTCTGACCGAAGGGCGGGCCCTGACCTCGAGGTGCGGCCTGCGCCGCAACAAAGCTTACTTAAGCAAGAGGCGGTGCGCAGTGATCCGAGCCGCAACTATCCTGCGACAGTGCCTGCGTGCCTGAGAGCCGCGGGGTCGGTTTGAAGGGCTAGTTTTAGCCCTGCTCAAATTGAGGAAGCCGCCGAGTTGCCGTATTACTCCCAGCGTATCCCAGTTTTCCCACTCCTCCTGAAGTTGTCCGTTAGCAACCCGACAGATGTGAATGCCCGTGAAACTGCTTTGCTTTCCCGTCGCAGCGATCCCCATAAAGTCATTTTCGTGGGTGCCGCACACCGAGTAGCGATAGGCCACCCTGTCCCCTTCAGCCACCATATCTTCAATGGTGAAATGGAGGTCGGGAAAGCTGCTGTGGACGATCGCGGCTAGGCGTTTGACGACCGCAGGACCTTTTGCCTGAGGCATCGACGAGTCATGGTCAATGAAGGTCGGCGCGAAGAGTTCGTCTACCAGGGTCAGATTCCTCTTGTTCAAGACCTCTTTAACGTACCGCCGCACCAGAGCCTTGTTCTCTGCTGACATTGGCGCCTCCATTGCTGCTCGATGTTTGCGGCTCGGGTAAAAGCATCGCCGCTATGGGCGTTTGATGTTCCTCGCGGTTAGGTGCGGGATAAGACGCAGCACCGAGTCCTTAAAAATGTTCCGCTTGGTGGGATCCCCGCCGCAGATCCCGCATTTCTCGACGTCCTTAGTCTGCGGGTCGGCATCATCCTCGCCATACCAGGCAATAAAGCGGTCGGCGCAGTTTCAACAGCGAACCTCCACGGTGCGTTCCTTATCAGGTTGCCGTGCGAATGGCAGATCGGTCTGCGATTCTATGCGTGTTCGTCTAGGCACGGCTCCGGCTCGCGCTCGGCGTCGGCAGGAACATTAGCAGATTGTTCAGGTGAGCAACCTCGGAAAAACCGACATCGCTGAGTTCTTCTACTCATCAGATCGAAACCGGGAAGGCTACCGATGAGAACCTGGCGAAAGACCGCACTCTGGGTACGCAGCGGGAAGACTGCCTGACAGGTGGCGTCAATGGTCAAGTGACGAGCGCGCCACAAGCCTAGCCTCGAGATTCTCGATAATCGCCTTGATGAGACCATTGATTGCGACGAACTCCGCCGCATAGTTGTAGCTATCCTCATCTGCCTTTCGATCAACCGCGTACGTGATCCGCTTGCTAAACGCGTCGAAAACCGTAGCGCCGTTCACCGGGTCTTTGAAAAAAGCCTTCTCTACCAGCGTAATTAACTTGTCGCGGACGGCATCACGCTTCCAGCTGAGCGTCAGCTCGCGAAGCAAAAGGTCGCCGCCGTCGCGCGACGGAACGGAGAGAAAGATGCAGCACAGATTTCGTGCATGGATGATTGCGCTCTCGATCACGGCGTTCTTGAGGACCTGGTTCGCTTCGATGACTGGGTTCCGGTTTTTTAGAATCGAGAGAGTGGAGAAGAACACGTCGCGCTCGTAGCCGAGGGCTTTCCATTTACGTTCTTGCTTTTGTCATTCGCGGAGCCCGGCGAGTGCAATGTGTTATACCGAAGTGTCGTTCTGGTATTTCCCATGGCGGTGGTCCCTTCGCTGTAGAGGTCCCGATCGCTAAGAGTACGTAAATCCGAGCGCTCACCAAGCACGGAAAAGCGGAGTCAACCGGCCGTTTTGAAATGGAACTTGGGATTCCGGCGGTTGACCGTTGTCTGACCCCTTTGTCGCGCTGTCGAGATTGTTTTTGATGGCCCTACGCGGAGGTCTTCCGAATGAACCGGGCCCTTTGCCGTTGCACGGGATCATGAAAACCGTCTCTTCAATAGTCGTCGTCTGTGTCGGATCTGGAATCATCAGGTGCGGCGTCGCTTTGTCTCTGCCGGTGGTTTTGCTCGTAACCGGTCCGAGCTCCCTCGTCAGGATTTTTCTGCTTCTGAGGCTCGTCTTGTCCACGTCCGAAGCCGCTCTCGAGGCCTGCGCCGGAAGACCTTTGCACGACTTGGGGAATCGGCGGAAAGGGGGCGGTCAGAGTTATCGTGCCGGGAATTTCCGCCTGGCACCTTTCTACAAAGGCTCCGTTAAGTGAACCCGCGGGAGATTGGGCGCGTGCTCTCCATGCAGGCAGACCCAGGAACCCCGCGATGCCGCCGGCAAGGAAGAACAACCGCAGGATTAGCCCTATAGGGAGGTTTAGTCTCCTATTGCCGCGATTTCTGATCACGAGACCGCGAGAGCAGCAAACGCCGAAGCAGCTTTTCAAGCGTGGAGTTTCCGCTGTTCTCTTTCTCCGGGAAAAGGCTCGTACGTTCCTCACCGGCCCTAACACATAAGACAGGAGTCTGATCGTTACAAAGTCAAGGGTTTCTGTTGGTCTGGCTCGGGCCTGGCCCGGACACTGCTTTTAG
This sequence comes from Thermodesulfobacteriota bacterium, assembly GCA_046728175.1. Classification (GTDB taxonomy): domain Bacteria; phylum Desulfobacterota; class Binatia; order Binatales; family Binataceae; genus JAFAHS01. Next base: position 36,125 of record JBKPEA010000046.1, on the reverse strand, counting down.
CTGCGGGGCGTCGATCCGCTCAGGCTGTGGCATGGTCGCTCTCCGGTTTCTATGTCATCGGCCACTCGCGATTGAAAAACGCAACCAACTGATGTTCCACGCGCGGTGGGAAATTCAGGTTGTAGATGGCGAAGGCCTCGCGAGCCAGGCGGCAGATTTCGCGAAAGATCTCTAGATGAATATCCCGCATCGCGGCGCGGTCATTGCTTTGCACCGCACGGGTGACTTCCGCGATTAGCCGCACGTACTCGCAATGCTCCTGCTCGTTGAGCATCTTCGCCCGAGTGAACATGTTGCGATGGAATGTGCGAGGGTCGCGTCTCAGAAGGATCAGCGGCAGGATCGCAGTCTCGACTAAGAGAATTTCGTTGAACAAGAAGGTGTTGAGCTGTCCGCGAGCGAGCATCCTGATCGGCCAGGTCGCTCCCTGCAGGAAACCAAGGACATTGTACTCGAGAGCACGCGCAATCTCGTTGGTGCCGAGGTCCTCGCCGAGCTTGAGCTGACGATAGATATCGTCGGGCCCCCAAAGGCGCTTTAGAGCCACCCTACGGCGCGAAGCGAGGTTGCTGCGCCGCTCGTAGAACACGTCGAGCTTGACGGGTCCTTCCATCAACAGGGCGACCGCGAAAGCGCCTACGATGTCCGCTGATACCAACACCGGCGCGCTGCTTTCTGCGATCGTCTTGCGCCGTGCCCCTACGTCATCCCACGCATCGTCGGCCACGTAGAGATGCAGGTCGATATCGGAATACGAGTCGCCCGACCCGTCGGCGAGACTCCCTTCGAGCCAACCCGCAGGAAACCGTGGGTCCGAAGAGAAGACAGCGACGATACGCTCGAGAAGCGCAGCGCGCCGGGCAGCGAAAGGTGGTTGATCGCCCATGGCTGAGTTGAGTTTATTCGTCCCGATCTTGCCTGTCTTCAGCACCATCATCGCACCAGACGCCGCGGTGGGAATCCGGCGCGCGATTTCGTAGCTTGCCCGCCCGCGCGACTAGGAATTTCCCGGCGAGGAACGCGATTGCCAGATGCGAGGAAAATCGGGCAAAGCGAGCACCCGGTAAGAGACCCTACGAGCTCAACGGCAGTGGCGACTTGGGCGTGCCCGACCCGGAGGTGTCTCAGCGGTCAGAATCGGGAAATTGCGTCGTCGAAACCTGGTGGCTTGCTGCAATGCCGATGAAGATTTTTTGCTGACGTGGAACTCAGTGTGCGCTCGACTTCACCGACAGCGTTGCCGGGCAGCTTGGGTCGTCTTCGGGGCCGTAGCACAGGTTCTTGACGTCACCGGGACCGCGCGATGACTCCTCGCCATAGCTGCAGATCCACGCGCCGCCTTTCTGATAGAGCGCTACCGCGTAGTACTGGCCGGAGGGCAGGGTCCCTGACTGCGGAGTTCTGGTCAGCTCGCGTGACTCTCGGATCGAGAATCCGTCGTGCGCGGCATTGATCTGGAACTGCATGAAGAAGATCTGCCAGACGCCGCGCTTTGCAGAGACCTGGTATTGCATCGGATGGCTGTAGGAGAAAACCGGCTTGTCGCGGCAGAGCCACGGACGCGGCTCGCCGGCCCATGATGATCGCGTCACGACCAGGAGAATTGACGTGATCAGCGCAAGCGATCCTGCCAATACCTTAAGTTTGGTCACCGGGTCGACTCCTCGTCCTCCGCGTAACTCGCATCAGATATGATCGCGCGGCCCCAGCGCCGCGATTTGGGTCACTATTGCGCCGAGATCGGAGTCCTTGGGTGTGAACACGGCGCGCACCCCCATCGCGATGAGCCGCTTTTGATCGGCCTCGGGAATAATTCCTCCCATCACCACTCGCATGTCTGCCGCGCCGCGCTCTTTCAAGAGCGCGAGCGTATCGCGCGCGATCGTCAGATGGGCCCCCGCCAGGCTCGAGATTGCCAGCACATCCACATCCTCTTGGAGCGCGGTCTCGACCATCTGCGCCGAAGTCTGCTTGAATCCGGCCAGCACGACTTCCATGCCGGCCTCCATGCACGCGCGCGCGAGGAGCTTGACCGCGTTGATGTGTCCATCGAGGCCTGCCTTACCCAACGCCACCTTGAGCCTCTTGCCATTGGTCCTTACCGCGGAGCCCGACAACGCCGCCCGTGCGTCGAGAATCGGCGGCGTATAGCGGCCCCTGCTGACGCGTTCGAGGGATTCGGTCCATTCTCCAACCGTCCCACCGGCACGCGCGACTGCTAGGGTCCCTTCCATCATCGGGCCGCCTTCGGCCGCGGCTCGCTCCAGCATCTGGCGGGCGCGTGCGACCGCGGAACTGTCACGCCGATGGCGCCATCGCGAAAGGGTGCTTATTCGTTCCTGTTCCGCGCTCCGCAGCGCAGGATCGTTCTCTCTCGTCGCGGGCGCTGCGGAGAGACCAATCTCGCCCGGAAATGCGTTGACTCCCACCTGCACAATTTTACCCGACTCGATGCGGGACTGCCGGTCCGCTAGCAGACGCGTAAGCTCGGCGCCCACGATCTCCAGGGCTCGCGTGTAGCCTGCCGCGCGGAGTTGCAGGGCAATGTCTCGCGCGCGCGCCGCAGTCTCATCGGTAAGTTTTTCGATGATCTTGCTGCCCTCGAAAATATCGCCGTATTTGGTGATTTCTGTCTCGTACATCAGCACCTGCTGGGTGCGCAGCGAGAGCGTCTGTTCGGCCTGGTCGGGCAGCGAGAGTGCCTCGCGAAACCCGGGGAGCTGGAGCGCGTTGACGCGCGCCTGTGCGGAAAGCGTGACCGGTAGCGCCTCATAGGCGATGCGAATGATGTTGATCTCGGGCTGCTGCTCGGTGAGTGAGAGTGACCGCACCTGGCATCCCGCACGAAATGCGACGTCGTCGATGCCGTACTCGGATCTGCACAGCTCGCGCCACAATTTGAAGTACGCGCGGACCTTGCAGATTTCAGGCACCAGCTCGATGCCGCTATTGATGAAAAACGAGATCCGCCGCACGGTCTGTTCCAGCGCCGTCGGGCTGAGGGTTTTGCGCAGCGCGTCGAGCAGGAGCAGGGCGTTGCCGAAGGTGAAGCCAATCTCTTCGGCGGGCCCGGCGCCGCTCTCCATGTAGTGATAACCGCAGCAATTGATCGGATTCCAATTCGGGACCTGCTCGACCGCGAACTTGATCAATTCAGTTGACAGCCGAAACGACATCTCGGGCTGAAAAATTGAAGTCCCACGCGCAACGTACTCCTTCATCAGATCGTTTTGCGTAGTCCCGCGCAGTTCCGTCCAGGGAACTCCGTGCTTCTCGGCCACCACCAGATACAGCGCCAACAGGAAGGGCGCCGTGGCGTTAATCGTCATCGAGGTGTTAATTTCGCCAAGCGCGATGCCCTCGAACAACGCGTCCATGTCCTGCCAGTGACAGATCGAGACCCCGGCCTTGCCAACTTCCCCGGCTGCGACCGGGGCATCCGGGTCGTAGCCGTTCTGGGTCGGGAGATCGAAGGCGATCGAAAGACCGCGTTGGCCGGATTTCAGATTGTTATGAAACCGCGCGTTCGCCTGGCGCGCATCACCAAAGCCAGCGTAAGTGCGAATAATCCATGGCTCCCGGCTACGCCGGGGTTTCTCGCTTCGCTCGGGTTCACTCATCGCTTCGCCCGGGGCAGCACCGAGCGGCTCGCTCCCAGCCTAGTTGCGACGACGAGCCAATTCCAGCACGCGCCTTTACCGCATTAGTCGCTGGAATCTGCGGTAGGCGCGCCGATGTTCACGCAGCGCGATGCCCACAGCGGAACTACCAGGACCATCGAGTCATCTCGGATGAACTGGTCCGCGTTCGCGTTATCCTCGACCAGGGCGCGCGCCGCACGGGCCCGAAACGATTCGCATTGCGATTTGTCGTGGAACATCGGCGAGTGACTGCTCCACTTGATGATGGGAGCGGTCCGATCAAATTTGCCAAGTGATTCTGGCGCGGGTGCGATCATCATGAACCACCCCGCGAGGGCGAGCATCGCCCACTTATGTGCTCTCATACAACTCCATTTCCGTCCGGGATGTCGCGGCCGCTTTCGGCGGTCCGCTCATCTCTTGGCGGCGTCGTGCCGCACTCCACTGCTATTCAGCCTTGACGCGAAAAACGAGGCAAGATGGGTGACCAGGGTTTCTGCGTTATGACCGGGAAAGTCCGGAATCTTCACAATCGAAGCGCGAGACAGGTGTGCGAGCTTCGCGTGCGCCCTGGGAGTTTGAGCTGCTCGCGCCAGTTCCGCGCGCGCGGCTTCCGTCAGTTGTTCGAGATGGCGAAGCGGGTGGGTCGCCGCGGCGCGGCGTGCGAATTGGGTAAGGTCGCCCGCGTGGAAGTCGGTGGTTGCCGCTCGATTCAAAAAAATCGCTGCAGGCGGAAGCTCGATTGCCGCCAGCGCCTTCTGCGTCTCCAGCAGCTCCGAGACTGCCAGCGTTTCTGGAGTGGTCACTTCTACGATCGCGCACAGCTTTCGATCGTGAAGCGTGCGTTCAATATTGTCGGCTTCCTGTCCCACGATGCTGGTGCCGAACGTCGCCCGCGCCGCGGTCGGCATCTTGAGCAAGCTCAACGCCTGTCCGCTCGCGGGCGCGTCGACGACTACCAGGCCCCACCGCGGGTGGCGGTCTTTGGGTGACACCTCGTAGCAGACCTTTCCGAGCATCATCAGCTCGCGCAGCCCCGGCGCGGCTTGCACGAAGAATTGATAAAGGCGGCTGGAAAAAACCGCTTTGAGCACCGCGCGCCCGGGCAGGACCAGCGCCAGGTACTCGTCGAGGGCGTGACCACCCTCGAGGACCATGGTCGAGAATCCGGCGCGCACCGGGACCGGCGCGAACGACGGCTCCACCCCCAGCGCGGCGGCAACGGGTGCGCGCGAATCGGTTTCCATCAGCAGCGTGCGGATTCCCTGGCGCGCGGCGCACGTTGCCAGTGCGGCACTGGTGGTGGATTTTCCCACCCCGCCCTTGCCGAGCACGACGATCAGCCGCCGCTCGAAAAGTTGGGTGAGCATCGTAGCGTCAGGTGTCGAAAAGCGCGGGCTCGGCCGGCGGACCGCTTACCAGCGCAGAAGATTTGCGCCCCAGGTCAGGCCCCCGCCACACGCGTTCAGCATCACCAGATCTCCATCGTGAACCCGGCCCTGCTCGATCGCTTCATCGAGCGCGATCGGGACCGAGGCGGCCGAGGTGTTACCGTACCGATCCACGTTGATGAAGACCTTCTCGACCGCTACCCCGAGACGCTCGGCGACCGCGTTGATGATTCGGCGATTGGCCTGATGACCCACCACCAGGTTCACGTCATCGAGCGCGATGCCAGCGCGGTTCGCGACCTGGCGGCAGACTTCTTCCATGCTCTTCACGGCGATCTTGAAAAGCTCGGGCCCCTTCATCTTGATCGCATCCTCGGACTCGCGCCGCACTTCGGAGTCTAGCGTGCCGCGCACGCCGGTGGCGCGGCACGAAAGCAGCTCCCAGTGTTTTCCCGACGACCTGAGCAGGCTTGCGAGCACGCCGCGATTGCCCGGCTCCGCGACGAGCACTACCGCTCCGGCTCCGTCGCCAAACAGCACGGCGGTGCGGCGATCGGTCCAGTCAACGAAGGTCGACAACGCATCGGCGCCGACCACCAGCACGCGCCGGAAATCGCCCGCCCGCATCGAGGTATCGGCCACGCTCAGCGCGTACACGAAGCCCGAGCAGGCCGCGGCTACGTCGAATGCGGGGATCGAGTCGACTCCGAGCTGGGTCTGAATCTGGCAGGCAAAGGAAGGAAATGTGTACTCGGAAGACACCGTGCCCACGATGATAGCGTCGAGGTCGGTGGCCTTGATCCCGGCCCGATCGAGCGCCGTGCGGCTGGCGGCGGTTGCGATTTCCGCGAGTGATTCGCCCGACCGCAGCGTGTAACGGGTACCAATTCCGGTTCGCGACTTTATCCACTCATCGGAGGTCTCCATGAACCGCTGGAGCTCCTGGTTGGAGACCGCGGTGCGGGGCAGGGCACGGCCGGTTGCAACAATTCTCGAACCCATCGAAACGCCCTGTTCACGCCGCCCGGAAGGCCAGCGTGGTGTTGGTGCCGCCAAACCCGAATGAGTTATTGAGCGCGATGCGAATCCTGGCGGGCCGCGCCTGGTTGGGCACGTAGTCGAGATCACACTCCGGATCGGGATGCTCCTGGTTGATGGTAGGTGGAATGATTCCTCGTTCGATCGCCAGCACCGTGAACACCGACTCGATGGCGCCGGCGGCGCCGAGCGTATGTCCGGTCATCGACTTGGTCGAACTGACCGCGATCTTGGCCGCGCGCTCGCCGAACACGCGCTTGATGCCCTGGGTCTCTGCGACGTCACCCTGCGAGGTCGAAGTGCCGTGCGCGTTGATGTAGTCGACCTCGTTGGGATCGAGATCGTTCTCTTCCAGGCACATCTGCATGCATTTCGCGATGACGCGTCCTTCGGGCGCCGGCGCGGTAATGTGGTGCGCGTCGGAGTTGGCCCCGTAGCCGCAGATTTCTGCGAGGATTTTAGCGCCGCGGGCGATCGCGGCTTCGCGCTCCTCGATCACCATCGCCGCGCCGCCCTCGGCCATCAGGAAACCATCGCGATCCTTGTCGAACGGTCGGCTCGCGCGTTCCGGCTCCTCATTGCGCGTCGAGAGCGCGCGCATCGCGATGAAACCGCCTACCCCCAGCGCGGTGACCGCGGCTTCGGTCCCGCCGACAATGCCCGCGTCCAGGAGACCGAGCTTGATCATCCGGTAGGTTTCCCCAATCGCATGACTGCCCGATGCACACGCACTGGTGGTGGCGAAGGTGGGTCCGCGCGCACCGTAGCGGATCGAAATATGCCCCGGTCCCAGATTGGAAATCAGCTTCGGGATAAAGAACGGGCTCAGGTGCTTGATACCGACCTTGAGGACTTCCTTGTGTGTCTCTTCAACCGTAGTCAGACCGCCAATCCCCACGCCGACCAGCACGCCGAAGGCGTCGGCGTTCTCCTCGGTGATCTGGTAGCCCGACTGCTCCATCGCCTGCGCGGCCGCGGCGTAGACGTACTGGATGAAAGGGTCCATCTTCTTGATGTCGCGTTTCTCAATCCATTCCTCCGGCTTGAAGTCCTTCACTTCCGCGGCGATTCGGACCGGAAACTGAGATGCATCGAATTTGGTTATGGGGCCCGCAGCCGACCGTCCCGCGGCAAGCCCCTCCCAATTCTTTTCAATTCCGGTTCCGAGGGGCGTGACCAGGCCAAGCCCAGTTACGACCACGCGGCGATCCAACATTCTTCTCATCGAAACCCTCGTCTCCCCCCTGGGAGTCACGCTTAATCATCCATCAAATCCTGGACAGGGAAAAGTACGTGCTCGCAAATTGCTCACCTATGGAAAACCAGCTTGAAAGCAAGCGCGCACTTTTGAAACAATCTCATTGTGCCCGCGAGTGTTCCTGAAGCAGATTCCTTTCTGAAGCTGGCCGAAAATCTGGGCGAACTTGAAGTAGTAATCGGTCCCAAGGCCCGTCCGGTGGTGGCGGAGGTGAGGGCCGGACTGCGCGACGCGCTGGCATGCCGAGAACGTGGCGATCTCCCGGGCGCGCTCGCGGCAATCGAGCGAGCGATGGACCGGCTGGCGGCACTCGCTACCCAGTTGGATCCCGCGGAGGGTGCCATGATGCGCACCCTGGCGCAGCACTTCAGCCGGGCGCTCAGCGCGGGCCTCAAGGGCGAAGCAAAGGTTGCCGTCAACGTGATGAAGAACAAAGCCGGCGATCCCCAGGGGGGCGACGACGGCAACCAATGGTAGGAGCTCGGGGCGTAGATCCCACCCTTCGCGTTCCGAAACGTAGCGCCCGGTTTAGGTAGGTAGACGATTTGATGGGGAGAGCAGCGTGGCCACCGCAGCGGAAGTGAAGATCGAACGCTCGAAGCTCGACCAGTTGTGCATCAATTCGATACGCATGCTCGCCGCGGACGCCGTGCAGAAAGCCAACAGTGGACATCCCGGCATGCCGATGGGCATGGCGGCGGCGGCCTACCTGCTGTGGACGCGCTTCCTGCGGCACAACCCGCGCAACCCCCAGTGGTTCGGACGCGACCGTTTCGTGCTCTCGGCCGGGCACGGTTCGATGCTCCTGTACGCGCTGCTGCATTTAAGTGGTTACGACCTGCCGCTCGATGAAATCAAGCGCTTCCGTCAGCTGGGCAGCAAGACTCCCGGGCACCCCGAGTACCATCACACCCCCGGCGTCGAAACTACCACCGGCCCGCTCGGGCAGGGCTTCGGCAACGCCGTCGGCATGGCTATAGCGGCCAAGCACCTCGAGGCGCGCTTCGACCATGGGTCGGGAGTATTCGCGCACCGCATATTTGCGATTGTCAGCGACGGCGACTTGATGGAGGGAATTGCAAGTGAGGCGGCATCCCTGGCGGGCCATCTCGGACTCGGCAACCTCGTGTATCTCTACGACGACAACCACGTCACCATCGACGGGCACACCGACCTGACTTTTTCAGAGGAGGTGTGTAAGCGCTTCGATGCATATGGCTGGCATACGCAGGCGGTCGAGGATGCGAACGACCTGGTGGCGCTTACTACGGCGCTCGAAAATGGCTGTGCAGAGACCTTGCGACCTTCGCTGATCCGGGTGCGATCGATCATCGGGTACGGCAGCCCCAATCGGCAGAACACCTCGAAGGCGCACGGTCAGGCGCTGGGCGTGGAGGAAGTTAAGCTAACGAAGCAATTCTTCGGATGGCCACTCGAACCTGATTTCTACGTTCCCGGCGAGGCTCTGAGCGAGTGGCGGCGATGTGTGGAGCGCGGTGCGCAGTTCGAACACGAGTGGAACCACGCCTATAAGCAGTGGGAGAACATTCAACCCGCCGAGGCGCGCGAATTCGCGCAGATGCTGAGGGGCGAATTGCCTGCCGGGTGGGATGCGGATCTTCCAGTCTTCACTCCCAAGGACAACATCGCGTCCCGCGAGTCGGCATCCAGGGCGGAAAACGGGATCGCTCGCAAAATTCCGCACCTCATCGGCGGCGCCGCGGACCTGAATGAGTCAACCTTTACCGACATTAAGGAGGGCGGCTCCTTCGAGAAGGGTTCATACACCGGGCGTAATCTGCACTTTGGCATTCGCGAGCACGGTATGTGTGCCATCTTGAACGGCATCGCGCTGCACGGCGGACTCATCCCGCTCGGCTCTTCATTTTTTGTCTTCACCGACTATTGCCGAGCCTCGATTCGGCTTGCGGCGCTGATGGGGCTGCGCGTGATCTTCGTCTTCACCCACGACTCGATTGGGGTGGGCGAAGATGGCCCGACCCATCAGCCGATCGAGCATCTGACCGCGATGCGCGCGATTCCCAATCTCACGGTTATTCGCCCGGGCGACGCGAACGAAGCGGCGGAGGCGTGGCGGGCCGCGATGACCCATCGCGGCGGGCCGATTCTGTTGGTGCTGTCGCGCCAGAAGCTGCCGACGCTCGACCGCTCCGAGTTCGCACCGGCCGGCGGGCTGGCGCGCGGTGCGTATGTGCTCGCGGAGACCGCGGGCAAAGCCCCCGACATCATCCTGATCGCCACAGGTTCCGAAGTCGGTCTCGCGGTGGAGTCGAAGACGGAGCTGGAAAAGCGCGGCAAGGCGGTACGGCTGGTTTCGATGCCAAGTTTCGAGCTCTTTGAGGCACAGGGTCAGGTATACCGCGACTCGGTGTTGCCGCCGGGAATTCGCAAACGGCTTGCGATCGAAGCGGCGGCCCCGCTGTCGTGGTATCGCTGGGTCGGGCTGGACGGCGACGTGGTGGGGATGACCACTTTCGGTACCTCGGCACCATACCAGGACGCGATGCGGCACTTCGGTTTTACCGTGGAAAACGTGGTGGAGCGCGCACTAAAGTTGATCGGCTAAGCCGGTGAGGAAATTCCTACTCCATGAGCGAACCGAAAATCACGATCCTCGATGACCCGCAGATGGTTTATGTCCACGCCGCGGAAGAGATCACGCACTTCTCCGGCGAGGACATCTGCACCCACGCCGAATTCACGATCGCGCTGTCTGGCGGTTCCACGCCCGCGGCGATTTATGAACTGCTGGCGACGCGGTTCAAGTTGAGTGTCGACTGGAAGGAAGTTCAGTTCTGGTGGGGCGACGAGCGCTGTGTTCCCCCGGACGACCGGCAGTCAAACTACGCGATGGCGAATCGAACGCTGCTGAGTCATCTGGAGCTGCGCCCGGAACAGGTGCATCGGATGCGCGGCGAGCTGACGCCCGCGGAAGCAGCGCGCGCCTACGAGCAGGAATTGAGAAGCGCGTTTTCGCTGGCGAATGGAGAATTTCCGCGTTTCGGTCTCGTAATGCTCGGGCTAGGCGACAATCGCCACACGCTGTCGCTTTTCCCCGGCCACAACGCAGCCATCAAGGAAACACAAAAGCTGGTGGTGGCCGATGAGGTCGAAGCAACGCCACGTCCGCGGGTTACCTTCACGCCCCCGGTCGCCAACCATGCGCAGCGCGCGATGTTCGTCGCAACCGGAAAAGAAAAAGCTGAAGCGGTGCGCGATGTCATTGCCGGCCCGCACGACCCACTGAAATTTCCGGCCCAGATAATCGCGCCGTCGGATGGCGAGCTTCTCTGGCTGCTGGACCGAGCCGCGGCCAGCTTGCTGCCGAACCGCTGAAGCAGGGCCGCCGGTCGGCTGGTCCAGGTCAAATGCCGCGCTTCATCACAAGACATGTTACCGCCATCCTGGTCACGCTGGTGGTGGCGTGGTGGGCAATCTTCTACCTCCCGCAGAGTCCAAGCTGGGCCATCCTGTGGCTCAGAAATACGGTGCAAAATCGAGATGGCGACGCGGCGGTCCGATACATCGATTTCCAGAGCGTCGTACAGCACGCCGCCAAGGACATGGTCGTCCAGAACGCCGGGAACAATCCTCTGGGCTCGTTCGTCGGACAGGCTGCGGTGCAACTGTTGGCAGGACCGCTCTCCCAGGTGGCCGAATCCTGGGCAAAACAGAAGGTCAACGAGGGCGACCCTAACTTGCAGATTCCCGCTGGCGCCTTGGCCGGAGCCCTCCTGAGGCTCCATCGCCAGGGCGAGTCGGCATGGACCAAGTTCACCGACCGCAAGGGCCAGGCATGGGAAATTCACCTGCTGCGCGAAGAGGGCCGCTGGCAAATCACTGAAGTCAAAGACGCAAAAGTGCTGCTCCAGAAGCTGCAAGAGGACGAAGCCAAACAGCTCAACCCCGCGCCGTGAACGCCCCGGCAAAGACTTATCAGCGGATGAAATCCTGGTTCAGACGCCGTGCGTTTACAGTGTTTCCGGCCATGAGTAGAATCGAGAGTTAACGCGGGCGAACCGGCTCGGCTCGCTCGTGTTTTAGTGTTCGCCTCTCAACTATGCGTCGGCAGGACATCCGCAATCTGGCGATCGTTGCCCACGTCGACCACGGCAAGACCACCCTGGTCGACGCGATGCTTCAACAGTCGGGAGTGTTTCGCGCTAACGAGAACGTGCAGGAACGGGTGATGGACTCGTTTGCGCTCGAACGCGAGCGTGGCATCACCATCATGGCGAAGAACACCTCGATAACCTGGGGTGAAACGCGAATCAACATCGTCGACACTCCCGGGCATTCCGATTTTGGCGGTGAAGTGGAGCGCACTATCTCGATGGTCGACGGCATTCTTCTGCTGGTCGACGCTTGCGAGGGCCCCCTGCCGCAAACCCGCTTCGTGCTGAAAAAGGCGCTCGAGGCAGGGCTGCCCGCGATCGTCTGTATCAACAAGATCGACCGGTCCGACGCGCGCACGCCGGAGGTCTTGGACGAGATCTACGACCTGTTCATCGACCTCGATGCGCGTGAAGACCAGCTCGATTTTCCGGTCTTCTACACCAACGCCCGGGCCGGTACCGCGACCGCGAAACTCGACCTGCCGGGCACCGATCTCGCGCCGCTCTTCGACGCCATCGTGGCACATCTACCCGGTCCGGAGGTGCAGACCGGTGGATGCGTGCAGTTTCAGGCAAACAACCTCGACTACGATGACTACGTCGGACGATTGGCAATCGGGCGATTGATCGGTGGTTCTCTCATCGCGGGCGGCACCTATTCCCTGTGCCGTCTCGATGACTCTCGCATACCCGTGAAGATTAGCCGCTTGTATGGCTGGCGCGGGCTCAAGCGGATCGAGGTGCCACGCGCGGACGCAGGCGATATCGTCATCGTAGCCGGCGTGGAGGACATGGCGATTGGTGAGACGATTTCCGGTTTAGAAAACCCGCAGCCGCTGTCGCGGATTCGCATCGATGAGCCGACCGTCGCGATGACTTTTTCGGTGAACAACTCGCCGTGGGCGGGACGCGAGGGCGACTATGTCACCTCCCGCAAGCTGGGCGAACGCCTCGAGCTGGAGGCGCGCCGCAACGTCAGTGTCAAAATTGATCAATTGACGCCGGACTCCTGGCGCATGCTGGGTCGCGGCGAATTGCAACTTGCGGTTATCGTGGAAACCATCCGCCGCGAGGGCTACGAATTGCAGGTATCCCGCCCCACCGTGGTCACCAAGGAAGTCGGCGGCGAGAAGCATGAACCGATGGAGCTGCTGCTGGTTGATATCCCGGAAGACCACATCGGGACCGTCACGCAAATGCTTTCCGCCCGCAAAGCGAAAATGCGCACCATGGTGACCCACACAGGGGGGCGTGCGCGGCTTGAGTATGATATTCCGGCGCGCGGCCTGATCGGGTTTCGCGGCCGCTTTCTGGAAAGCACACGCGGCATCGGGGTGATGCATTCGATTTTTAACGGCTACGGTCCCTGGTGCGGGACCATCATGTCGCGCGCGAATGGTGCGATGGTCTCCGATCGGGAGGGAGTTGCGACCCCATATGCCATCTTCCATTTGCAGGAACGAGGCCGCTTCTTTGTCGCGCCCGGTCAGCCGGTCTACGAAGGCATGATTGTTGGCGAATACTCGCGAGAGATAAATCTGCCGGTCAACGTCTGCCGGGAGAAGAAACTCACCAACATGCGGGCCGCAGGCCACGACGAAGCCGTTCGTGTCAGCCCCCCTCGGGTCATGAGCCTGGATTTGGCTTTGGAATGGATCGATGAGGAAGAGTTAGTGGAGGTCACGCCCAAGTCGGTCCGCATGAGGAACCGGGTGCTTAAGACCGCCCTGCGTAACAAACATCGCGTGGGCTTTGCTGAGTCAACGGCCGTCGAAATGGCTGAGGGCGACTCCTGACCTCAGGCCTGGGCCGGCGCCCGCGCGAACCTGCGCGGTCAGAAAATGAAAATCCTGCGGCTTGCAGCCATCATCCTGCTGGTTTTGGGCACGCTGCTCAGCGGCGCGGTGATCGCCTTGCTGGCCAATAAGGACCGGCTCATGCAGGTAGTCCTCCGGGGCGTGGAGGAGCGTACCGGCTACCGAATCACCACAGGCCCCACGCATATCCGGGTAAGCAGCCACCTGATTCTGGAATTCGACCATCCCGAGATTTCCCGCGACGGGCGCCAAATCCTGAAAATCGACACGCTGCGGGCCGTGGTTACTTATCATTCGATACTGTTTTCCCAGGGCATGCCGCTCTACTCCCTGGTGCTGGTCCGGCCCGAGCTTCAGCTGCCCGAGGGAGTCGCCTTCGCGGCGCGGGTGCCGTGGCCGCGGATCGGCACCGAACTCGCCGGCACCATCATCAAGCTCTTGGATGGCCTGGAGCGCGCCGCATGGAGCATCGAAACCGTTGACGCCAAGATTTACTCCAGCGACGGCAAGGTCTTGTTTGACGAGCTTGGAATCCTCGCTTATCGCAGGCATCGGGAAGCACATCTGTGGCGCGCGGAATTCGGGGTTCGAGTTGTGCAGCCCCCATTTGAAGGATTCCGTTCTACCGGTCGCATCAGATTCGTGCCGCACCCGACCTCAACCGAGGATCAGCTTGCCCGCGTTTACTTCTATTTCTGGAACGATCGGCCTACCGAGCTCGCGCTCAGCACTGCCCGGCTGCAGGGACGGGTTTCTGGGCGAGCGGCCCTTGCCCTTGCGCAAGACGGCACGGCGACCGGATGGGCGAGCCTCGGCCTGGCCGGGGTGCTGCTAAAGGAGGCAGGTTCATCTGCCTCCGAGAAGCTCGGCGACTACATCCTCGGCGTCAAATATTCGGAAACTGCGCAATCGGTAAAACTCGAGCGCCTTAGGGTGCTGCATGATCTGACCGCGCTGGCGTCAGGTGATGCCGAATTAAGCGGACTCGCGGATCAGAAGCCGGTGCTCACGGTTCACATGAGTGCCAGTGTTCCGCTCAAGGTCGAAACCATTCGCTCACAGCTGCGGTTTTTTCGCGGGGTTCCGGCGAACGTGACTGACGCCCTGAAGCAGGTTCGTTCCGGACGTCTCCTACTTTCAAACGTGTCGCTGGCGACCACCCCGGAAAAACTCGCGGAAGCTCCCGACGCAGCCATCCGCGACGGCATTGACATTTCCGCGGTGCTGGAAGACGTGAGTTTCCCCCTGCCGCAGGACCTGAAGCTCCCCGCAGTACAGGAGTTGAGCGCGCAGCTCCGCTACGCGCACAACACGATGTCGGCGACCCAGGGCTCGGCCACTCTCGACCAATCCTCGTTCAGCGAAGTGTCGGCGCGGTTGGACTTTGCAAAAAAGTTCGATGCCCTCGCTTATCAGCTGTCATTCAACTTCGACGCGAGCCTAGCGCAACTTTACCCGGCGCTGATGCAGGCGCTGGAGCGGCTCAAGGTCGAAGCGAGAAACCAGGTCCAGTCCCTCGCAGGACGCGTCACTGTCCGGAGCTCCGCGTCCGGGTCCTTCAAGCTTGCCGCGCCCGTCCTGCCGACGGTTTACCGCGCGTCGTTCGAAGCCAATCATGCCACCCTGGTCGCGACGGGAGCACCGGGGCCAATAGAATTCGCCTCGGGTTCGGTGACCCTGGAACCGGGTAAGCTCCGCCTGAGCAGGCTGTCCCTCAAGACGACCGGTGGATATGGAATGGTGGATGGTACCCTGGGATTGGATCATTCGGGAGCTCACGTGCGCGACGTTACGGTCGAACTGCACGACATGCCGGCGGGGTTGTGGCTGGCGCTCGCGGTCGATCCGGACGTTATCAGGGTCACAGGACCCGCGGGTGGCAAAGTCAGAATCCAGGAGGACTCTTCACGCGCGGGCAACCTGCTCGTGAACGGAAGACTGGTTATCAGCGCTGGCTCGGTGCAATTCGGATTTCTTCGCGCGCCGATGGAAATCCGGGGCGCCACGGTCAGGTTCACGGGACGCTCGATGGCTGTCAATCTGCCGTCGTCGGTGCTGGAAGGCTCGCCGATTGATTTTCGGATGACCATTGCGGACCTGAGCAATCCCACGATGAGGATCGAGGCGAGCGTCGCACGGCTGAACTTCGAAGTGATGAAGTTCATCCGGCTGCCGTGGACGCCAGCGACCCCACCCGCCGTGTTTCCAATCCCGGTCAACGGCCATATCGAGGCGCAAGACGGCGATCTGAGCAAGCTGCAGATGTCATCGATAAAGACCGACTTCTGGCGCATCAACGGCGACTGGAAGGTCTACAATTTCAGGGCCAATGCGTTCAACGGCAGCGCCGAGCTAGAGATCAGCGGTCGAGCCAAGGACAACTGGATTCACATCCAGGGTAAGATGAGCAACATGGACATCAGCGCGATGTTCCTGCTGCCCGGTGATCGCACCGAGTCGCCGATTATCGGCAAGACCTGGGTGGCAGCCGACCTGCGGGCGGATACCAACGGCAACTTCTTCGAAACCCTGGAGGGGCGCGCCTCGTTGACCATTCGCGATGGTCTCCTCAATCGCTTCGTACTGCTTTCCCGACTGCTCTCGCTGATCGATCTGAAGAGTTGGCTCACCGCAAGATTTCCTGATCCAACCGTGAACGGACTTCCGTTCGACACGATCTTCTTCGACCTCAAGGGAGATCACGGCGCTTTCGCGACCGAGAGGTTTCTTCTCCAGGGACCGGTGATGGACATCACGGCCACCGGCGATCTCGACCTTGCACAAAGCTCGATGGACATGAGGCTGGCCGCATTTCCGCTCAGCACTTTCAACTGGGTGCTGAGCAAGATTCCGATCATCGGCAGCAACATGGCCGATTCGGCGGGAACGGTGGTGGCGGCGTATGTTCGTGCGCATGGCCCGGTCAGCGATCCTGACGTCACACCAATGCCGATAACCTCGGTCGCCGAGCTCATCAAAAAGATGCTGTTTCTGCCGATCAACGTGATCAGACCCAACACCATCCAATGAACCCACGCCCGGCGCTCATCGTCTTCTGCCGTGAGCCGCTGGCGGGTCGGACGAAAACGCGTTTGCTACCCCATCTTCCACCGCAGGATGCGGCCGCGCTGGCAGACGCATTCATAATCGACACGCTCGCGAAGGCAGCGGAAATTCGGCCGGCGCGACTGGTTATCGCGGCGACCTCGGAGTCTTCCGTCGTTGAGTCTGCCTATTTTCGCAGGCTCAAGCGTCAGTTTGATGCCGAGGTGCTCGATCAGGGAAGGGGCTCGCTCGGAGCAAGAATGGCGCGGGCGCTCGAGCCCTTCGCGCGCGATCGCGGAGCCTTGCTCGTCGGCACGGACCTCCCGTCGCTGCCGGTAGCGGCTCTCTCGCGGCTGTATGCGCTGCTGCAGCGGCATCGGCTGGTCCTGGGGCCGTCGCTGGACGGAGGCTACTACGCGGTTGGAGTGCGCGGCGAGGTGCCGCCCATTTTCACGGGCATCCGGTGGGGTTCCGCGCGCGTCTTTGCCGAGACCGTCAAGCGCGTCAAATTCGCAAAGCGGCGCCTGGCGACGGGTCCGGTCTGGCACGATGTCGACCGCTGGCCTGATCTAGTACTCCTGTGCGGGTATCTTCGGAGTCTTGAGGCCAGCGCAGGCCGGCGCAGCCGGCATCCGTGTCCCGCGACCGCCCGGGTCCTGAAGCGGCTTGGACTGCTACCTCGCCGTCGCTAGAGTACGCGAGAGACTGCGTTTTCATCGATGATCGAACTTATCCTTTACACGCGCCGCGACTGCGATTTGTGCCGCGAGATGGAAGAACTACTGGAAGGGGAATTGCCGCGATTTGTTGCGCAAGTGCGCCGCATCGAGATCGACGGGGACGCTGCTCTGGAAGCGAGTTACGGACAGGAAGTACCGGTGCTTTTCGTTAACGGTCGCAAGGCGTTTAAATTTCGATGTACCGCGCGCGATCTGCGCAAACGCCTGTCCCGCGAGGTGTCTCGCTGATGGCGCGGCGAGTGAATAGCGTGGTGGTGGTACTGGTGACGTGTGCGAACGAAGAGCAGGGCGCTTTGATTGCTCGTTCCCTAGTGGGTGAGCGGCTGGCAGCTTGCGTCAACCTGGTCGGTGGCATTCGCTCCATCTATCGCTGGCGCGACAAGCTCGAGGATGATCGGGAGACTCTTCTGCTGGTCAAGACGCGGACCCGCTTGCTGGCCCGGCTGGAACGGCGGGTCCGGGAACTGCACACCTACGAAGTCCCTGAGGTTGTGGCCCTGCCCGTGTACGGAGGCTCCAAGCCATACTTGGATTGGCTGTTCGAGTCGACCGCGGACCGCCGCCGCAAAGCGCCGAAACCATGATCCGAATGGCTATTTCCGGCACCGGCGCGATCGCCGAACGCGCACACATTCCCGCCCTGCGGAGCATCGCCGGCATCGAGATCGTAGCCTTGCAAAGTCGGACCGCGGAAAAAGCACAACGGGTCGCAGCACGCCTGTGGCGCAGCGGGGCGACCTCTCCTGCCATCTATACGGACTTCGGGGAAATGTTGGGGCGTGCGCGGCCTGATGCGGTGGGTATCTTCACGCCGAACTACCTGCACTGTGAATACGCTTTACAGGCGATCGCGTTCGGTGCCCACGTCCTGTGCGAGAAGCCAATGGCGCCCACCGCGGTAGCTGCGCAACGTATGGTCGATGCCGCCGCGCGCGCCAACCGCGTTCTGATGGTCACGATGCAGCGGCGCTACGGCGGATTCGAGGCGGCCGTGCAACGCGCCCTCCGCATGGGCGCGATCGGAACACCCAACTTCATTCGCGCACGGCTGTCGCATGGCGGCCCTGAAGGATGGGCTCCGGGACAGAGATGGTTCGTCGATCCAGAACAGGCCGGGGGTGGGGCCGCCCTGGACCTCGGGGTACACGTGGTGGACCTCGCGCTCTGGTATCTGGGTGAAATAGCGTCCGTAAGTGGGTACACCGCAACGATAAGCAAGCCGATCGATGTCGATGACACGGCGGTAATGCTGCTGCGTTTCCGTAGCGGCGCACTCGGAGTCGTCGAGGCGAGCTGGGCCAGCCAGCCCGGTCTTTCCGGACTTGAGATCTACGGTAGTGCAGGGCGGGTGATGATGGGCTACCCGCCCAACGAGCTTTCCATAGTTCGCGCCGACGGGACTCCGGTGCCCGGCTACGCGCGCGAGGAGCTCGCTGCGCAATTCGATGTGCGCGACCGGCTGGGACCATTTCGCTCGCTCGCACAGAATTTTGCCGATGCGATCGAAGGCCGCGCGGTTCCGAGCCCTGACGGGCTTGACGGCCTTCGCGCGGTCGAAGTTATCGATGCATGCTATCGGTCATCGCGCAGCGGACGGCACATCGACCTTCCGCTGGAAAGAACCTGATCGGGCAGAGAGCCGGCTGAATGTTTCGACCTTCGATCAAAAAAATGGACCCGTACACTCCGGGCGAGCAGCCGGGCCCCCGCGAACGCCTCATCAAGCTCAATACCAACGAGAATCCGTATCCACCGTCGCCGCGGGTCCGACGGGCGGTCGGTCAAGCCGCCAACGCCGCGCTGCGGCTTTACCCGGCGCCGCGCGCCGATGAGTTCATCGCCTGCGCGGCAAAGCTCTACAAGGTGCCGAGCGAAATGATCCTCGCCGGTAACGGGTCGGACGAACTGCTCGCGATGCTCTTCCGTGCCACGCTTGACCGTGGCGACACGGTTGCATACCCGACGCCGACCTATTCTCTGTACGACACGCTGGCCGCGGTCCAGGAAGCCAAGGTCCTGCGCTTCCCCTTCGGGCGCGACTTCACCGTTCCGATTGAGGCACTGGGCCGCGCGCGGGCCAGGCTTACCATCATCTGCAACCCGAACTCGCCCTCTGGAACAATGACCCCTGTGCGATCGCTCGCGGTTCTCGCGCGCAAACTCCGCGGACGTCTGCTGGTCATCGATGAAGCATACGTCGATTTCGCCAGCGACAACGCGCTGCGCCTCCTCAAGGATCATCGCAACCTCATAGTCCTGCGGACACTCTCGAAGGCTTACTCGCTGGCCGGAATGCGTCTTGGACTTGCGTTCGCGCCTCGCGCGACCATCGAGGCGTTGCTGAAGGTGAAAGACTCCTACAATCTGAGCCGCATCGCACTGGCGGGGGGTGCGGCGGCGCTCTCCGATTCGGCCTGGATGCGGCGTAACGTGGAACGCGTGAAGAAGACTCGCGCGACGGTAGAGGTGCGGCTGCGCAAGATGGGCTTCGAGGTGCCGCCGTCGGAGGCGAATTTCATACTCGCGCGAATGCCGGACCAAGACCTGAACCGCATCACCCGCGGGCTGCGCCGCGCGGGAATTCTGGTCAGATATTTTTCGATACCTTCGCTGCGGGACGCGATGCGCATTTCGATCGGCACTCCGGCGGAGATGGCTGCCCTGCTGCGCGCGCTTGGTCCCCTGGTTCGTGCGGAATTTGGCGAGGCTTGCCGCCGGAGTGCGTGATGGGTCGGATCGCCAGGCTGTTCAGCGGCTTTCGGCGGCCCCGAAAATCGCCGCCGAGCGAAGCGGAGCAGGCGCGCGCCGCGGTGTCGTGGGTGGTTGCCGGGCTCGGCAATCCGGGTAAGGAATACGCCGGCTCGCGTCACAACATCGGATACCTGGTCCTGGATCGAATCGCACAGGCCCAGCACGTTCAGTTCGCGCGCCGTCGCTTCCAGGGCGCTACCGGTGAAGCGGAAATTTCGGGCCAGCGCGTGCTGCTGGTGAAGCCAGAGACCTACTACAACCGATCCGGTGACTGTGTTTCGGCTTTGCTTGGCTATTTCAAGGTTCCGCCTGGGCGTCTCATCGTAGTTCACGATGAACTCGACCTTAAGCCCGGAAATATCCGGATCAAGTCAGGCGGGGGAGATGCCGGGAACAACGGTGTCCGTTCGGTAGTGCAGTCGCTCGGGACCCCCGATTTCATCCGGGTGCGTATCGGAATCGGCAAGCCGCCTCCTGGCGATGCCGACCATCGCCACATCCTGGAGCCGGTTCGTCGCGCGGGCATCGGCGAGTCTGATTCAGTCCTGGACCGCGCGGCCCAGGCGGTGGAGGCGATAGTGAAGCAGGGACTGGTGCGCGCGATGGGACAGTACAATCAGCGCGCTGAACCCTAGCGGAAGGGCGACTTTGCGAAGTGGGGACTTTCCCGGACACCCAAGATTTCCGGTACGCTTAGGCTTGCGAGGTGAACGGTGAGCGCCCGGAGAGAGCAGCAGGGGATAAGCGCGGAGGACAGAGCGGCGGCACTTGTGCGGGGCAGCGTCGAAGTCATTTCGCAGAGCGAGTTGGAAGCAAAACTGAAGCTGGGGCGCCCGCTCAGAATCAAGCTGGGGATGGATCCGACCGCGCCCGACCTGCATCTTGGGCATTCAGTAACTCTCAAAAAGCTTCGAGATTTTCAGCGCGACGGCCACACGGTCACATTTCTGGTCGGTGATTTCACGGCAATGATCGGCGACCCGACGGGTCGCTCCGAGACCCGCAAGCCGCTTACCCGCGAGCAGATTTCCGCGAACGCTGAAACCTACCGCGGGCAGGCCTTCAAGATTCTCGATCCGAAACGGACCGAAGTCCGCTTCAACAGCGAGTGGATGGACGCGCTGGGAGTCCGTGATCTGATCAAGATTGCCGCGCGGCTCAGCGTGGGACGCATGCTGGAGCGCGACGATTTCGAAAAGCGCCTGGCCGCGGGGGACCCGTTGTTTCTCCACGAGCTGCTGTACCCCTTGATCCAAGGCTACGACTCGGTGGCTCTGGAAGCCGACGTTGAACTGGGAGGCACTGATCAAAAGTTCAATTTACTGGTGGGACGCGACCTGCAGCGTGCGATGGGACAGGTCCCGCAGGTCGTCATGACAATGCCATTGCTGGAAGGACTCGACGGCACGCGCAAAATGTCCAAGTCCTATGGCAACTTCGTCGCCCTTACCGATGCGCCGGAAGAGATGTACGGAAAGCTGATGTCGGTGCCCGATCCGCTGATGATCAAGTATTACGAGTTGCTGACCGACCTGGCGCCTGCAGAGCTGGCGCGGATTCGCTCCGGCGCGATCCACCCGATGGAAGCGAAGAAGCGGCTCGCCTCACGCATCGTCAGTGAATATCACGATGGGCCGGCGGCGGCGGGCGCTCAACGGTACTTCGAGTCCAAGCATCAGCGCCGAGAGGTTCCTGACAACGCGCCGGTGTTCCGAATCGAACGCGAGATGTGGATCTGCGAATTGCTGAAACAGATCCGCTTTGCACCCTCCACCAACGAGGCGCGCCGCCTGATCGGGCAGGGAGCGGTGCGCGTGGACGGCGAAGTGGTAAGCGACGTTAACTTCCGAATCGTTCCCGGCACGCACAAAGTGCTCGAGGTAGGCAAACGCCGCGTGGCGCGGATCGAAAAGTAGCGTCGCTACCCGCGAAAGCGCGGGCAAACCCTAGGAGTCCTTTTTTTCCGCCTCGGCGACCGCCTCGCGGAGTTTTTTCATGGTGCGGTCGAGCGCCTTCAAGTAGCGCTGCTTGGTCCAGGTTTCCTTGGTACGCATCTTGAGCCACCCCAGCTTGACCGCGTCGGGCTTGTTCCCCATTTCACCAGTCGAAACTTCGATAACGGCGCGTTCCTCGGGACCAAGGGTAGCGAGCACTTCACGTTTGAGGCTTTGCAGGAATCCAGCTTTCAGGTCGATGTCGATCTTCATGGCTTGATACCACCAGCGTAGATCACTTCTGCATCATCGCTCAACTAACTTGACAGTAAGCCGGGCTCCGGCTGTCGGCGCCTGCAGGGAGACTGCCTATGGAATATTTCAAAATCGAACAGCAAGACGCAGTCCAGATCTGGAGGACGCACAATCCACCGATGAACTATCTGAAGGCACCGATGACTCAGGAACTGACCCAGCTGATCGCAAAGGTGGAGAGTGACGAAAAGACCTGTGCGCTGATTCTGACCGGCGGTATCGAAGGCAAGTTCATCACCCATTACAGCGTAGATGAACTCGCGCAGGCCGCCGCTGATCCGGCTGAATGTGCGCGCAGCTTTCCGGCGCTCGAGGAAGGGTTCCATCGGATGCTTAACCGTCTGATGCTCATGCCCAAAGCCGCGTATGCTCGGAGGACGCCCGGACTCTCATGGGTGCCTACATTCAGGCAGGGGCCCAAGACCCTATGGTGGCACGTAGCGAGTTTTCTGACGGGCGTGGGGATCCCGCAGGCCAAAGGACGCTAGCTCGCTTGAAATAATGCGCGGGTGATTGCGTACACTGCAAGGATGTGTTAACCGACAGTAGGTTAGCGGCCGGAACGATCGAACGAGAGCGAGTGCGCGCCCGGTCGCTCACATTTGGGCGAAGCTCAAGAGGGGCCTTCGCCCATTTTCTTCTGGGCGTCAAGGCGTGGCGGCGGCTTTTAATCCGCGATAGGAGTCGCGCTGTCCAGGCTAGCTATGCGACGGATCGGGCAGCTTCGGCTTCTGGCAGCCTGCGCCCGCGGCGCAATTCAGACCGGCGCCGATGTAGATGAATGCGGCCTTGATGGGAAAGAACGTGTAGTTGAGAGGTGTCGCAATCGGGTCGAACGTCGACGGCGGCTCATTGCGAGCCTGGACTTCGGCCTGGGCTTTCTCGGGCGCCTCAATCTGCTGGATCGAAGCTACCCGATCATTGGCGCCGAATACCGCTACCTTTCCGGAGTCTAGCCAGACGTAGCGAAGCACTGTGGCACCCGAGTGCTCTGGATCCGGGACGGAATCCTTGAGATCCGGCGGTCCCATGGCCTGCACTGTCTGGTCGGCAGTCATACCGGTGGTCAGGGAGGCTTGGTTGCTCGCTGTGGAGCAGGACGCGATCGCACAGGCCAACAACAAGGCCAAGGATATCGCGGCCAAACGAGGTGCAAACATAGCAGGATTCTCCCGAACGGTTCCCAAATCACGTAACATACCCGCTCGATCGCGGCAATCATGTGATTTGGGGACGGTGGATCGAGACCACGACCGGCTATTTGTGTACGGCGCTTTGCTTGATGCAAAACTCCGTACCCGCCTGCTCGGTCGCGAGCTCCGCAGCGAGCCGGCGCGCCTTCCTGGATACGAAAGGGGGCGCAAGCGCTATTTTTTCGTGACCCCCCGGGCGGGGGTCAGCGTGCCAGGCGAAATCCTGTCCGAGCTTCTGGCCGATGATTTTGCGATCCTCGACCGGTACGAAGCCGTGCCCCGTCTGTTTACGCGCGAACCCGCGCAAGTGCAGAACGCAACCGGGGAACGGGTCAGATGCTGGATCTATCTACCGACCGGATGGGAAAGGCCCTGACTTTCTTGCGTCACTTCGCTTCCACGGGCGGGGCGGTCTTGGACTCGGGTCGTTTGATGCCAAACTTGTCGAGCCGGTACTGGAGGGTGCGGTAGCTCATGCTCAGCATCTTGGACGCTTTGGCGATGACCCAATCGCTCTTTTCCATCGCCTGCAGGATCAATTCGCGTTCGAAGTTTTCGAAATTCATTCCGTCCGAAGGTATCTCGAATTTATCGCTCCGCGGCCCGCGGTCGCCCGTCTTTGCCGGGGTCTTGCGGGCGAGCACCTCCTGAGGAAGGTCGCGCGGGGTAATGGTGTCGGCCTCACACAGCAGGATCGCGCGTTCGATGGCAGATTCCAGTTGCCGTACGTTCCCCGGCCACGAGTAGTCGAGCAGTATCTCCATCGCTTGGCGGCTGATTTCCTTCACCCGGCCCTCCGCCAGATGGCCAAATTTCGCCAGCGCGTGATTAGCCAGCAGCGGGATGTCTCCCTGCCGCTCGCGCAAGGGGGGAACCGTGATAGTCACGACGTTCACGCGATAGTAGAGATCCTCGCGAAAGCGGTCTTCCGCGACCTCCTCGGCCAGGTTCTTGTTGGTAGCCGTAACCAGCCGAACGTCAACCCGGAACGATTCATTGCCACCGACGCGACGAATCTCCTTTTCCTGCAGAACCCGCAGAATCTTGGCCTGCAGCCCTTGCGGAAGATCGGCGATCTCATCGAGGAACAGGGTGGATCCGTTGGCGCTTTCAAACAGGCCTATCTTGCGCTCGGTCGCTCCCGTAAAAGCGCCGCGTTCGTGGCCGAAAAGCTCGTTCTCGATGAGGGTGTCGGGAATCGCCGAGCAATTGATCGCAATGAACGGCCGCGCGGCGCGCGGGGAGTTACGATGGATCGCGCGGGCCACCAGTTCCTTGCCGGTGCCGCTGTCGCCCTGAATGAGCACGGTGCTGTTCGAGGGTGCCACCTTGCGCACCATCCGGATGACCTCCTGGATAGCCGGATCCTGTCCGACGATACCCTCGAGCTCGAACTTGCCTTCGAGGCGGCGCTTCAGCAGTTGGTTCTCTTGCTGCAGGTTTGAGAGTTCCGCCGCCTTGGCCACCGTCATCACGAGCGCTTCCCGGTCAGTCGGTTTGGTCAGGTAATAGAAAGCGCCGTTCTTCATGGCCTGAACCGCGCTCTCGATGGTCCCGTGAGCGGTCAGAATGACCACCTGACAGGAAGGGTACGTGGTGCGCACTTTGTCGAGCAGTTCCTCGCCCGACATACCGGGCATCATCAGGTCGGTCAGCACGACGTCGAAGCGAGTGGGACCCAGCAGCTCCATCGCGCGTTTGCCGGTCGCGGCTTGCTCAACCGCAAATCCCTCGTCGCGTAAAGTTTCAGTGGTTATTTCGCGTTCCAGGTCGTTGTCTTCAACGACCAGCACCGATGACTGGCTCATGCGTGCCTTTCCATCCCGCTCTCCGGAAAAGTGAAGGTAACCGAGGTTCCAGGTCCGGTTGGGTTGGGACCTATGTCGATAGTACCACCGTGGCCTTCGACGATCGTCTTGGACAGGAACAGTCCCAATCCGATCCCCTCGCGCTTGGTGGTAAAAAACGGCTCGAAAACGTGTGCTGCCGCGTCTGGATCGATTCCCGCTCCGGTGTCGCAGAATCGGATTACGAGTCGGCCGTTCTCGCGGCTAAAGGTGATCCTCATGGTGCCGCCATCGGGCATCGCCTGCACCGCATTGGCGACCACGTTCATGAAGCAGGTGCGCAGTTTTTCCGCGTCGACGTTGAGCACGGTCGCAACGCTGTCCGCGTCTTCAAGCACCTCGATCCCCTGGCTCTTCATCTTTGACTCGGAAATCGCCAGCACCCCGTCCACCAGCTGCTTGACGTCGGTCAAGGCGGGCCGGATCTCGATCGGCTTGCCGTAGTGCAGAAAGCTTTGCACCAGCTCGCTCATGCGGCGAAGCTCGTCTTTCATGAGCATCACCTGGCGCACAAAATTGACCGAATCCTGAGCGAGCTGACGCGTGTAACGAGTCCGCAACTGGTCAAGCGCCAGGCTGATGAAGTTGAGCGGGTTCTTAATCTCGTGCGCCAAGCCTCCCGCCAGCTGACCCAACGCGGTGAACCGCTCGAGCCGGTTGAGCTCGTGCTCACGATCGCGAACCCGACGCAGCTGCTGAACCATCTCATTGAAGCTTCGGGTCAGGAGGCCGATTTCATCGCGACGGTTGGCTTCCGGCACCGGTGCGAGTCCCCGCGCTGCGATATTCTGGGCAGCGTCGGCGACTGCATGGATTGGTTTCACGTAGCGGTCGGCCAGGATGTAAGCAAACACCAGTCCGATGGTGAAAATGATGAAGGCCGCGGCGATCTGATGGATCCAGTTTACGACCAGCGGCTGCGCGGAATCGCCGAAGTCCGCCACGACCTGCACGTAGCCGAGCAAATGATCCTCGACTTCGATCGGAATCAGATAGACCGTGGTTTCCCGTGCCGCAGGACCCAGTCGGGCCCCGGGGATGGTGAGGATGTCGGCCCCTTGCTTCAACTCGCGGGCGACAACCTTGTCCTCGGAATGGGGCACCAGGGCGGCACCGATGAGCTGGGGATTGGAGCTGTTGATGATGAGCTTCTGCGATGACGCGATGGAGACTTCCAGACCCTGGCTATTGAGGCTGCGGACGTAGTTTTGCAGGCGATCCCGGTCGGTGTTGCCGACCGCGGTCAGCTCCTGCACGCCGATGTGTATCGCGCGGGCGAGATTTTTAACCTGCTGCTGCGTGGTTTCGACGATCGCGGCCTGGGTACCGAGACTCACCCAGAGCTCGGCGCCGAGGGTGAGGGTGAGCAGCAGCACCATCAGGAGTATCAGCTTCGCCTTCAGATTAAGCGGTGGGAATTTGAGTTGCATCGCAAGCGACCATCGCCGGGTCAAGGCCGGCGAACTTCAGGGTCCGCGAGGAATTGGTTTCTCCATGGGGGTCAGGTTTTCTGTGCGCTGGTGCGCGTGTACAGAAGGCGCATTCCAAAAATTGCCAGCGACAGGACCGCCACGACCCAGAGCAGGCGTTCGAACCCGCCAAGGTAATGGATGACGATCTCGAGCTGTCCGCCGAACAGATATCCTATCGACACAACAATCGGAACCGAAATTATTGCACCCAGGAGATCATAAGCCAGAAATCGCAATGGGGTTACCCCAAAGGATCCGGCCGTCAGGTAGATCAAGGCGCGGAGTCCGGCCAGAAAGCGCGCGTAGAATATGGCGCGATGACCGTGGCGGCGCATGAAAGCCCGGATGCGATTGATCTGTGCCTGGGAGCCTGGGCGATTGAGTCCGAAATAGCGCACCAGCCCGGTACCGAAACGCCGGCCGAGAAAGAACAGCGAGTTGTCGCCGGCGACCACCCCGAGTAGCGATACCGCCAGAGTGATCGGGTAGCGAGTAACTCCGCGATGGACCAGGAATCCGCCGGCCAGCAGCGCGATGTCCTCCGGCATAGGCAGTCCCAGGCCGCACAGCAGCAGGACCACGAACAGCCCCAGGTACGTGAAATGTTCGATGTAACCGGAGACGATGCCTACCAAGCGTCAGTCTCCACCTGCGTATCTGGCCCGGATTGAATCGCGTATCTGCTCAATCGGCTTGCCCTGTTGCGTCAACTGCGCGGCCATCCGCGCCTCGCCCACGCAAATGCCACAAGTGCTGCCATGTTTGTCGCGATAGCAATCGAGCAGGCTCTTGTGCCCTTCGCTCTTGTCGCAGCCGCAGTAACAATGAAGCTGCGCGAGCAAGCCGGGGTTTTGCCGCGCTATCTGGTAGGCCTCACGCACCTCGCCCTTGAACAGGTTAGGATCGAGCGTGAGGCGCAGGTTTGACGCCGGATCACTCCCGGTCCCCGCCGGCCCAATGGTGTCCGCGAAGCCACCGGGAGCCCCAAACCAAACGTAGGCGGCCGCTGCCATCACGACGAGGGCGGCGATTACCGAAAGCGTTCCTTTGGTGCCCATCCACTGCTCCCCGGCTACTATAGCATTTCAATCATCTGGAGAGTCTGCCGGGCGAAGGTGTAGAGCGCTGCCGGACGATGGGGGCCGCGGCGGGTCTCGCGGAGCGGGCGCAAGAGATCCATCGCCAAGATTCGCCGCCGGAAATTCCGCCGATCGATGGGCCGGTCGAGAATTCGAGCATAGAGTTCCTCGAGCTCCGCAAAGGTGAACATCCGGGGCAGCAGGGTATAGGCGATATTGCTGTACTCGAGTTTTGACTTAAGGCGCCGCAGCGCGTAGCCGGCCATCAGCGCGTGGTCGTAGGCAAGTGGCGGCAACTTTAACAGTTCGAACCAGCCGCCGGCCGCGTATTTGGGCGAGGGCCCGCTCACCCGCCCCGGGTCGGCAATCAGCGCCATATACGCAACCGAGACCACGTGCGCGTCAGGATCGCGCGAGGGATCTCCGAAACTGAAGAGCTGTTCGAGGTAGCACTGGTCAAGTCCGGTCGAGGTCCGCAACTCCCGCCGCGCGGCGTCATCGAGCAGCTCGCCCCGGCGCACCAGCCCGCCCGGGAACGACCATTTTCCGCGCGCCGGGCCGCGCGCAAGTTGTACCAGGTAGGTCTTAAGCTGCCGCTCCCGGACCGCAAACAGCACGGTATCGACGGCTACGCGGGGGCGTTCGAAGCGGTCCGCCGACTGCGCTGCGCCGTGGTCGGCGGCCGCCGCCGGGTTGCTCAGGCGCTCAACTCGAGCATCCGCTCCAGCGCCCTGCGCGCCCCCTCGCGTACGTCGTCGGGAAGGTTGACTTCGTAGCGAAGATTGCGGAGCGAATCGAGGGTGCCGTCGAGGGTGATCATCTTCATGAAGCGGCATAGTTTGCACGCCTTGTAGAAGTGTTTTTCGGGTATCTCCATGAGCAGGCGATCGGACAGGCCGCATTCGGTAACCACCAGAAATTTGTCGGCCTCGCTGGCGCGTGCATAGTTGACCATGGCGCTGGTCGAGAGCACCGCGTCGGCCAGCGCGAGCACGTCCTTGCGACACTCCGGATGCGCGATCACCTTGATGCCCGGGATCGAGGTCTTGACCTTGTTTACTTCCGCGGGCGTTATCTGATGGTGGACGTAGCAGTTACCATCCCATGAAATTATTCGTTTGCTAGTGTTTTCCTGCACATAGTTGGCCAGGTTCTGATCGGGGACGAACAGGACGTTTTCAGAGTCGATGGCGTTGACCACCTTGACCGCGTTGGCCGAGGTGCAGCAGGCGTCGCAAAGCGCCTTGACGTCGGCGGTACAGTTTACGTAGGCCACGACTTTGAGGTCGGGATAGATTTGTTTCAGTTCCGCCTTGCGTTCTGCCAGTGCTTCCGCCGTAACCGCGTCGGCCAGCGAACATCCTGCTCGCAAGTCGGGAATCAGCACGGTGCGCCCGGGATTCACGACCTTGGCGGTCTCGGCCATGAAATGAACGCCGCAGAACACGATCACGTCGGCGTCGCGGACCTCCCTGGCCTTGCGCGCCAGCTCCAGCGAATCGCCGACCAAATCCGCGACCTCAAAGATTTCCGGCCGCTGATAGTTGTGCGCAAGCACGATGGCCTTGCGCTCGTCCTTGAGGCGCAGAATCTCGGCAATCTGCTCCGCGTATCGCTCGCAAGCCTCGAGCCCGTAGCCACTCTGATCAAGCGGCGCGAGCTTGTCATGAAGTGCGCGCGCCGAAATAGGGGAGGGTGTGGGTGCGTTCAATGGCTAATCCTTTCTCTGCCCGGGATTCCTGCGCCCCCACAAGCTCCACCGCCGACCGGTACTTTGCGTCAATTTGACACTTACTCTAGTCGCCTGCGCTCCGGCACGCAACCCGCGTCGGCCGTCACAGCCTCATGCACGCGAGCCGGACCCTCTCCTCAGCGGGGAGCGCGGTTGGCGCTGCGTCCCGACCCTCTGCTAAACGGAAGCACGGAGCGATCGTTGACGGCAAGGTACTCGGGCGGAGTTAAACCGATGGATGAAGTTTTAGACAAGCAGGTAATCGAGGCGGTGCGCCGGTTTGTGGAACGCGACGTCATGCCGGTGGCAACGGAACTGGAGCATCGCGATGAGTACCCGCAGGCGCTGGTCGACAAAATGAAGGAGTTGGGTCTGTTCGGCGCCACCATCCCGGCCGCCCATGGCGGCCTCGGCCTTTCATTCAGCACCTACGCGCGGGTCATGGAGGAGCTGTCGCGTGGATGGATGAGCCTGGCGGGCGTGATCAATAGCCACCTGATCATGGCCTACATGATCGTCCATCACGGCACCGAGGCGCAAAAGCAGTACTTTTTGCCGGCGATGGCTACTGGCGAGAAGCGGGGCGGGTTGGCATTGACGGAGCCGCACGCGGGCAGCGACGTGCAATCGATTCGGAGTATGGCCGTTCGCCGGGGCGACGACTATTTTCTCTCGGGCAGCAAAATGTTCATTACCAATGCCCGTCACGGAACGATGCTGGCCGTTGCGGCAAAAACCAATCCGACAGCCCAGCCGGCCTACGCCGGAATCAGTATGTTTGCGGTCGAGAAGAGTGCGAACGGGCCGACGGTCAGCCGCAACCTCAAGAAGCTCGGCTACAAAGGAATCGATACCTGCGAAGTTCTGCTCGAGGACTTTGCGGTGCCTGCCACGAGCTTGATCGGCGGTATTGAAGGGCAGGGCTTCAAGCAGGTGATGAGTGCGCTGGAAGTGGGACGGATAAATGTCGCGGCTCGCGCAGTCGGTGTCGCGCAGGCCGCCTTTGAAAGCGCAATCCGTTACGCGCAGCAACGGACCGCCTTTGGTAAACCGATCGCGCAGCATCAGGCCGTCCAGTTGATGCTCGCGGACATGGGCACCCGCCTCGAAGCGGCTCGTCTGCTGGTAATCAGCGCCGCAGGAAAGAAGGATGCGGGCGAACGGTGCGATGTCGAGGCCGGAATGGCCAAGCTCTTCGCCTCGGAAGCGTGCGCCAAGATTGCACTCGACGCGATGCGCGTGCTGGCCGGTTACGGCTTCACGCAGGAGTTCCCGGTAGAGCGCTTTTACCGGGACGCCCCGCTGATGATGATCGGAGAGGGGACCAACGAAATCCAGGCGCTGGTGATCGCACGGGGGCTGCTGGCCCGATATTCAATTTGACCAGGACGACGCGGCCGCAAGCGTCGAGCCGAGCGCTACCACGGTCCTGAGACAATGCACTGCGGTTGATCCGTCCCGGGATCTTTGCGGTCAATCCCTAAATAGTGGCGCCACCCAGGTTAGGTCCGGCGGTTCCCGTTGCGAAGGTCGCGCTCCTCGATGAAGTTCACGACGCTGTCGACATAGCTAGTGAGCGTGACCCTTGAAACGATGGCTGGTCAACTAGGAGGCAACCGGCATGACCGGCTGCCCATCATGGAGTTGCGCAGGGGGCACCACGATAACGGTTTCGCCCCCGCTCAAGCCTTGCAGCACCTGGATACCGTCCTGGTATTCGCGCCCCAGGGACACTTCCACCCGGTGGGCAGCGTCCGCGCGGACGACCCACACGTACTTTCGGTTGCCGTCCTCGACGATGGCTTTCTTCGGAACCAGGACGAGCGCCGGCGCTTGCTGTTTAACTGCGGATCCGCCGAGGAATGAAATCTTGGCACTCATCTCGGGTTTGATGATCGCGAGGTCAGGGGTGAGGATATGAACCTCGACCTTGACGGTGCCCTTCTGGCGGTCCGCTTCCGGATAGATCTTCACGACCCGGGCATCGAATGAGCGATCAGGGTACGCATCGAGGGTCACACTTGCCGGCATGCCCATGGTGACTTTGGCGATGTCGCTCTCGTTGATATCGACTTCGGCGCGCATATCTTCGGTGTCGGCGATCTGGGCGATGTCGGTGACGCCCCCGCCGGCATTCGCACCGCTGGCGTAGGTGATCATGTCGCCCACTTCATGAATCTTGGTCAGCACCAGACCGTTGATCGGCGAACGAATCACACACTGGTTCACCAGGAACTTGTAGAAGTCGATCTCGCTCTGGTCTTTTTTCAGTGTGGCCTGCGCCTCGTTGAGCTTGTTCTCAGCCATATCGAGCTGGTCGCGGGTCGAGACGCCGGCCTTGAACAGCTCGCGCTGGCGGTCCGCCTGTGCTGCATACAGTTTGATGTCTGCCTCGGCGAGATCGCGATTGGCCATCGCCTGCCTGAGCTGTGCCTGATAGTCGCCGTCGTCGATCCGCGCCAGGATGTCGCCCTTCTTGATGTGCTGACCTTCCTCGATCGGCTCGGCAACAATCTGACCGAGTTGCTTGGTTCCGACCGTGATGTACTTGTGCTGGGTGACGATGTATCCGGACCCGGTCAGCAGGGTTCCCGGCTCGCCCGCTTGCTTGATGGTGACGAGCGCGGTTTGTACTTCGGGCGGGCGTCCAAGCGTGCGGGCGTAAACCTGGTAACCGATCGCCGCGCCACCTGCGAGGACCACCAGCGCGACTAGCACCGGAACGAGACGGCCGGGGCGCTTTTCGGCCTTGCGCGCGATGCGGAGCGATTCGAGCTCGCGAATGCTCGAAGGCGGACGAGGTGATGAAGGTTCAGTGCTCATTGCGCTCAACCCTTCCTTAGAGCCTCCACAACCTGCATTTTCATTGCTTGGCGCGCGGGAAGCCAGCCGCCCAACACCCCCATTACCGCCGCGAATAGCAGCGCCTGCAAGACCACGGCCGGAGTCACGCGAAACGCGAACGCCATGGTAGAGAAGGTTACGAAATTGCCGAAGCTGGTCGAGAAACCATTGATCGGCAACGCCAGGATCACGCCGAGCGCACCGGCCGCCACCGCGAGCGCCAGCGATTCCAGCAGGAACGATCCGAGCACTGCGCCCGGTCTGAATCCCAGCGCGCGCAGGGTGCCAATCTCGGTGGTACGCGCGGAAACCGCCGCGTACATGGTATTCATGGCCGCAAACACCGCTCCGATCCCCATGATGATCGCGACGATCATGCCCAGTGCGCGCAGCTGATTGGCCACCACCGACTGGTCCTTGTAGTAGTCGGACTCGGTCTGCGCCTGCAGGTTGATGCGCGGATCGTCGGCGATCCTGCGGATCAGGGCGTCGACGTCGGTGCCCGGCAGCATCTTGAGGCGGGCGCACGCGTAGTAGGCCCCGCGCTGGGTATCATCCTGGACGTTGTGGATGTCGGCCCACACCTCCGATTCGAACGAGCTTCCCCCCGCGTCGAAAATTCCCACCACCTTCCAGTTGCCGCGCCCGAAGTGCATCGTCGAGCCGACGCCGGTATTCGCATAGCGTCCGAGCAGCGCCTTGCCCACGATCACCTCGTTAAGCGCCGGCTTGAACATGCGACCCTCAATCAGGTGCACGTTTTGATGCACCTGCAGCGCGACCGGGAGAACCCCGCGCACGACGACGTTGTCGCTGGCTCCCCCGGAACGCTGCATCAGCACCTGGACCGGCAGTTCCGGCGAGGCGAGCGGGTTGCCGTCGGCATCGCGTTTGATCTGGGGAAGAAATTTCAGTGCATCGAATTGATCGAGCTGGACGGCCGAGGAGGTCTCGGTGGTCGAACCTTTGCGTACCACCACCACATTGTCGGGCGATCCGGTATCGCTGATCGCGGATCCCAGGCCGGCCACCATGGCCATCACGATGACGAATACCGCCACCACCAGTGCGATCCCGCCCGCGGTCATCGCCGTGGATACGCGCCGCACCAGCAGACTCCGGAGGTTGTACTTGAGTGGGATCGCCATTGGTCACGCAACCAGCCGTAGGGCGTCGACGATATTCTGTCGCGCGGCGGAACGTGCCGGGAACCAGGCGCTGAGCAGCCCGATGAGACACGCAGCACCGAGCGCTTCCACGACCACGATCGGCGGCATCTGCAGATTACTGATCCCGATTGCGGGCGAGCCGATGGCGAACACTTTCAGGATGACATAGGCGCTCGCGCAACCCAGAATCCCACCGCTCAGGCCGATTATCAGCGATTCACCCAGCAACAACCCCAGGATGGTGCCGGAGCGAAAACCGATCGAGCGCATGATGGCGATTTCGCTGCGCCGCTCGCGGATCGACATGGCCGCCGTATTGGCCGCGACCAATCCAATCGTCAGGACGACGATCAAACCGAGAATTTCCGCCAGTTCGAAAAAGGCCCGATAGCCCTGCGCGAACGCGCCCATGAACGCGGCCTCGGATTCGCTGCGGGTTTCCGCCATGGAATTTGCGAACTGTTCGTCGATGGAAGCTATGATCTGCGGGATGTTCTCCGACTTATCCGAGCGGACCCAGAACATGCTCACAAACCCGGGACGCCCGGCGGCTTCTTCCAGATAGTCGCGCCGGAACAGAAGAAAATTGGGCGGCGCCTTGTCGTTCATCACCCCGACGATCTTGAGCGTTACGTTGAACGGATAGACGGTGCCCCTGAGCTGAATCTGCTGACCGAGGTGCAGATTGAAGCGCTTCATGGTCCCGCCCGAGACCAGGCACGCGGTGCGCAGGCGTTTGAAATCCTCGAACACCGCCCTGGAAATACCCCAGTCGTCCCACATGAGATCGACCTGATCGGCATCGACTGCCAGGTTCGGGAATTGGTCGTTCAGCTCGTGGTAGATGCCGCCAAACCAGCTTTCCGGCACGACCGCGATAACGTGCGGTGTCGCCGCAATGCGCTGCTTGTAGGCCTCGGGCATCGAATAAGTGACCCCGGCTTTGTTGTGAACCGCAAGACGTAATGACGATGCGCGGTCGGCGAGAATCTCGCGTGCCAGGGTCGGAAAACTCACCAGCGCGGAGAAGATGAACAGGGAAACCGCGATTGAGAAGACCGTCAAAAGCGTCCGCCGCTTGCTGCGCAGCAGATTCTTGAGGACGAGCATCGTGAACTTCATCGCGCTTCCCTCCGCCGCCCCTACGCGCTCGCTCCCGCGGCCGCCGCTTGGGCGGCGCCCTTGCCAGGTTCGACTCCGGCCAGGACGCCCTTGTCCAGCCGGTACACGGTGTCGACGTAGCGTTCCGCACGCGGATCGTGGGTGACCATTACAATGGTCTTGTGGAACTGCCGGTTAAGTTCGGTGAGCAGGTTCAGAATTTCCTCGGCAGATTTCGCATCGAGGTCACCGGTCGGCTCGTCGGCGACCACGATAGTGGGATCAGTGACGATGGCGCGGGCGATGGCGACGCGCTGCTCCTGGCCGCCCGACAGCTGGCGCGGATAGTGATCCATACGGTCGGCGAGACTAACCACTTTGAGGGCAGTCTCGACGTGTTCGCGACGTTCCGCTTTGCGCAGATGCGTCAGCAACAGCGGAAGTTCAACATTTTCGAAAGCAGTCAGGACCGGAATCAGATTGTAGAATTGGAACACCAGCCCGATGTGGCGGGCGCGCCAGGCCGCCAGATCGCGCTCCTTCATGGAAGTAATTTCCTCCCCCCCGACCGCGACCCGCCCAGAGGTCGCGTGGTCGATTCCGGCAATCAGATTCAGCATCGTGGTCTTGCCGGAACCAGAAGGACCCATGAGCGCCACGAAGCGTGCTTCGGGAATCTTGAGTGTCACGTCATCGAGCGCACGCACTTCGAACTCGTCGCGCTTGTAGACGCGGGTCACGTGGTCTATGTCGATCGCGTATTTCTCGTCCATCTAGGGTCTCCCTTGTGCTGCATTTATCGCGCCTGAGCCGCCCGGCGCCGGGGACGCGCTCGGCCGTTGACCGAGAGCTTGTTTTTCACTTCGTCGAAGAGTCGGGCGAAGACCTTGGCCTTCGCGTGCGTGACCGCGTAGCCGATTTCGATCAGCGCCTTGCGAAACACGCTCTCTCCGTGCTTTTCCATTTCGTCGGCAAGCCAGCGCAGCATCTCGGCACGCTGCAGGTCCTCCTCATGGACCTGGGCCATGTGGGTGAGTGCAGACTGGGGATCGTGATGCGCGAAATAGATTTTTACCTGCGCCTCATCGAACACGAACACCGGTTGCGCGGGCTCGCGCAGAGTCTTCAGGAATCGCGCGCGTCCTGCGGCGGTAATCGCGTAGACCTTGCGCGAGCGTCGGCCGCGACGCTCGACGCGCTGCGTCACCAGGCCATCGCGCGCCAGCTTCTTGAGGGCCGGGTAAAGCGAGCCGTCGCTCACTCGATAAAAAAATCCCACCGGGTTGTGAAAGCGCCGCTTCAGGTCGTAGCCGGTGGCTTCGGAATCCATCAGAAAGCCGAGAATTGGAAACTTCACGTCGATGCGCGGGGCGGTCTGCTGGGCATCGCGTTGCCATGAGGGTTCCTGGGCCGCAGTCGAGCGAACCGGCAGCGGTGAAGTCCGTTGCAAGGTCGGCAGCGCCATAGCTCGACTCAATAGCTCGACTTGAGATAACGAGTCAAGCTATCAGACCGAGACCTCTCACCGGTGGGGCAGGTACATGGTGAACGCACGCTTCCAGTTGCTCGGACCCGTCAGCGCCGGGATGTCCCGTACCGCGCCGTGCATCTCCTCCTGGTCG
>JBKPEA010000045.1:0-11542 GCA_046728175.1 Thermodesulfobacteriota bacterium | reverse complement strand
GTTTCAACGCGGCTCGAAAGACTTCTGGAATCATAGGCGAACGAGCATCACACTCAAAGCCAGAATGCCAAGAATTGAGATCAAAGCCGCCACAATGACGGCCGGTGAACGCGGACGACCCTGATACTCTGCTCCCAATCTCCGAATATTCTGCCGATATTCCACCGTCGCCAGCGCCAGCGAAGCCAAGCCCATGCCCACCAGCAACAGCCCAAACTCGCGCGCTCCGAGCAGGCGGCTTTTTGGGCCCCCTGCTTCTCTCAGGATTTCAAAGAATTTGTAAACGCTGGAAACCGAAAGTAATCAGCGAGGTCGCGGTCCGGACCCAGGCAAGCATGGTTCGCTCATAAGCGACCCAGGTGCGTTCAAAAGCAAGCTTCGTCGAGAGATCAAGTGCTAGTGGGCCACGGGGGTCCTGCTCTGCCGTAATGCCCTCGTTCCTTCATGCGATGTCTGAAGAGATTCTGCTCGACTAAATGAATAGTGGTCGGTCCGCGGATCATCGACTATTGATGCTGGCGAACCACACTTACCTCGCAGGTTGCCTAATCTACTAATTGTCAAGCGAAACTTTCCCGAACTGTGTTTCGGGGAGACACCTTTAATTTCGACCGCCGCCTGAATGGATGCTTATGAATCGGCCCGAGTTGTGGGGCAGTCGTCCGAGATTCGAAAAATGGCCTCCACAACTCACCTTCATCGATGCGGTCGTTGATCTCGACGAACGCTAAGTAAAGAGCAAATATGAAGCTTACTCCCAGCGCCCAGCCGAGCACGCGATAATGATTCGTGTGCTATTACATATCCCGTGGCTTGTGCAAAGCTGTGAACTTTATGCGCTGCTTCCCGGGATCGCTCGACACGCGAGCGCGGCGTCAGGCATTCGCCGCTTCGTCGGCCAAGTCCGGCGAGCTCTGGCGGAAGGTGTCGATGCCGTAGTCCCCGAGCTTGGCGAGGAACACCGGCTTCGGTAGGCCGGCGAGCTGTACGGCTGCGCCTGCCGAGAGCCGTCCCAACTCGTAGAGCTTCATCGCCGCGGCAAGTTGAAGCTCGGCACCCATGGTGTCTGGACTCTTCTTCAGCGCCAGGAACGCCGCGTCGGGAATCGACGATCTGCAACACGTCACCGCCGATGATTTTCGCCAAGGAGGAGTCTCACGATGACTATCACCATTACCGCCTTTGAACGGTCACCCGATGGCGGCAAGGGACTGGCGCGTGATACGCGCGTTCGCTGGGCGCTTGAAGAAGTGGGCCAACCTTACGAGGTTCGCCTTGTGTCGTTCCGCGCGATGAAGGAGCCCGCGCATCTGGCGCTTCATCCTTTCGGCCAGATCCCGACCTATGAGGAGGGCGATCTCGCGCTGTTCGAGACAGGAGCGATCATATTCCATATCGCCGATCACCATGCGGGCCTGCTGCCGGACGATGCCAATGCCCGGGCGCGCGCGATCACATGGATGTTTGCCGCGGTCAACACAGTGGAGCCGCCGATCCTTGAGCGCGAAAGCGCCAGACTCCTGGAGGGCGACAAGCCTTGGTCTAAGGTGCGCATGCCTCTGGTTGAGGACCGTGTCCGCAACCGGCTGAACCAACTCTTCGATCACCTGGGCGATGCCGACTGGCTCGATGGTGCGTTCAGCGCGGGCGACCTGATGATGGTGTCGGTGCTGCTCAGGCTAAAATCGTCGGGCATTCTGGACGAATTTCCGAACCTGGCCGCCTATGTCGCCCGCGGCGAAGCGCGGCCCGCATACAAGCGCGCTTTCGCCGCGCAATCGGCGGTTAACAAGCCACCGGCCGGCTGATTGGTCCTAGCGCCCGTGCAGACGGTCGATCAGCGTGCCCATCGCATGGCGGGGACAGGTGAAATAAGCGGCCTCACCGTGGCCTGGGTCGGAATGCCGCATCGGCTATAACACCAACGCCGGGTCAAGCGCGAACGACCGGTAAAGGACAAGCATGGACGTCCAACTCGATCATCTCCTGGTGCCCTCGAGAGACAAAAATGGCGGGGCTAGATTACTTGCCGAAATACTCGGCGTCCGATGGGATCACTGCGGTAAGGAGCCTGCTGCGCCTTCGGCTCAAAACGCCGGTTCAGGTATCTCCGAAGAGCAGTGGCGGCAGTATCGAGCAAAGCGCGCCAGCGTTTACGTTAACGATTCGCTAACCATCGATTTTGTTGAGCCTCAGTTCTTCGGAGCCGAGGACAAGGGGTGCCCGTTCACCACTATTGTTTTCGAGTCAGCGATGCGGCCTTCGATGCAATTCTGGAAAGGGTCAACTAGATAGGTCTCGAATACTCGAGCGCTCAAGAATTGCGTAAACCGGACTGCAGAGTCTACAAGCTTCTCGGCGGTAGGAGCTTCTATTTCTCAGACCCGATGGCCATTCCTGCGAGATCCTGACGCGTGACTCTTTCATTCACAACACCTCGCCGGTTTAGCCCGGCGCACAAGGAGAATGCGATGTACGCAAACATCCATGGGAGGCGGATCCATTACTTAGTTGAAGGTGAAGGGCTGCCCTGCATGATACCCAGTCTGGCGGGGTCGCCGATCTACGAGCGGACTTTCTCCGCGAATCTACGCACACACCTGAAATTGATTTTCGTTGAGCCTCGCGGCAGTCGCTCAGACGTCGGCGACGTCGCCGACCTAACGCTAGACACAGTCGTTGATGATCTCGACGAGCTGCGGACACAACTGAACCTGGAACGCATTGCCGTGCTCGGTCATTCGGTGAACGCTTCTATCGCCCTCCGCCACGCCGCGCGACATCCCGATTACGTTTCGCAGGTAATCGTTATAGGCGGCATTCCCATTTTGGACGCAAGCTCTTCTCGAGAACAAGAAAAGCACTGGGCAATGCTCGCGTCCCAGGAACGCAAGGAAATGCTGATGCAGAGCCGCGAACGGGCAAAGGACGCGTTGAGCAAATCGACCCCCGACGACGCGATCATCATCAACTACATCGCGAATGGGCCGTTGATTTGGTACGATGCGCGCTTTGATTGCACCCATCTGTGGAAGGGCCACTTCGGTAGCGCTCTGATTTTTCAGCGCTTCGTTGGCTCAGGCGGAGAATTGAGCAAGGTCGATCCCACGGTTGAATACCCGAGAGTACGGTGTCCGGTTCTAATCGCTTCGGGGGTGTTTGATTTCGTTGCGGTGCCGACCGCATGGCACAAGTTCAAGGGTCTGCTGGCCAACCATACTTACCGGGCATTCGAGAAAGCGGTCACTATCCGCATTTCGAGGAGCGGGCGCTGTTCGATTCGACCCTCCTCGAATGGTTGAAGCACAACTAGTGATCACAACCACAAAAATTCGTCGGGAACCCTTGCCAGTCTCGCTGATGAGCGGTGTTTCCGTCGCCTGCCAGTATCTCTTCAACGGAAAAACGCGCTTCGCGCACTGCTCGACTTTCATCGCTGGTCGCCCCGATCATCCCCGCCTGATTACGCGGATTGACGACAAACCAAAACCAGGTACTCCCACGGCTCCAGATCAAGAATTCCATGCCCAGGTGGTGCTTGCGACTCCACGGAGCGGAATTCAGATTGTGACCTTCTCGATTCATTTAGCACTCCAACGGTATCAACCATCGGTCGAGGGAAAAGGTTACGGCGAGCGATATCAAGCCACCCACCCCTGACCCCTTCCCGGAGCAGACAATCGTCCCGACGCGAGGTTGGGCGGTTCGGGCGCCAGAGCGATCCTCTACTTTTCGTGGCAAACCCGAACGAGTTTAGTGGCCGATGAACGACATCTCGTGGGGGTCGAGAAAATCCTGCTTCACCGCCACCATGTTTATGTACCAACCTTCCGAATTCCTGGTCTCGTGACCGGGGGTGTAGGAGATCGTTGAAAATCCGTTCTGGATGTTCTCATCAACCATGGCGGTCTGAAAGATTCGCCTGAACGGATAGATCGCAACTCTGGCATCGAGCGCAGAGCGATCCCGATAGGCCGTGAAGAGCGCGACCGTTTTCCACAACGCGCCGTCCTTGCCGTACTGATCAGAAGCGGCGATGAACCAGCTTTCCGAATCGATGTAGAGGATACGCTTGGGGATGTCCAGACCGTTGGTCCCGATCGCTGATGCCAGTCGAGAGGCTTCGCCGTCGCCTCCACGATATAGAGCTGGCGCAATCTCCCAGTCCTCGGGACACACGGTGCGGCGATTGTCGAATTCGCACGCCGGCGCGGGCAAGGCCGAGGCGTGCACCACCTCCAGCATCGGCTTGATCCCGATCCCGAGCAGGCGGTAGTCGAAGTCTTCGATCTTCGCCGCGAATCCGAAACTCGAGTCGGGATCGATCGTGGCCGTGCCCTTGGCAGCCGATTGGTCGGCCCGGACGCGTGCTACGCGCCGCGCGCCCGGATTGTACACCCAGATGTTGTCTTCCATATCCGGATCCAGGTAACGGAAGCGCAGAAAACCATTTCCCCGCGGCGTCGCGGGCTCCAGCAGGGGAAAGGCACCGTACCGGTAGCGGATCCCGGTCACATTGGCCTCCGGATCGGTGGGAAACGGCTGGACTTCGGTACGCCCGATATTGTTGTAGACGGCGGCGTGTCCGATGACGACCCTTTGCACAGGCTGCCCCGGAATCTCATCGCGGTCGCGATTGCTGACGGTCTCGACTCCGGGAACATCGAGATCATCGGTCGCCAGCGGGCGGCAACTATAATTCCACACAGCCCGAGTAGCCGCCTGCGGGTCGTTCGGATCAACCAACGCAAAAGGCAGCCCGGCCACGAAGTTCCGAAGCTCTCCCTTTTCGCCGAGCCGCACCTGGGCCGAGTATTTTTCGGTCGCGGCTTTGTAGGGTGGCGGCCATTCGAGCCGCTCCGTCGGTATGATTTTCATCCTCATGTCCTGCTTCACCAACACGAAGTTGCCGGGACTACCCGGTCCTCGACGAGGCCGGCATTTTCGGGGGTGATCTCGTCGCCCGGCCTGACGGGGGCTCCCCATGTACCGTTCGCTAGGAATAACACCGAAATCGCGGAAACCAACGTTACCAGGCCTTTCATTTTGAGGTCCTCTAGCTACATACGCGAACTGTCTGGCAGGCTTGTCTATTGTCTAGCAACACTAGACCAGAATGAGTAAGGGCATGTCTACCTCGGGAGCAATGATCCGCAGCAAGGAGTGGAACTCCACGCCTTGGCGTACGGCTCGCCCATACCGAGCCGCACCCTGGCGGTTTTGGGGTTATGCGAGCGACCATAGCGAGCTCACGATGAAGACCACGGTCATCAGACCGAAGATAAGTCCCGGAACCTCGTCGAGTATAGTG
Organism: Thermodesulfobacteriota bacterium; assembly: GCA_046728175.1. Lineage (GTDB taxonomy): Bacteria > Desulfobacterota > Binatia > Binatales > Binataceae > JAFAHS01. The sequence goes on along the minus strand of JBKPEA010000045.1, from coordinate 6,231 downwards.
TACTGCGCGAACTGGGTGGCCAGACTTACATGCCGGTTCTCCGCGAACGGCTTTATCTGAGGAACCCTCGCGGCCTTAGTGTTGACTGACATCAGGGTGTCCACCTCATCGCGTCGGTCCGAACGACGAGCTGACAGAGCAAAGGCGGTGCCGTGAAAAACCGGCGAGCCTATTTGGAAAGCCGCTACAGGCGTTAACTTCGGGAGTTAACCCGCGGATACTTGCGTAAAGCGGACTTTACTAGGTGTTTCCTAAAACTCTGCAGAGCGCCCCACGAAGACCTAGAGAAACAGGGCCACTTGCGCCAGGCTTGCCCGATTGGTGCGACTGGCTGGCAGCTCATTGGCAGCAATGACTCGTTGACTGAGCGGAGTAGATTCGAACTTCCGGTCCCAGTTGAGAAAGCGCCCTCCGAATTCGGCCCAGAAGTATGCGCCTTTCCGGCCGACAATCGCTCGCCCAGAAGCAATGAAAGAAGGGGTCATATTCTGTTCGGTTCGCATTGCGATAGGATCCGGTCGTCGGAGAACTCAACGCAAGCGTGCGCATTTCCCCCGTATGACTCGCCAACTCGAGTCGCGTTGCTCCGGCAGCCTGGTCAGCTCCGTGCGCCCTATCCGGTCTGCGGCAGGGGGCGTCAGGCGGGGACGCCCTTGAGGTCCGGCGACCGCATGGTGGCGATCCCAAGTCACTGAAACGCGCCTCCTGCGGCTATTGCCCTCGCCGGCTTCGCGACGATAAACAGGCAGAGCGGGTTCGTCCGTGGCGTTGATCGCGCTCTTCGGATCGCTGCACCAGCTCCGGTCTCCACGTACGTGCTCGCGGAGAAAGGATCATGGGTGACGAACTTTCCGGCAAAGTGGCGATCGTGACCGGTGGCGCATCGGGAATCGGGCGTGCGACTGTGGCGGCACTACTCGGCGCTGGCGCGACCGTGGCGGCGCTTGACCGCGATGAGGGCGGCCTTGGCGAGGTCGTCGAGGAGGGGGCAAAAGCTAGCGGCACTGCCTTCGGGGTGGTCGCTGATCTGGCCGACATCGAGCGGATTCCGGAACTGGTCGCGCGTGTGCTCCAGCGTTGCGCCCGAATCGACATCCTGGTCAACTGTGCCGGCCTCGCAGGGAGGGGCCAGACCTTGCTCGAGCTTGACCTACACGACTGGGACCTGGTCCATAGCGTCAACCTGAAGGCGCCCCTGCTCCTGATAAAACACGTCGCGCGGCACATGATTGAACGCGGTGGCGGCGGTCGGATTGTCAACATCAGCTCCAGCTCCGCATTTCGCGCCCGCAATTCCCCGATTGCCTATGCTACTTCGAAGGCTGCACTGGTCCAGTTGACCCGCTGCGCGGCTGCGGAGTTGGGGCGCCATGACATTAATGTCAACGCAGTCGCGCCCGGTATTACGAAGACCGGGATGACACGGGCGTTTGGCGGCGATGAGGCGCTCCAGCGCATCGCCTCGAGCGGGCCACTAGAAAATCTGTTCCATCGTGTTTCGCAGCCCGAAGACGTCGCAGCGGCGATCTTGTTTCTCTGTCTTCCCGCCAGCAGGCAGATCACCGGCCAGACGATCCACACCAGCGCGGGTGCGGTTGTCTGACGGCCAGCCCCATAACGGAGGCAATCACAAGGCCAAGGAGGATCAGCATCGAGAGCGCCCAGGACGCTAATGGGACTTCACAAGATCGCTGCGTTTGAAGACAAGGACTTGGGCCCAAGCCGAGCGCTACTCAGGAATGCACCGCCCGCCGTTAAAGCAGACGGTGCGTGGCCTTTATAATTTTTACAAGCCAGCTGTCATCGCGATGAATTAATTCCGGCATCTCAAAGAGAAGGACGCGGCGCAAGAGTCGCCCTTCAACCAACGGCCCGCTCACAACCTCAAGTGTAAAGACGGAGACGACATCTGCAGCGCCGAGAACTGAAATGTGTCCATTACGCGGGCTGGACGGGTTCGTCCACCCGCCTGATCACATTTATCGGCTGGCCAAGACCCCTCCCGCCATCCGGGCGGAGAGATTTTTCTTCTTCTTTTTTTCCGGGAAGGCGTTCAGGGTTACGCCGGCACGGAGGCCGCATAGGTGGATGGCAACTGGTTCGTCCGAGACTCGCAACCTTCGTTTCGAGCATGGGTAGCATGAAAGCCGGATCATGTGGTGGAGATAACCGACCGGGGTCAAGGTGCGGATAGTGCGCGAGGTGAAAAATGTCGTCGTAGACACTGTTTCGTTTACTCACACCTTCACCAGTCCAGCCTGGGGCCGGGCCGAAGTCAGTCGGAGAACTATAAGATTCCCTCGACGGCGATTCGCTCGCCCGGTTCCTCTCGAAAGCTGGTTTAAGGATAGAGCAGCAGTTTTGAAGATTGGAGCCGCCGCCCGATGACTGAGAAGAGCCCGAGATCATCACCATTGCAAAACGCGCCTAACATTCGCCCTTCACTCATCCAGCGATAGTTCGTCGCCGTTCGGCTCGCCCGGCTCGATTGGTGTGGCGAGCCAACAGGTCAGTGACAAGCACAAGTGGGCTGCGCAAGACAATATGTTCCGGCGCTGTTGGATTGCCCGTCGGTACAAACCGCTACGCTCCCCATCGGACATTGTATGACGCAGTGTTGACAAGGAAAGCCAGCTCTCCCCTCGCATACAGGGCCAGCTGACGTGGGTGCTTTGGGCGAGATCTGAGGGAGATCGCAGGCATACGCGCATAGACCAGCCGCAAAAATGGCTATGACAGCTACATGCGTTCTTATTCGCCTTTCATGCACGGTAGCTGCTCTCTGGTAGGCTCGCCTGGCCCGATCGGTGTGGCTTCGGCCTCGACCACCTCACATTTCCGCCGGGCGCTGGATGGAGTGTCGCTCGCTTAACTAATCAGTGGTCAAAATGTCGACCCCAGGCCCGCTGCGGGTCCGGCTACTAACGGGCAGGTCAGTAATGACGAGGGTCGTCCCCGGCGCAACGGCCGCGCGCGCATGTTCAAGGAACTCCGAAGCAATGGTCACACGATTAACTACTTCCTTGACGTCCGGCGGGAGCGCGCGGCCGAAGCTCGCGGCGGAGATCCATTCCCGGCGCCCATTCGAGTCGAATCTGTCGAGGGCTGAATAGACGTGGCTTCCGAGGCCCTGGCCCAAACCGGTCGTGGACGCTGAGGCGCGCCCGATCTCAATTCCATTGCGATAGACGTAAGCCTCCTGGTCCAAAGTACTCAATATAATGGACACAGGGCCGGTCGGAGCGTCCTCCGGATGCCACTCAAACTGGCGCTCGGCCAGCGCTGGTGTGGAAGGCGCGCCTGTCTTACCCGATAGCAACCTACCGGGCTCCGCCGTTTCGCCCGGGGCAAACTTGTCGTCGGTAATGATCACGCTCGTACCGTTGTTCGTGATGGAATAAAGTTTTGCAGCGAAATCTACCGGCAACCGCACACACCCATGTGATGCTGGATAACCGGGTAGATGACCCGCGTGCAAGGCAATGCCAGTCCACGTTAGCCGTTGCATGTGGGGCATCCGTGCTCCTTTGTAGATGTTCGATTCGTGAGTGACCTTCTTCTGCAAAATCGTGAATATACCCGTCGGAGTCGCATAGCTTTTGGTTCCAGTGCTGACGGTCGAGACGCCGATGCGGACACCATTGCGGTACACATACATTCTCTGTCCCGGAAGACTAACGATGATCACCACCGGCCCTACGGGTGAAATCTCCGGACGCCAGAGGTAATCACCGTTCTTGAACGCGGGCGTGAACTCCTGAACAGCGCGGCCCTTAGTATGGCCGGCCGCGCTTGCACGGAGCGAGGTGGCAAGAATTAGGACGAGTGCAAATGCGAGCTGCCATTTCATCGGCGTTGCTTGTGACGCCCCCGGCTCGGTGAATTTTAGCCCTTGCAGCCCGTCTAACTAGACGGGGCAGTCCATAATTACGCAGGGAGCAGGGGTGTGCCACCAGTCAGGACCATGTTGCCAGTCCGCCGTCTCATCATCGAAGAGATGCTCCGGGGCTGGTCCGATCGCAGCACCGCTCGCGATATTCGAGAGGTTCTAGAGGGGATATCTAACGAGTCACTGGTTGAGACGTTCAAGCACTATTGCTCGAGGCACGAGCCGGGCCAACCGGTCATGTGCAAGGTCTACGTCAAATGCGCAAAGCCCTCGGGACCCATCAAGCGTTGGCGTCTTCCGTCACGCTCGTCTCATAAGTCACCACGCGCCCGTCCTTGATGACCAGCGTGAGCCGGCCGTAGAACCGGGCCTCAGTAGATCGCGTAGCCGCGACCGGACCTTCTGGGGCAGCGGCGGCACCGCGCGTTGATTCGGTTCTTGCATCTGGTCGCTTCCTCGCTTTCCGGACCTTCAGGAGTCAGCTCCAGCAGGCAAGAGCAGTTGGGGAACTTTCTCGAAAGGAGCTTTTGAGGACACAGGGTATGGCCCTGAAGACGCCGTCGCAGCGTCTGTCAAAATGAAATTTTCTTCGTCGAATTCTCGGCTGGAACAGTTGATTTATTGAGCGTCATCGCGCCTCAAGAGGGAACGAGGGCAGCGAGTCTCCGAATCCGCTGGTACCATCTCCAGCGGCCGCACTGTTCACTCGCGAAGCCCACCGCGGAACGCTCCGGAAAGCTCGGAACCGCAGCTGATTGCGGCGGCCTGGGCGCAAGCAGATTCACCTCGTCGCGGGTGACCCACAAACCAATTTTTGAAAAGTTGGACTACGCGATTAGAGCGAGAAGAGGGGAATAGACAGACGGCGTGCGGCTCCGATTATTCGTTCATCGTAGCTCGCGAGCCTCACAGCCTGCCCATGAGCACGAAGAAACTCGATGGAAGCCAGGTGGAGCGCATCGAGGGTTCGCAGACGGACCGGCCATGAGTCTAGAGCGCGCGCGAGCACAATCGGCGTCAATTCAAGCCATCGCAGACGTGCGAGCAGGAGCCGAACCGCCTCTCCGTGGGAACTCGCAAGGCCCAGTGCATTGATTCGGATCCACACTTCGTATTCCGTCAATCGGCTGGAAGCCAGCGTCTCCACCCATAGACTTTCAGGTGGACATCGGTCCTCGGCCAGCAGTTGTGCGAGAACCACCGAGGTCTCGATATAGATCATCTATCCGCGCGATCGTGATCCAGTTCCTCTAGCAGGGTCGCCAGACGAGCGACCGGGCGTCTCGGAACCTCGCCTTCTGTTGGCCCCACCGGTGGCGTCAAATGGCCGCGACGCACTAACTCCGCCAGAACCGCGTCATCGACTATGGCCGCCCGGCCCGACGCAGGCGGTACCAGCTCAGCTACCACCCGATCGCGATCGGTGATCAGAACCGTTTCGCCACTGGCGGCCATGCGAACGTACTCGCTCAGCTTATTCTTCAGGACCTTTAGACCGACGGCGCGCATGATTCAAAGGTAGCTTCCGGAAGCTACTAAGGCAAGTCATGTTAGCCTCCGGCAACAGTAGTGAAAGCCTGAGTCGCGTACCTCAGCGCTATTCCGCGAGATCGCCTAATGAAGATTCCTGGAATCTTTATCAGCGGGCGTTTCGACTGTCAGGTACCGATAGGTGGGCCCTCGACCTGAGAAACGCGGGGTCGCATGCCGAACATATACTCGTCAATGATCCCGGTCACGACCCTTCCAATCCCGAGATCACCTGCGAACTGGTACGCGCGACCGACCGCGTTTCCGCCATGTGATTCAGGAGAGAGGGCCGCTCACGCGGCCCCCTCCGCGACGAATTGTACAATTTCGCGAACGTCGACGCGGTGCGCGAAGGTCTGCCCAAGATCAAAGGTGAACGAGGCGCCGCAAGATCATCTTCAAGATGCCGGTGCCGGTTCACGTCACCCTTCATGATATGGCGGGTAGAGATCTGGTCATCGAATGTGTCGACGGCAAGCTCCACATGTACGACAATCCGACCGTGATGACCAAGGCCCCCGACTTCCCGTGGCAGCTCGCCCATCTCGGCCTCTACGGCCCGTGGGAGCCAGGTGGCGGGCCAGTGTCCCGCCGCTGGCGCCGCTGCCAATGATAATGACGTCGTAGTTTCGATCACTCCGAGACTTCACCCATGGTGGTTTCCCTTGCCCGAAATTGATTGGCAACTCATGCCGTGCCGGAGGCGGTCACAGCGAGCCGAAAACCGGAAAGGTGTTGCCAGAGATCACGATTGGCCGGTTTGCCCCGACCCCAGGCGTACGCAGGTCCGCGGCGACGGTGCCCAGTTGCCC
>JBKPEA010000044.1:0-13563 GCA_046728175.1 Thermodesulfobacteriota bacterium | reverse complement strand
GGCTTCGACTTTCCAGGAGTCACACTGGCAGCCGTCGTCCTGGCTGACCTCGGACTAAATCTTCCGGATTTCCGATCGGCCGAGCGCACCTTCCAGCTTTTGACCCAGGTCGCCGGTCGCGCCGGACGGGGCGAGCGCGCGGGTAAGGTCGTAATCCAGACTTTTTCGCCGCATCACTACAGCATCCGGGCCGCGCGCGATCAGGATTACGGACGATTCATGAAGCGCGAACTGGATTTGCGCCGAGAGCTGGAGTATCCGCCCTATGCGCGGCTTGCGATGGTGCGAATCGAAGGTGAGGAACCGCGACCGCTTGCGTCAATTGCCGAAGCGGTGGCGAAATCACTTGGGCGCGACACAACATCCGCGGAGCTGCGCGTACTGGGACCCGCGCCCGCGCCGATTGAGAGGATCAAGCGGCGTTACCGATGGCAGGTGCTGGTGAAATCGCGTCAGCTCCGAACCATGCGCACGGCCCTGACCAGGATGCGGGCCGAGGTTGGTCCCTCCGCGGAGCGCCAGCACGTGTCGCTTGTGATTGATATCGACCCGGTGCGCATGTTGTGAGAGGCTGCCTCGAAGCAAATGGAATCGAAGCACGTTACGGTGCCCCGGGCGCAGCACGCGTTCGAGGTCAAGCTCGGCGACCATGCGTTGATTCGGGTCCGCCAGCACGGAAACACCGCAGGACCGCGCCTGATGTTGAGCCATGGCAACGGGCTGGCCATCGACGGCTACTTTCCGTTCTGGGGACTGCTGCGCGAGCGCTACGAAGTTGTGGTGTTCGACTTTCGCAATCACGGCCACAACCCATTGCACCGCGAAAATGCGCATCGGTGGTCGCGCTTCGTCATGGATCTCGAAGAGGTATTGCAGGCCGTCAACGCAAGGCTCGGTCATAAGCAGGCAGCCGGAGTTTTTCACTCATTGTCGGGCGTAACCGCGGCGCTGCACGCGTTCCAGTTCGGACCGCGATTCGACGCGCTGGTCCTCTTCGATCCGCCGATTTTTCCCCCTGAAGGTCATATGCTGCGCGGAGATCAGTCGCAGGATAAAGATTCTCTGGCTACCCGAGCGCGGCGGCGCACCGAATGCTATGCCGATCCTTCAATCCTCGCAGGACAGTTTCGGGCGCGATTTACTCGCTGGCGTCCCGAAGCGTATGAACTCATGGCGCGGGCGACACTCCGCCACGACCCACGGGCGGGCTGCTGGAGACTGGCCTGTCCGCGAGAGCTCGAGGCGAACATTTTTTCGACCAATGCCGACGCGACCCTCTGGGAGCGGCTGGGCCAGCTCCCGGTTCCAACCAAGCTGATCTGTGGGGACCCCGATTTGCCCGAAGTCATGCCTCCGGCGCTCATCGGACGTGCACTCGCGAAACAGCACGGCCTTCCCTACGAGGCCATACCGGGCACTACCCACTTCTTGCAGATCGAGGAACCGGAAAAATGTGTGCGGGCGATGGAGTCCTTTCTTGCGCCCTTGGGGCTGGTCGCATTCCGGTAAGCGGCGAGGACGCGGATTTCCCGGTTCTTTTCCTGAATTCGGTCCGTCGGCTAAACTTCCACCCGAGCAATCGGCATGAAAATAGTCTCTTTCGGTGACGTGCATATGGCGACTCGTAACCTCGAGCGGATGGGCGAGGTAATGAGCGACTGCGATCTCGTGATCCTGTCCGGTGATCTCACCAATTTTGGCGGAGTGGAAGATACCAGGAAGGTGTTGTCAGACGTGCGTCGGTCATGCGCGAAGGTTCTGGCACTTTCGGGCAATCTTGATCGGCGGGAAGTAATGCCGTTTCTGGAGAGCGAAGGCATTGATCTTCACGGCAAGGGACGGGTGATCAATGGAGTCGGCATATTCGGGTGTGGCGGCTCGAACCTCACACCCTTCAAGACGCCGACCGAATTTACCGAAGACGAGATCTACGCGGCGCTGCGCGGCGGGTACCAACAGGTCCACGACCTGCGACCGCTGGTCATGGTGTGCCATACGCCGCCATTCGAAACCAAGTGCGATCGTATCTTGTCGGGCAAAGCGGTTGGCAGCACGGCGGCGCGGCGCTTCATAGAGGAAGTGCAGCCCGACATCTGTATATCGGGTCATATCCACGAGTCCGCGGCCGAGGATGCGATTGGAGCGACGAAGATTTTCAATGCCGGTCCGTTCAAGGGCGGCGGGTATATAGTCGCGCACATCGAAGGCAGGTCTGTCGACGCGCGCCTGGAATTTCTTTGACGTCCCATCGCTCTCGCGTGCGTCGCAGTCGATGTCCGTTTACGCAGGCAAGATCCGCAACGCATGGCCGCTGATCCTGCGCAATTCATTCAGGCTGTTGTGGCGTTTCCGTCCGCGTATTTCGAGCCGGGGATGATCGGTCGCGCGCGTACTCCGCGATCGCGATTAACCTGGATAACCTTGCCTTGCTGACCGCCTCTGCGTACGGATGTTTAAAAACGACCAGGCCCAAGCGGCGGCTGCGCGGCCGTCGGGGTGGTCAGCCGATCGGTTTGCATGCTCGTCTGGCCCGCGGGCGGACGCTGCTCCCATGGACCGGGTGAGCAAAAAATGATTTTCTCGGGAATTGACCCGGGCACTTTTCGGCGCGGTAGGCGCTGAAGATTCCTTGGCAAATCGCGGGTTCGTTCATCCGGCAGCGAGACAGGCCGGACCCTGGAGAGTCGCGCGCCTTTGGAATGGCCGCCGACCTTCGCACTCGGAAAGGAAATGATTCGTCAGATGGCCGAGAATGTGCGGATGCGTTTTGATCACGTTTCTTTTGCCGTACGGTCGATCGACCGCGCGGCGGAATTCTTTTCGCGTTACCTCCCCATGAAGGAACGCAATCCGAAGACGCGCGACGATCAGGTCAGCGGCGCTTTTTACTGGCAGGATTTCTGGCTGGGCGGGTTCGTTGTGGAATTCATTGAAGACCTGCCGGGCAGCTCCGGCTTTGTGGGCAAGTTCATCGATAAGCACGGCGAGGGTATGCACCATCTGTCGATCGAGGTCGACCACCTGCGGCCCGTGACAGACCAGCTTAAACGCGACGGGATGCGGGTCGTTGATGAGCAGGAATACTCGCCGGGTTCCGCCACGGCGTTTATATCACCCCGATCGGCATTCGGAGCGCTGATTCAGTTCTGGCAGGTACCGGACTTCGATGCGCCGCATCCACGGCCGGCGCCCGATGGACTTGCGCACTTCGACCATGTCTCTCTCGCAGTCAAGGAGATTGACCAGGCGAGGAGGTTCTTCACCAGATATTTCACGCCCACCGCACCGGGGCGGGAGCCGCACCTGTCCAACTCCGAAGGCAACTTCATCATCACGAACATGCAGGTCGCCGGGTTCACGCTTGAATTTATCCAAAGTCCGCCCCACCCGGTGAGCAACGATTTTGTCGCGCGCTTCATCGCGCGCCATGGCGAGGGACTGCACCACATCTCCATTGACCTGAAAGACTTCGATTCGACCCTCGGACGCCTCAAGCGCGACGGGGTTCGCGTGGTTGATGAAAAGCGCAATCGGCGCGGAGAGCGGCAGTTCTTCATTTCGCCGCGCGACGCTTTCGGCGTGCTGGTGCAGGTCTGGGACGGTCTCTAGAAGACGATGGCGATGCTGTGCGCGGTGTTTTTTGACGCGGCCGGGACGCTCTTTGATGCGCGCCAACCGGCCGGTGGAACCTACGCGAGGCTCGCGCGTGAGTTCGGGCTGGAGGTATCGGACGCGGCCGTGACCGCCGGGTTTCGTCGCGCGTTCAGCAACTCGCCAGAGCTCGCGTTTGGCAAGGGCCATTCAGAAACCCAATTGCGCAACCTCGAGCGGGCCTGGTGGAAGGCGGTGGTGGCGCAGACCTTTGAGGGCTTGGGCGACTTTCCGCGGTTCGATGATTTTTTTGAGACGTTGTTTGCCTACTTTGCCGATCCGAAGCACTGGGAGGTCGATCCTGAAGCTCCGGCAACGCTGCATCGTCTAAAAGAGCAAGGGCTACAGCTTGGCGTGATATCCAATTTTGACTTCCGGCTCTACCAAATTCTGGAAGCTTTCGAACTGAAACCGCACTTCGATTCGATTACAATTTCCTCAGAAGCCGGCTTTGCCAAACCGGGCCGCGAGGTATTTGAGGCGGCCCTGGCCAAGCATGGCCTGCGGCCTGCCGAGGCGTTGCATGTGGGAGATTCGGTTCGGCTGGATTTCGAGGCGGCGGCTGCAGTCGGGATGTCGGCTGCGCTGGTCGACCGCGGGTTTGCCGGCCCGGTTAGCGTAGAGGATAGAAAGGCGCGGATTCGCTCGCTTGCCTATCTAAAGGAAGTTACGCAAGTATTGGAGTCCGCTTGACGGTGCGGTCGGTCAGATCACTTGGGGCGTAGAGAAAAAATGAATTCATCGTTGGGGATTAGCCGCGTCTGGATGGTCTTTGTCGCCTTCGGCGCGTTGGTTTTGTATGCCGGTGCAGCACACGCGCAATCGGCATCACAATTGAGCGCACAGGTCGCCGAAGTAGCGGCCAGAGTATCGTCCGCGGAAAGCAACGAATCGGCGGCCGGTCAGGTAATCAGCGAGCTGGATCGCCTGGAGGCCCTGTACGCGAAGGTCGCTTCTGAACCTTCCACCAACCAGATGGCGTTGGAACCCGCGTATCACCAACTCGAGTCGGCGCTCAGCACTCTCTACAACACCTACAAGAAGAAGAAAGACGACTGTATCGCCCAGATCGATTCGGGCGGCCAGTGCGACTATTCAGTGCCGGAGCAGCTCTCGCTCCAGGCGCTCTACCCCCTGTCCTGGCTTCGATTCCAGGGCGCCACGTCGGTCTATGCTAACAACGAGGCGCAGGCCAAGAGGCTGCTCAACGAGGCGATCGATGGATTCACCGAGAGCACCCTGGTCATCGTCGATCCGAACCTCGTGCGCGAGAACCTGCTCGGCCGCGCGAACTGCGAAAAAGAGTTGGGCAAGTTCGAGCATGCCGAGTATGACAAGGCGATCGCCGACTTTAAAAAGATTCTCGAAGACGGCTCCGGTACCGCACAGTACAAGGCCGCCAACCAGGGTCTTGCGACCACTTACTCTTTGACGGGCAAGCCGGAGGAAGCTCAAAGGTACGCGCAGGGAATGGCGAGCACCGGCGGGTCACTGATGCTGCAGCTGCAAACCCTCTTCTCGGCCGAACAGGCGACTACGGACCCAGCTAAAAAGGCCGCCTACCACAAGCAGATTGTCGACAAGATCAAGGCGGTCGAGGACAACAAGCAGAACTGGGCGATTGCTATCGCGGCGATCGGGAAGTACGTGCGCAATCCCATCGAAGAATTTGGCAACTCGTCGGATCCGTTTGAGAAATGGCTCCTTGCAAACGTTCTGCTCGCCAAGAAGGATGAAAACGGAGCGGCCAAGTACTTCGTTGAAGCGGCGCGGGCCAGCGGCAAGTACAACAAGGGGTACCGATACGCCGCCGATATCTACTACAAGCAAAAGCGCTTCGACATGGTCGAGCAGCTCGCCAACGAGATGGCCAAGTCGGGGGGAGCCGACGCCCAATGGGCAGCCTATATGGGATATGCGCTGCCGCGCCAGCAGTGGGAGGCGAGCGGGAATAAAAATACCCAGCTCAACGACCAATGGATAAAGGCCGCGCAGTACTATCTGTCCAAGTTCCCTACTGGGCAGTACGCCGCCGAGATGCGTTTCCGGTTGGGTGAGAACTTGCAGCGCCAGGGAAAATACCTCGACGCCGCCAAGCAATACGAGCAGGTGAGCGGCTCGAACGAGTATGCTTTTACCGCGAAATTCAATTCAGCGGAATGCAAATATCTCGAGCTGGTCCAAGGGGAAAACTCGAAGGATAAAACGGCGGCCGTCAACGCGGAGCAGCTGCGGAACGACACGATGAAGGACCTCCAGGAAACCATCAAGATGGAGCCTGAAGCCGAGAGAACCGCGCAGAACGCTCAGCAGAGAAAATTCGTGCATGACGTCAAAGGGCGCGCGATCTACATGCTCGCCGGGTTGATGCAGGAAAAGAAACCCGATCCGAAGGTGATCGCGGATCTGCTGCAGAACTACGAGAGCCAATATCCTGCGATGAGCGACAAATTCCGCGACGTGCAGGAATGGCGCATCGTGGCGTTAAGCCAACTCGGGCGCTACGACGACGTCCAGCGCGATCTCGCGGCGATCGTGGAGAAGAACAAGGGCAACACGGCGCAGAGCGACTTTATCAAGGAACTCGGACTTGATTTCTGGAAGGCCGCACAAGCCGCGCAGGACAAGGGAGACCAGAAGAGCTTCAAGGCAAACGCCAAGCTTACGGTGACCGCGTACACCTTTTTCGAAGATATGGTGCAAAGCGGCAAGTCCCAGGCAAAGAACCTGACCGGTACGCTCTCGATTCTGGGCAAGGCCTACCTGGCCCTGGGAGAGGAGCCGAAAGCGGAGGCTATCTTCAATCAGGTCGTCAAGGCCGACCCGGCGTCGCCGGACGCCAACGCGGGGTTGGCCACCATCGCGCAGGCCAAGAACAACTACAAGGACGCGGTCACCTTGTGGACCAACGTGGAAAACACGGCGGCCGAATCGGACAACCTGTGGTACGAAGCGAAATACAATATCGCGGTCATCTACGCGGCGCGGGGTGATATCCCCGGCGCCTGCAGCAAGCTGGCGCAGACCCGCGCCGAGCATCCGACCCTCGGCACCCCCGAGATCGCGGCGCGCTGGAACACGCTGCAGCGCAAGATCTGCCTCGACCACAAATGATGCGGCGATGCTGAAACGGATTCATCACGTGGGTGTGGTGGTGGCGAACCTCGAGAGCGGACTGCGGTTCTGGCGCGATACGCTCGGCCTGCACTTCACCAAGAGCGCCACCATCGAAGAGCAGGGGGTCAGGGCCGCGTTACTCAAGGTCGGGGACAGCGAGATCGAATTGCTGGAGCCGCTCAATCCAGAGAACGGGGTCGGCAGATTTCTTGCCCGCCGTGGTGGCGGATTGCATCACCTGTGTTTTGAAACCGATGACGTAGCCCGCGAACTCGATGGTGCCCGCACCAAGGGAATCCAGCTCCTCGATCAGAAGCCCCGTCACGGCCTGGCGGGGATGATCTGCTTTCTGCATCCGAAGGCGACGCGGGGCGTGCTGGTGGAGTACGCCCAGCCGTTCGAGGAATAGCCGGATGCCGATTTACGAATATCGCTGCGGCGACTGCGAGCATTCGGTGGAAGTGCTGGTCCGACCGGGCCACGACGAGGACGCCGAATGCCCCGCCTGCCATGGTGCGCACCTAACTCGCGAGCTGTCAGTATTTGCCGCGCGCGGTGGACACTCCAACGGAACCGCCGCGGCGGCCCGCGCCCTGGCTTCGAATGGCGGCGGGCGGTCGTCGGGCGGCTGCTGCGGCGGCGCCTGCGGCTGCCATTGACCAGGCCTTCGGGCCACCCCCAAACTCAGCTTTCCCGTCGCTCCGCGTACTCCGCCTTGGCGGCGGCCATCAACGCCTGGTCCGAGGTCAGGTCGTAGGCGGTCATCGCGAGTGATTTGGCTACGCGGATCATGGCGTCGTAGCCACGGCTTGAGTCCGCGTGTGCGACGAAGCTGTCTTCATGGCACGATCCTTCTCCATGCTCGGCAATCGCGAAGGTCGGGTGAATGGCGGGCATGGCGTGACTGATGTCGCCCATGTCGGTGCTGCCGGTGGGCAGATCGGGGGGAGCCTCCGGAGCTCGGACCCCAAGCGATTCGGAATGCGCGGCGTAGCGTCGCGCCATGGTGTAGTTGTTGATCATGTTTTTGTAACCGCCCACGACTTCCACCTCGGCCTTGGTCCCGGTCGCCATCGCGGCCCCCTCGGCGCATTGGACGACCGTGGCTGCCATTTGCGCGACGTATTTGCTGGTCTTGCCGCGCGCGAGGAACATGCATTCGGTTCGCTCCGGGATGATGTTCACCGCCTGTCCACCGTTGGTGATGATGCCGTGAATCCGGGAGCCGTCGCGGAAATGCAGACGCGCCATGTCGACTGCCTGAAAGGTCTGCAACACGGCTTCCAACGCACTCGCTCCGTCCCACGGCGCGAGCGCCGCATGCGCGGCGCGCCCCCTGAAGGTGATGTGAAGATGGCGGGTTGCCAGCGCCGGCATCGTGGACCATTCCATATCCATTGGATGTGCCATCACGGCGGCATCCACGCCTTGCAAAGCTCCGCGCTGGAGGAGGAGGATTTTTCCTCCTCCGCCTTCTTCCGCAGGGGTGCCCATAAATACAATTCGCCCGGGTAGTTGCTCGCCAATCGAACTGAGGCCGGCAACCGCACTCAGGGCTGCGCCCGCGATCAGGTTGTGACCGCAGGAATGGCCGTTGGGCAGGGCGTCATATTCGGCAAAAATCGCAACCGTCGGACCACCGGATCGACCGAATTCCGCGCGAAACGCAGTCGCAAGGCCCGCGATACCGGTCTCGACTTTTAACCCGAGCGCGGTCGCACCCTTGGCAAGCTGTTCGGCGGCAAAATGTTCTTCAAACTTGAGTTCGGGACGGGCGTGAATGGAACGGCTGATTGCGATCGCGGTTTCGCGAAAATTGTCGATCGCGCTGCAGATGGTCTTATGCGCTTCCATACCGGGTCCTCCGCGATGCGAAATAGCACTGGCGCCGCGAGTGAGTCCATCGGCAGCAACCGGCGCCGCCCCGGTTAGCCCTGGTGATTCGGGTGCTGGGGAGGAACAATCAGCGCAACTGCGCACTGCGCCCGGCGCAGAATTTCGCGCACCTTGGGTCCGAAGAACAAGCGCTCCTCGGACGAACGAAACAGCACGCCCATCACGAGAAGGTCGATCTTTTCGCGTTCCGAGATGGAAAGGATGACGTTCTCGGGATGACGCCCCGCGTCAACCAGCGTCTCGACGCTCACGCCGATCTCGCGCCCGAGCCTGCCGATCTCGTCGACAAATTCTGCGCCTTCCGTCGTCAGTTGATATCTTCCCACCCGGATTAGAGGAAGAACATATGAAGCGGATTCGCGCACGTAGAGCGCGGTAAGCTCAGCGCCGAACCCGCGCGCATAGTGCATCGCAAGGTTGGCACCGAGGCGGGAGAACTCGGCGCCGGTGGTTGGCACGAGCAGACGCCGGAACGGCGCCGCAGTGTGACCGTTGCGGACGATAACCACCGGGGCCCGCGCGTCGCTGACGATTCCGCGCAAGACGTCGCCACCGAGCTCGTCGTAGCCCCGGAGCTGCGAGGCGCCCGCGAAGATAGCGTCGTAGCCCCGCTCACTCTCGACCGCGATGGCCTCGACCAGCGATTCGCCGGACCCAGTGCGCTGCTGAACATTTTGCGCTCCTGCGGCTTCGGCGATCCGTTTCAGGCGTGCGAACTGCTCGTCGAACTGCTCCGACTTGCTTCGCATCCCGGGTCCGACCGCGTGGAAGATCGTGATGCTGGCTTCTTCATGATTTCCCAGCGCGGCCGCGACGTGGGCGGCGAGATCGGCGTTGGGGCCGCCGCCGGTAAGTACCAGAAGCTTGGCGCCTTTGCCGGTAAAGCGCAGCCGTGACAGGAGCCGATCGCGTTCGCCGCGTTCCACTTCGCTGGCTCGCACGCCGGTTTGGCTGATCGCCCAGCTAAGGAGCGGCGGTGTCATGAGCGAGGTTACGACGGCGACCGCAATTATGATGGTGTACATCTGCGGAGTAAGGACCCCAAGACTGAGGCCGATTAGGGCGACCAGAATCTCCATTCCGCCGCGCGCGTTCATTCCGATTGCCACGGCCAGCGATTCGCGCAGTTTGAGCCGGCCGATCAATCCTCCGGCGGTGCATCCGAGGAACTTGGCACCGATCGCGATTGCCAGCACGGCACCCACCACCAGCGGATCGCGCAGGGTGGAGAGGTCGGTCTTGAGACCGGAGTAGGCGAAGAAGAGCGGGGCCAGAAAACCGAGCGCGACGGCTTCCAGGTCCGAGCGGTCTGCTCTTCGCAAACGGGTCGCGCCCGCCATCATGACGCCCGCGATATAGGCGCCGAAGACGGCGTGGATTCCAATCGATTGAGTGATAACCGCACATAGCAGCGCGATTACGAGCGCGGCGGAGAACTTTGCGTGCTCGACGTAAGTTCGATCGTCGATCCAGCGCAGGAGGCGCGTCACTGCCCGATATCCGACGAAATAGCAGAACCCTACGAAGACCGCTGCCTCGATGAGCAGGATCAAGAAGGATAACGGCCGTACATTGCCCTGTTGGGCGAGGCCCGCGACGATGGAAAGCAGCAGCCATCCAGTCGTGTCGTCGATGATCCCGGCGGCGAGAATCAGCATTCCCAGGTCCCGCCGCAGCAGACCAAGATCGAGAAGGATCTTCGCAATCACCGGCACCGCGGAGATAGCGACGGCGACCGCCATGAACAGCGCAAATATCACGCGCTGGCCAGGGGCGGTGAGATAGTGCGCCGGCAGCAACCACCCCAGACCGAGTCCGCACGCGAAGGGAATGACCATTCCAAACACGGAAACCACGGCGGCGGTGCGCCCCATCCCGCGCAAGATACCGAGGTCGGTTTCGAGCCCGATATACAAGAGCAGGGCAATAACCCCGATCCAGGCGAGCGCTTCCAGCAAATGCGAGATTAGCGGGTCGTTTGGGAACAACCATCCGTAAACGGCTGGCGCCAGATGACCCAGGATGGAGGGGCCGAGTACCACCCCCGCGAGCAATTCACCGATGACCGCCGCCTGACCCCAGCGCTTCATCAGGTCGGCGAGCACCCGGCTTGCGAGTAGCAGCGCGCCGACCTGGACGAGAAAATGGAGAATTTGAAATTCGCTGAGTCCCTTCAACCATCACCGCCGGTGGGCTTACTCGACGCGCGCGTCGGTTCACTGAGCGTACCATGACGCGCGGCGCGCGATCGATTTTTTCCTTAACCCACTAGGAAAACCTCGGACTATCCTATGGACGCACGCGGGTCAGGGGTTGGGTCAACAGATCGGGAACAGGTTCGCCTTTCTCGGCTTTGTGTTGAGCGTAGTCTTGGATCGCGGTTGCGATGCCGGCTAAGGATTTGTTGAAAAGCAGCTCGCGGTTGCGGCGCGCCCACTCGTTGGAATACATCACCTGTTCCTCACTCACGCCCCTGAACCGCGGTGCTACATAGCGCGCCCAAAGCTCGTAGGAATGCAGGGTCTTCTCGCGCGTCGCCCATTCGTGCGCCAGCAGCAGCATGCCGCCGAACCCTCCGGTGGCATCCTGCAGTTCCCCGATCCGAGCGATCCCGTCGTCGGGAGTGCCGACGATTACACCCCCGCGTCCGATCATCCGGTCAATGGTCATCTCTTCGACCGGCTGATTCGGGTATTCCTCGAACTGCAGACGCGCACCGAGCGTGTTGATGAAATAGTCCTGAATCCAGCGATTGGCACCGTCACGGATGTCGTGGATTGCTTCATCGCGCGATTCCGCAAGATGCACGGGAAAAACCAGGCGCCAATTGCGCCGATCCACGGTCTTGCCATTCTCGGCCGCGGTCTCTTCCGCCATGGCCCATCGTTTCATCAGATCGTCGAGACCCCCCGGCGCGTAGGAAGCGACCGACAATACCCCGCATCCAAGTTGACCTGCGGCCACCATGCCGGACGGAGAAATCGTGCTGGCCACGAAAATCGGCATGTGCGGTTCCTGAAAGGGCTTCACCTGCAGGTGTGCGTCATTAAGTTTGAAGTAAGAACCGTCAACCGTGATGCCGCCCCGCTCGGTGAACAGGCGCACGATAGCCTGGACCCCTTCGACCATCCGGCGGCGTTGCGTGGTTGTGTCGATGCCGAGCATGTGCGCATCGGCCGCAAGTGCGCCGGGGCCGCATCCGAGCATCACGCGCCCGCGAGTCAGATGATCGAGTAAGGCGAACCGGTTGGCGATGTGGAACGGATGATGATACGGGACGCTGACGACGCCGGAACCGAGCATGATGCGACGGGTGCGAGCGGCCGCGACCGCCATGAAGATTTCCGGTGACGAAATGATCTCCCATCCCGATGAATGATGTTCGCCAATGAACGCCTCTTCATAGCCGAGCTCATCGAGCCACTCGATGAGCTGCATATCGCGCTCGAAGCATAAAGTGGGGTCTTCGCCAGTCCTGTGGAACGGGGCCATGAAGATACCGAATTTCATCGTTGACTCATCCTTTGCGGCGGGCGCGAATGACAACGCCCGTAGACGTCAGAACCTATGACGGGCCGGGCTGCCGAGACAAGCGGAGGTCAAAAGATGATGCAAAAGCACGATCGCCAGACTGTCAGGGCCCTAGCTTCGCGTGACGTAAGCCGGGAAACAGCGGCCCGCGGGGGTCGCCTGAGAATCGATTCGCACCGGCAACTCGAATTCGTGTCCGTCTCGATGCAGCATGATAATGTCCAGCGGCCGATTCAGCAGCGTGCCCTGGGAACCTCCCTGCATGAAGCGCCTGAGGCCGGCCTCATGGGCAGCTCGATGACGCGCGGGGATGATCAGCTCGGAAAGCCGCCTTCCAATCGCTTCGGCCTCGGTCCATCCGAATAGCTTCTCGGCCTGTGTGCTCCATTGGATCACCATACCCTCGCCATCCATCACGAACGCGGGATCCTCGCTGTGATCAACGCTCCCAGCGACCTTTGATTGAGTGCTCACCGGCCTGCGCAACTTGTCACCGATCAAGACTATTATCCGAAAGACCGGAGGGATCAAATTGCGGTTGCGCTGAGAGAATGGTGGTCATGATGGCGCCATGATTGCTCTGCAGAAATTGCCATGCGGCTACCGGTAAGTATCTAATCTCCTGCTGCGTGCACGTCTCCAGGCCGGCGCAAGATACTGTGAGTATCTTCGGTTGCGAGGAATATTCTAATTCAGGACAAGGCAGGGCGAGATCGGCCGCGACCCTAGTGGGTGAGGACCACGCTGAACGGGGCACTACCATTCGCCGGGGGGTTGGTTTCGGTTGCGATCGTCGCGCTTTGGCATACCGCCTGAACAATCGAGGGGCAGGCGACGTTAAGCTCGAAAATCCCGACCGTGCCATCTCCCTGGTTGGCCGTGTATGCGAAAGCATTTTGCGGGTCGACGGCAAGGCCCGTCGGTGCACTAACGCTTCCCGACGAAAGGGGCGGGAGACTCAAAATGCCGCCGTTAAGAATCTGGAACGCCCACGTGTTCCCCGCTCCCTGGTTTGCCGTGAGCACATAGGTGATTGACGAAAGAACAGCGGTTCCGATACCCACCGGCACGTTGCTCGTAAACGTCGCTGGATAGTTGGTTCCAACCACTGGCGAACCGGTCGTGATGTTGAACTGAACCACTACCCCGTTGGTGAGATCATCCACGTAGAGAAACGAACCGGTCGGATCGATGGTCATCAGCCCGGGAGAGCCCTTGGCGGCGGCAGGTAGACTTGTCACGGCAACGCCGCTCTGGGAGAGAGTGCCATTCGAATTTACGATGAAAGTGTAGATCAGGCCGGCTTTGTTGTCCGCGACGTACAGAATAGATCCGCTCGAATTCAGAACCAGTCCGAACGGGCCTGAG
>JBKPEA010000043.1:0-25976 GCA_046728175.1 Thermodesulfobacteriota bacterium | reverse complement strand
CAGCTCTCAAGTCGTCGGCAGCGTCAGATGTGTATAAGAGACAGGATCGGATATGCGCAGGAGCTCAATCGGTACTCCGAACGACTTGGTGTCGACTACTCGGAAACCACTGAGTTCTTCGACGAGGTAGATTTCCTGCCGCGAGTCCGTTACTACCCCGGCTTCATTGGGGGGCACTGCGTGATTCCGAATATCAGGCTGCTAAAGCAGCTCTACGAGTCAGAACTGCTCAACGCCGTCCTATCCTCCAACGACAAGCGCGCGCAGGAACAAGCTGCCCCCTCCAATCAGAAGGGGCAACGGCCGGGTTCGCGGCCAAACCCTCGGGTTAGTGAGCCCCTATCCGAACGCGCGCGATGATCGGGGGCCGGCCGGCGGGATAAGGTGGCCGTGTTTCAGGCGCTAGTTACCGACGCAAGCTACAAACACGCGGTGGCTCTCGCGCGTCACGCGAAGCGGGCGATTCCAGATCTGCAGGTAGTCGGACACGACGCGGCGCACGGAGTCCTTGCCGGGTCTCATCGCTGCTATGACACCATACTTACCGGGATGCCACTTAAGACCGTACTCCAGAGTGCTAGCTTTGACATGGTAATTCCGGTGGGTGCCACTTCGGTTCTCACGGTCGCAGCCGAGTGCCCCGCGCTCGCAGTTCTGCCACCGCTAGAAGAGGTGGAGGTCTCCTACGACAAGCGCCGGACCCTGGAACTGGCAAACAAGCTTGAGGTGCCGACGCCGAAAACCTGGCTAGTCCGGCGGGCGGAGGAGTCCGCCAATCTGCCGGTCGACTTCCCATGCGTGGTCAAAGCTTCACGAGAAGGAACCGGCTGCAAGACGGTAAGCTACTGCACCAACCATTCGGAACTATCCGGCGCTATAGCACAGCTGCTCGTCCTTTTGCGCGGACAGGCAGAGGTCTTGATTCAAGAGTTTATTAAAGGAGCCGGTTTCGGGTTCTTCGCCCTGATGAATCACGGAGCGCCCCTGCGGGTGTTCATGCACCAGCGGATACGTGAATATCCGCCGAGCGGAGGACGCAGTACGGCCGCGCGCGCGTATTATTCACCACGCCTTAAGGATCTCGGACTGAGGCTGTTGACCGCGCTCAGGTGGCATGGCGTCGCGATGGTCGAGTTCAAGTTCAGCGAATCACGAGCAGACTTCGTGCTGATGGAGATCAATGGCAAATTCTGGGGTTCTCTCGAGCTCGGGCTGTCAGCCGGAGTAAACTTCGGCGCCGACCTGATTCGCCTGTTCCGTGGCGAGGCACTTTCCTATAGCGAACAATACGAGCGTGATTGCGAGTTTTACTGGCCGCTCGATGACGATCTGTTAACTCTGGTGAAGACCGGCGCGTTGCGCAGGATCAGCGACTACTGGAAACCCAATGCTCACACCAATCTTGGTCAGAGCCTGCGCAGCGACCTTATCAAATCGCTTCGTCTGGCAGGCAAGCTGGCGGGAGGACTGCTGCCCTCTTCCGCCTCTCGTGATTCGAGCAAATGTCGCGAACGAGCCGACTCCGCGCGAAGCCGGCAGGCATTGCCGCTAGGTGAGTAGCGCATCTTAATGAATTGCGTATTCATCGCTGCCGGCTCGGTTCCTATCACGCCCCGGCGTCCAGCCGTGCTGGGCGGTTACGAGAGGCGCACCACACCGTTCAAGTCGATTGCCGACCCCCTCGAGGCGAACGTCCTTCGAATCGAGGGCGACCATCAAAGGGCGATTATCATCAGCACCGACCTGCTCTACCCGGGGCAGACCCTGCGGACTTTGCTGCTTAAAAGTCTAGCCGTTCGAGAAGAGGAACTGTTCCTCAGCGCGTCGCATACCCACTACGCTCCGATGACGGCACCCCATATGCCCCTTCTGGGAACCGTCGACGATCAATATGTGGATCAGGTAGCAGAACGGATTTCGACCTTGATCAAGTCTCTGGAACGGAGACGACAACCTTGCACCGGGACCTATCATGAGGGGTTGCTGAACCATTCGATGAATCGTCGGCTCGCCCATCTTCGCCTGACGAGTTCGGGATTTTCTCGAGCGATCGGAATGGGGCCGAATGTGGCCGGCGAACGCGACGAAAGCGTCCGACTTCTGAGATTCGTGGATCCTTCAGGCCGTCCACTCGCGATAGTGTGGAACTACGCTTGCCACACGTCCGACTTCTTCGATCCGCTGCGCATATCGGCTGCGTTCCCGGGCCAGGTTCGAAAACGGTTGCGCTCAGAGCTAGGCGATATTCCGATCCTCTTCTTTCAAGGGTTCTCAGGAGACGTAAGGCCCCCCTTTACGGGACTATCGCCTGACATAAAGAGCCTGGCGAAGAGAGTTCTGCGCGGACCGCAATTCAAAAACGCGCCCAGCCGGCAGGAATGGGAGGGCTGGTCGGGAAGTCTCGCGGAGTGCGTGACCGCCATCGCCCGACCTTCAGCTGCTCCGCTTCAGATTCGCGAACCCATGAGCAAACGAATCGAGGTGCCTGAAAGCGCCTACGTCGTCGGTGGCGACGGGAGCAAATCTCTTTGCTGGCATTTGGTCGATTGTGGCGGCTTTCGCATCGCCGGCATCAACGCCGAACCGGTGGTCCGTTATCGGCGCTTGCTGCAGCAGACTCTTGACGGCCGTCCCCTGCTGACTGCCGGATGCCTCGATCAGACCCACTGCTATTTGCCGATCGATGAAATGCTTGAGCAGAAAGGCTATGAAGTAGAGGGCTTCCGTCGGATCTTCGGGTTCCCCGGTCGCTTTCGTACGCATCTCCAGGTCCCTATCCTTCAAGCGCTAAGCGAAGCCATCGCGTAGATCGGAGGCCGGCTTGCCGGGCCGCGTCCTCGGCTTCCAGGGCAACGTTCAATGGTGCAGTGGAGGTGCCTTCCCGAGCTTCAGAGAAAGCGGTTCATCAAAGTCCGGCTAGGTCTTGGCCGTCGCTCGATTATTGCGGGCAACGTTGATGACCTGCTCTCCGGCCCGTCTTAACATTCTGAGCGCCAGGGACGCATCGCGTCGTTTCCACGCTTTTATCAGCTGCGAGGCACCGAACTCCCAGCGCGAGCTGGTCCGCGTGGCTTTCCAACGTGGTGAGCCAGTGAGAATCGACGAACGTAGCGATTCCCGATTCTCAACTTCAACGACCGCGCTGCAGATGCTGCGCCCAAAGTGCGCGTCAGCACCGGCATAGCGGTGCTTTCCCAGGGACCTCGCCAATTCATACGCCCGGGAATTTTTCGATTCCCCGGTACGACTATTGAACACCTCGACCAGATCACAAGCGGCAGCGGCTTTCTCGGGCGCCCGATGGCCAACGTACGGATGCGGCAGCAAGAGGAGGCCGTTCTGCTCGCGCACCTCGGTCACAAAGTCCGTAAATTTCCGCGCCCGTACATCTCGGTCTATGAACGCCGCGATTACGTCACCCTCGTCGGTGAGGTACTCGGCAGCGATCGGTACTTGAAGATGGGGTAGCCTGAGCGCCGCGGCGGCCTTCAGAGCCTGCGATCCGGCAATGGTGTCATGATCGGTCAGAATTATGAAGTCCAGGCCTTGCCTTCGTGCGACCCTGAGATAAGCAGAGATACTGGTCAGCGAATCATATGAGTATCGGGAATGACAGTGAATAATTCCGCGGAGGTACGGCCTGACTATTGAAGCATTACTCATTATGACTCGTTGTCAGAGAACACGCGGACCAATCACTTGATCACCCAGATTAGAGCCACGTGAGCAACCTCCTGGTCTGTGAACCGGCAACTGTGCACGCACCGCATCAGGGTGTAGTCTTCGCGACTTTCAGACGGCCGGTCAAGGTGGACGCCTTTTCGGCCAGCCCAGAGGCAACCACATAGTCGTGGTCGGTGAGCGCTCGGTGTGCGGAGGAAGCGAAGCCATTCGCCGCGTCGAAAGTGGCGGCGTCGGATGCCGTCAACTTGGTCCGATCGATTACCGCTAGTCGCTGGTCAACCTTGTACAGCAGCACCTCCGCGCTGGCTCTCGAATCGTCTTCGCCGTCCAGTGTCAACGACGTCTTGCGATTGGCGCTGGAATCTTGGTTCGAGTTCTCCGGCGGCAGGTTAGCGACGGCAGCGGGCGGGGGCGCGGGGTGTGCCGGGCGGTTAGTAGCTCGCTTGTGGACCAACGGCCGCGCGACCTGGTCTTCAGAGGATGCGGAGGTCGGAGGCGGCACGTATTTGACGGCGTGCGCCGGCTGCGACGCGGGACTCTGCGGCTCCAACGGTCCCAGCCACTCCGAGCACGCTCCAAGTCCCAGGGCCATCAGGGCCGCCAGCAAGCGCGGGACCCGCCTATGCATGACCGTCCTCCTGCTGAACCGTGGCGGAATCAGCATAGTTCGCCTGAATTGGAAGCCGGATTCGCATCGCGGTCCCTTGGCCCGGGGTGGATTCCACGTCGACGGTTCCATGATGCAGATCGATCGCGCGCATCGCGAGCGATAGTCCGAGCCCAGTTCCCCTTTCCTTGGTCGTGAAGTAGAGGTGAAAAATCTTATCCAGATTCTCGGGCGGAATGCCCTGGCCTTCATCCTGAACCAGGAGCTCGACAGATTCGCCGCCATTGACCGTGGTCCGCAGGGTCAGCGTGCCGCCCCCGGGCATCGCTTCGACTGCGTTGGTCATTACGTTGGTGAGGGCTTCGCCGACCAGGTTGCGATCGATCATCAGCGGCGGACATAACGGGTCGAGATCAAGCTTCACCGCGATCGAGCCGGACACGGTTCGGGCCGCTATATCGCCCACCAGATCGTTGAACGAGGTCTCGCTGAGCTTGAGCTCCTCGGGCCGCATGAACCTGAGCAAGGCCTTCAGGACCTGGTCAAGCCGTGCGATCTCGCGGCGCACCGATCCCAGCCGAGCCCCGATCGGCGCACCTGCCTCGGCGTCTTGATTCATCAACTCAAGTTGCAGGTTCATGGCGTTAAGCGGATTGCGGAGCTGGTGAGCAACTCCAGAGATCAGGGCGCCCAGGCGGGCAAGTTGACCCGAATAGTTCACTACGTTTTCAAGCTTCTGCACTGGGTCGAGGTCGCGCACCACCACCAGGAGCCCGGGCGGTTCTGGACCTTGTCCGAGCGGTGAGATGGACACCAGAAAACGCGCCCGTTCGTTCTGATTCTTCAGTTCGATCGGGACGTCATGAACCTCGGTACCGAGTGTGTAGGCGGTGGAAATCATCTCGCTCAGCGGATGCGATTTGCCGAGCAGCAGAGTCAGCGGCTTGCCATCGGCGACCCCTCCGGCCGGGAGTCCAAGGCGGCCATGGGCCTCGTTGTTCGCGAACAGAATCGACCCTCTGCGGTCGAGCAGCAGAATGGCGTCGGTGATGTTTCGAAGTACGCTCACGAAATGGCCGCGTTCGGTCTCCCACTGGCGCCGATCGGCGCTGATCCGCCGCGAAAGCTGGTTGAACTTGTCGGCGAGCGCGCCGAATTCATCGTTGCGCTCGATGGCAACACTGACCTCGTCGTCCCCGATGGCGAGCTGTTCGACGCTGGTGGTGAGCGCCAGCACCGGGCGCAACAACAGGCGACTCAGTACCATCGCGGCCAACAGGCTCAATGCGATCGTGAAGGATGCGATTCGAACGATCTCGTCGACCGTATGTCGCACTTCCGAGGCGATCAGATCAGTCGACAGCCCGACCTTGATGACGGCGAAGGGACGATGGTTGATTTCCACCGCCTTGCTGGTCTCGTAGACCCGGCCGCTCCACAGAACCCAGAAGGGCGCGAGCGGCCACCATCGGTGGACTGCTTGTTCCAGGTCCGAAAACGGGTAGACCGGCGGCAAAGGCGTGCCGCGGGCCTCCTCCGGCGCTGAGAGGATCAGACCTCCGGCCGCATCTCCAATCCGCAGATAGGAAACCCCCTTGCCAAACGCTTGCGAAGCGCTGAACAGGGCGTGCAGCGAGGGATCTCCACGCAGGGCGGCCACCGGGTCGCCGGAGCTGGTACGCAAAACGGCGCGCATCTGTTCAAAGGTCTGCGCCACCAGCAGATCGCCCGACCCGCCGAGATCGCTCACCATGAGTCGCGATGCCCGACCAATTTCCAGCGCGCTCACCGTAAGGATCGCTACCGCCAACAGCACCGAACAAAGTAGCGCTACCTTACCGCGCAAGCTCACCATGATTTTTCCCGACTCTCGGAGGAGCTTGAGTGCTGCCCTGATTGAGTGCCTGACCGCGCCCACGATTGCTGTCCAGTTGGAAGGCTCGGCGCCAATCCGCGGAAAGGCTTTCAGTTGAAATAGCTGAACCCGCACTAACCTGTCCCGGTCTGGGTTCTGGGCTGGTAGCGCTCCAGGCGGTTGTAAAGAGTCTTCAAACTGACTCCCAGAATTTCGGCGGCGCGCGCCTTGTTGCCCTTCACGAATTCCAGGGTGCGTTCGATCAGGTCGCGCTCGACGTCATCGAGCGAACAGCCCAGCGAGACTTCGAACCGCGCGCCGAGTGACCGTGACGGTCGGGTGATCTCCAGAGGCAAATCCTCCACGGTCACCAGCGGCCCGGCAGTCATAATCAGTGCGCGCTCGACTACGTTACGCAGTTGCCGTACGTTCCCCGGCCAGTGGTACGCTTTGAGGACCTCCATGCAGCCATTGTCGATGCCCCGGACCGCCTTGTCGCCCGCCGAGGCGGAACATTCCTGAATGAAGTGTTCGGTTAGAATCGGGATGTCCTCGGGCCGCTCGCGCAGCGGAGGCAGTTTGATCGCAAAAACGTTGAGCCGATAGTAAAGATCCTCCCGGAATCGGCCCTCTTCGCGCGCGGTCTCGAGGTCGCGATTCGATGCGGCGATCACGCGCACGTCGGTCGCGACTTCGCGGGTCGAGCCGAGCCTGCGGACCTTGCCTTCCTCGAGCACCCGCAGCAGCTTGGCCTGCAGCTCTATCTTCATTTCGCCGATTTCGTCGAGCAGCAGGGTTCCGCTACTGGCAAGCTCGAAACATCCTTCGCGGCGGCGGTCGGCACCGGTGAAGGCGCCCCGCTCATGCCCGAAGAGTTCGCTTTCCATGAGGGTATCCGGGAGCGCAGCGCAATTGATCGCGACATACGGCCGGTTGGCCCGGGTCGAGCGGTTATGTATGGTCCGTGCGACGATTTCCTTCCCGGTACCGCTTTCACCCAGGATGAGGACCGACGCGGCGGTAGGAGCCACCTGTTCGATCAACGCCATTACGCGTTTCATCGCGGCGGAATTTCCAACCAGCTCCCCGAGCGCGCCCGCTCTGATCAGGCGGCGGCGCAGGAGTTCATTTTCCCGACTGACGGAAAGATGGGCGACCAGGTTGCCAATCAGATGCTTCAGCAGCGCGATATCAACCGGCTTGCAAAGGTACTCATACGCCCCGAGTTTGATCGCGCCGACCGCGTCCGGAATCTCTCCCTCCCCGGAGATCACGATGGTCGGCACTTCGATGCCTCGCTCGCGAATCTCCCGCAATACGGCGAGACCGTCCTTGCGCGGCAAGCGAAGGTCGAGAAGCATGATGTCCGGTTCATAAGATGCGATCAGACTAAGCGCGCGCACACCATCTTCTGCGACGCTTACCTCGAAGCCCCATGATGTGATCAGCTCTCGCCAAGCCTCTCGAGTGGACAGATCGTCCTCGACCACGAGTATCCGTTTCGCCGACATTCCAGTGATACCAGGAGCCTCCGCTCCCGTTTTTTTGGTAGGCACCATCAATTTGGTAGGCACCATCAATATAGTCAGTTCCGCATGTCTCGTCGCTAATTTTCGCGGGGCGTACCGGCTTGGGCTGACAAAATGCCCAACGAATCTCAGCATACGAGTGCGCTTTTTCCCTGTAGGCCCTTATCGATTCTGCTCGAGCACCGGGGCAGGCAAACGATTCACATTTCCTCTCCTCTCAAAAAACGTAGTGTTTCAACGAATCCAGGCTTGGGAAGCCCCAAATGCAAGCCATGCCAATGCTGGTGGATCGCAAAACTGCCAAAACAGACAAGTTCTCCAAAGCCGAAAAAACCCCCGGGCGCTGCCATCTTCCACGATGCGTAAGGTTTTCTGCAAACTTTGTAAAATCTACCCTAGCCCCGGACAGTGAGGCGGCGAAGACGTCGATTAGCCCCTTGGAGCTGCCTAGAAGCACTTGCGCGAGTGCGACCCGCGGGCATGTCACTTGCGTGACTGAGGGACCCGTCCGACAGGGATCGATGTTCGAGCTCGACAAGTATGATTTTCATTCCCACCAGGAATCCCCGGCGCGGCCGGCGGCCTCGTTCGAGCCGGTTGCAGATGTGGAGGCCGTGGCGCTTTTGCTGTGGGGAGAACACTGTATCGAGTGCGCAGTGCCGGCCTGCTACTCGACCTGTAGTCTTTATCAGCCGCGTTCCGACCTGCGGTGCCGCCGCTTCCAGTTCGGCTGTCTGAAGAACGAAGCTTTCAAATCGTTCCGCGGTTACGGCGTAGAAATTAGCTTCAAGAAGTGGGCGAAGCTGGAAGCGTTCGGCAGCACTGCCATCTTTCCGCTACGCGCCGCCTTGCGATGGGAGCGGAGGCTGGAACGGCTCGCCGGCCTGACCGACCTGATCGGCAAAACAGCCTACCGTTTAAACGGGAATCACAATTGGGCCGCGCTCACCTATGAGCTTTCCGAGCGACTCG
Organism: Thermodesulfobacteriota bacterium; assembly: GCA_046728175.1. GTDB lineage: Bacteria > Desulfobacterota > Binatia > Binatales > Binataceae > JAFAHS01. The sequence continues at coordinate 17,329 of JBKPEA010000043.1, read as the reverse complement.
TCAGCGCACTAGACCGTAGAGCGACGGACCGCGTCGAGCCGGACGAGTTCCTGCTCGAAATTTACAACCCCATGGCGCAGGAGGCTCGCCTCCAACTCATTTTCAGCGTGTGCAAAGAACATTTGCTCGGCGACGATGACCATGCGGGGAACGCGGGTGCCATTCCTCCGGTAGTTCACACGCTAGCCCTCGCGCCGGGCTACTCCCGCAATTCATTCGAGGTTCGCTCTCTCGATCGATTCCTGATTCCCCGAGTTCCGTTCAGCATCACCTTGGTGCCCGAGGCGGACAGCAATGCGCGCCTAGTCTTTCTTAGCGCCGATTTCGTGAAGTACAAGCGTCGCCCGGTGGCGCAGCACAAAGGGCAGATCAAGTGCGTAGTCTGGGACCTCGACAATACCCTGTGGGAGGGCGTTCTTATCGAGGGCGACCAAGTGAAACTACGAGCCGGTATCCCGGAACTTCTCAAATATCTCGATGAGCGCGGGATTCTGCTGAGCATCGCCAGCAACAACGACCATCAATCCGCGTGGAAGGAGCTGACCCGCCTGGGAGTTGCGGACTATTTTCTTTATCCCCAGATCGATTGGACCCCGAAAAGCCGCAACATCAGCGCGATCGCCAAGCAGCTAAATATCGGCCTCGACACGCTGGCGTTCGTCGACGATAACCCGTTCGAACTCGACCAGGTCGCGTCCACGCTGCCCGGGGTGGCTCGGGTTAGGGCCGAGGATGCGCTTGCGCTGATAAACGACCTGCGCTTTCGCGGGGACGGCACGAACGAGTCGCGGCTGCGTCGGCGCTACTACAAAGAGCAGTTCGTTCGAGGAGAGGCGGCGGAGAATTTTGCGTCCGACTATCTCAGCTTTCTTGCTTCATGCGAGATCACGCTTGAGGTGAGCGGGTATTCCGAAACCGACCGCGAGCGAGTTGCCGAGCTCGTGCAACGGACCAACCAGTTGAATTTCTCCGGACGCAAATACTCGGCTCGTGAGCTGGAGGAAATAGTTGCCGATCCGGAGCTCGAAAAATATGTGCTCAGGTGCCGCGACAAATACGGCGCCTATGGGACCATCGGGTTTGCAATCGTCCGACCCGGCCCGCACGCCCTGCAAATTCTCGATTTCATGCTCTCGTGCCGGGTACAGCGAAAAGGCATCGAGCAGGCGTTCTTCAGCCATCTGCTCACTCATCACAATCTCGGTGGCGCGGGGTCGTTGTGGATAAATTATTCGCAGACCGAGCGAAATATTCCCGCGCGCGGAGTTCTCGAGTCTCTGGGCTTTCAACCCGGGAAAGCCGGCGCTGTGCGGGAGGGCGGTGCAGGAATGGTAGTGGATGCATCAAAACCGATCGCCTCCGATTTCATCGAGATACGGTGCACGGCTGCCAGTTCGTCCCCTCCGGCGCAGAAATCACAAGCGCGGACGCATCTCCAGGATGGTTGACGACGGAGCCAAAGGCAGGGTGCGTGGAAGTGAGCAGCGGGTCTCTAGTGCAAGCTCCGCGCACCGAGACGCTCTGTAATCCCGCCCTTACGAGTTAAACCTGATGCAAAACCTCCTGAGTTCGAAACGCCTGCGGGCCGCGTTGGCCTTCGCGAGCATCTTGATCCTGCACGTGCCTTCGGCGCTCGCGTCAGGTCCGGTGCATTTCAGTACCTTGCCTCCGCGGGACCCTCCACCTTCCGACCGCCAGTGTGCGGCGATGATTCCTCAGACACCGGAGGTCCGTCCCAACAACACGCCATTTAACGAGACCGTGCCCTCTCCGTCTGAGCTGATGGAATTTTATCGCCATCCGGTTTGGACCGGCCCGCCCGCGCGCCACTTCTACGGGGTCACCGGCAACTATCGTGGTTCCACGGATATGATCCTGCGGTGGGCGGCATGCAAATGGGGCATCGACGAGGACGTAGTCCGCGCCCAAGCGTGGACAGAAAGTAAATGGCGCCAGGGCGGTCCCAATCCGGGAGATGGCGGCGGCGACAAACGCCTCACCCAACAGGAGTGTATTCAGGGTAATTTCACAGCCTTGTGGAATTTTGGTTGCGAAAACTGCTGTTACCAGTCGTGGGGAATACTCCAGACCAAAGTCTATTACGATTGGGGCACCTGGCCCATGATCAAGGACTCGACCGCCTTCAACGCGGACTATCGCTATGCAGAGCAGCGGTCATGCATGAATGGCGGCTTTTCCGGCTATTTCGCAAGCCGGGCGCAGCAGCCGAATACCTACGCAGCAGACATGGCTTCAGGCGATTTGAACCGGATCTTATGGGGATGTATCGGCATGCACTACTCCGGTGGATGGTACAACCCACCGGCGCGCCGCTACATTTCCGAGGTTCAGGGCTATCTGACCACACAACCGTGGCTACAGCTCGCCCATTGAAACCATGGTAGTACAACCGGCCGCGCCGGCGGTCGCGGTAGGCGGTCGACTGCGATCGCTGCATTAACAGACGACGATCAAAAGCGCACGTTCACCGGTGAATACATCTTGCGAGGCCGGCTTCTGGCAGTGCTCATCACCGGATGACCGAATACGTGAAGCAGAAAAATCTGATCGATCCACCTGGCCTGCTTGAAGATGCGCTGCGACCGCAGGAATCGATGCTGGTCAATTTTGCGGTGCTGGTGGGCCGCGTTGAATTCCTCGACTGCCAGAAGCTTTCCGGAAAAGTGACTGTGGCTGGGCAGCACGATATCGTCTAGATAGAGGATCGGAGGCGGCAGATATTTCGACGGCATCGGGTCCGCAAAGATTCGCAATGCTTCGACTGCTGAGGAATAGTAGTCAACATCGACAGCCGCGAACCCGATGGGCGCTTCCGGACTTAGCTCGGCAAGGAAGCGAGGGACGGTATCTCGGAGTTCGCCGATCAGCAGTCGAGCGTTGGCGGGAAGTTTTCTGCGAAGCGCTTCCTGATCCATCGGAAAATCACCCGTCTGCTACAGATCCGGATGTTCCGATAGTCCAGTGGGGCGGCATTCCGACGCCGCTATCAAACCCCACCACCCTGATCCCGACTCCGGGGCCTTGGTGACGCGCCGAGCCAGATCGCACATGCCAAGCAGCCCGGCGCCGGCAGCGACCCCGAATTCGATGATGGTCACCTCCCGTTTTCCCAGGTCAAGCGCGCCCCTCGCCGCTTCCAGGGTCGCAAAGGCATATTTTCGCGGCCTCACCAGATCGAAAGCGACTTTGGACCTAAAAGATCCGAACACCTGGACAAATCATGTCAGCAGGTTCAGATGAGAGGCTCGGTCGCGCGCTCTGCGTATCTCTCGATCCAGGTGCGCCTTGGAATGACAAAGACTTCACCGTTCGCGGGCGTGCCCTGGTGACAGAGCCCTGTTGGATCTTTGGCCGTAGGTGTCAGGAACAAGCGGGCCGGCGGGCCTCAATGAACAGTGACTCTTCGGGCATCCGATCCAGGCAACCCAAGTCCGGAGTGCGCCCTTTTTGGTAAGAGCAGCGGCGAACATCACGGAATCCCATTGACTCCAACAGGTCCCGAAGCAGCAAGAAGTCGTATTGGTAGCGGCGGCTGAACAGTTCGCTGCGGGGCGACTCGTAGAAGAAATAGGATAACGCTCGCTCGCGCTCGCCCTGCTGGTAGAGTGACATAATGTATTCGAGGTCGGGGACCACGATTCGGATAGTGCCGCCGGGTTTGAGCGTGCGAATGACTTCGCCTAACAACTTCGCGGCCTCAGCGCGGTAAAGGTGGTGCAGCGCATGGGATATGTAAAGGAAATCCACCGAAGCATCGGGAAACGGAAGGCCACATCTGAGGTCGTGGTGTACGAAACGCTCGTTGCGCAGGAGCGTCACAAACTCCTCGCACTTGAGATCGCTATGGGCCAGCAAGGGATAGATCGCGCGCAAAGCGAAAGCCGGCCAACCCTTCAGCAATGCCTTCAGACTCGCATCGAGGTTGATCCAGCCGTGCGCTACAACCATTCCGCTGCCCAGGTTTACTTTCACTGGCGGCGGGCCGGGCGCGATATGCCGGGCGCGGTGCAGGCGGCCAGCTATTCGCTCAATTGCGATCTGAACTCTCGTCTGGGCCATGCGGCGCTTCGGACGGGCGAACAATGAGTTCAGCCCACTGGGAGATCCCCTTTTTGGCTAAACTTTGAGGAATCTGGGTTCGCGGCGAGAGCCGTGCCGAGGGAAGGTAGACATTGGCTTTTGCTTCGAAGCACTCAGTTGCTGACGACACCAAGCAATGGCCGAGCCAGAATCAACTTGCAGGCGTCTTCAAGTACGATCAAGAAATGTAAAGGTCTGTGCTCATGGTCAGACCAAATGCTTGAGTTTTCCGCCCGTCTAGTTTGTAGAAATTACCCTACGACCACATAATTTGAAACCGAGGATGCTGCGCTCCCTGACGGGGTGGAAGAATGAAAATTTACAAACAGGCAGGCACATCGGTACTTGTACGACGATGGCATTTTATTTGAAGGCGATTCGGCGGTTTCGCAATGCTTGAGCGAATTATCAAGCTGCTGGTGAGCTTCTGCTTGTACCTGGGCCTAGGGGGTTGGCGCATTGTTTTGCGCCTGGTCGGTAAGACCCCTCCCGGCTCCGGCGTGGTGCTTTACTACCATCACGTGGTGCCAGCGCATCGTGATCGGTTTGCCCGCCAGATGCAGCACTTGCGCCGGCACGTCCAGCCGGTGCGCGCCAACCACTGCGGGTTGTTGGCGCCTGGAGCGCGGGTGGGGGCGGTGACCTTCGACGATGGTTATCTCAGCATACTAGAGAATGCCGTCCCTGTGCTTGAACGCCTCAGAATTCCAGCGACCGCGTTCGTAGTGTCCGATTTTCTCGGCCAAAGGCTCGAGTCCGATCCGAGTGAACGTTTGATGACCACCGAGGAATTGCGGCGCATGCCGCCGGAATTGATCGCGATTGGATCGCACACTGCCCGGCACACCCGCATGTCCGCAGTCGACGCGAATCGAGGTCATGATGAACTGCAACGTTCGCGGCGCGCGTTAGAGCAAATCCTGGGACGGGACATCACTCTGTTTTGCTTTCCGTTTGGCGCCTACAATTCCGAAGCGCTCGAGTGGTGTTTGCAGGCGGGCTACGAGCGGGTATTTACGTGCGATCCGACCATGGCTTTCAGGGCTCCGGGCGAGTTTGTAACCGGCAGGGTCGCGGTTGACCCCTCGGATTGGCCGCTCGAATTTCATCTGAAGCTGATGGGTGCATATCGATGGCTCCCCGCCGCGTTTGCCCTAAAGGGCAGAATTCTTAAGCGTCTGCGAGCAAAGAAGACCAGTTCCAGCGGAAGTTCCGCGGATCTCGCCGGGTAGCTCGCATTCTTCCCTTCTGCAGCCCTGCTCTATCGCCATCGCGTATCGCGCTGGCCAAGCGTGATGCTGCCGCGTCACAGCTCGGTCGCACCAGAAAGGAAAGGAGCAAGTGTCATGCGAATCGCGGGGAGGGGTCTGGCTAAGAGCGCAGGCCAACTGAGATTTACGATCGGCGTGGTGGTGATTCTCCTGATCGCTCACCCAGTCCCTTTTGCAGGCGCACGTAAAAATCACCGCTCCCGCCAGCAACGCCACCGTCAGCAGCGCCGTCACCATCAAAGCGAAGTTCACCACTCATCGCAGCTGTTAGTCGACGGAGCGATGGTCGGCAGCCCCGGAAACGCAAAGTGACATTCACGTGGAATTCCACCCTCGTCACCAACGGACCTCACTCGCTCGAGATTGAGCGATTTTCAAAAGCAGGGACCCGCTAACTCCTCGGCCAATATCACTGTCAATGTCCAGAACCAGCAGTCGTCCAGCTCGCAGTCGCCGTCCCCGGCAAACTTCGCCACTTTGCCGGCAAGCTCCGCGCTCCCTACGGAGAGTTCCTGCGCACAGACGATCGGGTTCGAAACCGAGATGGTTCCGGACAAGCAGACGCCGAACAATACAACTCCCACTGGTGCACAGCTCTGCGCCTACGCGGCAAACGGCTACACCGCAGGCTTCATTATTCAGGTAATTGGTTCGACGGCGACTCTAACAGCGGTGCCATCGGCTATATCGGCAATGTCCAAAATGCGTTCGCGCAAAAAAGCTGGAAAACCAGATGGCCTGCGGTCAACTGGCCGGATTAGGATATCCGAGTCGGATTCACGGGTTCACGGCGGCGGAAGCAATTGCGGCGGCGGCCGGTGACATCTCAGCAAGCGCGATCTCCCGGTCCCGCTTTGCGGTTTCTAGCGCCTGTAATCGCGCGCGCTCCGCTAGTGCCCAGCACAGCATGAAGATCAATCCGTCGCAGTACGCGCAATCGCCGGCACTGCTCTCCGCGAAATTTACAATAAAGTAAGGGAGAGCGACCATAAGCGCTAGCGGCTTGAGACCCCACGGGTCTTCATCGCGCTTAAACAGCGAAACCCAGGGCCGTAGCATCACGAGGAGCCACAGCAGAGTGGCAGGTATTCCGACGCCGACCATGTGCCCTAAATAGTTCTCGTGAATCGAACTCCGTGGACCCTCGTCCCAAGGCCCATACCAGATGGGAAAATGACGCAAATCGTAAATCGCACCCTCGACCTGGTACCCATATCCGAGGAGTGGCGCTTCCTTTATCTGATCCACCGCGTAGTCCCACACCTCGGTTCGGCCGGTTAAAGTTGAAACGTCGCCGCGAGCGACATAATTCCGCACTTCACCGAGCATCAAGACCATCACCAAAGTGGCCGCCGCTACTGCCAACGCCGCCACCAGGATGCCACGCCATCTATATCTCCAGAGAAAAAAGACGATAATTCCAGCCACCAGCGCACCCATCGAAGATCGCGAGTCAGATAAGACCCCGAGCACTAAAGCCGCGCTAATCAAAGCTGCCAGCAGTAATTTGGTCCGCTTCGAAGCCGACATCCAGTAGACAATCGCGACGCCAACAGTAACAAGAACCAGTGATCCGACCTCGTTGGGTTGGGTGAAAATACCGACGAATCGAGCGATGCCACCGGAGGATTCACTGATCGCTCCGGGGATCGGGTTGCCGTTGACATCAAGCGAATACGGCGAGGCAAAGGTTAGGTCGTGCGGCAGCAGGACATAGGACGCAGCTAACAGAGCGACCAGGATGCCGCATCCGATGAGAAAATTCCGCAGCAGCCGCGTCACGTCCTGCTTATCGGACACTTCAAGCGCAAGGACGCCCATCGCCGACACCAAAAGGAGCGAGCTGAGCAGGCGTCCTAACGAATAGACCGGGACTAGCGAATACGTGACTGTGATGAGGCACCAGACAAAGTAGAAGAGCAGGAGACGAAAGCTGCCCTGCCAGATAAGACCCGAACGCCACAGGAGAGGGACGAGTGGTGCGCAGAAGATGAAGTTCAGCACATACCGAGTGGCCGTGTTGAAACCTTCTGGCATGAAAACATTTGCGCTTAACATCTCCGTGAGCAGCACGGCGATGATAACCGCATCTCGATGGCGGACTGTGTAGACGAATGATGCGACCACACATGCCAGCCCAACCGCACCAGCCAAGGCGATGCTGACTGAACCGCGGGGGTTTGCGAGCGCCACCAGCACGACGGCAGCGACAATTGCGCCAGCCGCCAGCACAGGCAGCTGCCCTCCCCGTCTTTGCTCCGGCACCGCCACCTCAGCGAAGACTTTTCGCGCGGCGCCGATCGTGCGGTCCATCAATCCACCTCGTTTTTAGACATCCCAACCTTCACGCAAGTGATATGCCCGGAGAAAGAGCGATAGACGCCGAGTCTGCTGGAGTTTTAACTAGTCAAGATAAGCCTTGTCGGTATGATCCATTAAGTTCAGAATCATTTTTCTGGTGAACCCTTGTAAAAGCTGCTCAAAAGCGGGGAGCCCCGGCGTCAGAGATGAGTCAGCCGTCTCGACTAGATCTGTCAGCTATGGTTGGCTTAGAACATTTTGACCTTAAGGGCCGCGCGCGATGGGTTGCGGACAATGACTAAGTGGTTTGACAGGGACCCGAAGCCTGCTCATCAAAGAATCTGACCGTGCCTCTAAACCTTAATTCTGCTTGCAGCTGGCCAGATCCAGATCGTGTGCTCACGTTCGGTGGCCAGTTCTCGCGGACGTCGGGACCACCGCTTGAAGGCAGAAGAACCGTGAAAAAAATTCTCAGAGTGTCGCAGGGTATAAGAAATCTCCAGAACCACAATTAACAATTTCTGGCCCAGCGATTGCTAATCACACCCGAACCAATTTCTAAACACCCCAGAGAAAGGACACGAACGGATGACATCGACCAGCAGTTCCCCAATCGCGTCCTCCTTCGCCGACCTTGCACTCACGACCCGAGTGCGGAACGCGCTACAAAGCGATCCGAGGACTCGCCAGTGCGGGATCGAAGTCAAAAGCGTTGACGGGACCGTCACGCTCCGGGGCGAAGTTCCAAAAGCGGAAGCGGCTTTACGCGCTCAGCAGCTCGCGCTCGCCGTCGGCGGCGTAGACCTCGTTCATACCGATATCAAATGGGTCCAGGAACCGCTCATCAAGGTTTAAGTTCCGTCGCCCGGCAATCGCCAATCCTCGCCACTTGCCCGTCATGAACGCGGTAGACCCCCAAGGCGAAACCGCGCAACCTTCATCCTCCGGCGGTGGAAAAATGAACGTCAGCACCAAAATTGGGAAAGTCCGGCCCGGGCAGAATTTTCCCTTGGGCGCGTCGTGGGACAGACGGGGAGTTAACTTTGCTTTCTTTTCGGAGACGGCCGAAGGAGTTGATGTTTGCCTGTTCGATAAAGCCGATTCACCACTGCCCAGCTCGGTCATCCGGCTGGAGGAGCGGACCGATCAGATTTGGCACGCATATATGCCTGGACTCGCGCCCGGGCAGCGCTATGCGTGCCGGGTACGGGGATCGTACGATCCTGCAAGCGGCCTCCGCTTCAACGCTTCCAAACTGTTGATCGACCCCTACGCCAAAGCGATTGAAGGTCGGGTTCGCCTAGACGAGAGTCTATTTAGCTATCGGGTCGGGGAACGGCTCGAAGACCTGCGCCGCGACAATCGCAACAACGCCGCGGCGATTCCAAAAAGCATCGTGATCGACCCGGCGTTTGAGTGGGGCGACGATCGACCCCCGAGAGTTCCCTGGAGCGACACTATCCTTTATGAACTCCACATCAAGGGATTTACCGCCCGTCATCCTCAGATTCCGGAATCGGAGCGCGGAACCTATCTGGGGATGAGCTCGGAGCCGGCGCTGGAATATCTCAAAAGGCTGGGAATTACCGCAGTCGAATTGATGCCGGTTCACCATTCCATTGCCGAGGCGAGCCTGTTGGCGCGCGGATTGAGCGACTACTGGGGATACAGCACGATTGGCTTTTTCGCGCCCGATTCGCGTTTCTCGTCGCGCGGAGCCGCCGGCCAACAGGTAGGTGAGTTCAAGGAGATGGTGAAGCGGCTCCATGCGGCTGGGATCGAAGTCATTCTGGACGTGGTTTACAACCACACCGCCGAAGGCAACCATCTCGGACCGACGCTTTGCTTCCGCGGTATCGACAACCCCTCCTACTATCGACTGCGTCCCGATAATCGGCGCTACTACAGCGACTTCACCGGGTGCGGCAACACCCTGAATGTCGGAAATCCTGCCGTCCTGCGCCTGATTATGGATAGTCTGCGTTATTGGGTCATCGAAATGCACGTGGATGGTTTCCGATTTGATCTGGCAACTACGCTTGCACGGGGTTCTGAGCAATTTGATCGCTTCGGAAATTTCTTGAGCGCGGTAGGCCAGGACCCGGTATTACGTAACATGAAGTTGATCGCGGAACCTTGGGACCTCGGCGATGGTGGCTATCGGTTGGGCGAGTTTCTGCCGGGTTGGTCAGAATGGAATGGGAGGTTTCGCGACTGCGTACGCGACTATTGGCGGGGCGCCGATCAGACCTTGGCCGAGTTTGCCTCACGCTTTACGGGAAGCTCTGATCTATTCGAGGCGTCCGGGCGCGGACCCCATGCAAGCATCAACTTTGTGACCGCCCACGACGGTTTCACCTTGCGCGACCTGGTTTCGTACAACGACAAGCACAACGAGACGAACGGTGAAGACAATCGCGACGGCGGGAGTAACAATCGTTCCTGGAATTGCGGGGTCGAAGGACCGACTGACGATCCAGAGGTCGTCTCACTGCGCGCCAGGCAGGTTCGTAATCTGCTCGTGAGCCTACTCCTTTCCCAGGGCGTGCCGATGATTCTGGCCGGCGACGAGATCGGGCGCACCCAGCGCGGCAATAACAATGCCTATTGCCAGGACAACGAACTTTCGTGGCTCGATTGGAACACTGCCGATTCGGCCCTGTTGGAATACACGCGGTCGCTGGTTGCGCTGCGCAAGAAGCATCCGGTGTTTCGGCGCAGATCGTGGTTTCGGGGGCGCCCGATCCGCGCAGGCGGCCCCAAAGACATCGAATGGTTCAGGCCCGACGGCACCGAGATGTCGGCCGAAGACTGGAATGTCGGTTTTGCGAAATCGCTAGGCGTCTACTTGAGCGGGCGCAGCATATCGGATCTGGACACGAACGGAAGGCGCGTGCTTGATGAGACCTTCTACGTAATCTTCAATGCTCACTACGAAGCACTCGATTTCCTTGTCCCGGATTTGGACTGGGGCAGGTCGTGGCAGCGAATTCTGGACACCGCCACGGCGTCGGTGGAAAGTATTGGCCCGCGCTGCGCTGCGGGCACTGCGATTCATGTCGGAGCACGGTCGACCGTGATTTTGCGCCGTGTCGCGTGAAATTCTCGCGACGTACCGTCTTCAGCTGCGTAGCAACTTCGGCTTCCGAGAAGCTGCCGCGCTTGGTGACTATCTGGCCGCGCTCGGCATCTCTCATGTTTACTGCTCACCCTGCCTGCAGGCGACGCCAGGAAGCGCGCACGGCTACGACGTAATCGATCATAGCCAGGTAAGTGCCGACCTCGGCGGTGAAGAAGAGTTCGCGCGAATGTGTGCGGCGCTCCGCGAACGATTCCTGGGCCTGGTCGTCGACATCGTCCCGAATCACATGGCAATCAGCGAGTGGGGCAACCAGTGGTGGTGGGACGTTCTGGAAAACGGGCCCTCCAGCAAGTTCGCCGCGTACTTCGACGTCGAATGGGACTCGCCCGAGCAGAGGCTGCGCAACCTCGTCCTGTTACCGGTTCTCGGCGACCACTACGGCAGAGTGCTGGAAGCGGGGGAGCTGCAACTGGTACGCAACGGCGCAAAATTCGTCATCCGGTACAAGGATCGCACTTTTCCGGTGGCGCCTCGCTCGCTTGGAGTGTTGCTCACGTCCGCGGCCCTGCGCTGCAGTTCCGAGATGCTGAGCTTCATCGCGGAGGGGCTCGCCAGCCTGCCGCTGCCTACCGCCACCGACGACGAACACATCACCCGGCGGCATCGTGACAAGCAGCTGCTTGGATTCATGCTCGCCGACCTGATTTCCGAACATGAAGTGGTCGCGCGCACCATCGACCGCGTGGTTGCCGAAATCAATGCCGATCCCAATCTGCTCGACGAGCTACTGGAGCGGCAGAATTATCGGCTCGCCTTTTGGCGTACCGCGGAGCGCGACCTCGGGTACCGGCGCTTCTTCGACATCAACACTTTGGTAGGCCTGCGCACCGAGACCCAGGCGGTGTTTGACGAGATCCACGCGCTGGCGCTGCGCTGGGCGTCCGAGGGTCTCATCGACGGGATCCGGATAGATCACGTTGATGGTCTTCGCGATCCGACCGCTTACTTGCAGCGCCTCCATGATGCAGCGCCGCAGGCCTGGATAGTGGTCGAAAAAATTCTCATGCCGGGGGAAAGGTTGCGGACCGATTGGCCGGTGGCCGGAACCACCGGCTACGACTTTCTTAACCTGTGCAACGGGCTATTCATCGATTCGGCGGCCGAAGAGCCGCTCACGCGGTTCTACACGGAATTCACCGGCGAAAGCGCGGACTTCGAGGCGCTGTGCCGTGAAAAGAAGCGCGCGGTCTTGAGCGAGAGCCTCGGCAGTGACCTCAACCGCCTGACTCATCTGCTCCTCCAGGTCTGTGAGCGGCACCGGCGGCATCGCGACTACACCCGCCATCAGGTCCACGAAGCGCTGCGCGAAGTGGTCGCCTGCTTTCCAGTTTATCGCACCTATGCGCGGGCCGATTCCGAATTTCTGGAAGCTGCCTGCGTCGGGTACATCATCACGGCGGTTGAACGAGCCAGGCGTGCGCGCCCGGACCTGGGAAACGACCTTTTCGACTTTCTTGGCGACGTGCTCTTGCGCCGCATTCGTGGCGATGCGGAAACCGAGCTGGTGTTGCGGCTCCAGCAGATGACGCCCCCAGCAGTTGCAAAGGGCATAGAAGACACGGCTTTTTACTGTTTCAATCGAGCTGTTTCGCTGAATGAGGTGGGCGGCGATCCGCGTGTGTTTGGCACCTCGCCCGACCGCTTCTACGCAACCGCCACGGAAATGTCGCGCACCTGGCCCCGGACCATGCTGGCTTCTTCAACCCATGACACGAAACGCAGTGAGGATGTGCGCGCGCGCCTCAATGTCCTTTCGGAGATTCCGGATCGATGGTGCACCGCGGTGGCGCGCTGGTCACGGCGGAACGATCGGCACTGGCCTTCCCCACTTCGCGACCGGAACACCGAGTATCTTCTTTATCAGACCCTGGTTGGTACCTGGCCCATCAACGAGCAGCGCCTCCTCGCCTACCTGGAGAAGGCCGTACGCGAGGCCAAGCAGCATACTTCGTGGAGCCATCCGGACCCGGCATACGAAGCCGCAATTCGCGATTTTGCCGCCGCGTTGCTGCAGGATTCGATGTTTCTTGACGATCTCGAGGAATTTGTGCGGCCTTTGATCTCCCTGGGACGCCTGAACTCGCTCTCCCAGACCCTACTCAAGCTGACCGCCCCGGGCGTACCCGATCTGTACCAGGGCACCGAGCTCTGGAACTTCGCGCTGGTCGATCCCGACAATCGCACGCCGGTCGACTACGAATCGCGGCGCCGGCTCCTGAACGAGGTCGAGCATATGACCGTTTCCGAAATCATGCGGCGCGCCGATGAAGGACTGCCGAAACTATGGGTGGTGCGCCAGGCCCTGCAGGTGCGCCGGCGCATGCCCGAAGCATTCGGACCCTCGGCCGGGTTCGAGTCGCTCGAGGTTCTGGGAAGCCGGCGCGAGCACGCGATCGCTTACAGCCGCGGAGGCCGTGCGATCGCTGTGGCACCGCGGCTGGTCGCGAAACTGGGGAGTGACTGGCGCGATACTTCACTTGAGCTTCCGGCAGGGGTGTGGAGGAACGAATTCACTGGCGCACGGGTCGGTGACGGGACGATGCCACTCCGATCGTTGCTCGCTGAATTCCCGGTCTGCTTGCTCTCGCGCACCTAGCATCTATGGCTGGTTTCAGAGTCTGGGCTCCCAAGGCAGGTAAAGCAGCGGTCGAAACCGCCCAGCGCCGCTTCGCCATGACCAGGAAGCCTGGGGGATGGTACGAAGCCGAGGTCACATCAGCGCACCCTGGTGATGACTACTGGTTTGTCCTGGATGACGGCGAGCGGCTTCCCGACCCGCGCACGCAATCGCAGCCTTCAGGCATTGCCGGTCCCTCTCGGCTGGTTGATCACGATGAGTTTCATTGGCGACATGACGCCTGGAAGGTGACCGCCTTTGACCAGGCTATCGTGTACGAGCTGCACGTCGGCACATTCACGCAGGATGGAACCTTTGATGGCGTGATCGAGCATCTCGATCACCTCGTCGACCTGGGCGTCACGCATGTCGAACTGATGCCGGTAAATGAGTTCTCCGGGTCGCATGGATGGGGGTATGACAGCGTTGACATCTACGCGCCTCACCACGCGTATGGAGGACCCGCGGGCCTAAAACGGCTGATCGATGGCTGCCACCAACGCGGCCTCGCCGTCATCGCCGACGTCGTCTACAACCACTTCGGACCGTTGGGTAACTACCTCGAGCGATTTGGCAATTACCTCACCGATCGATATGCAACGCCGTGGGGTCGTGCGGTCAATCTCGACGCTCCCGGCAGCGACGAAGTGCGCCGCTACCTCTGCGATCACGCGCTGACCATGCTGCGCGACTACCGCTTCGATGCGCTGCGCCTGGACGCGGTACACGCGATTTTTGACATGTCGGCGGTTCATTTTCTTGAGCAGCTTGCAGCGGAGACGCGCAAACTTGAAGCGCAGCTGGGACGAAAACTGCTGTTAATCGCCGAAAGCGATCTGAACGATCCCCGCATCGTGCGGGCACCGGCAGCCGGTGGCTACGGCATCGACGCACAATGGAGCGATGATTTCCATCATGCGCTCCATAGTGTTCTGACCCGTGAGAAGACCGGCTATTACCAGGATTTCGGCACCATCACCGATCTGGCCAAAGCGTTGAAGCATCCCTACGTCTTTGACGGACGCTATTCGGCGTTTCGACAGCGCCACTACGGCCGCAGTCCTCAGGGTCTGCCCGCCAGCAAGTTCGTGGTCTTCTTGCAGAACCACGACCAGGTGGGCAATCGTGCAAAAGGCGAACGAAGCGGACACCTGATGGACATCGCTCATCTCAAGATCGGCGCGACTCTCGTTCTGAGCAGCGCGTTTGTCCCCATGCTGTTTCAGGGGGAGGAATGGGCCGCATCCGCTCCATTTCTGTATTTCACCGACCATCAAGACCGCGCTTTGGCGCAGAGCGTGCGAGCGGGCAGACGTCGTGAATTCGCCGCCTTGGGGTGGAGACCCGAGGAAATACCCGATCCTCAAGCGCGTGACACGTTCCTCAAATCGAAGCTCGACTGGAACGAAGTCGACCGTTCACCGCATCGCGAGATCCTTGAGTGGCACCGTTCCTTGATTCGACTGCGCCGCGAGGTGCCCGCGCTGACGCAGGTGTCTCTCGAGGCGACCCAGGTCGAATACGATGAGGCCGCACGATGGATCACAATGCGCCGAGGGCCGATTTCAGTTCTCTGCAACCTGGGCGACGGCGAGCGAACCCTGCCGTGCGGCGAGGGCAAAATACTGTTGTCGTCTGGGAAGGTCGTGCGGCAGCAGGGCGGCCTACGGATGCCCGCCGCCACGGTCGTGGTTCTGTTGAGCGAGAACTGATCGGACGTGCGCCCTGCGCGGCGGCTTCGAGAAGGGGCATCGATTGCGGCGAACGACAAGGTCCTTTTTGAGAATCGGCTGCCCGGTACGTCGAGACTAGGACATCATCGTCGATCAGGAACATGACTCCTGCTGAACGACGATCTCCCGTGTCCGGGTTTCCAGGTTGGTCGACCCCGACTCAGGTCCGGTCAATCATCCGCGTCGCAGTCGCGTTCGAGCTTGCGCGCTCCTTGCCAACGGTCTCGCGTTGAAAAGATCGCTGCAGGGCGTCAATGGATTGGCTCGCGCGCAGCGCTGCCACTTGTGCTGCCGCGTAGCCCGCGATGACGCTGACGACACCGGCGATCGCCAGCGATGCATCCCACCAAAGCCAGCGGTGCACGAATACCGCAAACGCCGCTAGCAGGCACAGGCCACCGGCAAGAAACGCCCCAAGCGCGATTGTGCTGCCGAGCAATCGATCGATGGCCGCTGAGAAAATCGGGCTCAGGCTCGCCTGAAACAGACCAATCTCGGTCTGCACTATGCGCGCCACATCAGCGACGATGCGCGCGACCAAGGTGGGCCAGTCCTGCGCCTCAAGCTTGCGTGGGCCGTCGCCGATCTTTTCGTCCTGCTGCACGACTAACCGCCCTTGTCTTCCGGTAGCAGAGCCCCAAGCTCAAGACCGAAGAGCAGGCCCAGCCCGAGAGCCCCCATAACTGATAGACGCCACGTACGGCTCCCCGCCGCCGCGCCGGCGGCCACCGCCAATGCCGCGGAAACCAGCGGATGCCCTTTGATCACGCGCTCAAGCCGGGGCCTAAAGTCGACCGCTTCGACCCGGTGATTGACTTCGGACAGACTCTGCCGGAGATCCGTTTCGGCCTCTGCTAGCTGATCCTGAAGTTTTGAGATTTCGTCTGCTAGAACCATTGCTCGATGTCGCTATCGCGCTCAGCATCAGTTCTCCCGCGAGCCTTTTGCCCGCGAAAGCGAGGAGCGCCCTACCTAAACGATTTCGAAGACCGCCGCCGAAAACGAACCCCGCGCCGGCTGCGATAGCAAGCGCGGAAAGCGGATTCGCCTCAATGCTGCGTTTCAGTGCTCTTCGCAGGTCCGGGGTGTCCTGCTCGTCGTTGGACGATGAATTTTCTTCACGGGGCATGGTTCACGATGGCAAACGACGAAACACCTGAGCCGCCACGTAACCCACGAGAAAGGCCGCGCCTACCGCGATCAGGGGCTCACGCTTCACGAACTCAACCAGGTCCCCAGACAACCGGCCAGCGTAGGTCAGCGACTTTTCTCCATACTCGCGAATGTTTTCGTAACCTTCCTCGAGTGCCTTGCGTCCTGCCGAGGCGGCATTGTGAACCGTGTCGGCGGCGCTGTCGATGTCGTGCAATTTCGTCTCAGCCATTGCTCAACCTCCTAATCCGTCGAAACACTTCGGAATTGATTCCCATCATCGCAACAAACATGCCACTTCGGTGCGCAGGTCGAGATTGCAAGTCGGAGATGGTGCAGTCAAAATTGATGAGAAGCTTCTCAAGAAAATGCGTCTGCGGATCAATGCCTAAAAGAACACGCTTTAGAGACCTGGGTCTTGGGCCTATTCGGAGCCATAGGGCAAAAAGATGGAGCCCAGGACTAAAGAGACGCGTTGCAGGTTGTGACAACGTTGTTTTTGTTGATTCTTAAAGAGACAGATCGGCCAAACCGGTTCCTTTGCTACACGTCCGGAGGTCCGTGGCCGCGGATTGCGCTAACGACAGCGTGCAGTAAGTGGGCTGGAGTGATTTTATAAAGCATGTCTGATCGAAAGCGAGTATTGGTCGCGGAAGACGACAGAGCGACTCACGAGGACTGGTCTGAGGCGCTCACCGCGTGGGGGTACGAAGTCGCGGTCGCGGAAGATGGCGACCGCGCGATCGAGTTGATCGAGAGTTTCTCACCGAACATTTTTTTGTGCGATCTCAAGATGCCCAAGCGCGACGGGCTCGCGTTGCTGAAGGACATCCACGAGATGGGGGTGGAGCTGTCGACGATCATTGTTTCCGGTGAAGGAGAGATTCCGGAGGCGGTCCAGGCGATCAAGCTGGGCGCGCTCGACTATCTGCGCAAGCCGGTCGATCCGCATCACCTGCGGCAGATCCTCAAGACCCTGAGCGAGAACATCTCGGTGCGCGAGGAAAACCTG
>JBKPEA010000042.1:0-13117 GCA_046728175.1 Thermodesulfobacteriota bacterium | reverse complement strand
TCCCCTAGGCGGACGTGAGCACGATCCATCCATTGACCGGCCTCAGTCGCGGCCGGGTAGCTGTAGTACGGCTGCACCTTGAGCCGGCGGTAGTACTCGTTGAGCAGGGCGATGACCTGGGCGCAGGCGTACGAGCCGCCGCGTTCTCGAAGAATGCCTGCCCGTGGAGAGACGGCTCGGCAAAGGCGGGAAACTGAGAGCGGACAAAATCCAGGTCTAGGCAAGGCTGTGCTTTCACGGTGTACTCCTTACCATCCACTCAGGATTAATCTTTGCGCGCTCCCATGCGTGTTGCGATCCGGAGGGCATCACTCGAGGGCTCGAAAAGGTCGCGAAACGAGGTAATCGACAGGTCGTTGAAAGCGTTGATTCCCGGTGCGTAAGCTCCAGCGATCAGGCCCGCCTCGGCTTGCAAACGGCCTTCGTTGTTGCAGGATCACTCGAAGCGACGCTCAAACCGCCCCGCAGAGATTAACCCAAGGACCCTGACTAGCGTAACGGGTGCCCTGTCAGACCGGTGTGCGCGGTAACGCCGCCATCGGCTACGTAGGCGCTCCCCGTCACGAAGGAGGCATCGTCCGAGGCCAGGAACAATACGACCTTGGCAATCTCCTCGGGCTGGCCCATGCGCCCGATGGGATGGCACTCCTCGTTGAGCTTGCGGAGCTTCGCAGGATCGCGAGACTGCGCGATCAAACCGTTGAGCACAGCGGGGGTCTCGATCATTCCGGGACAGACGCAGTTCACGCGGATTTTCTTACGGGCGTATTCAATCGCCGCCGTGCGCGTGAGGTTCACCACCCCTGCCTTGGCCGCGTTGTAGGCTCCGGCTCCATAGTCACCGGCCAAACCTGAAATCGAAGCGGTGTTGACGATTACGCCACCGCCCTGCGTGACCATCTGGGGCAAGGCAAAGCGCATCCCATAAAAGACCGCGGAGAGCACAATCGTAATTGTCGTGTTCCAGTCCTCGATGCTCAGCTTGCCCACCGGTCCCATCCGCGTGACAAAAGCGTTATTAAAGAGGACGTCCAGCCGTCCGTAGCCTTCTACCGCAAACTTCACCATCGCCTCGACCTGCGTCGGATCGCTCACATCGGTCTTGCGAAAAGCGGCGGCGACACCGATCTCGTTGGCAACACGCTGGCCGTTCTTCTCGTCGATATCGGCGACAATCACCCGCGCGCCCTCAGCAGCGAATAATTTCGCCGTCGCTTCTCCGATCCCCGAAGCGCCCCCCGTGATTAGCGTGATCCGGTTCTCGAGTTTTCCCATGATTTCCTCCACGCGGCGTCCTATTCGAAAAATGAAAATTGGAGTCAAAGTAGACGATTTAGGGAGACGCTGCGTTTTGCCAAAAAAGACCGGAGCGAGCTCGGGCTCTGGTCATCGTAAGCTGTGTGCTGGCGCCGGATCCTCGGCGCGATCATTATGGGCCTTCTCGGTGTCCAAAATCTTTTCTGCCTCTGTTTCCACCCTGGTGCCCTTGAAGAAATTCTTGTTCATTCCACCATGTAAGCGGACAACGTTCTCCAGGGAGAATCGCCGAAAGTCCTCCGAGCTCATGAGGCCCCAATCAACCAATTCGTGCGCCTCCTGCAGAATTCCACGCATGTCTTCTACATCGAAATGACCGATGTCGGAACCAAACATTGGGTTCAAGGCCGCGCCATGAGGGTTCATCCTGCGATCGAACGCGGCCGCGGCTGAGCGGTCGTCGCCCTCGCAGCCAAAGAAGAAGTTGGGCACGAAAAGATCGCGGATTTGCTCGGCGCGTGTGATTTTGCAATCACGCCAGTCGTCCAATTCCTCCATGCGATCACCGAAGATCACGTTCTTTACGATCTGATCGCGGTGTGGCTTCAAGCGTTCGTGCCCGAATTCATCGATCAGCCGGCCGAACAGGGCGGTATCAATGCGCCCGGGATCAAGGCGCTGCATCGCCCCGTAATTGCGCTTCTTCCAGTGCTCCACCAGCCGCGCATAGAGCGCTATCCCCCAGCTGGCGCCGCCCTCAAGAAATCCGAAGCGCAGGTCAGGAAAACGGCGAGTTACACCCCCGAAAAACAGGGACTTGGATACAGCCTCCCCTCCTTCTGCAAAGCCACCAAGTTGGTTGTATTGATGGCGACTGATCGAGGCCCGCGTGCCGCGCCCGATGGGAGCCGAATGAAATGTCGGCGCTATCCGCATCTCGATGCACTTTCGCCAGACCGGGTCATAGTCGTGCGGGCTGTCGATGCCGAAACAGTCGTAATAATAGGACTCGGCGATAGCGGCCGGGTCCTTCTCCGGCTTGGGGACCGGGCGTAACACGTCGGCGGCGAATACTGCGGCCTTGAGACCGAGCGTCTTTACGGCATGTTCCAATTCGGCGATGGCCTCACCCGGGGTGTGCATCGGAATCACGGCCGCCGGAGTCAATCGATCACCAAAGCCGCGAAAAACGTCGGCGTTGTAATTGTTGAACGCACGGGCGGAAGCCTGGCGCAACTCATCATCCGCCATCCCCGGCAACGTCACTACAAACAAACCGAGGCTGGGATAGACGATGGCGAAGTCGAGACCGATTTCGTCCATCCGGGTATGCATCAGCTTGGGCAGGGAGGACGTTGCCCGGTCCAGCGTGTTCTCGGCTGGAAGGGGCCACCAGACGGGAATCCCCGGCCGGGCCTGGCTTCGTTCCTCGGGGGTCATGCGAAATGCGCGGCGGGTCAGCGCTACGTAGTCGCGCCAACGCTGTGCCATCTTTGCTCCGCCGACTTCGCGCAGGAAGTCGAGGAACAGTGGGACCATTTCGATCTGATGGGCATCGGCGTCAACGATGGGATGCCCCAGTTGGGCTCGCAATTGGTCGACCTTGGGAGTGGCTTTGAACAATGTCGCCATGATTTTCCGCTCCTCACTGAAGCTTCCCGCATCTTACTTTTGACTCGGGCGCATCACGCAACGAATATTTCGCATACGCCCGTTCGAAGCCCTCGGTCAACGTGCTTTGTCGCATTGGATGTGCCTAAGCACGCGCGCATGGCATAGCGTCGCGAGTTTCGGTAGCTTCGCCTATTGTCCTTGCCCACAGCACACTGTTCGTGCACGTGAACAGGCGATTGGAGATTGAACATGGATCTGGACGGCAAAGCGGCAGTGATAACCGGTGGCGCCTCCGGAATCGGCAAGACCACCGCGCTGATAATGGCCTCCAAAGGCGCCAACCTGATGATTATCGACGTTTAATCAGGAGCTGGGCGATAAGACGGTCAAGCTAATCGAAAGCAAGGCTACGCGCGCGGTGTTTATGAGAGCCGACGTCTGCCATTCTGATCAGATGAAGTCGGCATTTGCGGAGACCATCAACCGCTTCGGACGCTTCGATATCCTGTTCAACAACGCAGGCATGACCACGCCGCAGCCGGGCTTCACCAGGGTTGCCGATTTTCACAGGAGAAAAGTCCTATGTCCGAGCAAAAGCGCCCGAAGCGTCTTGAGGGCAAAGTCGCCATCGTCACAGGTGCTGGCAGAGGAATCGGTCGATGCGAAGCCCTGCTGATGGCCGCACAGGGTGCCAAGGTCGTTGTCAATGACGTTTTTGTTGAAAATCGCGGTGGCGCGGACGAAGCGAAGATTGCGGAGCGGGTAGTTGCCGAGATTCACGCTGCGGGTGGTCAAGCGGCGGCGAACGGTGACAGCGTGGCTTCGATGCAAGGAGCGGAGCGAATCGTGAACAGCGCAATCCGCGAATTCGGCCATCTCGACATCCTGATCAACAACGCCGGCAATGTGCGGCCGGGCAATATCTATGAGATGCCGGAATATGATTGGGACCGGGTCATACAGACTCATCTCAAAGGCGCATTCGCGATGATCCGGTTTGCGAGTCCAATCTTCTGTGCTCAGGGCGCTGGCGTAATCATCAACACCGGCTCGGAATCCGGTCTGGGTCATGCCAAGATGGGAAACTACTCAGCCGCGAAAGAAGGTGTCGTGGGCCTTACCCGCGCCGTCGCACGTGAGCTCGGTCGTTTCGGCGTACGCTGTAATGCAATTCGGCCGCGAGCTTTAACTCAGTCGGTGCAGAATTTCAGTGCAAATGACACGATCAGGACCGCGCGATCGCTCGACCGGGCGCTCGGGAAATATTCTCTGGGAAATCGGGGGAACATCCCCACTGACAGCGGACCAGAACAGGTCGCCCCGCTGGTAGTGTGGCTTTGCACCGACGCGGCTAGCAAGCTCAATGGCCGCACATTTTTTGTGGGCGGTGATGAGATCGGCCTGTTCTCTGAGCCCGAAGTCGTCTGCAGTCTCAGCCGCGCAGGGGGATGGGATCTCGATACGCTCGACGGTTACGCCCGCGAACGCCTGATTGGTGATCTTATCAACAATTTCACACTGGATGATTATCCCGAGCTAAAGAGATTCAACTAGCATCCTCGACCGCGATTCCTCATTCCCTGGCACAACCGAAGCCCACGGATCGCGGAACGCGCTGCTGCTGACGAATTCACGAAGGCCGTTTGTGACGCAGCTGCCGATCGGCTACCAATTTCGCTCATGAAATTCGGACTTAATTGCCCAGCGCGTATCGATTCGTGGAAAGACATGGCGGTGGCCGAGGACCTCGGTTTCGCCAGCGCTTGGTTTTACGATTCGCAGATGCTCTACAGCGATGTCTACGCCACGATGACCTTGGTGGCCGAGCATACCAAGCGCGTCAAAATCGGGACTGGGATCGTGGTGCCGAGCAATCGTATCGCGCCGGTCACCGCGCATTCGATCGCCACCATCAACGAGATGGCGCCAGGGCGTACGATGCTTGGGATCGGCACCGGATTCACCGGACGGTTCATGATGGGCCTGCCGCCGGTGAGGTTGGGTGATCTGCGCGAGCATGTGCGTATCTGTCGGGCGCTCTTGAGCGGCGAGGAAGTGCTTTACCGCGAGGGCAAACGCGAGCGCTGGATTCGTTTCATGCATCCTGACCGCAGCTACATCAACATTAAAGAGAGCATCCCGATCGTCATCGCGGCGCAAGGACCGAAGGCGCTAGAAGTAGCAGGCGAGATCGGAGACGGCTGGATGGCACCCGCGTCCGGAGTGGAGGCCTTCAGGCAAAACCTCGAGACGGTTAAATCGGCGGCCCAACGCGCGGGTCGCCTACAGAACTTCACCTCCACGCTGTTTGCGGCGGCCTGCGTGCTCAAGCCGGGCGAATCGCTCACGTCGACCCGCGTGCTCAGCCAGATGGGTCCGATGGCGGCGGTGGCGCTGCACGCGCTTTGGGAATCATCCGCGGTCGCCGCGCAGCTTCCATCATCTCTGCAGTCGATTTATGAAAAATATCGTGACGAATATGTCGGCAAACTCGACGTACCCGCCGATCGCCGGTATTTAAAGGTCCATGAGGGGCATACGATTTACGTCAAGCCGGGCGAAGAGCGTTTCCTGACGCCGGAGGTAATTTCCGCTTTCAGCATGACGGCGCCGCGCGAACACCTGATCGAACGTATCAGGGAATTCGAAGCGGCGGGCCTGGATGAAATCTCCTTCTGCCTGCCCAACGACGACGCTCGCGGAAGAATTGAAGAGCTGGGGCGCGAGATCGTATCGCGCTATTAGCGAATTTCAACAGCTACCCGAGCACGCCTCGCTCGCTCCTAGCTGCGCGCCAATCGCTACTAAGATGGGCGAAAGGTAATCGTGGAGTAACGCGGGAGGTGAGGACGATGGCGGATGGAATGGTCAAACACCCCGTGCCGGTCGGCATCGCGGGCGGCGGCAACGCTGCTGACCCCGGCGCAGTTCGGTGCCCTGGCCGAGGTGCTGACCGAGCTCGAGTGGCTCGCCAATCTCAGCAACCCGAAAAACCACCACGCCCAAGATCGAGATCGAGGCGTTCATCGCCGATCTTCGAAACGTGCGGTTTCTGAATGCGGCGTGTCACTTGGGCGGCGTCAGCCCGACTCTCCGGTGGTGAACTCTTTCGTTCGGTACAGTGCTCTTCAAGGTCGAAGCAAGCAGGCTGGATTGTTTTCATGTCAGCGAAGTGGAGAGGGCTTCCTTCGGCCCCGTCATCACTCTGTCGAAATTCGAATCGACAATTGCTCAGATGCTGCCTTCCAGAAGAATCGGCGATGGAACTCGTCGGGCGCGTGGATGCATGCGTAACCGAAATTTTCCATCGACGCCCAGTTCTCGGTCTCACTGGGCAGAAGGCGGATCTGAACCCGAACTATGAATCTGTGGCGCCCCTCGCGATCGACCAGTGGTGGGGAAAGGAATCAGAAAGTGGTGCTTATGCGCCTGCCCGCGGACGAATCTTATATCTCAACGTTGATTCTTTTTGTTGCCAAGCGCTGGCTCGAAGCATCGATCACAAAGTCAGTAGAACATAAGTACGCGGAGCGGCTCGAAGGCTACAAGTCAGTTCACTTTTCCGCGGCCGCTATGTAGAGACCCGCTCTCCCAATCAGGGGCGTCGGGGCAGTCGTGCACTCGACTTCAAGTGACGAGACCAGGTTCTCCAAATGGCTCCAGGGCTTGTTGAAACCCTCGAAGGTGGTCACGAAGTCTTTAGAACCCCGCCAAGTTCTCCAATTGGTGATGAGATGCCACCACGGAGTCCATTTCACGCCGATCGCGGCGATGCGTCCACCAGGCTTCAAGTCTTCGATCACGTTCCGCAACGCCGACGGAGTACGCATTATATCGTGAGTGAAGGAAAACAGCGCGGCGTCCGCCACAAAAGGTATCTCAACTTCCTCGACTGGCGTGTTGATCAGCAGAACGTTGCTCCATCCGCGGCCCTCTACCAGCGCTCGTGCCGCGGCCAGTTGCTCTGGACTCTGCTCGATACCGATGATTCTTCCCTTGGCGCCGACTCTGTTTTCGAGCTCGGCGAAACTCCGGCCAGCTCCGCATCCTACGTCCAAGACAGTGTCGCCGGTCGTGAGTCGAAGGCTGACTATGCATCGTTCACTCAGTTGGAGGAATTCCTCGAACCTTCTCTGCCAAACTAGACCACCGGTTCTTCGTCGATCGTAAACCGCCCGGACGCGTTCTGATCGATACTTTTGCAATGCAGATTGCCGACTGGGCATGACACCTCTCAGTAATTTTGCTGCGCGTCTGCGAATCATTCCGCTAATCGTCACAATGCTTTCGGTGATGAATTAATTCGAATCTTCACGACGCGATGAACTCGCGCAGGATGCGAAGCACCACTTCCGGTTGATCGTTTATCACCGAGTGTCGCGCATCCGCAATGCGCTCGAAGCGCACGAGCTGCGCCCCCAGCATCGAGGCCATCTTCGCCGCCGTTTCCGCCGGGCACGCGGGATCGTCTTCGCCTGCGAGGATCAGCGTTGGACACCGAATCGCGCCCAGCCGCGGCGTCAGGTCGATCGTCGGCAGTTCACCCGCGAGCAGGCGCATCGTCATCTCGCCGTTGACCTGCATGCGGAGCTGCTTCCTGGGATCCTCCGGCTTGCGGCTGTACAGCGGCCGGCCATGGCCTGGCGTAAGCCGCGCCGGCCTTCAGGTCCGGGGTTGCAAAGAAGCCTTTCGCAGCCTTGTATGCCCGCGAACCACCCAGGCGCCTGAAGAGCTCGAGCGAAGCTTCCCGATGCGGCCGGGTTTCGGTACCGGAAAGAATCAACCTGGAAGGATGCTCCGGGTAGCGCGCCGCGTAGGCAATCGCGACGTAGCCGCCGTACGAATGCCCAAGTACAATTGGCTTTTCGATCTCCAGCGCATCGCAGAAAGCGCGCATATCCTGTGCGAAATCGCCGACGTTCCATCGCGCGGGATCGCATGGATCACTGCGGCCGGTGCTGCGCAGGTCGGGGAAGATCAACTGCGCTGCGTCCGCGAGTGTTCAGCTCAAGTGGTGATACCTTGGCGCGAAGTGCGAATCCGGTCCGCACGGCGGCAGTCCTCGAACGGGCGGAGAACTCAAAGCTACACCTTAAACCCGCAGCGCCTACATAGTGCCTACATCCGTTGATCGGTGGGATTGGAGAGGGTCGCTAAGTGCTTGATTTTATTGGTGGAGCTGAACGGGATCGAACCGTCGACCTCCTGAATGCCATTCAAGAGTTTCGTCAGAGTTCGTTCGAAACCATCTGATAGAATCCTCGAAAGCCTAAACTCTAGAATCCGGAGAGAGTAGGATAACAAAACCTCGATGCATCGGTCCGAGTCCGATCTCGGCCCCCACAAAACCCCCGAAGACGGATCTTTCATTACGGTCCAGGAGTCGGTCCCTTTTCCGCGAATTGTTCGTGGGCCTCTGAGGGAACATTGACGAACCTAGAAGCTAAACCCTTTCTGACGGAAGGCTCTCGGGATCTATCTTTAGCCTCGAAAACGAGCGTTCGACCATATATATTCTCTAATTGGAGAATATTTATTGCGAGGCTCACGAATGCTGGCTCAGAAACAGACGTTCTTCACCCCAGCCGAGGCTGCTGTGCTTACGCGGCTTTCTCTGAAGGCGGTGAACAACGCTATTGACAAAAGGACGATTACCGCCCGCGTGACCAAGAAGCGCGGCTCTAAGGCTGCGCGTTTGGTCGGCGAACCTGCGCTTGTCTATCTGTGTCTGGAACGGGAGTTAATGGAGGATACGACGCCGTTGTTCCGTCGTCGCCTCTTGAAGCCATCGCGGGCGCTTTGGCGAAAGGTGTTAGCTTCGTCTCCCTCGGACCGCTGACTCTGGACTTTCGTCCGTCGTGGCGGGAAGTCACGCAACGCATCAAGGATTTGCGACGAGCTGAAAGACTTGTCGAAGTTGACGCCGAGGTGCTCGGCGGGGTTCCGGTTTTTAGAGCTACGCGCATTCCGATTCATGCGGTCGCTGAGCTTCTGAGCGAAGGAGAAACGCCAGAAACCCTTCGCAAAGGCTACCCCCGACTCACAGAAGAAATGCTTCGGCTTGCGCCGATCTATGCTGGCGCATACCCCCTGCGCGGCCGCCTGCGAAAACGGTCTTGGCGGGGTCGCGCCAAGAAAAGCGTATTTCGCATTCCTCTCAGGGACGCGGCCACGTCGTGAGGTTCCTGATCGATGAATGCCTGACCGTCGAACTTGTGCGCGAGGCCGAGAAAGCTGGTTTCGAAGCACATCACGTCGCGCATTTGGGCAAGGCTAGCACAAAAGATTGGGTTATCCGGAATTATGCCATAGAGGGGGATTTTGTTCTTGTAACCAACAACGCCAGCGATTTTCAGGCCCTCTACGCAGCCACAGATTTGCATCCAGGCTTCGCTATACTCGTTCCCAACGTCGTGCTCGACAAACAGGCTCTTCTTTTTCGCGCAGCGCTGGAAAAGGATTTCACAATCTGGCGACATGACCAACAAAGTACTTGGGGTGGATATTTCAGGAGACGAAATTACGCTCGTGCTCTATGATTTTCCTGCGGACGAATAACCATACTATACAACTATGTCGCGGCTGTAGGCGGTGATGTCCGAGAAATGCATGGGTCCCAACGGCCATCCGCACCTCCTAAAATAGGACCCTCTGCTACTCAAACCCAGGATAACAAAATCTCTTTCTTTCAAGAGCACTATGTTTTCGACACGCGCTCGTCCACTGCCAACTCGAACCTTCGCAGGTAAACGATATAGTCAGCCGGAAGACCATGCTGAACGGCACCCTCGATCAGCAAGCTGATGTAACGTTGAGAGGGCTTGCGCTCCCAGTTTACCCGCACTGACTGATACGTGAAGGCTGAGATCAGCTCACCGCCGTCGACGATAAGGCTGATTGGAATCCGGCGGTATCCCCCCAATGAAGCACCCTCCGTGCGGTCAAGATGTTCGGACTGTTCGGTCGTGATCAGGTAAAGCACGCCCCACGTGCGAGCGCCCAAGTGCGGTTCGAGATTGGCGACACCGCGCTCGCCGCGACCTATCGGCAGGTTGAAACAGAGGCGGTAGTTTTCGAGCAGGGCCGTTCGCTCTTGTATCGGGCGCATGCCGCGGCGATTCTCAAAGATGCCGCGGTTCATGTTACTGCCGTAGCCAAAGT
This sequence comes from Thermodesulfobacteriota bacterium, assembly GCA_046728175.1. GTDB lineage: Bacteria > Desulfobacterota > Binatia > Binatales > Binataceae > JAFAHS01. The sequence goes on along the minus strand of JBKPEA010000042.1, from coordinate 3,085 downwards.
ACCATGTCAGACTTTTGGTCTCGTCTATCATCGAGGCACCATTATACGCGCGCTACCTCCCAGGGGACTCCTGTCGTCTCGAAGCGCAATAAACTTCGGATGGCGAAGCGCCTTGTCCGAGGTCCACTCTAGGAACTCGATCGTGGCTACCAGCGCTGGTTTCAGCCATCGGCATTTCTTTATCTCTTCTGCTGTAAGACCTTCACCCCAGCGTCCTCTACTCTGCCCCGGCAGGTTCTGAACGAACATCGGACCGCACCGAGATCGGAACGTCCCGTTTTCAGCGCCAACCGAGAAGGTCCCGTTTGCCGATCGGCACACCCGAGTGACGAAGCAGGTGGTACGCCGTCGTGACGTGGAAGAAGAAGTTCGGAAGCGCGAAGCCCAATAGATAGCTGCGACCCGTGAAAACCCGCCGTCCACTCTAGTGTCCGAGTTTGAAATTCATTTACAAAATCGCCCGAGAGATTCGAGGATTTGGTCGGCGGTTTTAGTCCAGATGAAGGGTTTGGGATCGCGGTTATTGAGGTCGAGGTAATGGCGAATGGCGTCCTCCAGTTCGCGGGTGCTGCGATGAGCGCCGCGCCGCAATTGCTTTTCGGTCAGGGCCGCGAACCAGCGTTCGACCAGATTGAGCCACGAAGTAGCGGTCGGGGTGAAGTGCAGGTGAAAGCGGGGGTGGCGCAGCAGCCAGCGTTTGATCGCCGGCGTTTTGTGCGTGCCGTAGTTGTCGAGGATTAGATGCCATTCGAACTTTGCCGGCACCCCGGTGTCGATGGTCTCAAGAAAGCTGCGAAACTCAATCGCCCGATGACGGCGATGGAACTCGCAGATCACAGTGCCGGCCTTATAGTCGAGCGCCGCAAACAGATTGGTGATTCCGTGGCGCAGGTAGTCGGGAGTGCGCCCGCTCAGCCTGTCCCGGACGCATCGGCAGCACCGGCTGGCTGCGGTCGAGGGCCTGGATCTGCGCCTTTTCGTCAACGCAGAGAACCACCGCCCGTTCGGGAGGGTTGAGATAAACCGTTCGAGGTTTCTCGCCGTGCTGCCTTTCATTCTAGGCTGCTGGTCGAGCTAGCCAAGCCTTCTTGTAGCTTCCTCCTCTCGCTCGTACCGTCTCCGTCAGTTCCGCGGCTTCCGCCCTGTTGCCGCAGGGAATCGATAACGACCGACGTGCGTGCCATTTTTCAATAATGTACGTCGACGTTTGCTTGTGTCCGGCGAACGCTCGGACATCGACGCTCCTCATACGCGAAGCCTTCAGTCACGATCGTCGCGTCGTTTCACCTTACAGTCCGGCAGCTCGGGTTCTCCCGCCACTACCCGGCGCGAAAGGATCGCTTCACTTCGTGGCGAGCGGCTTGCGCGTTTCCAGCAAGCTCTTGAGCGACGAAAGCATCAGCGGCCAGCCGCCGGCATGGACCGACCCTGAATAGGTCGCGGTCGGGCCATCGAAGTCATCGTGCACCAGATGGAGCAGGGTCGCCGAGGGCCCCGCTGTGGAAAGCGCACCACGAATAAGTCGATGGACGCGATGCCTGCGGGCATGATTGAAAAGGAATGTCTTCCAGCCCTGTGAGGTCGGTCGCCCGTGCCGGTTTCGGAGTTTTCAGTAGGCACAGCCGTCGCAATGCGATGCGATCACAGTAGGACACTGCGCCGACGGTTCGCTGAGTTTCTCAAACTATTCCCGATAATGTATCCGACGCCCATTCCGAGAACAGCGCCGATAAACGCCCCCATACCTGGTGCGCCGACCGTTGCACCTACAATTGCTCCCGTGGCGAGTCCAACACCACCTCCGGACCAGGCGCTCAATGACGAACACAGAGCTAGTCCGGTCATTTCAACTGCAAGGATTCTATTCTGGATTGAACGAAGACGAGGTCGTTCCATAACGCCTCCCTCAAGCCTTCCTGTTCTTACATTTTTGCGGTCTAGCAGAACGTGGTCAAAGGCTAGCGGAAGGGCCACTATCAGGCTGGACAAATTCGGACTCAATTCCTATATCAATTCCGAATTCAAGTTTAACCTTAGATCAGTCCACTAGCAAAGTCAAATTAGTACCGCTTAGTTGGCTCGCAACTACATACGTGAAATCAGATGTAATGCTTGACAAAGCCAAACACGACTAGTGTCTTTGACCTGCACCCCGAAAATCGGTCCACGTGAGATGTCGGATCCTCCGGATATGCTAAGGAGGACGGCATGCGCAGAGGAAAGTTCAGCGAGGAGCAAATCATCGGAGTGCTGAAGGAAGCGGAGGCAGGAAAGCCGACGAAGGAGATTTGCCGGGAGCACGGCATCGCCGAGCAGACTTTCTATCGGTGGAAAGCGAAGTACGGCGGGCTGGAGGTTTCAGAGGCGCGACGGCTCAAGCAGCTCGAGGATGAAAACGGGCGCCTTAAGCATCTGGTCGCGGACCTCACGCTGGACAACCAGGCACTCAAGGGGCTGCTCAACCGAAAGTAACTGAGCCCACGGCCAGGCGCGAGGCCGTGGGCAGGATACGGCAGGAGTTCGGACTGAGCGAGCGAAGGGCATGTGCGCTGGTCGGGGTGTGGCGCTCGACGATGCGCTATCAGAGTAAGCGGAGCGAACCAGCCGAGCAGATCGCCATGATGAAGAGGCTGGCGGCGAAGTTGCCGCGGTACGGATATCGGCGGTTGCATGTGGTGATGGTGCGGCAGGGCTGGAGAGTGAATCGCAAACGCCTTTACCGGCTGTATCGCCGCGAAGGATTGCTGGTCAGACGACGCCGGCGCAAACGGCGCGCCTGGGCGGGTACCGCTGCCGGCACCGGTGCGGATCAATCAAGCCTGGTCGATGGATTACACGCATGACCAACTTGCCAGTGGGCGGCGCTTCCGCACCTTGAACATCGTGTCGATAAGCCTTTCGACCCCAGCCTCGGATCGGGGTGGAGGCTGGGGCCGAAAAGCTTTATCAGAAGAATGAATCACCGGAGATCCACTCTCACAGTGTGGACCGAACTTGGGGTGCAGCTCATCTTGAGCCAAGAGCGCAATCTCAGCCCCTTTCGAGTCACGGTCCTCATCGCGCGTTCCCCTAACACACTTCCGAC
>JBKPEA010000041.1:0-11849 GCA_046728175.1 Thermodesulfobacteriota bacterium | reverse complement strand
TGCATACAGTGAGCGCCGCCCTTCGCCTCAGGCCCTCCTGACTTTTCGGCGCTGCGGCTTTAGTTCGGTGAAGATGGCGGCCGTGATCGCTTCCTTGTTCGCGTCGCAAAAATCGACTCATGATGCGCGTGGCCTCCCTCGTGGCCTTGCTAGATTCCACAGCCTTGAGCACGGCGCATGCCAAGTCGAATCTGTGTAACCGCTACTTTTTCGAGCTAGACGCAGACCTATGGCAGCGCCTTAGTAGTCAGCTGGGGTGAAACGCGACGAAACTTGTGGCAGATCGCTCCAACGGAAAGCGACTGCAGCGAATTAACGAGAAGAGCACAGTCCCTGACTTCTCGCTGACACACCGGTCGTTTTGTGAGATTTACTTTCGTCGCAGGCTGACCACAAATCGCCAACGGTCTGGTGAGCTTGTTCGTATCGGGGTGAATTCTCACGGCTGCGGCAGTGGCCATGGTTTACTATCCTCAAGGCCCACCGTTTCCGCGGCGTGCTCGCAGGAATCGCGCCCTCCAGCGTTGGGCGGCTGTCGTCGCGCTCTGTGGCTGCGGATTGTGCCCCGGCTTAGGCATTTCGCCCGCTATCGCTTCCAGAAGGTCCGTCTGCGTCACGATCCCCTGCACGCTGCCGCCATGATCTACCACCACGGCCATGTGAACCGGTGTGAGCTTAAACACCTCAAGGGTGTTGAGGATTGACGTTCCCTCACAAATGACGGTTGGTGCCCGCATGACGGCCGCGATTTCCAGAGCTCTGCCTTTGATGCTGCACTCGGAGAGGTCTTGTTTTCGAACTACACCAGTAACGGTGTCGATCGGGCCGCGCCCTATCAGCAGCTGAGCATGCGTACTGCTGGCTAGCGTCGCGGACGCCGGTTTCCGCGGTGACTAGCTCCGCGACCCAGCACATATTAATCAGCCCTTCACCGGCGGCGACTCCGAATTCCACCGCCGTGAAGGCGGAGAGTCCCGCCTTGCGCGCCTGATCGGCGGCTTCAGGCAATCCGTAGGCGTAGTGTGCACGCTGAACGAGATCGAACGCGATCCTGGAACGCACCCCACCGAACATGGCGACCAGTAACGAGGCCAGTTTGAGGTGCAGCGGCTCCGTCAACCTCTCTCGGAAAAATTCGACTGCGCGCCCCCGGCTGGTGAAGAAATTTCTTTACCAGCATACTGCCGCTCCGTGGGTGTCAACCAATCCGGCAGTTCGGCACCGCCAGCGAGATTTTTCGTCATGCTGGTTTTCAAAACCTTCGCTCCACCTCAATGTACCGTCGGGGCTGGCGATCTCCGCGGTGGCGTCAGACGACGCTTGACCTTTTCGGAAACCGAAAGCAGCCACTCATTGCGGGCCACATAGTTGTCGCGAAACTCGGAAAGGTAGCGGCGCGCAGCGACTTTGGCTCGGTAGCCGAGGGACCGACGCAGCGGGGCGGAACCTGGCACCCGCGCGCCCGGCACCTCGATGCTCACGAGCTCGCGCGGATTGAGCGTCACTTCGCTCGCCAGCTCCGACTCCGAGACGGCGGCCTCCAAAGCCTCGCCGTCGCACAAGATGTGAGAGACCCCGGAAAATTGCCCGGGTCGATGAAGCCGGTAGGTTGTGCGGCGGTCCGAGACGTTCTGCAACAGGAGCCGATCGGCGTAGAAGCGAACCCGGGTTTCGTCATCGCTGATCTTTTGGTGCAAAGCCGCCTCGGTGAAAATTTCACCCGGCGAGGACCAGGTCAGGTCCGGTGACTGGACTTTAAGCCGACGCACGAAATCCGTCATCGGGCGACATCCGTTGCGGAAAAAGCCGTGATGCTCCACCAGCAGCGCGGGTTTGCCGACGAACAGATCGAAGGCCACTGGGAAAATACTGACCGGGTATCTTTGCGAAAACAGGGGACATCTTCCGTAGCGCGAAATTGCTAGATCGAGAAGATCCCCGGCGGCTATGTCGCCCGGCTGGTGGTCCTCGGCGAAAACCGAGGGGTTGAGCGCCGCCAGAAAACCCTCGGCTGCAAGCGCCTCGAGGGCGCCCTTGCAAAAGCCGCCCTGCGGGAAAACCATGACCGGTTCGTACGCGAGTCCCTCCCGCACCCGCAGTTCCTCCATCCGCGCCACCGCCAGCTTCGCTTTGGCGCGCAGTTCCTCAGAGCTGCCCGAACCGAACTCTTTCTCAGTATGGTCACAGCCGTGAATGCAGACCGAAAGGCGATCGTCGCGGGATCGAAACAACGCGAGGGTGTCGGCCGAGTTGCGGCCGTGATTCCAGGGTACGAACGCGATGGATGCAGTAACGTCGTCGGCATCGAGCGCCTCGATCAGATCGGTGTAGCGAAGGAAGCCGTAGTTCTCCTTGAGCAGCGGATCGTCAATGATCCATGCCCCCTGCAGGTTCGGATTGTGCCAGCACCACTCGCCAAACCCGCTGCGCAGAAACATCAACCATGGCGCAAGCTGCGCATAGAATTCCGCCACCGGGTCGGAGGGCGACAAGGGAGCGGCCACATCGAGCAGCTCACTTCCCGCCAGCAGGAAAACCCGCGACGGTCCACGCGCAAAACTCGCAAACGAAGTGAGCTCACCGATCTTCATAAGCGGCATGCCGCTTAGACCGGGAAAGCCACGCCACCGCCTGCCGCGGCCCTCGAGGCGAAAGCCGAGCCCGCGGAGCGACTCGCAGCAGGATGGCAAATTCGCGGAAAACGAGACCTCCCGTGCTGAGTCTGGAAGCGCAGCGCTTTCTCGTTCCGCGGTTCCGGTCAGCCACGACAACACGGCATTGGTCCCGGACAACCCGTCGAAGCCATAAAACAGCGCCGCCGGAAACGCCGAAATGAAGCTGTCAAGCAGGGCGCTGCGCTCGCGAACCAGTCTGATGAGCGAAGCTGCGCTTGCGGCGAGGCACACACGGCCCCGCTGATCGATTTGATTGAGGATCTCGATCGGCGCACCGCTTGCGGAATCGAGGAAAACCGCCCCGATGCCCCACCTCTCAGCAAGTCGGGCCAGCTTGGCGTCCGTTTCTCTCGAAAGGCCGCTGGACAGGACGACCAACGTCGCCGCCCCGAATCCAGCCTCGCCCCGCCTGGACCAGCTCAATGCTCTGTGACCTCTCACGAGTCGTTGACACGACCAGGGTCGACCCCGCAGGAGGGCAGCAAGTGCGATGCCGTCAGAAAAGACTCAGAAGAGCCACGATAAAAGCGAGAGTTTTGTAAGAGCGAACATCAGCCGGCGGAACCTTTTACAGTTAAGCACCGGTGGGACGGTAAGATGCCTTTTGGTTTTCGTCGGAGAACCTTTCGCGCCGGGTTCGTCGCGCGTTCGGTCACCTCCGAACCTAAGGGGGCCGCAGCTCAGATTCGGCAACGATTTTACTAGTCAGGATCCAGCGATTGACTCTGACTTCCGAAGTGTCTTTTACTCGTATGACACGTTTCTCTGGTATACCTGGCTGAGCAAGGTTCTGTTTATTCGTTCTGGCTTAATTTTACCTCGTCAAACGTCACCTCGCCCTGAGATACGTAGTACTTATATGGCAATCCCGTGCAGGTTTGCTTACCATCGCCCCATCCGGACCATCCGGCCGGGGGCCGAATTAAACCGGTCCTGAAACGCGGAAAGTCGCCAATGCCCGAGTCCGACAACGTCTATCTACAACGAGGATGGATGATTGCGGAACGTGCGGCCGAACTGGCTAAAACGCGCCGCGGCCGCCGGATCGGCATCACGGTTCTGGTGGTACTGCTGACCTTCACCATCGGCGGGTTTCTCGTGGTGCCGCACGTTCTTCGCGGCATACTGACCGGCCAGGTCGCCACCAGCCTCCATCGACCCGTAACCGTTGGCACGATTCGCTTCAACCCCTACACGCTTCGCCTCCAGGTCAATGACTTGCGGGTCGGAGGTCACGGCAATGAGAAGCCGCTGGCGGCGTTCGCACATCTCAACCTGAAGGCGGGGTGGAGCTCTCTCTTTCGGATCAAGCCGATAGTCAAGGAGTTCACGCTGGATAAGCCGGCGATGGATGTCGTTCGCAAGTCCGATGGCACGTTCAACTTCTCCGACCTGCTCGCCCCAAGCGCTGCGCCCTCCCCGCAAGCGCCTTCCAAGCCGCTCAAGTTCTCGGTCTCCAACATTCGCATCCTCGATGGCGACGTAACCTTCAATGACGAAAAAGTCGGCTCGCACCACGAAATCAAGCAGCTCGAACTCGATGTACCGTTTATCGCGAACCTGCCCGGCAAGATCGACTACGTCGTGCAGCCGTTGCTGAAAATGGACATCGATGGCACCCCGGTACAGGTCCAGGGTGCTTCACGGCCGTTTGCCGGCACGCGTGACTCCGCTTTCACCCTGAACTTCCATCGTATCGATCTATCGCAGTTCATCAGCTATCTGCCGCCTTCGATGGCGCTCAAGTTGCCGTCGGGCGCGCTGTCAATTGAGCTGCTGCTCCATTTCCGGCAAGCCGACACCGGCCCGAGCATAGTGCTCAACGGCGCGGTCGCGGTTGACCAGCTCGATCTGCGCGATTCATCGAACACCCCGGTACTCGCCGTCGATCACGGCGAGGTGAAGGTTGATCAGCTGGGGCCGCTCGATCGGGTCGCGTACTTAAGCGAGATCGCGCTGATCGGGCTCAAAGCAAACCTGGTCCGCAGTCAGGATGGAGCGCTCAATGTCGCAACCATGTTCGGCGGTTCTCCGGCGCGCAAGGAAGAGACCACCGCCGCGCCAGCCACTCCTGCACCCGCGGCCCCTGGGCCAGTCACTGCTGCGCAACCGGCCGAAACGCAGGAGGAAAGCTCCGCGTTCGACCTCGCCGTCGACTCGATCAAGGTCATTGACAGCGCCGCAAGCTACACCGATCTGAGCGCAGGTAGCCTCGCTACCGCCGCCTTGGACGGATTAAACGCCCAGGTCAAGCACTTGCGACTCAGCGGTCAGCTGCCCGCGGATTATCAGGTGGCCGCGAACCTTCATACCGGTGGCACCGTCGCGTTAAAGGGTACGCTCCAGCTTGCAAAGTCTGATGCGACGGCCGACCTGGCGCTCGATCAAATCGATTTGCCGAGCCTCCAGGCATTCGCCCAGAGCGTGTTTGCCGGAACGTTGAGTTCGGGAAAGTTGAGCGCCCACGGAACCCTCCAAACCCACTTTGCCGGCGACCAGTTCAACCTTCACGCGGAGCCCGCCGATCTTGCCATCGATAACCTCGCCATCAAGCAAGCGCGCATGAAAGATCCACCCGTCGCGTGGACGCACTTCGGGGTTACGCTGGATAATTTCGATCTCGCCTCACAGCAGGTTGCGGTAAAGGAGGTGCGCAGCGACGGAATCAAGCTCCTCGTCCAGCGCAGCAAGGGCGGCCAGTTGAGTTTGATGGAATTGATGAAAAAGCCAGCGCCGCCTGCTGCGGAACCGCGCCGCAGAATACCCGCCAGTACCGAACGCGAGGAACGCAGTGTGGATAAACCGGCCGCGGAGCCGCCCGCACCGTCGTGGCACTACCAGGTTCAATCGATCGCGCTGGAAAAAACCGACGCTCGGTTCGAGGACTATGCCACCCCGAAAGTGGTACGTGCCCAGTTCGCACCCCTGAACATCCACCTGAAGGACGTAACCAACGATTTCGCCAAACCCTTCGGGGTCCAGATCGATGGTGTCCGCAACCGGCGCGGCACTTTCAAGATCGACGGCAACGCCGCTGTCGCTCCACTCAACACCGAACTGGGCGTCGAGACCAAGAACCTTGACCTGGCGGCGATCGACAATTACGTGAGCACGAAACTCAATGCCCGCCTCACCAGCGCCGAGCTCACGATGAAGGCTCAGGCGGGCGTCCAGCAGGTAAACAAGGACTACCACCTCAAATATCGCGGCGACGTCGCGTTAACCAATTTCGCCGCTATCGACAAGCTCACCGGCGACAATTTCATCGATTGGAAATCATTGAGCATCCGGGGGGTCGATGCCGCGGTCGGCGAAGGCGAGCCGAAAGTTCACGTGCGATCGGTCGCACTGGCAAACTTCGACGCGCGCGTGATTCTGAACAGCTCCGGCAAGTTGAACCTGAGCGATCTCGTCACCCAACCCAATGCGGCACGCAAGTCCTTGACGCGTGAAAACCTGCAGGAGGGGGAAGTGTTGCCGGGCGCCAAGGCCCCCGCGCCAACCGCTACGCCAGCGCCTGCGGCGGCGGCTACGGCGGCGGCCCACCCCATGAACGCAGACCTCATGGTCGACAAGGTTACCCTCGAGGGCGGACACGTATACTACACCGACGATTTCATTAAACCGAACTATTCAGCGGATCTGACCGATATCGCCGGGTCGGTGGGGGCTTTCGGTACCTCGACCCAGCAGCCGGCGGACGTCGAGCTGCGGGGCCAGGTCAACGGCAGCGCGCCGCTGAATATCACCGGTTCGGTTAATCCGCTCACTCCGCTGGCGTACGTGGATATCAAGGCCAAGGCACAGGGGATCGAGCTCACCGGGCTCTCCGCTTACTCCGCGAAGTACACGGGTTATCCGATCATTAAGGGGTCCCTGAACGTGGATATTCACTACCTGCTGAACCAGGGAGCGCTGACCGCGAACAATCACATTTTCCTCGACCAGCTTACCTTCGGCGATCGGGTGGAAAATTCCACCGCCAGGAACCTGCCGGTCCGTTTTGCGGTCGCCGTCCTCAAGAACTCGCGCGGCGAGATCGACCTCAATATTCCCGTCTCCGGCTCGCTCTCGGATCCGCAGTTCAGCCTCGGTGCGGTTATCTGGGGTGCGTTCATGAACGTGCTCACCAAGGCGGTCACGGCGCCGTTCAGCCTGCTCGCGTCCGCGGTTGGCGCGATCGCGGGTGGTGGCGGCGGAAGCGGGGATGCCGGGAGCACCCAGGACCTTTCCTTTGTCCCCTTTAACCCCGGTCTCGCTACCCTGACCAAGAGCGCCAAGAACGGACTGACTACGCTGGGGAACGCGCTCCGCGATCGTCCTGCTCTCCACCTCAGTATCTGCGGCCGCGTGGATCCCGACAAAGATCTGCAGGGGCTGCGCCAAGCGTGGGTGGACGAACAAATCCGCGCGCAGAAAGCCCGGGCCCTCGGCAAAGACCCGGAAAGTGTGGAAGTGACTCAGGGCGACTACGACGAGTATCTCGAGCGCGCCTATAACAAGGCCAAAATTCCCAAGCCACGCAATTTCGTTGGCCTTGCCAAAGACCTCCCGCACGATGAGATGAAGAAACTCATGCTCGAGCAGGCGCCCGTGAGCAAGGACGATTTGCCGAAACTTGCCGACGGGCGCGCCGCCGTGGTGCGGCAATACCTGGGAGCGACGGTACCGGCGGACCGACTGTCGGTCGTGGCACCAAAACTCAATGCCGACGGAATAAAGGACGGACCGACCACCCGCGCCGACCTGGCTTTGCAGTGACTCTCGCCCTCAGTTCGACGTCGGATAGTGGACGCCGGTGAGCTGCTCGGAAACCTCCCACAGACGCGCGGCGGTTGAGGCATCACTGGCGGCGCTGCTGCGCCCTACCTTGGCGGGCGTTCCCCACAACTCGCCCAATCCGTCGGGCCCAATGTAGTCGCCGCCCCGCACTTCGGGCGAGGTCGCCGCATACAGTGTCGGCAGCGCTCCCATCGCGGCGCTTTGCGCAAACAGGCTGTTCGCGACTCCGGTGAGCGATTCCATTATGGAGGATCCTGCCATCCGGGGTCCCGCCGCCTGCAGATTGGTGGCCGCGTAGCCTGGATGACACGCGACGCTGATCATTCGCGCGCCAGCCTTTTCGAGTCGGCGTTGCAACTCCAGGCAGAACAGGAGGTTGGCGAGCTTGCTTTGCCCGTAGGCGAGCCACTTGCGATAGCCGTGCTCCCAATTCAAATCGTCAAAACGAATCGAGCCCATCCGATGAGCGCCACTGCTCACCGTGACCACCCGCGCACCGTCTGCGGCCGCCAACCGATCGAACAGCAAACCGGTGAGCGCAAAATGACCGAAGTGGTTGGTGCCCATCTGCATTTCGAACCCGTCAGCAGTCCGCCGATAAGGAATTGCCATCACGCCCGCGTTGTTACACAGGATATGGAGGCGGTCATGACTTTTTCGAAACGCGTCGGCGAATGACCGCACCGAGCCCAGGCTGGCCAGGTCGAGTTCCATCGCCTCGACGGCGGCGTCGGGATGCGCAGATTTTATCTGCGCGACCGCCGCGCTTGCCTTTTCCATGCTGCGGCAGGCCAATATCACGGCTGCCCGGTGGCGACTGAACTCGAGCGCGGCTTCATAGCCGATGCCGCTGTTTCCACCGGTAACCACGATGGTCTTGCCCGACAGGTCCGGGAGGTCGGCTGTGGTCCACTTTTCCTTGGGCATCGAAATTCCTCCGGCGCTGAGACAGGCCAAGACCTATGCCTGTGCGTTGACAGCGTTCTTCCTCATTCAGGAGCGGGATACCGCACGAGTTGCGTGCATCGGAATAGGGCGATGGTTTTTCCGCTCTCCTTGGCGATGACCGTCGCATCCCAAACCTGGGTGGTGCGGCCGCCATGAACCAGTGTCGCCCGGCATTCCACGATTCCCTTGCGGACCGTGCCCAGAAGATTCGCCTTAAGCTCGATGGTGGTATGTCCAGTTGCGCCTTGGGGGAGCGCCTCGACCGTACCAGATCCACAGAGACTGTCCGCGAAGCTCACCAGCACGGACGCGTGGATGAACCCGTTGGGTGCCAGAAACTCGGGCCGGACCTGAATCTGTCCCACCACGGTGCCGCGCTCGGCAGAGACGACTTCGATCCCAAGCTCGCCGACCCAGCTGGTCTGCTTCAGGCGGTTGTGTTCGCGGGCGGTGGTCATAGCGGCGAGATCGGGTCGGGCGTGGACCGCGGCGGGAGGTCGAACGCCTTGGCGAGCAATCGGTAAGAATTGAGACGGGCCTGATGATCGTGCGTGATCGTCACGATCATAACCTCTTCGGCGCCGAGCACGCTGGCCATATCGATCAGCCGGTCGCGCACGTCATTCGCTTCGCCGATCACGATTCGCGGCCACTCGCCGTTGTCGGGACGGTCGGGCCCCGACTTGTTTTCCAGCTCCTTTACCGCTTCCTCGACCGGGGGAATCTGCGAGCGAATTCCCTGCCGGATGCGCCGGCCGAACACGCGCACACTCGAGAAAAGCCGCTTGGCTTCATCCTCGGTCTCGGCCGCAATCGCACCGAGCGCCAGCACCACCACTGGCTTCGCGAGGCGTTCCGAGGCGCGGAAATGCGAGCGGTAATATTCGATCGCCTGGCGCGTGGGAACCGGGTCGATGAAATGCGCGAACGCGTATGGCAGACCGACCTGCGCTGCCGCCGCGGCGCTCCACATGCTCGAACCAAGCATCCACACCTCCGGCCCGCCGGGCATCTCGGGCGACAGCTCGATGCGGCTGAAGGGATGGTCGGGGCGAAAGCCGCGGCTCATAAACGCCAGCAGCTCCATCAGTTGCCGCGGAAAATCGTCCTCCGCCGGTTGGTGTTCGCGATCGCGACGCAGGGCGAAGGAATCCAGCGGACTGCCGCCGGGCGCGCGCCCTAATCCGAGATCGATGCGACCGGGATACAACGCGTGCAGGACTTTGAACTGTTCGACCACTTTCATCGGGCTGTAGTGCGGAAGCATCACCCCGCCCGATCCCACCCGCATCGAGGAAGTCTCGGCCGCTACCCGGGCGATCATGATTTCCGGGGCTGGACTCGCAAAAGCGGCAGTCGCGTGGTGCTCCGCGATCCAATAGCGATGGTATCCCAGCGCTTCGGCCAGCCGCGCCAGTTCGATGGTATTGTGCAGGGCCTCGGCGCTGGTGCGCCCCGCGGGAACGGGAGATTGATCGACGATCGAGAGTTTCAAGCTCAGTTATCTTTAGCTGAGTGTGCAACATCGTGCACCGGGTGAAAAGCGCGGTCCGAAATAGACGAGCGGCTGCGATCCTTGAACTCCGTGCATTCCCACGTCCAGCTCTGCTGACTCAATCAGCGCGCTGGCGGGCCTTCATTAGGATCTCGCCTGCGCCCGGAGTCGCCCTCAGATTGCTGCTCGACGCGGCTTCATCTGACCAGCACCGCGTCATCCCCCGCCAAGTGCTCATCATTTCGTCTTGGTCGCGAATCAATCTCGGGGTGACGTCCCGTCATTGATACAACCGGATTAAAGGTCGCGCCGCGGCGCGAAGACTGGGCGGCGACGGGTGCGAGGGGTCTCGCCGTGGTCAGTGGTCAACCTTTGCGATTCTGAATATCTCGTTTTTCGGTTGGCGATGAAACTTCGCTTGCGAAGCGCCGCACTCGGTCAAGCAGCACCCGTGCTACGGTGTCCGATAGCGCTGCGGCTAAGGCCCTCTCGAAATGCCGGATTGCGCCTGCGAAATCGAACGACTCGTAGCACTTCAGGCCAGCTTCGAAATCGGGCATCGCTCCTTGCTTCGCCGCACGGCTTGCAGGGTCATCCGCATCCAGCACTTCGTAGAGTACTATCGGTTGCGACTTACCCTGGAGCAGCACGCGATCGACGCGCCGGAACGCGATCGCATTCCGATCTTGCAACGCCGTGTAGGTGTCCTCGGTTATGATGAGCGGCACGCGATAGGTCTTAGTCAAATTCTCGACTCGTGACGCAAGATTAACCGCGTCGGATATGACGGTAGTGTCCATGCGATCCCGCGCACCAACAGTACCCAGCATCAATTTGCCAGTATGATCACTCGGGCCTCTCCGGTCCGGATATATCGTTCCAGATATCCGTCGTGCTGGTCGCGATGCGGTGAAGGCATCAGCATCGAGACATTGCGGCCAACTAGCTCGGAAGCGGTGTAACCAAACAGCCGCTCCGCCGCACTGTTCACGCTTTCTACTATCCCGTGCTGATCGATGGTGATGATCGCGTCGGCTGCCGTGTTCAGGATCGCCTGAATGCGACCTTGGCTTTCGCGCAGCGCCTCTTCCGCTTGCTTGCGAACTGTGATGTCACGAATGATGCCGGTGAACTGCCGGTGATTACTTCCTCGCACCTCTTTGAGCGCCAACTCGATCGGAAAAATGGCGCCATCGCGACGCTGCGCTTCGAGCTCGCGTCCGATGCCGATAACTCTCGCTTCTCCGGTGCGGATGTAGCGGGCGAGATATTCACCATGTTTTTCGCGATGCGGTGACGGCATCAGCATCGAGACATTGCATCCCAGAAGCTCCGACGGCGGATAAGCAAAGAGCCTTTCCACGGCGGGGTTTGCGTTCTCGATGATTCAGCCCAGAATCGCGTGAACTCGGCCCTGACTCTCGCGCAGCGCATCCTCGGCTCGTTTGCGAGCGGTGATGTCGAGGATAATCCCGGTGAATTGCCGATGGTTTGCTCCGTGCACCTCGCTAAGTGCCAACTCAATCGGAAAGGTGCTGCCATCAGACCGCAGCGCTGCGAACTCGCGCCCGATGCCGATGACCTTGGCCTCTCCCGTGCGAATGTAATGCGCGAGATATTCGTCATGCCGCTCGCGATGGGGTGGAGGCATGAGCATCGAAACATTGCGGCCAATCAATTCGGAGGCGGAGTAACCGAACATGCGCTCCGCCGCATGATTCACATTCTCGATGATCCCAAAGCTGATCGATCGTAATGATCGCGTCGGCGGCCGTATCAAGGATCGCTTGAATGCGGCCCTCGCTCTGGAGCAGGGCGTCTTCGGAACGTTTCTCCACGGTGCCTCTTATAGCGCTTGCCGGTCACTGATTGCACTCGGCCGAATAGAGTTTTCCTACGTCACCGAACCTTTCCCATTGCTGGTCTAAGATCCTCGGGCGGCGGCGCGC
>JBKPEA010000040.1:0-12609 GCA_046728175.1 Thermodesulfobacteriota bacterium | reverse complement strand
GACGGACGGCGATGGAATCAGAAAAACGTATCTGCCGAGACCGAGCGGCAGTAGCTGGACCAACTTGGACCAACATAGTTGCGGACCGGGCGGTATCCGACCTCCAAGGAAAGCAAGGCCGAGGTAACCTCTCCGCGTTATCGGCGCCGCCTTCGCAGCTGGCGTTTCGATCAAACTCACGCAGGCCTCGTTATAGACTCCCGGAAGGCATTGAGAACTGCCGCTTGCGCGTCAACCTGAGCTTCGCCGGGTAGCGTCGTACGCCGAACGTAGGTGCCGTCAGGCCCGAGGTCGTAGGCGCGGCAGTTGTCCTCGATAGCGGGATTGAGAATCTTGTCACGCAGGTACCGGGCTCCCACCGGAAACAGGACCTCGACCCGATGGTGGAAATTGCGCGGCATCCAATCGGCCGAGGTAAAGGTAGAATTCCTCGTCGCCCTCGGGTCCGAACGTAAAGACACGATTGTGCTCTAGGAAACGACCCACGATGGAGCAGACGCGTATGTTATCGGAAACCCCGGGAAGTCCCGGGCGCAGACAGCAGATCCCGCGCACAACCAGACAAATCTGAACTCCAGCCTGGAAAGCAGCATAGAGCGCGTTTATCGCGTTGACCTCGACCAGTGTATTCATCTTCGCGAAGATACGTGCGGGTTGGCCTTGTTGGGCGCGCCGCGCCTGTTCTTCGATTTTTGTCAGCAGTGTATTCGGCAACAGCTGTGCGCCGGTAGCGAGTTTGTAAAACTTTTGATGGCGGGAAAAGCCCGAAAGTGAATTGAAGAGCTCTGACACATCTTCTCCGATCTGGGAATCCGCGGTGAAGAGGCCAAGATCGGTATAGAGGCGGGCAGTGGTAGCATTGTAGTTGCCGGTCGAAAGATGCACATAACGCGCGATGCGCCAGCCTTCGCGCCGCACTACCAGCAGAACCTTTGCGTGCGTCTTGACGCCCTGTGCGCCATAGAAAACGGACCCCTGCCCTTTCCAAGGCTTTCGCCCACGCGATGTTGTTTTCTTCGTCAAAGCGCGCCTTGATTTCGACGCAGACTGCAACCTGCTTCCCGCTGTCTGCCGCCCCGATCACGCTGCGAATTAATGCAGGATTCGAACCGGTGCGGTACAGCGTCATTTTGATCGCGAGCACGTCGGGATCTGTGGAGGCCTGGTCGAGAAAATCCAGCACCGGTGTGAAGCTCTCGTAGGGCAGATGCACCATAAGGTCGCCGCGGGCGATGGTAGAGAAAATATCAGTGCCGGTTGCGAGCTGTGCAGGCGTCACCTGGATGTGCTCGGGATCGCGCAGATCGGAGCGTGACAACTGCGCGATCGCGAAGAAGGCCGAAGCGCCGAGCGGGCCCGATACGTCGTAGACGTCGCGATCGCTGATCTGCAACTTGTCGATCAACAAACGGCGTACTCTTTCGGGTCCCCGGGTGCCAGCTCGAGCCGTATCACCGAGCCAAATTTTCGCCGCCCGAGTTCCTTGCTTACGAGCGCGAGCAGATCGCTCGCCTCCCCTTCCAGGATCTCGATATCCATGTCGCGCGTCACGCGGAACGGATGGCAGTCCACTATCCCCATGCCCGGAAAGAGTTCTTGAGGTTGGCCTGGATGAGCTCTTCAAGGGGCAGCAACTCGAACTCACTTCCAAGCCCGTCGTTGAGCGCATCAGGCGGTTTGGAAAGTCCGGCCAGCGACACGAAGCGCGGTAGGATCTCCGGAACCTTGACTCTCGCGAAACACGCGACCCGTGTATGCGGATCGCGTACCTCGACTGCCAGGGAGAGCGAAAGGTTGGAGAGAAACGGGAAGGGGTGGACGGGATCAAGTGAGGTTTCGGCAGAAATTCGTGTGCAGAATCGTGCGGAGCTTCCGCCACCATCGGCGCACCTGAAGCTCGCATGGCCGTCGAGTTTTGACGGGCTGGCGCGACGGCGTCAATTAGCGGCGGCATGAACAATCATCGCCATCAATTCGCGGCGAGCCTAGCCTCTGCACGCCATCTCGGTCATCAACGCGACATTTCCGATTCGTTAGGGGGAATTGGCCTCGTTCCTCGCGGTCTCAGCTTGGGCGCGGCCACACCGAGGGAACGCTGGTTGCCAGCCACCTTGCCAGCGCCGCGTTTACTTCGCGCGGCTTTTCCTGCGCCATCCAGTGACCGCTCCGAATCGTCAACTCGGTCAGATTGCGACAGTACTTACGCATCGGCTCAGGAAGGCGCGAATGGGTGCATTCGCAGACATAATCGTACTGGGCATTCAGAAACAGCACGGGCATCTCGAGATAGCCGTCTTTGCGCACGCTCTTGAAGTAATCCGCGTTGGCACGGTGGTTCATGTACCAGGAAGAAGGGCCAAAGAAGCCGTTGCGCTCCAAAGCGGCCGCGTAGATCCTCAGGTCTTCCTCGCTGACTACGTCGCCGTCGCGCGGCAGGTCGGGGACAGTCCCGCCAAACAACCCGCGATTGCGCCGTGCGTTCGCCGACGCGGCGGGTTTTCCCTCGCCGGACGGCCAGCCCTTGCGAAAGGCCAGCTTTAGGAATTTGTAGACGTTGGCATCCATGGGCGCGATCGCCTCCGCAAAGCTTTCTTCATAGTAACGCATGTAGTCCCACTGACCTGCCGGGTATTCGTTCTCCGGATAGATCTTGCGGTCGACTAACGAAATAACGTGATCGAGCCCCAGTTCGATCGCATGATACGGAACGCACAGGCTCGCGACCGCATCGCATCTCTCCGGATGGTGACTGGCGAGATTCCAGACGACCGGACTGCCCCAATCGTGGCCGACCCAGACAGCGCTCTTGCGCCCAAGCGAATCGAGCAGCTCCAGCATGTCGCGGACAATCTGCTCTTGCGCGTAGTCCGCGGTGCGAACGTAGACGGATGAGCGGCCGTAGCCACGCATGTCCGCTGCGATCGCCCGAAAGCCGAGAGCGGCGAAAGCGGGTAGTTGATGCCGCCAGCTAATCGACAACTCGGGCCATCCATGGATAAAGATGATCAGAGGCCCGTTCTCTGGCCCGTCCGCCAGGTAGAAGGTCGTATGGCGGGATGTCTTCGCGATATGTTCCGTAACTGACACGTTCACCTCACTGAGGTTCTTCTTATTCATTTTACCGGCCGGCCCAATTACCATTTCGCATTCTGGCGCAGCGGCCCCGGCCTTTCTATTATGCTGGAAGCAGATTCTGGACCTAGTCGACAATGGAGGGAAGCAAGATGGCGGGTTCACCGCGGATGCTTGAGGGATATCGAGTTCTGGATTTCTCACAGTTCGTTGCGGGACCCACCTGCACGCGACTGCTGGCAGAGATGGGCGCGGAAGTTATCAAGGTGGAACTGGCACCATACGGCGACCGAATCCGTGCCGACGGCCTGAAGCCGCTCGACCCCAAGTTCAAGGGCACCAGCCACAGCACCTATTATCTCCAACACAACCACAGCAAACTCAGCTTCGCGATCGACATGAAGAATCCGCGCGCACGGGAGCTGGTGATGGCGATGCTTCCGAAGATCGACGTGGTGGTGGAAAACTTCGCTCCTGGGGTTATCAAGCGCATGGGGTTCGGCTACGAGGAGGTCAAGAAGGTTAATGCGAAGATCATCATGTGCTCGATCTCAATGGCGGGTCAGACCGGGCGGCTCTCTTCCAAGCCAGGCTACGATTTTATCGGGCAGGCATACGCGGGAGTCACCGATGGTATCGGCGAGGAAGAAGGCCCGCCGGCGCTGACCACCATGGCGATCGGAGACATCTCGACCGGAGTGGCTGCGGCGATGGCAATCGGCTTCGCCCTGCTCCATCGCGAACGGACCGGCGAGGGCCAGTATCTCGACGCCTCGCTGCTCGACACCTACTTTCATATGCACGAGAAACGCGTGCCTTTGGTGTCGCTGCGCGGCGACAAGTTCCGTCCCTCACGCAGCGGCTCAATCCATCCGGATGGGGGGACCACCGGAATTTTTCATTACCGCGATAATCAGTACGTGCTGCTAGCGGTGACTCCACATCAGTGGCCGCAACTGCTGAACGCAATGAAGAGGCCCCAGCTCGGCGAAGACCCTCGATTTAATTCCGCGCGCGGACGGCGCGACAATCGCTTGGAGTTGCGCGATGAAATCGAGAAGTGGCTGTCCGGATTTGCTACTCGCGACGAGGCGATCGCCGTGCTGGATGCGGAGCGGGTGCCGTGCGCTCCGGTGCTCTCCGTCAACGAAGCCGTAAACCACCCGCATGTGAATGAGCGCAAGACGGTGCGATGGGTCGACGATCCCCAGTTAGGCCGTGTTGCGATCACATCAGTGCCGGTTAAGTTCTCGGCGTGGCCGGATCGCGATAGGGTGCACGCGTCGCGCCTCGGCGAGGACAACGAGCGCGTACTGAAGGAGCTGGCGGGCGTGAGTAGCGAAGAGATTCGCAAGCTTTACGAGCAGGGTGTGCTGGTGCGCGACAAGACCCTGCCGAATTAGGGTTTGAACGACGGGCGCGCGTGTCGCGCCCGTTCTTGAGGCTCGGATGATTTTTTGATCGCCTTGGGGACTCGAGGGTTCTACGACTGTCTCCGGGACCGCGAACTTTCCCTCTTCTCTGGATCATTTGGTTACCAGCGCAGAGTATTTGGTCCGGCGCGCAAATCGACGGCGGGCTGTACCCATCACGCCTCCACGCTACTCACCGATCACCTTTATAAGGATGCGCTTCGGTCGGCGGCCATCGAACTCGCCATAGAAAATCTGCTCCCACGGTCCGAAGTCGAGCTTGCCGTTGGTTACCGCCACGACCACTTCACGGCCCATCACCTGGCGTTTGTGATGGGCGTCGCCGTTATCTTCGCCGGTGCGGTTGTGATGGTAACGCTTCGGGCTCGGATCGAACGGCGCCAGCGCTTCCAGCCATCGCTTGTAATCATCTAGGAGACCGGGCTCGTTGTCGTTGATAAACACCGATGCGGTGATGTGCATCGCGTTCACCAGGCATAATCCTTCGCGAACGCCGCTTTCTTTTACGGCCGCTGCCACTTCATCGGTGATGTTCACAAAATCCATCCGCGCCGGAACGTTCATAGTGAGGTACTTGGTGTTTGAACGCATCGCAGGCTCCCCTGGAAGACGTGTGCGTTTTTGCAAAGAATACCCGGCCTGCTAGAAGCTGTCACAAGAGGTGTGAGTGCAATGAGAGTCAAAGACAAGGTCGCAGTGGTCACGGGCTCCGGTTCGGGTATCGGCGAGGCCACCGCCAAGCGGCTTGCGGCCGAGGGCGCGGCCGTCGTGGTGGTCGACCTGAACCAGGAAGGTGCGCACCGCGTAGCCGATGAAATACGCAAAGCGGAAGGCAACGCGGATGCCCTTCATGCCAATGTCGGTAATCCGCAGGAACTCGAGAACATGATACGGTTCGCGACCGATAAATTCGGGCGGCTCGACATCCTGCACAACAATGCGATTCGCCTTTACACCGGGCGGGTCGGCGAAATGTCGCTCGAACATTGGCGCAAGGCGGTCGATATAGGGCTCACAGCCTATTGGTACGCGACGCGATGCGCGCTGCAAGTGATGGTACGCCAGCGCAAAGGCGCCATCATCAATACCGGATCAGTTTCGGGGTTGGCCGGAGACTACGGGCTAGGCGCCTACAATGCGATCAAGGCGGGGGTCATCAATCTCACCCGCGCCACGGCGATTGAGTATGCGCGCAAGGGGATTCGCTGCAACGCGGTATGCCCCGGCGCGATTCTGACACCTCCGATTTTGAAATCGCGCCGCGCGCTGCCCGAGCTGGCACGACAAACCGAGGCGGCGATACCGATGGGCCGCTATGGCGAGCCCATCGAAATCGCCAACGTGGTGCTGTTTCTTGCCTCCGACGAGGCGTCCTACGTCAACGGCACTTGCATCGTGGCGGATGGCGGCCTGACGGCGCATACCGGCATTCCGAGCGTGGCGGGGAGCGGACCAGATTGGTAAAAGGAAGTCGCTATGGAATTTGAACGTGTGAAGCTTGATATCGAAGAGAACGTGGGTGTCTTGACGCTCAACCATCCAGAGGTCATGAACGCGGTCTCGGCCGAGATGCTGGGTGGCCTCATGAACGCGCTCGACCAAGTCGAAAATCCGAAGCACGGCGCGCGATGCCTGCTCCTGACCGGAGCCGGGCGCGGTTTCTGCGCAGGAGCCAATCTGCAGCCGCGCGCCGAAGGGGCGCGCGGCTCGGGCGATGCCGGATCGGTGTTGGAAACCTTGTATCATCCGTTTCTGCGGCGTCTGCGCGAACTGCCGATGCCGATCGTCACCGCGGTCAATGGCGCGGCGGCGGGCGTCGGGATGAGCTTTGCCCTGATGGGCGACCTTTGCATCGCCGCGCGCTCGGCCTATTTTCTTCAGGCGTTCCGGCGTATCGGCTTGATCCCCGACGGTGGATCCACCTGGATTCTGCCGCGGCTGGTCGGCAAGGCACGAGCGATGGAACTATCGCTGCTCGGCGAGCGGCTGCCTGCGGAAAAGGCCCTGGAGTGGGGGCTCATAAGCCGGGTGTTCGATGACACCGAACTGATGACGAAGGCCAAGGAACTGGCCCACGATCTGGCCGACGGACCTACCGTGTCGTTGCGCCTGATTCGGCGCCTGTATTGGGAGAGCCCCGACAACACTTATGAAGAACAACTGAACCTCGAGCGACAAATGCAGAGGATCGCGGGCAACTCCAACGATTTCGCCGAAGGGGTCCGCGCGTTCCTCGAAAAGCGGCCGGCAAAATTCAAAGGCGAGTGAGCAGCTTTGCGTCGAGCCTCCGATGGAGCGCCGTTCCGACGACATTTCCGATCCACCAGCCCCGGTGGCGGCACCCAATGGGACCCAGTCGGAGTCGCGTCTGCACGAAGTGCCCTGGATCGAACGGCTGGCGGCGGCCGCCCTGGCGCTGCTGCTGCTGGTGCTTTGTGTTCTGGTCGTCCGTCCGTTCCCGTCGGCTGCGCTATGGGCGGTCGTGCTCTGCACCTCGACCTGGGGCTTGTTTCAGCAACTGGACCAATCGATGGGAAATCGCCGGAGTCTGACCGCATTGCTGATGACATTGGCGCTGACCGTTGCCATCGTGGGACCATTCGCGTTGGTCGGGTTCAGCCTGGTTGAACAGGTTAGAGACACCGCCGGTGTTATCAAACAGGCGATTGGAACCGATCCATTCTCGCTGACCCCCTGGCTGAGCAAGGTGCCGATAATCGGTCCACGGCTGGCCGAGTACTCCCGCAACTTTCTGGGCGGCGAAATCAGTCTCGTCGAACAACTTAAACGACTTAGCGGTCCGGTTGGCCGAACGATTCTCGAATGGAGCAAGGCGCTCGGCAACGGGCTGTGGCAACTGTGCCTGAGTTTGCTAATCGGCTTCTTCTTTTATCGCGATGGGGCGGTGCTGGGAGCAAGAATGAGCAATCTTGCGACCAGAATCGCGGGACCCGAGCGCGGAACTCGCCTGCTCCGACTGGCGCAGGACACCTGCGTGGGGGTGGTATACGGAGTGGTAGGAACGGGAATCATCCAGGCGGTGATGATGGGCGTCGGCCTGCTTATCGCGGGGGTTCCGGGGGCGCTGATCCTCGGTTTTGTGACCTTCCTGCTCTCCGCCTTACCGGGCGGGGCGGCACTGATCTGGATACCTGCGGCAATCTGGTTATTTTCACAAAACCACGTCGGCTGGGCCCTGTTCCTCACGATTTGGGAGCTGATCTTCAATTTCCTGATCGATGGCGCGCTTAAACCTATTCTCATTGCGGAAAGCGGCCACATTCCGCTGCTGCTGGTTTTTGCCGGAATATTCGGCGGCGCTGCGGCGTTTGGATTTATCGGAGTCTTTCTCGGCCCGGCCCTGCTGGCGGTGGGTTACAGCCTGCTCGATGACGTCACCGCGAGGCCGGCCTGAACGTGCGGTTGCTGGGTTTCGACCCAGCGATCGATTTCGGGGAGCTGGTGTTCGCGGAAGCTTGCAGATTCCGTGATCCTCGCTTCGGCCCGCAGTGCCTCGGTCCGCCCGCCCGAGGTCTCCTGCGCGGGCGCGAAATTCGCCAGCTGCTTGGCGCACGAGGGCTCCATGAAATTTGACATCAGACGTGACATGAAGAAGTACCTGAATTCGGGACCGTGCTTTGCCGCGAGAGCGTTGAAGTTCGCAGTTGCAAACCGCAGCGCCAGCTCTGGATGCTCACCCATCGCGACAATTTGAATCAACTCACTGGCACGTTCCGGCGCCAATTCATCGGTGAGCGTTAGCCGGAGGGTCTGCTCGATCAGTTTGGGCTGCGACGCTCGTGCCATTGCGGAGTAATAGCGCATCTGTTCGCGCCCATTGCCCGCCGTACGCGCCAGCTTTCCGAGTGCATCGTAGGTCTGCTGATCGGCATTGCGCCCAACCACACCGACCAGGGCATCGCGCAGGTTCACGTCGAGCGACGCGGGATTTTCCAGAAAAACCGCGAACCGCCGCCTCGACTCGGCGGCAATCTCGGGATCGTTCAGCTCGCCCAGCGCGGAGATCAATGCCGAACGCAAAATTGTGACGTCCTCGGGTTCATTGGCCGCTGCATTCCATCCCACCCGATCGAACGCCGGACGAAGGACTGAGCGCGCGTAGGCCTGGAAACCAACCCTGCCCGCCTGCCCCAACTCGAGTCGATCGACTTGCGTGAATGCGTCGATCACTTCGCGCCACACCGCGCGATTGCGGTCGCGGGAAACCGCGGTGACGAGGCGGAAGTAATCCGCGGGAATGAGCCGTCCCGCTTCCAGCAGCGCCCAACTGTCGGCGAGCAGATTGACCCGGTCTTCCGTTTGCATTTTCTCGATTATCTGCGTGAGGGCCTCCAGTGTCGCCTCGTCGTACTGAACGCGGTAGTAGCCGACGTCACCGACGTTCAGCTTGAGCGGCGGGCCGCACTGCCCCATTGATATCTTGGCCGATTTGTCACGCAGGAGCAGTGTCGCGCTGGGTTTGTTCTCACCGGCGAGTCCCCAGTTGATGGGTATCTGCCACAGCGCCGTCGGCGCATCGGGGTAATGGATGGTGAAGCGCTCCTGCTTCAGGGTGAGAGCACGACGCCCAGCGGCGCACTTTTCATCGACAATAATCAGCGGCACGCCCGTCTGCTCGGTGTAGCTTCGCGCTATCGGCGCCACCTGCTCGGCGGACGCCGTTTCCAGCGCCGTCCACAAATCCTCGGTGGTGGCATTGCTGTACGCGTGCTCGTTCACGTACCGGCGGATGCCGGCGCGAAAAGCCGCTTCGCCAAGATAGTTTTCTATCACCCTTACAATCGCGGCACCCTTTTCGTAAGTGATCTCATCGAAGGCAATCGCCGCTTCGCTTTCGTCGGCGACGCGCTGCTTAATAGGATGGCTCAGCGTGCGCGCATCCGCGTACATCGCATCCTGTTTGCGGCTTTCGTTGAGAAAGACCTGCCAATCGGGATGGAACTGGTTCTCGACCTTGGCCTGCATCCAGTCCGCGAAGCCCTCGTTCAACCACAGGTCACTCCACCAGGCGGTCGTGACCAGATCGCCAAACCACTGGTGGGCCATCTCATGCGCGATGATTGCGTAGATCCGGCGCCGGAGCACGCGCGGACTCGACGCGGGATCGTAGAGCAGGAACCCATCGTAGAAGGTGATTCCGCCCCAGTTTTCCATCGCTCCGCCGGATCCCCCGGGGACCGCAATCAGATCGAGTTTCGGGAGCGGATACTTCACTCCGAAATAGCCATCGTAATAGCGAAGCAATTCCATCGCGGTTGCCAAAGCATAACGCCCCTGCGGCTCTCTTCCGGTCTGCACAACGACTCCTACCTCTACGCCATCAGCGTGGTCGGTGATTCGTGCAAGCTCGCCTGCAACCAACACAAAAAGATAGGAAGACATCGGAGGAGTCGCCCGGAATGAGACCCGCCTGAGCCCCCCGGCGACGACCTCCTGGTGCGCGACAGGCATGTTGGAGACGACGAGAAAATTCGCCGGCACCGTGACCGTCGGTTCGAAGGTGGCCTTGAATGCCGGCTCGTCCCAGCACGGGAAGATGCGCCGCGCGGCGGTCGGCTCCAGTTGCGTGGCTAACATTCGCTGACGGCCGCTCCCGCTTGGGTAGTCGACGAAGAAAAGGCCCTGGCTGAATTGGTTGATTCGCGACGTAAAGGCGACGCGTAACTGATGGGCTCCGACTTGAATTGGATGAGGGAATGTTAATGTCGCAGTCTGCGCCGCCGCGTCGAGAGAAACTTTAGCGTCCTCGCCAGGCTTTCCATCGATAGAAGCGGAGGCGATTGCGATGTTCAGGGCATTCAGGACCAGCCGATCAGTAGTGGTCAGGACCTTTATATCCACGGACTCGGACCCGGAAATCGAGAGAGCCTTCAGATCGGGCCTGAGATCCAAGGCGTAGTGGACCGGCAGAACGGTCTTGGGCAGTTTGCCCGGCGCATTCGCCAATGAAAAGGACTGGTCGGCGCGAATGGGGCCAAAAGTCAGCAGGAGTGCAACGGAGAGGAGCGCAAAAGCACCCCACCGGTTTGGCCTAAAAATTAAGAACATCGTGCACGCAGATTAAACCGCAATTCAACAAACCGACCAACACTACCTTGGACGGCGGAACCATTCCCTCTCTTCATTTCCTGGAATCGCTGCCGCATTTCAAAATGCATGGTTCGCCTTTCAGAGCGAACGATAAAACGCCACCCCCCCCCGGCTTCTCGGAACGGTACTATCAGCGAAATCTGTTCGGCATAACTCCTGCTCATCAACCACACATTCAGTAAGGCGAGTCGTCGACGAAAGCAGGAACCTCCCCCGACAGAGCCAATCCCATGAAAAAGGTCGAAGCAATACTAAGTTCTCATTGCCTGGATCAGATCAAAGAGGTCCTCTTCCAACGGGTCTGCCAAGAGATCGTGGTTTCCGATGTCCGGCATCCTTGTAGCCGGCAGATGAACTACCGAGGCTAGTGCTTGCACCCCGCGAGGCCCGCCCCCGCGGTCCAACGAACTCGAACGTGCGGTGAAGGGTTATCCATGGATCCACCGGTCACCGGCGATGAGTTGAGTAGAACCGCGGCGGTTATGGAAAGCCTCGCGATTGGAGCAATTCTCCTCGACCAGAAGTCGCGGGTTGTCCACATCAATGAACTGGCCGCAATCATTTTGAGCATTGAACCCGCCTAGCTCGTTGGACAACTCTTCACCGGGCTTGAATGTAGGCATCCGCACTACTCGCAGATCTGCGAGGCCGTCAATCGCATCAATGAGTCCTGGGGAGGAACAACAAGCGGAGATCGCGCTCCATGTGCGCGGGCGTGAACACAACTACCTGCTTAGGCAGAGCGCCCTCCACGCGAGCAACGGATAGCTTCTCGGTCTCCTCATCTTATTTCACGACCTGACGCACCTGAGAGACAAGGAGCGCGCCCGCACCAACCTAATCGCTTCCCTCTCGCACGAGCTCAACACCCGCCTGACCGCTCTATCACTGGCGGTGGGACTGCTTAAACGAAACGCGCAGCACGCAAAGCAACGCGAGATAGTCGACACGTTAGTTGGAGAGTTCTCACGAATCCGTGATTTGTCTGAGGGCCTGGTCAGCGCGGTTCGCGGCGCGACGGCCGCTATCGCCGTGCGGACATCAATCTCGACTTAGGCGGGATGGCAGCCTCGGTGGTCAAAAGGTTTCTGCTCTCCGCCGGACAGAAGGCGATACGCCTCACAATCCATACCGAGCATGGGCTTCTGTGCTATGGCGACCCGGTCAAACTGTCGTGGGTGCTCGCGACCCTGATCAATAACGCATTCTGGTGCGCCCCGGACGGAGGAGAAATCAACCTTTGTGCCTCCGGGATGCCAGCCGCCTTCGGCTTCGGGTATCAGACACGGGCCCCGCCACGCCGCCCGACATAGCCGACACATTCGACCGCGGCATTCGATGGATGCCCGAGAATTCCGCAAGCGGCGCAGAAGCACTCGGATTGGAGATCGCAAAAGAAATCGTTGAAGCACATGGCGGTCGAATATTCGGCCGAGGGTTCCCCGCGCGGAAATATCTTCACAATTGACTTTCCTCTCGCCTGAAAGCATCGCGATGCCGAAACTGCTGGTCGTCGACGACAGAAACATCCGTGTGAGTCTGGTCCGGACTCTGCAACCACTCGACTATGAGGTTCATCGCGCGGAAAGCGGCCCCCAGGCGCTTCGGCTGATCGAAAGCGTCCGCGACTTCGACCTCGTGCTTAGCGATTGGCGGATGGCCGAGATGAACGGCCTGGAGCTCCTCAGGAAAATCTAGGAAGCCAGCGAGACGACGATTGTTATCCAAATGACGGCCTACGGCACTACCGAGAATGCCGTCGCCGCAATGAAGGACGGCGCTCACGACTACCTGACCAAACCATTCTCGGTCGAACAAATCCGTCGCCCGATCGAGCGCGCCGTCCACATGCGTCAGCGGGGATCACAACTTGGTTGCAGAACTCTCCGACCGCGCCGGCAGCGTTAGTTACTCGCAGTCCGTACTATCAGGTGCTGGTGGAAACTGCCTACACAGCGGCGTCGAGCGACGCGAGGGTACTGCTGACCGGTGG
>JBKPEA010000039.1:0-46493 GCA_046728175.1 Thermodesulfobacteriota bacterium | reverse complement strand
GTGACAGACGCGTTCGGGAACAGCTGGTCGATAGCGACCCACCGCGAGGAGGTCACGCCCGAGGAGATGGCGAAGCGAATGGCCGCGATGAACCGATAGAGTCGTTGGTCGGCGGCGCCGGAGAATTCGGCGCCGCTCGCTACTACTTCGAAATGCCGGAGATTCTCGTGGCGCATACTTTCGTGCCATTCATCTGAGTTGGTGCTGAAGCGGCGATGCAATTCGATGCGCAGGCGGAGATCGCGGCCTTATAGCGCTCTCGGGTTTTGCGCTTGCGTACTGATCGAGTGTCCTTCGCGAAATTATCAAAAATAAGAGCCCATGAGCACTCGCCTCGTTCAGTCAAATGTCAGTGGCTGAGGTTAGTTGGCAAGGGTATGAGTAAGGGCAAGAAGCCTCAAATGCAGTTTGGACACCGGTGCCCAAATTGTACCAAAACCGGCCACTTTGAGGCACATTCGGGACGAAAAACCCTAGGTTTTTCGTGATCCTAGACGGGTTGTTCAAATCCCGTTGGGGACGCTCACTCCCCCTGATTTTAGGGGTTTTTCGACGAGTCCTAGGTTGTCCAATTTGCACCACCGTGGGGCTTCGTCGCCCTCGATCTTGGACATCTCCAAATCGTCTGCTTGCGAGGAATGCATGAACCGACCGCAGGGCTTGAGCGGCATCGCGGCCGCGACTCCGGTCTGTTCTTAGAGCCAGGTGAGAGTCGCACCGTTAGTGAGCGCGAGTGAAATGTATAAGTGTCCTTCGCGGAAGAGATAGAGCTGATCTATAGGTGCACGTACCGGTCGTGGCATCTGCGGAAATCCAGAAAGTGTCCTTCGCATCAGATTGGACAAGGTACGGGCGCTTCGCAGTCAACTCCAAGGTGGGCTAATCCTGCCTGGTAACGCTTAATATGAAGTGTCGTGCGAGATCGATTCATCGCGCGAGCGCCTGAGGATTGAAGACCCTTTCCACGTTTCCGCTGTTGATTTTCTGGTCGAAATCCTCCCGGGCGGGTCGCAGCGTACGGAAGAACCAGCGCGGATAATTGGGGCTCGTGATGCCGTTTCGCGTATGAATGGCGCTATGCTCGGCCTTGGCTGACATGGGCGGCTGACGGGAGGGAACATAGAACTCGCCTGCAAGATCGAAGAGATTCCCTCCGGCCGGCGACGGATGGGAAATCTGCGCGGTCTGGTTTTCGTGATCCGCGGCGCGGAGACGAGTTCTACGGCTTTGATTCACGCCCGGGAACTCTGAAGGCAGCCGCCATTCCTGGAAAGATCCGCGCCGATCAGAGCAAAGCTGAGAGTCCTAGACGCTCATTTGCACTCACTTGGCCACGAACAGACGAAACGGGTCGTTCTAGTGTCAACTGATTGCTCCTCGCCCGCTGTCTAATCAACTTGTCCTTGCTGAGATTTGCGCGATAGCGTCACTCGGCGTTCAGAGCACAACGAGTAGGCAAGTCTTATCGATTCCGACGTTAAGGCTTCTCGGACCGAGACGGCTGCCCGGAGTATCGGCCGATCCTTCATCAAGGCGACAGCCCTGAACCACATCCACATATCTACGTGCGGGACCTTGCTCGTTTCCATCCGTTTTTATCGGGAAGCCTTTGGGCTGGTCGAGACATCCCGACATCCCGGCCCGAGCCCAGCCTCGCTTTCATGTCGCCCCCGGGGAGCCAGGATTCGCTGGTATTGTACCAGGGAGCACCCGTGGGATCCGAGGGACTAGCACTTCAAACTCACGGTTCCGGACCTCGATCAAGTGATTGAACTGGTGAAACGAGTCGGAGGAAATCTGGTGTCGCGCGGGAAGCATGCGGGTCGTTTTTCCCTATGCCTATGTTACCGACCCAGACGGTTACGCAATCGAGCTTTAGTTAGCCAGCTGCAGGTGAGCTCGCATTCCCGACACTTGAGAATGCTTCGGTCGTAGCGGTGCTAGGAAGAAGGGTGATAACCAAAAACCGGTGGGACTTGGCATCCACGCCATGCCGTAGTCTACGTTTGCTCTGCTTTTGAGGGTGGCAAAGCCTTCCGCGCAGGCGGAGGAACGGCCAAGACCCCGGTAAACCGCGGTCGCGAAATCAATGGGTCTGGAGGACCAGGCCGGCATTGCAGTCATTTAACAGCTTCCGGTGCAATGCCGGCCTCTTTCTGCCGTTATTTTATTGACACCTTCGCGATCTTTAGCGGCAAGCCGCTGTGCGGGCCCACCGTAGTTGCTTGCGTCACCTTTATGATTGAGTTGGGAGCCGAGCTAGTGCTTCCGCCGCCGCTTCCACCGCCACATCCGGCGACTGTACCCAGCAGGATAAGCGCTCCGCCGGCGAGAACCCATCGCCGCGAGCGTACCGCTGAGGTGAGGGTCACCACGCAGACAATCATTATCAGTCCAGTCCAGGGCGCTCTCGTCGATCGCGATGAGCTGCCGCCGCTCAGGCCAATTTCGGCGTATGCAACGCCCCCCGATAGGATCGATGGCGATACCATCGCCTTTTTCTGAGCCACCGTACCCATCACGGTAAAGGTCAGGGTGCCCGTACTGGGCAACGAGAGCGGCGGAGAGAAAGTGAACGTATTCGAGGGGCCTGGTGGCGAGGGGTTTCCAGTTCCCGCCTGGGTGCCCTCGGCGGGATCCGCGGGGTTTCCGGACCCCTCCTGGGTTCCGGCGCTGAGTTGCAATGCAGAGAACAGCTTCGGCTTGCTCAGCTCAATCGTCACAGTACTAATCGACTCAGTAGAGCCTGTGAAGTTGGTCGCGGTGAACGTGGTGCTTGCGGTTTCGCCTCGTGTAGTCTTTATTTCCACGAACCCGCCGTCAAAAACAGTCGACTTTGCTGCGGTTGGAGTTGCGGTCGGGGTCTGGGTCGGAACTCCCGATGGTGTAGCTGTCGGCGTGGTGCTGCCGGTCGGTGTCGGTGTCGGGGTCGGACTAGCGGCGAACCATCGACAGAGGACTCCGTCGTCTCCGGAGCCAGGCAAAATCGGTGGGTTTGCATTAGGGTTTCCGGGCGACAGGTCGCATGCCCAGGGATGGGCCACCGTAGAATTAGGCCGAGCCACTGCAAACTCCGCGTGCATTTGGTTTACGGGATTATCGCAGGGTTTCGTGTTGCTGTTCGGTCCGCCGTACATCAACGCAAAACCGTAGTTTGTCGGCAGGCTGCTGCAGAGCGGCATCGGACTCGTCGAAGGCGTAATTGGCGCTGTGCTGGGGTTGCCTCCTGGCGAGAAGATGATTCGGTATGCCGGCGCGTCATCGTCATAAGTTTGCGGATCGTTAGGCCAGGTGTAGGCCTTGTTCATCACCGAATGGATCGTATCGTCGCCGATGCAGGCGCTGGCGTCGTTCCCGACCGCACTCGCGCAGCTACCGAAGGGAGGCTGAGCCGCAGGTTCCAAAGAAAACGGATGCGTACAGATGTTTGGTGGGCAGCCATTTGGATTCACGAGGAATGAGTCGCCTGAGCAGAACGGAGCTGGAACGGTGCCCCCCGGGAGTTGGCGTACCCAGCATGCGCCGAGAAATGCACCCTTAGCATACGGCGGAATAGGAACCACTTCGCCCGCCGTGGGCACCGGCGGCGTTACATTGCAATCTGCTACACCCGGAGTCTGGGACGGGGTGCAGGGTTGATCGTAGGCTCCGCCCAGCGGTAAGCAGAACACCTTCCACCGGTAGCACTGCGACGTTTTGTCGGTCGGGTCGCACAACTCCGCGTGAATGTTTCCGTCCGCTCCTTTCAGGCCTGGGGGTACAAGCGGATACTCGTACCTTCCGCAATTCGACAGGCACCCGACTACCGCATCCCCTCCAATCGGCTTTCCATCATTTCCTACGATGACAGAGGCGTTCACCCCGGTCTGCTGCGAGGTCAGATCCGAGCGTTTGACCTGGAACGTTGCCGGCTGACAATTGCTCCGCAAGTCTTGTCCGTGCACCGTCAGCGGGAATTGTTCGGCCAGCCAATTTGGATCATTGGGGGCGAAGGGGTTGCTGGGGCTCCCGCCCAGGGGCTCGATATCAACATTGATGTTTGTGCCGTTAACTGCGCTGATATCTGGAAAGTCCTGAAAAAAGTTCGGGATATCTGGGTTCTGCTTGTTAAAGGTCCACTCGGTGATAGTCGCGCCGACCGACGGTCCCAATTTATTTGCGCTGCAATCGTACAACCCCGAGCAGCCACCCGTCTCACACTGCGCCCGTCCCGATGGAATGTCATAGCGGCAACCAGTGCGCGGCCAGAACAGCGGACCGGTACTTTTTATTTTGAACGTGCTCTCCCAAGCCAGTGGTATGTCTATCGTTAGGACATTCGCCGGGGTCCCATCTGGACGTAAAGATCCCACCGCCCCCATTACCCAGGTTCCCTCGCGGGGAAAAACGGATACCACCGGGCCAGGCGCAACGCCCGCTGCGTTAGCGGTGCCCAGAATCGTCTGATTGGAGCAGTTCACCATTTGGACGACCCTGTTAAGTCCTGGCGCGACGCTGGGGATCGGCAGGTTTGCCAGACACGGATCGGACGCGTCTGAACTTGCCGCGGGCGCACTCTCTTGCGCCCGTGCCGTGGGGGCGCGTAGCGGACGTAAAATGCTGGCAAGCGCAAGCGCCAGCAACATCACGACTAGAGTGAGCCCGACCAGCCGACTCCAAATCCCTCGCTGTACCGGCCTGGTCGTCAGTCCCTTGGCGCCCGCATTCAAATTGTGACTGTGTTTCTGACCTCTCCAAAATGCCGCGCGCATAAAGATTCCCCCCTCAGGCGCATTTTTGCACCGTCTCGCCAATTCAGGCGTCAATTCAGCGTCTTGAAGTCCCTAAGAATCGCGATGAGAAATTCTATGAGTTTCTAGAATACTTTCAAAGTCAAGCGCCACCGTAAGAAATCCAAGAGGCCGCGCTCATGGGCAAACGGCTGGGGGTAGGCTCAGCACGATTGCCGCCCAATTGATGGTCCGCTCGGGTCGTACCGCGAAAAGTGCATCTACGGACCATCTGAGAGTAGCGGGGCATTATCAGATTTGAAGGGAATGATAAAATAAATCATAAACTCTTCGTCGTACAGGAAATAAGTATTGTCAACCTCTTGAAGCATGGATAACTGTAATGTTTCAAGAAACACGAAGTCTCGAGCAGCATTTGCTGGGCTGCCGATGGGCTGGTTCAAAGGCGCATTTTCCACAGTCGTTGTTTTGCGACGCGAGCGGTTTGCTAGTGCCTTCTAGTCCAGACGCGCAGAGTTCAGACGAACAGTTTCATCGACTAGCGAAGCCAGAGTGATCGCGAGGCCGGTGGTTTCATGCATCGTTCTCAGGGCGCGGTTCCCGGTCCAGTCAGACTTCTGGTCCGTTTACGGGCGATGATAATTACCACCACCGCCAAGAAGAACGCGGTCAGGAGCGTATCGATTCCGTCGTTCCAAGCGAGCCGACTGATTTCACTGACGCGATGCGAGGATTCCTGGCCAAGTCAGTTCGCTCTCGAGTTCCGCGGCATGGTTCGAGGATACAGATATTCACGAGCGGACTCAGTATCTTCTGATACCCCGCCCTAATTGAATCGAGCGCCGGAACGTTCTGCCGCCAATCCCTTCCGCGAAATTCGAGCCGTGGCCGTCTCCCAACCTGCTCAGGCGACTTTCAAAAACCTTTCGAAGAAAGCGAACACTCTTTGCCACCCGTCCTGCGCAGGTTCGGGTCGGTAGTTCGGACGATACCAGGCGAAGAACGCGTGTCCCGCCTGATCGTAGCGATGAAACTCGTAGTTCTTCCCCAACCGCTTGAGCGCGCTTTCAGTGCGATCCACGTCTTCGGGAGAAGGATTGGTATCTTCGTTACCGAACAATCCCATGAGCGGACAAGATATTCTTTCCGTCAATTCGATCGGTGCAACGGGTTGCGTACTGGGAAGTTTCGACGGATCGTCGACTACGACACTGCCGCCCCAGCAGTCGACGACCGCGTCGAGATCGGCGATCCGACAGGCCGCTAGGTACGCCTGCCGTCCGCCAGAACAGAAACCAATCACCCCGACCTTTCGACTACTGTCCGGCTGGGCTCGCAGAAACGCTACCGACCCGCTGACATCTCCCATCACCTGATCGTCCGGCATTCCCCCAGCCGCGCGTGCGCGCGCGACTACTTCCGGTGAAGCTCCGTCACCAAGCCGGAAGTAGAGGCTCGGTGCAATTGCGGCATAGCCGTGATGTGCGAACTTGCGAGCCACCTCGGTGGTCCACTCATCCCAACCGGGAAAGTGATGAATCACCACAACGCCGGGATACCGTCTGCTCGCCGAGGGACGTGCGTAATATGCCTCACCGCTGTCGTCGTTGAAGCCCTGGAACCTGACCGTATCGGCCTGAATACCTCGAAACGCCATGTGAGCCTCCGATAGTTCGATCGATGTCGGCGGCAGTTGGTGGTCCACTACCTTGTGCAGCGACTCTGTCACAAACGAGGCAATATTTCGTTGCGCCGCTTCTTCGGCTCCGCAACCTTTGAAACGGCAACCAATGCGTGGGGTCGAGGGTCTCCACGAGGCACCCCAGCGCCTCGACGCACTGCCCCGATGTTACATGAACGCGCACGGCAAAGAATGGCGGCTTCCGCCGCTTTTGCGTACTTGGGTCAGCGAGAAAGGTCGGGCTCGCCGGTTCTCAGCTAGGCAGCGGTTTGGGACCGGGTCGCTGATTGCGGACGAGAGTGCGAAGTTCTCGAGAATGAGGCGAGAGCAGGAAGGATTTCACGTTACATGAAACCAGCGCTTCACAATCATTTGAACCGAGCCGCGCCGGCGGAAGATGCCAGACCCGCCGCAAATTTCCGCACGGCGAGTGGAGCGGACTAATCCTCAATGATTCTGAAGCCGACCGCTTTTGCTTTTTCGAGCACAGGCGCTGCGTGCTCATGACAGTAATCGCGGTGCCAGATCGGAGTGCCGAGTCCATTGCGGACCTGAACCTGAATCCGCGCCGGCTTAGTGCACGTCTCCGGCTTGTAATCACACGGCGCGACGTGCTTGATGACGCCGATGCGCAGAGTGTCCTTCTCCGAATCGTCCCACAACTCTGTGCGTAATTTGTACATTGCTTTCATTGGACGCCTTCGTGGTCCTTCCTATTCAGGTCATGAAACCGGAGACAAAATAATTCAGCCCAGAACTTCGGACTCGGCTTCCGACCCATGATGTTTTCCACCCTAAGACACGGGGAATCGCGGAGGTGTCATGGTCGCTGCGAACCCGCAGCGATTAACCCCATACGCAACAACTTCATGTCATGCGCTCTCCGCTTTACCTCGGCAGCAACGGCATCTGAGCATTCTCTATCGCTCAGCTAGCGAACCCAGGTCTCGTCGGAAGGAGGAGAAGCATGGAAAGCAAATTGACCCGAGGAACCAATCCATTGCCGAGTGGGCTCCAACACCCTTATCTCTCTCGCGCCATCATGCCGAACCCGTGGGGCGACGCTGTGCACAAGCACGCTCCAGGCAGTCATGGGGGTCTCGATTAGCCGCTTTCGTTTTATGCGCCCGACGGAATGTTTCAGGTGCTACGGAATCTTCGGTCTCCGATTACCGTTCAAAAGCTTCCCGCAACCTTGCAATTTTGGACATTCCCGTCGTTCGTCACTCGCGCAAGCCAAGCGCACGTGAATTTTGACCCCTTGGAAAGCAGTTCTCCTCTACGTTCTTTCGAGTACGCGCGAGGAGGACTTTCCGATGAGGGCGCTCCGCGTGATCTTTTTCACGAGCCTGTTGATCTTCGTAGCGGGCGGCGCGTTTGCCGAAAATAACCCGGGTGGTCGGAGCCAAGGCGGCAAAAGCTACGCGGCACCCGACCTCGATTTCAGTGGACCGATGAAAACCGAACTGTTGCTCATCGTGGTGGGCGCTGCGCTCCTGCTGGCGCGGCGTCACAGGGGTCGGGCCCTGTCGCGAACGCACGTCGTGTCGAATGAGCCGCGTTATACGGCAAAAGTCTCCGAGGTTGCTGGCGCCGAAGCTGCGCCGGAAAACAACCGCTCGTTTCATCGAAATGCCCAGTCGTTTGTCGACTGTGAGTAGCGGCTTGGTATTTACTCGCACGGCAGATCTGCGTCTTCAATCGGACATCGACTCTCTACCGCGGTCCACGACACGATAGTCCACGACCGACACAGAGCCCGAGCCTGACCAGGAATTAGAGACGCACCCGCCACCGTGCACAGGGCGGGAACCTTGGCGGCGCGCCGCCGTCCGGATGCGTCTATCGTCGCACGCACCGGCGCTGACCCTCGCCGCTTAGACTCTAGAGGCGGTGTGACGAGCACGACCCGCAAAATCAGAGTCGCGTTCGTCTGCCATTCTTCGAAGCTCAGAACGTATTCCGGAACGCGGAACACTTGCGATAAATCGACTGCGCAGGGCGCACCGCGATTATCGCGGCTCGATTGCCGACTGTTGGGCCACCCACCCCATGCGTGTCAGCCGGCTCCAGACCTCAGTCCCCGTCGCGGCCGATTTTGCCGACCTCGAAAGTCGATCGTTCACGCTGCTTGCGTACCCAAATGATTCCGTTGGGTGCGTGCTGGCCGTCTCCTCCCCGAAGAGCGACCGGGATGGTCGCCGACGCTGGGCTATTAACTGTGCTTCTCACCAAAGTCAATCTTTTCTATGCTTAAGCGAGAAAAACCTGAACGGACAAATTCCTCGGGCTCAGGTTGCAAACCACTAGTGAAAATTCGGGCTGACTACCTTCGGTAGCAAATCGCCGGCTATTTACCTAAGCGACAACGGAAGGGATTGTACTGGCGGAAAGCCGAGAACCCCAACTCAGCATCGACGGGCGCGGCCCAGAAAAAGATCTCGGCGGCTGATTTTCAGAGAGCTTTCCTGATTCGAACCTTCCGACTACGGAGCGTTCTGGTCCTGTAACCAAGTCTCGGCTGGGCACAACGACCTGCCTAGGTTTTAGCTGAACCACAGACCCAAATCCGATAGGGACCAAAATGCTTTGCTGTGAATTCCAGGAGTGTGCGGCAACGGCGAATGGTTGGCGCTTTTTGGCTCGGGCGGAAGAATGCACCGCGTTTCGGATTGAGGTAGGAATTGAATCAGGCGAACCGCTGAGGACCATCGCAAGGTTCGAGGTATCGTGCAAAGCGCAGCGGGACAGTCCAAGCCTTCGCTTTTCAAATTCAACGATGCGCGGCCTGAATGTTACAAGTAAACGCCAGGGGGCGCGATCGGCGACGTTCCTACATAATCCTTTTTGCGCTAATACGTGACCAAATTGACCGACTTCGCTTTGTATCCTGGGATCCAACTCTCGTTCGCCGCGTATTGAGAAAGATACTTTGAGATTTGGTCGCCGGTTTCAGAGGCCAGATACTCCATTTGAGTGCTGTAGATCTTTTGCCCCGTCATGACTGTGTCTTTAACCGTTGAAAGCACGGTAATCGGACCGATGAGAAACACTCCCAGCGGCATGGTCTCCGCGAGCCCCGGCATCCTGCCACTGTCCGCGTGGGTAGTGAAAGCCAAAACCTCGGCCCGCTCTCCATGGGAGACTCGATACACCTTCACTTCCGTATCGAGAGTGGATTCTCCGGCGCCAAGCCCGACCGCGATGCGAGTCAAACTATTGCCTTCGTCGACATCGATCAGCCGGCCAGTTACGACGAGATTGTTGCCGGGCATCGGGACATCGTCGTCGCGGCGAACCCGTATGACTAAGAATCCCATCTGATCCAATCGTTTCACGGTTTGCACGGAAAGGCTTGCGGCGGCATCGGAAGCGACCTCATTGCGCCGGGCCTCCGCGGAGTCTTGCGACAACAAGTCGAGCGTGCGCTGAAACGGGCTTGAATTCTCCTCGACCGACGAGGTGGAAAAGTCGAAGTCGTAAACCTCTATCCAGTCCGGAATCACGTGTTCCGTCTCGATCGCTTGATAGGCAAGTGCCGGGTCCGGGCGTTGAGTAGCTTGCGGGGTTATCGAAAGTCGGGCGCAGGTGGCCAGCACCGTGGAGATGACTAGGCAAACAACAATTCGCACGATGATGAGCGAATCTAGATGTAAATGCACAATCCACCACCTCCTTGAGCAACCGCAACGGATGGAACTCATCCGATTCGCAAACAATGTACCAGCCAATTCGCAAACAATGTACCAGCCAAAAACGCTTGTATTTCGAACTCTCTAGCGCGCCAGGGAACGGTGTGCATGTAAAAAGGACAGCCCGTTACACGCGAATGGTCCTTGCGCCGGAGGGGCCTCGAAGTCACTGTGCACGGCGGTAGGAGCGATATGGAGACTTTTCCTGCTTTTTGCAGTTCTAGGCCTGGTCTCCGCCCCAACACATGCCGACGCCGATGGGCCGGTCGGTTCGATCACGGAAGTGAAAGGCCACGCGGTGGTCAAACGCCAGGGGCAACAACTCGATGCCACCCCGTGTTCTGCGCAGCAACGAAATCGTGACCGATGCACAGGCGGCGGTGTGACCATCACCCTGCTGAACGGCAGTCGGCTTACCGTGAGCGAGTCGAGCTCGATCGTTATCGACGGAAGCATCGTCGCCGCGGACCAACACTCTAAATCGCGCATTCATCTGCTGATAGGGCGACTGCGCGCCGTCGTCGAAGCAGTCGGTGCGACCTCGCCGGATTTCAAGATTCATACGCAAAACGCAATCGCGGCAGCTCGCGGTACTGATTTTGAGGTCGACTTCATCGAAGGCAAGCCCTGCCCCCAACAGCCTTCCTGTCTGCATTACACGACCGTTGATGTTCATAAGGGAATCGTTGAAGTCACAAATCCAACCAGTCTGCCTGGGGCGTCACCCGTCGATGTCACCGCCGGCTATCAGGCCAACGTACCCTGCGAGACCCCGCCTTCCTCGATGACACCGTGGGAATTGAAGAACTCGGCAGGCCAGGATACCGCTAGAGAGCATCGCCGTTGATGAGAGCTGGTCAAGCGTCGCCGGTTTGGTTCCCTTTGCGACCAGTCACCCAGCGATCGTTTTACTGCTGGTCGGATTTGCCATCGATGCTCAGGCGGATGAGGTCGCCCTTTTCACGATCCAGCAGCCAGGGCGTTTGAGCTTGACTCTTTTCGGGAGCGGTTTCGGCGCGGACACGTATGCGACGACGCAGGCCGGCGAGCTGGCTATTCCTACATAGTCTCGATCCAATCGATCTCTCGTTTACGTCGACCCACTTCTGTGAGAACGGAGTTACCAGCAACCTGATCCATCTCCGCACCATTGTCTGAGAATTGACCTCCAAAGCGGCTATGGAAGTTCTCACCTCTACGGTCTGGTCGCTGTTTCAAAGATCTTATGCTGGGACGAGTAGAAGGCCGCCACGAACTCACGCTTCAACGGTTCCACATTCCAGCATCATCGCGATATCGACCTTGAAGGCTACCTCGGCCTTTCCTTCTGCGCGGCGCAGCGCGGACTCTATTCGGCCGATGCCCGCGTCGTACTGCGCATCGCTCAGCAGCGCCAGCTGGGAGCATCCGTTGCGCTGCAACTCCGGGTCAGCAAGGACGGCGCGACCCCATCGAGTCTGTCTGAATCGGGACGCGACTCGACATTCCACGCTGCTGAAGCCCGCGCGCAGCATTGCATCGGTTATCTGTCTTGAGGAAGGGTAGCGATCCAGATCCGCGGCCCGGGTCTCCGGAAAATAATCGTAGACACACCACTGGTCACGTCCATGATGCGGGTCCATCCCGATAACCACCAGCATGCCACTCGGGCGTAGCAACCGCTTTGCCTCTGCGATGAACTCTTCGAAGCGCTCGAAGTGATGAATCGCATTCACGCAGAAGACCAGGTCCGCCGACGCGTGGCGGAGGGGCAGAGCGTGCGCCGTGGCGCGCA
Organism: Thermodesulfobacteriota bacterium; assembly: GCA_046728175.1. Taxonomy (GTDB): domain Bacteria; phylum Desulfobacterota; class Binatia; order Binatales; family Binataceae; genus JAFAHS01. Next base: position 34,616 of record JBKPEA010000039.1, on the reverse strand, counting down.
GCAACCCGGCGCCGGAACACTTTGCGGCTGCACGGCGCAGCATTTCCAGGGAACAGTCGACGCCCCAAAGGTACTCAACGTTCCCGCGCAGCGCAGACAGCCAGTGTCCTGTCCCGCAGCCAACTTCGAGCGCAGAGGTGGGCCGCTTCGCGCTTATGAGATCAACCAGTGCCGCCAGGACTCCGTCATAGAGGCCGGCCGCGTAGCGGGCGTCGAAGGTGCCAGCGATTTCGTCATAGTTCACCCGCGCTGTCATAGGCCACGCCGCTTCAACAACACTAGTGTAGGCGCTCGCGACCGTGCAAAGCCGGACGGTTTTGTTGTATATGCGGTCTGCGATGGAGGCTGCATCTGACAACATCAATGCGAGACTGGGGACAAGTCGGCCGGAGACGGTGCGGCGCTCGTAGGCCGCTCGCCGCGCTGATTTTCGCCGCCGTTCTGCTACCCCTACGCACCGCCCGCGCGGCTGCCCCGCAGGCCTCCGCACCGGTGGTTAAGACCCGGATGGGGGAGATTCGCGGCAAGCTTGATGGCAAGGTGCGCGCATTTCTTGCCATTCCGTACGCTGCCCCTCCGGTCGGCGATCTGCGTTGGCGCCCGCCGCAGCCACCTGCCGCCTGGACCGGCACTCTGGATGCTACCAAACTCGGAAGCGCGTGCGCGCAAACCAGGATCCGTGATCAAGGGGTGGCGGGCTCGGAGAACTGCCTCTTTCTCAACATCTACACTCCGGATACGCCCGACAAGTCGCTTCCGGTGATGGTGTGGATTCATGGTGGGACCTTTGTGGTCGGTTCGGGTGCTCAGTACGACGGTCATGAACTTGCAGAAAGGGGGCATCTGATCGTCGTTACCATCAATTACCGACTGGGGCCCCTCGGCTTTCTAGCCAATCGCAGTCTCGATGGCGCTGACCCGGGACATCTTTCAGGCAACTATGGTCTATTGGATCAACAGGCGGCGCTGCGCTGGGTAAAGGTTAACATCGAGCCGTTTGGGGGAGATCCGGGCAGGGTGACGGTAGCCGGTGAGTCAGCGGGAGCCATCAGCATCGGGCTTCAGCTGGTCTCGCCTGCCGCGGCCGGACTTTTCGAGCGCGCGATCCTGGAGAGCGGGCCATTCCTGCGTCTGCCCACGCTCGCTCAAGCCCAGACGCGGGGTGACCAATTCGCCGCCCAGCTCGGGTGCTCGGGCGCGGCGTGCATGCGATCAAAGTCGACCGCGGAAGTCTTGAATGCGATTCCCGCAAGCCCCATCAGCGTGGGACCGCCGGTCTGGTTTCCGGTTGTGGATGGCCATCTGATTCCCAGTCAACCAGCTGACGCGATTGCAGCAGGACACCTGAACCGAGTGCCGGTCATAAATGGCTCGAATCATGATGAGGGCACCTTGTTCGCCGCCTTCGGCGGCAAGGCCTTGAGCGTCCAGGAATTCACCGCGGCGATGCAGTCTCGATTCGGCGGCAATGCGCAGCGCGTGCTGGCCGCGTATCCGCTCGCCGACTATCCCTCGCCGACGCAGGCGTCGGCCGCCGGTTTCGGTGACGTGTTCTTCAGCTGCCGAATTCTTCAGGCCGGCGAGTTACTCTCCGCTTGGGTCCCAGTCTACCAGTACGAATTCGACGATCCGAACCCGCCCAACGTATTCACGCCGCATCCGCCCTTTCCTTTCGGCGCCTATCACGGTTCGGAAATTCAATATGTTTTGGGAAGCATTCTGACAAAAAGTATTGCGACACCCGCGCAGCGGGCCCTGGCAGAGTCGATGATGGGTTACTGGATAAATTTTATCAGCACGGGCGAGCCGGGGGGACCGCTTTCACGCGGACGAGCCGCGCATTCTCGCGCTGAGACCCGAAAAAATCGACTACGAGTCGGACTTCGCGAGCGTGCATCATTGCGATTTGTGGAACTCGATCCTCCCGTAACCGGGGGCCAAATTCGACAGGGATTTCAAGTTTGCGGCCGTGAGTAGAGCTGTGTTACGCGCTCCTCACTAGTCCGCAAAGATCATTCAGCTTAAGGGAGCGTCGATGGGAGCACTGACGGACAAGTACTGCATCGTGGGGGTGGGCGAAACGCCACATCTGCGGCCTTCTAACCGCACCACGCTTTCGATGGCTTGCGAAGCAGTTCGCAACGCGATGGCCGATGCAGGTCTTAAGGCATCGGACATTGATGGCATGACTAGCTACCAGGCCGCCGATTCGACGACCTCGGGACACGTGGCGACCGCGCTTGGGCTGCGATTGAACTATTGCCTGGATATTCTCGGAGGCGGCTCGAGCACTGAGGCCCTGGTCGCGCACGCGATCGGACTCATCGAGGCAGGCTACGCAAAAACGATCGTGTGCTTCCGCTCGATGAATGGACGATCGGGGCGGCGGATGGGTGGACAGATTCCGGCGGGACCGATTCCCGCGGTGAATGCGGAGGGCGACAACCAGTTCAACATGGGCTGGGGATGGACCACGCCGGCGCAGCGCTTTGGAATGTCCGCGATGCGGTACCTGCGGGATACCGGCTGTACAACCAGGGCATTTGCAGAAATCGCGGTCGCGCATCGCTATCACGCGAGCCTCAACCCCAAGGCGATTCATCGCTCGCCAATTACAATCGATGATCATCAACGATCGCGATGGGTGGTCAAACCGTTTCGATTGCTCGATTGCTGCCAGGAAACCGACGTCGCCGCCGCGATAATCGTGACCTCGCGCGAGCGCGCCTACGACCTGCGCCATCCTCCGGTGTTCATCATGGGCGGCTATGCGCGCACCATGACCGAGAGCCCGCAATGGAACTACTCGCGCCCGGTGCTCCACTACGTCGCCGGGAATTACGGCTGGAAGCGGGCATTCGGCATGGCCGGCATCACGCATCGCGATGTGGACTTCATCTCCTGCTACGACGCTTTTACTTTCACCACCCTGATCCAGCTCGAGGCGAACGGTTTCTGCGGCGCGGGCGAAGCGGGCGAATTTGTGAAGGGTGGACGGCTCCAGATCGATCACGAATTGCCCAGCAATCTTTCAGGCGGGCATCTGTCGGAGGGCTACACGCATGGCGTGCAGATGGTGATCGAGAACGTGCGCCAGTTGCGCTATCGCGCCGACGATGCGTGTCCCGGTTGGCGCGAAGGGAAGCACAGTTATGATCGCAGCGCGGGCTGCCGCCAGCTCAGAAAGGCAAAAATCTGCTGCGGGATGGCATGGGGATGGGAGAACATGGCCAGCTGTCTAGTGCTGCGTGGCATGGCCGCGTGACGGGGGGAGGACTTCATAAATGTCGGTGACGATTGACTACTCGAAGCTTCGCATCCTGCCCGATCCGGATACTCGCGAATGGTGGGAGGCCGCGCGTCAACACAAGTACCTGGTGCGCCAGTGCAAGCGATGTGGCCACAAATGGTTCCCACCGAACATTCCCGCCTGTGACAAATGTACCGCCATGGATATCGGATGGTTCGAAACCGCGGGCAAGGGAGTGATCCACAGCTACGTTGTCGTGGTGCAGCCGATCGTCGGCGCGTTTGTGAGTTCGGTCCCCTACGTGGTTGCGATCATCGAACTCGACGATTGCAAGGAAGAGGACGGTACCGTCACGCGGGTCGCCGGAGTGCTGACCAACGCTGAAGCGGAGGTCGCAATAGGACTGCCCTGCACGGTGCTGTTCGAGGAAACCAGCGACCCGAAGATCGTGATGCCGCGGTGGCGAATAAGTGGCGGAGCGGACGGCACGTGGAAGTTCTCTGAGTAGTATCGGTCGGCGGAGATTCATCCAGCTCCCTTCGATTTGAACCGGGTTCCGGTTTAGCAGCGCGAATTCGATGAGGCCGAGCCGTTCAATGGGCGGTCATTCTTGGATGGCGAATCAGGCACTCTTCGGCAGTCGGGTCGCACCCGCTTGAGAGTATCTGCAGTCGCGGAGCATTATTGCAGCAGGTGGTATTCGCGCGGAGTGATCTGAAGAGCCTTTTTCGATGATCGCCCCAAATGCCATCGTCGGCGGTCGGTATCGCATTGTCCGGATGCTCGGCGGCGGAGGAATGAAGCTCGCTTACGCCGCCGAAGACCTCCGGCTCGCGGCACGCCTTTGTGCGCTGGCCGAGATGGTCGACAGCTTTAGCAGTCAGGAGGCGCAGCGGAAGGCAATCGAGGCGTTTCAACGCGAGGCCGACATTCTCGCGCAACTGAGCAATCCGCATATTCCACAGGTCTTCGACTGCTTTAGCGAGGCGAATCATCATTACCTGGTGATGGAGTTTATCGACGGCACAACACTGGAGAATGAACTCGCGAGAAGCGACGGTCAGCTGCCGGCAAAGCGGGTGCTCGAAGTCGGGCTTGAGGTTCTGGAGGCTCTGCAGTACCTACACGCTCGCCGGCCGCCGCTGATTCACCGCGATTTGAAGCCATCCAATCTGATGACGACGAAGGACGCGCAGTTAAAGCTGATTGATTTTGGGATTGCGCGGCATTTCGTGGCCTACACCAGGGTCACTATGGTCGGAACTCACGGTTATGCGCCGCCGGAGCAATACGCAGGACGACCCGAACCTCGATCGGACCTCTATTCGCTCGCCGCAACGATGTATCAGGCACTTTCCGGCCGCGATCCCACGACCGAGGCGCCATTTCGCTTTCCACCGCTCCGAAACTATCGTCCCGATCTGAACCCGAAGTTCATCGCCGCAATTGAACGCGCTCTTGCGTACGAGATAAGCAACCGACCCCGCGATGCCGATGCATTCAGGCAGCAACTGTTAGCGTGCAGAGCGTGCCAGTTCCGGTCGGTGTCAGCGGCGTCACCCTCGACCTCGCCGTCGATTGTCCTGAGTCCCACGCCGATTTATGTGGAGCGTGAGCCGACCGATCAGTGGACCGGTGCTCGCTATCCGCGCGAGCACCGCCGCAGCTTGCCTCGGTCAGGCATCAAATGAGGCCGACTAGACAGACACTGCGGCTTGGCGAGACCTTCTGATTCGGGCAACTCAGATAAGATTCCTGTCCCGGAGCATCGCTATCTCCGTGTCCCCCAGGCCCGCGCGTCTCAGCACCTCGTCGGTGTGCTCACCAAGGCGTGGCGCACGGCGGCTGAAGCAAAAGTGCGGCTCCTGCCCGTCGCTGGCGACTGTGCCGGGGTAACGCAAATCGCGGCTCAGTTCGGGGTGGTTGATGGCCGCGAAGCTGCCCCGCGCGGCAAAATGCGGATCCCCGAGGTTGTCCTCCGGGCGGCGAATCGGTGACCAGGCGAGGCCGAGCGCCTGCGCGCGATGAAAGATTTCCTCGGCGGGAAGGCTTGCTACTACTTCCATCAGCAGATCATTGCGATAGATGGCCGCGGCCACGCGATCGTCTTTTTCCAGTTGTTTGAATTCCGGCGTTCCGAGAACGTGCTGAATGCCGACCTGATCGGCGAGATCGCCGAGCGCGCGCAGTTCACGTTCGAAGGGGCTCAGGTTGGCAAGCATGAGAACGTGATCGGCGCTCTCCGACAGTCGCGCGTGCGTGATCACGGTCGCCGCATGACGCGCGGTCTGCCGCTTCACGATCTCTCCGGTGTACACGTAGGTCGGAATCGCGACTTCGGTGCAGGTGTTAACCGCCTCGTGAATCGAGACGTCAATGAACTGGCCCTCGCCGCTCAACTCTCGGAAGTTCAGCGCGGCCATTATTGCAATCGCCGCGTACTCGCCGCCCAGATGATAGGAATGCCACATAGCGGGCGCGATCGGTGGAGTATCGTAGAATCCCTCGCGGTCCGGGTCGTAGCCGCACACGGCCATGATCCCGCCAAGCGCCATCTGGACCAGATCGGTGGCCTTCAGCGCGCGCCAGGGTCCATCCAGACCGAATGGTGTAATGGTGCAGACAATCAGTCGCGGATTGTCCCGCGCAAGCTTGCGCCACAGCGGCAGCCGGCGCGCGACGACCTCGAATTCTCCCGAGAGCAGCACAATGTCGGCCCCGGCCGCCAACGCGCCCAGTGCCGGCTGCGCGTCGAGATGGTCGACCTCCAGCGTCACGCTCTGCTTGTTCAGGTTGTACCGCCAGAAGAAAAGACTCTGCTCGGGATGAGGGGTGTCAGCTGCAAATGGTCCGACCCGGCGTGACTCGGCACCACCGCGGGGTTCGATCTTGATGACTTCGGCTCCGAGGCCGGAGAGGAGTAGCGCGGCATAGTCGCCCAGTTGATCGCCGATTTCCAGCGTCCTGAGCCCGGCCAGGGAAGCGCGCAGGTTGTAGTCCCGGCTCAAATGACACCGTCCTCCGCCAGCGCACTCATTTCCGCAGCGCTCAGACCAACCAGTTCGCCGTATACGAAAGCGTTGTCCTCGCCCAGCCTGGGAGCGGCCCGAGCGGTCATTCCACCGACTTCGGCAGGAGAGCGAGAGAGCTTGGCCGGGAAGCCTTCGACCGGCCAGATTCCGATTTCACTTTGTGGAAGGTCGACGTAGTAGGCGCGAGCCTTGAGCTGAGGATCGTGGTCGAATCGGTCGGAAGCCTTTTGCACTACGCCCGCAGGGATGCCGCGCGCTTGCAGCCGATTCATAAGATCGTAACGATCGGAGCCCGCGGTAAAACTCGTGAGGTTGTGGTCCAGGTCGTTCTCGTGTTGCAGTCGACCGGCCGCCGTCGCGAAGCGCGTATCCAGTGCCCACGGCGGTGAACCCATCTCGTCAGTGAGTGCCCGCCACTGCTCATCCGACTGAATCGAGATAGCGATCCAGTTGTCCTCTCCGCTGCATCGGTAAGCACCATGCGGTGACCAGGCCAGAAACGGCATGCGGTTTCCGTAGCGCACGGTCGGCTTGCCGGTGATCTGATGCTCGAGGAGTGAGGTGCCCGACAACATCAGGCCCGTCTCGCACTGCGACATGTCCAGGTAGCATCCGGCGCCGGTCAGCCGCTGACGGCGAATCGCCGCCATCAGGAGAATCGCGCCGAAGTAGCCAGGCGAGTGGTCGAGATACGAATAGCCCCACCCGGCCGGGTGATCTTGTTCGGGAAGACCAGACAGGAAGGTCAAGCCGGAAAACGCCTGCGCGGTCGGCCCATAGCTCACGTAGTCCTTGTAAACGCCAGCCTTGCCCAGCCCGGTGGTCTGCAAGTAGATGATGGCGGGGTTGATCTTGCGCAATTCATCGTAGCCCAGGTCCCACTTGTCCATCTGGCCGGGACTGAAATTCTCGCAAATCGCATTCGCGTCGCGCACCATCCGTCGGAGCAGGTCTCGTCCTTTCGGATGATTCAGGTTTAGCGTGATTCCGTACTTGCCGGGGTTGGTGTTGTTGAAGTAAGCGCCCCGATCATAATTTCCGGGACTGCCGCGGCCACGGGTTACCCCCTGGACGCGGCCGCCGTTCGCTCGCGCGTGGTCGGGAGCATACGGCGGGGTATAGCGGAGAAAGTCGATAGCCTTGCGCTCGCGCCATTCAATGCGTATAACCTGCGCGCCGAAAGTCGCCAGCAGGCGCGTCGCTTGTGGTCCCACCTGAAGCCACGTCAAGTCCAGCACTCGCACGCCGTCGAGCGCCCGTCCACTTTTCGGGTTGCCGTTGCCCATCGTCTCACCCAAAGACAGGCGGGACATCCGCGGCCAGACGGATGTCCCGCGCTCCAACAGAAGGCAGATTCAAAAGGGGGGCAGCCGGGACTGCCCTATGCAGAAACGCCGTGGCGCAGAACCTTCCCCGGCGTCGCGCCCGTGAAGCGCTCACCTTCCCACGTGATCTGTCCGTTCACAATGATGTGGCCGTAACCCTCGGCTCGCTGCACCCGACGCCATTCGTCGCCAGGCAGGTCGTGCGCGATTTCGACCGGCAGCACCTTAAGCTGCTCCAGATTGTAGACAACGATATCCGCAGGAGCGCCTTCCCGGAGAAAACCACGGTCCTTGAATCCGGCGCAGAAGGCGGGCAGTCCAGACATCCGCCAGTGAATGTCCTCGAGGCTGAGCCAGCTTTTCTCGCGAACGAACCGGATTAACCCTTCAGTCGGGTAGCGTCCGGCGGTGAGAAACTTGGTGTGCGCGCCGCCGTCGGAAACGCCGAAGGTAATATAAGGATAGTCGAGCAGTTCTTTCATCAGATCCGACGAGTTGACCGCGGGCGCGAAGAATTCGGTTTTAAGATTCTCTGACACCGCAAGATCCAACATGACGTCGACTGCGTCTTTGCCCGTCTCCTTGGCGGCAAGGCGAAGGGTCATGCCCTCGAACTTTTTGTTCGCCGGGTCCTGGCATTCGGTGATGATGATCTCGTCAAAGTAGTTCGTGATCAGGCTCTCGCGCGGCATCTGTGCTTTGAGTGCAGCGCGCCGGCGCGGATCGCCGAGCTTCTCGGCGCGTTCGGTAATCGTGCCGGTGGTCGCTTCGCGCCAGGCGTCGGAATCATCGAACAGGTTCCAATCCTCGAAGGTGAAGGTAAGGCCGGCATCCGTCGTGGTGCCCTGGCCGTAAACCGGCAGTCCCTTCTGACGGCACCGCTCGAGCCATTTCATCGTGTTGCGATGGCGATGCGGGAACCGATCGTTGGTGACGAGCGCCTCGTACATGATGGGGCGGCCGCTGACTTCGGCCAGCTTCTCGAAGTGTTCGGCATCTTTCCTTGGATCCCAACTCGCCAGGGTAAGCTCCTGGAATCCTTCGCCGCGCTCGCCGAGCACCCGCGCCATCTCGATGCAGGTCTCGTCATTCATCACGTCGGTGTTCATCGGGGAGCCGTCAAAGTCACGCTGGACCGCGCTCGGCCCACCTGGGATGAGCCTCTGCGCCGACCATCCGCACGCGCCCGCATCCATCGCTTGATGCAGGATTTGGCGCATCTTTGCGTGCTCGTCGTCGGTCGGCATGCGCCCGGTTTTCGATTCCTCGATCCCCATAACGTAGCCGAGAACCGGATTCATCGGCACGTAAGGCAGCAGATTGACCCCCTTGGGGAGACGGTCGAGCTTGTCCATGAACTGTGGATAGCTCTCCCAGTCAAACGGCATCGCCGCCTGCATCGCGCGCAGCGGGATCGCTTCGGTGCGGACCATGGTGAGCATCGCGCGCTCGGCATCTTTGGGGCGCACGGGGGCGAACCCGAACCCGCAGTTGCCGATCACGACGGAGGTGATGCCGTGATAACCGGAGATCGTCAGATACGGGTCCCAGAAAATCTGCGCATCGTAGTGGGTGTGCAGATCGATGAAGCCCGGCGCGACGATCTGCCCCTCGGCGTCGACCACCTTGGCGCCCTGGTGGCTCGCGATGCGTCCAATCTTGGCGATGCGGCCTTTTTTGATCCCGACGTCGCTGCGGAAGCGCGGCGCGCGGGTACCGTCGACCACCATGCCATTCTTGATGACTATGTCGAATTCCGCCATGACGAGAACCTCACGTGAGTTGAGACGCGTCTGCGTTTGAATCTGCCTAATATCTACCCCTCTTTGCAGAAAATACAAACCAATCGGTATGTTGAATTTTTTTCGATGCTACGATCCACGCGCCGGCGATAGTTCTCGAGCGGCGCGGGAACTCCCTTGAACGTGTGGGGCCGCGCGGGAAATCACCGACAAATCAACGAAAATTAACATTCCGCGACGCTCTTACGAGGATCGGGCACCGATTGTGGTCAGGCGCAAGAATATGAAAGCTTTGGGGCCGGAGGACAGGACGATGGCCAAACCCGGACGCCTTACCCTTTCGAACTCAGGTTATTCGATGCCGGCGGATGCCCCCGCTTACCAGCGGCCTCCGTTCTACTATCGCGGCACCCAATCAATCGCGGTCGCGTTTGAGACCGATGCAGATGCCGCATTGGGTGTGCTTCCGGCGCAGCTGACGATCGGCGAGCCCGCGACCGCAGTACTGTCGTTCTATCACTACCCGTGGACCACCTTCGGTCCGTACGACGAGACGATTCTCTCGCTTCTGGTCGAGCACAACGGGCGCCCGATGACCTACATCACACACATCGCCGTGACGAGCGAACCGCCGATGCTGGCGGGACGCGAGATCTGGGGATTCCCCAAGAAGCTTGCGCAAATCGAGTTCAAGCAGGAACGCGACATGATCTATGGAACCCTGGAACGCCCGGCGGGAATTCGCCTGGCCAGCGCGATCGTGCGCCCGGAAAGACCCGCAGACAACGGCCACTCCGGGGCGACGCGCCCGCCGGTGAGCCTGCGCCTGATTCCGTCGGCCGAAGAAAACCGCCGGCCGTCGTGCGCCGAACTGATCGAGACCTTCACCGAGGTTACGATTCACGAAGCCTGGACCGGCAGCGGTTCCGTCGCCTTCGCGGAAGGGTCGCGGCTTGATCCCTGGAACCTGATGCCGGTAAAGCGAGTGCTGCAAGCGAGCTACATGCTGAGCGATATGACGCTCGGTTTCGGCAAGGTGATCGATCACCTCGAGTAGCGCGCTGTTGTGACCGCCGTCCGCCCGGCCCATGCGACTGAGGAGCGGAGGCGGCAGATTCGAACGCTTCCCCAACGCCGGCACCCAATCGTGCCGGACGCGCCGGACCGCCGTCTGACCATGCATGCGCTTTCATCACCGCGTCACCCCTCGCCGAATCCCGTGAAGAGACTGATGCTGGGCCAAGACGCCAGTCAATTTCTTTTCAGCGGCCGACTACTTTGCGACCGTCAGCGAGGTCAGAAACTCATCCAGCAGATGGCTGAACTGGGCCGGATTTTCCAGGCTTGGAAGATGGGCCGCATTCATTCTCACCAGCCTTGCGCCGGCGATTTCTGCAGCGAGTCGATCGGCAAGTTTCCGGAGATCTTCAGAGTCGTGGTCGCCGATCACGACCAGCGTCGGCACGTTTATTTCGCTCAGCCGCCCGATCGCGGGCGGGGTGAGGGATTTTTCCTGACGGGCAAAGTTCTCCAGCGAAAAGTTGTCGCGATGAAGTTGCAGGGCGCGATCGCGATAGACGGGATCAACCTCGCTGGAAGCGCGCGACGGACCATCAATCCAATACTTGGCTTCCATCTCCCGTGCGCGATCGAGATCGCCCCTCTGAATCACCGTGAGTAGCTCGATCCAGTGCTTGAGTGCATCCGCGGAGAGGTGCCCCGGATCGTTTAAGCCGCTCACCCCAGAATCCACCAGGACCAGCCCGGCGACCGCTTCGGGATGCTCCAGCGTAAAGTCGATGGCGGCTGCGCCACCCATCGAGCACCCAACCAGGACCGCCTTTCTCACGCCGAGGTGCCGAATCAGATTGGACAGGTCATCTCGCAGCGCAAATGGTTCGTCCGGGAACTCGCTCTTGCCGAACCCGCGATGGTCGTAGCGTATGACCCTGAACTTCGTCGCGAACTTTTGGGTCTGTGGATCCCACATCCTGGAGTCGGACACGCCAGCGTGCAGGAAGACCAGCACATCTCCGGTCCCTGCGGTTTCAAAATATAGCTGGGCGCGGCCTGACGGTGCGTAACCGGAGCTGAAATCTGGTTGGGCTGTCATGGTGGTCCTTCTCCAGCAAATCGCGCTTGCGTCTGGGAAAGAGTTTCGCTAAATCTTCGCCTGACGCCAATAGTCTCTTCTCGGAGGACTTCTACAATGGCACGCCCAATCCATCACGTGGATCTCACGGTCAGCGACATGAATCGTTCCCGGACCTTCTATGAGCCGGTTATGCGCTATCTCGGCTACGAGCTGACCGGTGAGACGTCGCGGGAAATGGTTTTCTCGCAAGCCGACCGGTGCGCGAATACGTCGGTGCGGCTTAACGCCGCCAAACCCGGGAGCAGAGGCAAACGACACGATCGGTATGCACCCGGACTGCATCATCTCGCGTTTGAGGCGGAGAGTAGAGAGGACGTCGACGGGCTCCATGTGCTGCTGCGCGAGCTTAACGTGGAGATTCTCGATCCCCCAGCGGTCTACTACCCCCCGGGTGACTACGCGCTGTTCTTCGCAGACCCCGACGGGCTGAAGCTCGAGCTGGCATACACTCCAGGTCCGCTCCCTATACGCGAGACGACGACCCTCACGCCGATAGAGGATGTGGTTTTACGCAAGATCGATTGCGTGATGGTCAAGGTTGAGAATCTCGATGCCGCCCGACAATTCTACGAACGCGTCCTGGGTCTGACACACTTGTGGTCCAATGCCCATTCCATCGCGCTCGGCATGCGCGACTGCGATGCCGAGATAGTGCTGCATGACGACCCACAGATACCGCGCGAGTGCAGCGTGCATTACCTGGTAAGCGACGTGAGGGCGGCGGCGGCGAAACTGAGCTCCGCGGGATGCTCCGTGATGGTGGCGCCGTTCGAGGTTCAAATCGGGATGTGCGCCGTGCTTCGCGACCCGTTCGAAAACTTGCTCAACCTAATCGACATGAGCAAAGAGGACCGGTCGAATATGGGCAGCTGAAAAGAGCAATGCTAACCCGAGGTCAGGGCGAATCTGGGGTCTCGATCCGGGGAACGGCGCTCGCGCCGCAATGAGACCGTTCAGTCCGCGACTTTATTCGCATGGTGCAAGCAGTTGGGCTATCGGCTAACTGGCTTGGTGCCCGAGAGCACCGCAAAGATCAGGTTCCGATAGACGCAGGAGACCTCGACAAACCCGACCTCTCGCATCCAGGCCAGGTGCTGTCCCACGGTCGACGGCAGGTCCTGTTTCATGCGCGACAATGCGCCCACCAGGTCGCGCTCTCCGACTTTGAGTTCGCGAGCGCGTTTGATCCACAGTTCGCGTGCACGCTCGTCGATCGCGGCGGTTTCGCCCGCGACCTGGTCGGCATTGATGAACACCCCTCCCGGCGTCAGGTACTTGAGAATGTCTCCGAACAGATGACGCTTGCCGCCATCGGGCAGATGATAAATGGCCAGCGACGATACGACCGCGTCATACGACTTGGACGGTGTTGCCGGTGGCAATTGCGCCGAGGCAAAGCGGACACGCGAGCCAAACGGCTTCAGACGCTGACGCGCAACGGTGAGCAGCTCGGGGGCAGGGTCGAACAAGGTAAGCCGTGCCTTCGGGAAGGCCGCTGCGATTTTCGCCGACAGCAATCCGGTGCCCGCGCCGAGATCCAGAATCTCGCGCTTGTCGGTCGGCGCGAACGGCAGTAGTTCGAGCACGGAGCGATACAGATCCTCTGCACAGGGAACCAGTTTGAGATGCGCGCTGTCAGAATTGTCGGCGGTCGCTCCACTCCCTTTGGCGATCTTCTTTGCCATCGTGTGAGATTACCGATCGGCGCGGGTTTGGGCGACATGTCCAAGCACAATCCAGACCCGCCTTGCGCCATAAGGAGCAGGCGACTATTCCTGCACTTCGAGGGCACCCGGCATGCCGACGCACAACTTCACTCCTGCTTTCTTTGAATTTTTCGAGGAACTGGCGCGCAACAACAACCGGGAATGGTTTCAACGCAACAAGCAGCGCTACGAGTCCCAAGTGCGCGACGCGATGCTCGCCTTCATCGCGGATCTCGCGCCACACCTGCGTAAACTAAGCAAGTACTACGTCGCCGATCCGAGACCGAGCGGCGGTTCGATGTTTCGAATTTATCGAAATCTGCGCTTCTCTCGCGACAAGACTCCATACAAGACCAATGCAGCGGCAGCGATTCATCACCTGAGTACCCGCGGGTGGCCGTCGCCGGCCTTTTATATCTCGCTGTCGCCCAACGAGGTCTTCGGCGGCGTGGGCATTTGGCATCCGGACGCAGATACCCTGCGGAAGATTCGCGACGCGATAGTGGCCCGGCCGACCGCATGGAAGAAAGCGATCGGCGATCGCGAATTTAGGCGACAATTTGAACTGATGGGCGAGAGCCTTTCGCGGCCGCCCAAGGGCTACGACTCGGAGCATCTTCTGATCGAGGATCTCAAGCGCAAGGATTTCGTCGCGGGCAAGGACTTCACGCGCGCGCAGGCCTGCTCGCCACGCTTTCTCGAGTCGTTCGCCGCGGCCTGCGCGGCATCGGCGCCATTCGTACGATTTCTGACCGAAGCAGTCGGCTTGAAGTGGTAAGCGTCCTCGGGTGCTCGTGCTCCAATTGAGTGCGAAAATCCGCGAGGCCCTTTTTCAGTGGGAGGGACTTCGGGACGAGAGAAGGTCAGGAACTGGCGGCCTGACCCAACCCTTCGTTCAGAGAGTCCTTGAGTTGCTTGCCCGGCTTGAACTTGGCCGAGCGGCTGGCAGATATCTGAATCGCTTCGCCGGTCTTCGGGTTGCGCCCGGTCCTCGCCTGACGGGACGAGACGGAGAAAGTGCCAAAACCCGAGATATTCACGCGCTCGCCTTGCTTGAGCGCGGCGATGATGTCATCGAGCATCAGGTTGATTGCACGCTCGGCGTCGCCCTTGGGAAGTGGAAGCTTGTTTGAGAGCCCTTCGATAAGTTCCGCCTTAGTCATCGGTCTGTATTATACGGCTCCCCCCGCCGCGCGTTTGTACGTCCCCGCTGGGCGCAGCCGGGTCCGTCGGTTCTAAATCTCCGTCCTGTTTGTCAGCGAACCTCCCCCGCTCGGACCGCGGTCAGGAGAGATTCGGGGACACCCCAGGCTCGTCATCATCAGGCGTGTCTGGCTCGTCCTTGTCGGCCTCCCGAAGAAAATCCAGATCCTTCCTCCCCGGCTTAGGCTTGAAGAATTCGTCTGGATCGTCCAGTACCAGGGCGTGCCGAAGCACCTCGTCGACGTTGTCGGCCTGCACCAGCTGCACACCCTTGAGAATCTGCGGCGCGATCTCGACGATGTCCTTGGCGTTCTCCTTGGGAATCACCACGGTCTTGATGCCGCCACGATGGGCCGCCAAGACCTTCTCCTTGAGACCGCCGATCGGGAGCACCCGGCCGCGCAGTGTGATCTCGCCCGTCATCGCCAGATCGTTACGGACACTCTTGCGGGTAAGAGCGGAGACCAGTGCAGTTGCCAGAGTTATGCCGGCGGACGGCCCGTCCTTGGGTATCGCCCCCTCCGGGATATGAATGTGAATGTCGATCTTGTGATAGAAGCTCGGGTCCAGACCGAGGATGTCAGCTCGCGAGCGCACGTACGACAGCGCAGCCTGCGCGCTTTCCTGCATTACCTCACCGAGCTGGCCGGTGATGGTCAGCTTGCCGCGGCCTGGGACGATCGTCACCTCGACGTTCAGCAACTCACCGCCGAGTTCCGTCCACGCCAGACCGGTCGCGACCCCGACCTGGGGTGCGGCCTCCGCCATCCCGTAGCGGAACTTCGCCGGCCCGAGATATTTCCCAAGGCTTGAGGCCGAGATCTTCACGTGGGCGTTGCGGTCGGTCTTGACGACTTCGACCGCAACCTTTCGGCAGATGGATGCGATCTCGCGTTCGAGATTCCGCACGCCGGCTTCGCGCGTATAGTGCCGCACGATTCCAAGCAGGGCTTTGTCCGAGAATTCCACGTTCTCAGGCTTAAGGCCGTTGGCCTCTTCCTGCTTCTTGACCAGATACTTTTTCGCGATTTGCAGTTTTTCGGTTTCCGTGTAACCGGGGATACGGATTACTTCCATGCGGTCCTGAAGTGGCCGCGGGATGCGCTCCAGGGTGTTCGCGGTGGTAATGAACATCACTTTGGACAGGTCGTAATCGCAATCCAGATAGTGATCGTTGAAGGTGCAGTTCTGCTCCGGATCGAGCACCTCCAGCAGCGCGGAGGAGGGATCGCCGCGGAAATCGGTGGACATTTTATCCACCTCATCGAACAGCATTACCGGGTTGGAAGAGCCGGCCTTGCGAATCGACTGGATCACTTTTCCGGGGAGCGCACCGATGTAGGTACGGCGATGGCCGCGGATCTCGGCTTCATCACGCACGCCGCCGAGCGACACGCGCACGAACTTCCGGCCGGTCGCGCGGGCCACGGACTTGCCGAGCGAAGTCTTGCCAACCCCTGGAGGACCGACCAGACAGAGGATCGGGCCCTTCATCTGACCAACCAGGGTCTCAACGGCCAGGTACTCCAGAATGCGCTGTTTCACCTTCTCGAGGCCGAAATGGTCTTCCTCGAGAACCCGCTCCGCCTCCTTAATGTCGAGCTTGTCTTCGGTGTATTCGAACCATGGGAGGGCGAGAAACCAGTCGAGATAGTTGCGCACGACCGTCGCCTCGGCTGACATCGGCGACATCATCTTGAGCTTTTTGATCTCGCGCTCGCACTTCTCGCGAGCCTCGGCGGGCATCTTCTTCTGGCGCAGCTTCTCTTCGAGTTCCTGGATCTCGTTCTTGAACTCGTCTTTCTCGCCGAGCTCCTTCTGGATCGCGCGCATCTGCTCGTTGAGGTAGTACTCCTTCTGGGTCTTCTCCATCTGCTTCTTGACCCGGGAGCGGATGCGCTTTTCGACTTCCAGGATCTCCAGCTCGGAACGCATGTAGCCCAGGATCTTCTCAAGCCGCTCGGCCGGCTTGAGGCATTCGAGCAGCGCCTGCTTGTCCTCGAGCTTGATACCCAGATGGCCGACGATCTTGTCGGCCAGGAACGCGGGATCGTCAACGCTGGAGATGGATGCGACCATCTCCGGCGGAATCTTCTTATTCAGGCGAGCATAATTGTCAAAGGTCGATACGACCGAGCGCATCAGCGCCTCGACTTCGGTGGTCCGGTCGGACAGCTCCTCGACCTCTTCGGCTTCGACTTGAAAATATTCGTCTTCGGTCAGGTAGCGCACCACCCGTGCTCGCTTCTTCCCCTCGAGCAGCGCTTTGACGGTTCCATCGGGGAGGCGCAACAGCTGCACCACGATGCCAAGCGTGCCCACGCCGTAGAGGTCTTGGGGGGTGGGCTCGGCCACCTTCGCATCCTTCTGCGCAACCAGCAGGATGGGTTGCTTCTTCGCTTCGGCGGCCTCGAGCGCTTTTATCGACTTCTGCCGGCCGACGAAGATCGGATAGACCTCGTGTGGAAAAACTATTAGTTCGCGCAGCGGCAGCAGGGGAACGACGGCTGCCGATGCGTCGCGACTGTCTTTTTTATCGTTACGAAACAGCATCTGTGTAGATCCCGAGTCCCTCAAAGGTCAGGCGGTTTCTGCCGTCTTCTGGTAAACCAGGAGCGGTTGCTCCTTCTGCGTCACCACTTCCTCCGAGATCAGCACCTCCTTGATATTCGGCTGCGACGGGATCTCGTACATCAGGTCCACCATGATGCTTTCCATGATGGCCCTGAGCCCCCGTGCCCCCGACTTGCGTTTCAGGGCTTCACGCGAGATGGCGCGCAGCGCACCCTGAGTAAATTTCAGATGGACGTTCTCCATGTCAAACAATTTTTGATACTGGCGCACCAAAGCATTCTTGGGTTCGGTCAAGATGCGCACCAGCGCTTCATCATCCAGCTCGCCCAAGGTTGCAATCACGGGCAAGCGCCCCACGAACTCCGGAATCAGCCCGAATTTGAGCAGATCCTCGGGCTGCACCTCGTTGAGCAGTTCCGACACGGTCTTGGGATCGCGATGGGTGAGGTCAGCGCGAAAACCCATCGTCTTGCCGGCGATTCGCCGGCGGATAATGTCGTCGAGCCCCACAAATGCACCACCGCATATAAAGAGGATGTTGGTGGTGTCGACCTGGAGGAATTCCTGCTGCGGGTGCTTGCGCCCGCCCTTGGGCGGGACCGACGCCATGGTGCCCTCGATGATCTTGAGGAGCGCCTGTTGGACGCCCTCGCCCGAAACATCGCGGGTGATCGACGGATTGTCGCCCTTGCGCGCGATCTTGTCGATTTCGTCGATGTACACGATGCCGCGCTGGCACCGTTCGATGTCGTAGTCGGCGTTCTGGAGCAGTGACAGGATGATGTTTTCGACGTCTTCGCCGACGTAGCCGGCCTCGGTAAGCGAGGTTGCGTCGGCGATCGTGAAGGGAACCTGGAGAAAGCGCGCTAGGGTCTGTGCGAGCAGGGTTTTGCCTACTCCGGTTGGCCCGATGAGCAGGATGTTAGATTTCTGGAGCTCGACATCGCCGGTGACCATTTGCGAGTCGATACGCTTGTAGTGGTTGTGGACGGCGACCGACAGGATTTTCTTGGCGCGCTCCTGGCCGATCACATACTGGTCGAGGACGCGCTTGATTTCGGCGGGTTTGGGTACCGCGGATGACTGGCTGAAGGCCTCTTCGCCGTCGGTTTCCTCGGCGATGATGTCGTTACAGAGGTCGATGCACTCGTCGCAGATATAGACTGTAGGGCCGGCGATCAGCTTGCGGACTTCGTCCTGGCTCTTTCCACAAAAAGAGCAAACCAGGTTGCCCGAACGGTCGTCATGCTTGGCCATACTGCCTCCGGCGGCTCAGTTGGAGGGCCTCCGGCTAACGATTACCTCATCAATCAGGCCATATTCAACTGCGTCCGCCGGAGTCATGATGAAATCGCGATCGGTATCCTTTTCTATTCTACGCAGGTTTTGACCCGTGTGTCGCGCGAGGATCTCGTTCATCTCCTGGCGCGCGCGAATGATCTCGCGCGCCTGTATTTCTATGTCCACCGCCTGACCCTGCGCGCCGCCGTGCGGCTGATGGATGACCATCCGCGAGTGCGGCAGTGCATAGCGGCGGCCCTTAGCTCCGGCCGCAAGCAACACCGCGCCCATGCTCGCTGCCTGCCCGAGACACAACGTGGACACGCTTGGCTTGATAAACTGCATGGTGTCGTAGATCGCCATTCCGGCGGTCACCGAACCGCCCGGCGAGTTGATGTAGAAGCTAATCTCTTTTTCGGGATCCTCGGACTCCAGGAACAGGAATTGCGCCGTGATCAGGTTGGCTACGACATCGTTTACCTCGGTGCCGAGAAAAACGATGCGGTCCTTCAGAAGGCGCGAATAGATGTCGTACGCCCGTTCGCCACGGCCCGTCTGCTCGACCACGATCGGAACCAGGTTACTCATAACCCGCGTCGCGTCGCAGCCACGACGAGTCCTCGGATGGATTGGCCGCTGACGCCATTAAATTGTATCGGCTCCGCAACAATCGGGCAACGACGGCAGCCAATCAAACAGCGTCTCGCGACTTGACAAACTACGAACTTGCGCTCTCATTTTCGCGCTGCGCACGCTCCAGCAGCAGATCGAGGGTCTTTTCGCGCCGCATCGTTCCGCGCAGCACCTCGCGGTTTTCCTCGTGGCGATAAAACTCCGCCGCCCGATCGCGTGCGCGGCCGGCCTCAGTCACCAGCTTTGCGACCCGGTCACCGAGATCTTCGTCACTGACCTGGATCTTTTCCTGATCCGCCAGCGCATCGAGGATGAGCGCGGTACGTGCGCGCTTCTCGGCGCGACGCTTCAGGTCGGCGGCGGCGTTCTTTACCTGCTCGCCGACCTGCTCCTGCGGCAGGCCGCCGGCGCGCAGCGTCGAGCCGAGCTCTTCTTCCATGGCCTGCGCCTCGCGCTGCACCAGCGATTCGGGCACCTCGATTGCATTGCGTTCCATGACCAGCTCGAGCAGTCCCTGGCGGACCCGCGCATCCGCCTCTGCCCGTGCATGGCGCTCCAGGTCATCACGAACCTTCTTGCGCAGCTCGGCCAAATCCGCGGTGCCGTTGTCCTTGGCGAATTCGTCATCGAGCACCGGCAGAACCCGCTGGTAGATCTCCTTGACCTGCGCACGCCATTCCACCGTCTTTCCCGCCAACTCCTTTTGCGAATAGTCGGACTCGTAGGTGCGGGTCGCGCGTACCGGTCGGCCGATTTCGGCACCGATCAGAATTTCATCGAGTCTGTGCGCCAGAGCACGTTTGGAGACTTCGAGCAGGCGATCTTCGGACTTGCCGGTGGAGAGGGGTTGGTCGCCGACGAACCCCTCGACGCTCGCGAGCACATAGTCGCCATCGCTGACCTGTTTGCGGTCTTCGATCTTCTTCAGCGTGCCCTGCCGCTCACGGAGCGCGCCGAGCGTCTGGTCGACCTCCTCGTCTTTAACTTCGATTTTGGACTCGGGAACTTTAAGCCCTTCATAGTCCTTGACCGTAATTTCAGGACGCAGATCGAAAGTCGCGCTGAACTTGAGCGACTTGTTGAGATCGGTTTCCTCGGTGACGATCTCCGGAGAGACGATCGGCTTGAGACGGTTCTCTTCAAGCGCCTTTTCGGTGTATTCGCGAACCAGTTTCTGGATCACCTCGCCGCGAACCTGATCACCGAAGAATCGTTCCAACAAATTGCGCGGAGCATGCCCGGGGCGGAAACCCTTCAGCACGACGCCGCGCCGCAGCTCGCTGTAAGCCTGGTCGAGCTCGCGCCTTATCTCATCCTGCTCGATCTCGATGGTGACCTTGCGCCGAAGCGCGCTGGGAGTCTCGATGTTTACTTGCATGGCACTAGAACTAGACAGCTAACCACACGCACGCTCAGCGATTCAACCAACTAACGAACAGACGGGATTTCGCACGCCGCTTTTGACCTGTTTGCGCGGTTCTGTACACCCGAGGAACCGAGCCTCTCCTTGCCCGACCTTCAACGGTTGGCCGCCTCTGATCTCACGCTTCGGTGAACGTGAGCCTGCCGACTATCTCGCTCACCGAGCGCTTGCCATGTTCGCCCAGCAGCGCATCCAGTTCGCGATCAATCCGGCCGAGCGCGCCCGCCCCTTCTTTTATTAGGGCCGAGCCGACCTGCAGTCCCTTGGCGCCGCTGAGGTGAGCGACATATGCATCCCGACCGCTGTTGATTCCGCCCACCGCCACGATATCGAGAAGGTTCTCGCTCTCGTGGTACATCGCGTGCGCATGAGAGAGCGCGCAGACCTTACCCTTGACGGTGCCGGTGGCGAGGTCGATTTCGAGATCCTTGGGCAGATCGTTCTGGCAAACGGCTATGGCGACCTGCATGGATTTGAGGAGATCGGCGATGGCTCGCGGTGCAAACGGAGATCGGGGTGGAAGCTTCACCGCCAACACGCAGTTCACCGCGCCGCGCACGCCGCCGATTAGCGCCTTGAGCCGTTCGAAGGATGCAAACGGCGCAACCGAGTCGGCCACATAGTCGTCGGCTAGATTGAGCTCGAGGATTGCTACGCCGGCACCGTCGAGGGTGCGTGCCACCGAAATGAATTCGTCTTCGCTGGTGCCCACGATGCTGCCGATAATCCGCTTGCCACGCGCGACCAGTTCTCGGGCAATCGCCGCAAAGTGTTGCACTCCACGATTCTTGAGATTCTCCGGGTCCTCGAGGCCCGCGAGGTTGCACGATTTGAACACTAGCGCGCCCGCGTGCACGGCGGACAATTCGTAGATCTCGCCGCGCTCGGCGGAGCGCGGTCCCGAGGCGTTCATAATGGTGCTGTGCAGGTCGATACCACCCAATCGAATGGCCGTCCGTTCCATGCGCCGTTTCTACTCGCTCGCGCGCGGCGCGGGCAAGCGCGCTGCCGGCGTTGTTTGCGCCTCTGGTGGCAGATAACTTCTTCCCCGTGGACGATGCGAAAATTCTGATCGCGGGCGCGGGCGCGATCGGCTCGGTGCTGGGTGCAATGCTGCATTCCGCCGGTCACAGCGTGACCCTGCTAGGGCGGCGCAAGCATATGGAAGCGATCGCGTCCGGTGGACTGCGCATCACGGGGTTGTTGGGTACGCACACGATTCGGGGCTTGCACCTCGCCGACCAACCTTCGCAGCTTGATGGGCGGTTCGATCTGATTCTGTGCACGGTCAAACCTTACGACACGGCCGTGATTTCAGAGGATATTGCCGAACGCCTGTCGGAGCGCGGGGTGATCGTCTCGATGCAAAACGGCCTGGGAAACATCGAGGCGCTTGCCAGTCGTTTTGGTCTGGGGCGCGTTCTGGGCGGACGCGTGATCTTCGGCTCCGAGCTGCACCACCCGGGAGCCGCGCACGTGACGGTGTTCGCGGACCCGGTCGCGATCGGTCCGGCGCCTGCTCTCCACGGCGGGCTATCAGGCGTTCTGGCAGGACGCGCCTTGGAGATAGCTCGGCTCATTGACTGTGCGGGGGTGGCCGCAGTCGGGTGCGCGGACATCATGCCGATCATTTGGACCAAGCTACTCTACAACGTGGCCTTGAATGCTCTCGGCGCTCTATACGAACTGTCATACGGGGAGTTGGCGGGGGATCCGGACCTGCGCGCGATCATGGATGAGGCCATCCGCGAAGCGTTTGCGGTGGCACGCAGGCTTGAGGTCGCCCTGCCTTTCGCGAGTGAGCGCGAGTACTTAGACACGTTTTATGGAAGACTCGTTCCGGCCACCGAGACCCATCATCCAACCATGCTCTACGATCTCAAGAACCGCGGGCGCACCGACATCGATTGGCTTAACGGCAAAATAGTGGAACTCGCCGTCCAGACCGGACTGACGGCCCCGGTTAACCAAATGCTGGTCCGCCAGGTTCACGCCGCGGAGCGCGCGGCACGCCCCCGAGGAGCCGTCAGGCGATGAAGCGCGTGACCATCCGGCGGGCGAGTCTTGACGCGATCGTCGCACAGGCGGAGCGCGAATTTCCCAATGAATGTTGCGGGTTCATAATCGGCAATGACTCGTCCGAGGAGGTGCGTCCGATCGCGAATATCCAGAACCGCAAGCACGCGGAAGATCCGGCGGCCTTTCCGCGCGATGCGCGTACCGCGTTCCTGATGGAACCGAAGGAGCACCTGGCGGTGCTCAACGAAATCGACCGCGGCAAACTCGCGCTTAAAATCGTCTATCATTCGCATCCCGATCATGATGCGTATTTCTCTGTGACCGATCGTGCCCAGGCCTGCTCCTTCGACCCCTCGGAGCCGGACTATCCGGACACCGCTTATGTCGTACTGTCGATCCGCACCGCCAGGTTTACTCGCGCCGCCGCGTTCGTGTGGGATCCCACCGCCCGGGAATTCGTCGAACGCCCCCTCGAGGTTGAGTGAGCGGCCAACCCAAGGCCGGTGGCGCAAAAGAGTGCGTGAACACTTCGCTCTTCGACTCAATCCGCGTCGAAACCTCGGATCAACGCGACTTCCACCAATATCTCGCGAGCACTTTCCTGGCGACCATCGCGATGATGATTCAATCGGTGGCGGTCGCGTGGCAGGTCTACGACCTGGTCCGCGAGCCCCTCGCGCTCGGCTATGTCGGCTTGTTTCAGTTCCTGCCGCTCGCGCTCTTCGCACTTCCTGCCGGAGCGCTGGCCGACCGCGTAGATCGCCGTGCAATGTTAGCGGCAACCTACCTTCTTCAGACGCTCAGCTCGCTTCTGTTCGTCGTGATGGCGCTGGCGCCGCCCCACAACATATGGCCGTTCTATGCAGTGCTCGCCTTGTTCGGCACCGCACGAGCCTTCGCCGCGCCGGCATCGCAGTCGCTTCTGCCGAGGCTGGTAACGGAAGAGCGATTCCCGCGTGCGGTGGCACTGACGTCATCCGTCCGCCAGACCGCAGTGATAGTCGGCCCGGCGCTGGGCGGCGCGATCTATTTGCTCGGTCCCGCGCTCGCATACAGCACCTGCGTGGCCTGCTTCGCAGCGGTTGCGGTATTGATCGCCACGCTGCGCACCCGGAGCGCTCCGCTGGCGCGCTTTGTACGCACCACAACTCTGGGCCACGTGACGGCTGGTATCGCCTACATCTGGCGCAAGCCGATCATCCTGGGCGCAATCTCGCTGGATCTGTTTGCCGTGCTGCTCGGGGGCGCCACCGCGCTGCTGCCGATTTACGCGCGAGACATCCTGCACGTGGGTCCGATCGGGCTCGGGTTGCTGCGCAGCGCTCCCGCCTTGGGCGCGGCAACGCTGGGCCTGACCCTCGCGCGCAGACCGCTTGGAGCGAAGGTCGGAACAACCATGTTCGCGTGCGTCGCCGGCTTTGGGTGCGCGACGATGGTGTTCGGCCTCTCGCGCAACTTTGCCCTGTCGTTAGCCGCGCTGGTCATGCTCGGGGCCTCGGACATGGTCAGCGTTTATGTTCGACTGTCGCTGGTGCAACTCGCTACGCCAGATGCGATGCGCGGGCGGGTCTCTGCAGTGAACTACCTTTTCATCGGGGCTTCAAACGAGTTGGGCGAATTCGAATCGGGCGTGACGGCGGCATGGTTCGGCACCGTGCCTTCAGTGGTTATCGGAGGGCTGGGGACCCTCGCAGTGGTTCTGCTTTGGACGGTTATGTTTCCCGACTTGCGCAGGGTAAACCGTCTTACGGATGTGATTCCGGAGTGATTCAGTCAAAGTTACCGTCACCTTTTGCAATGATCCGTTTCGTCAGGGTAACGCGGCTGAAGCCATTGTTGACGTTGCACGTCTATTTTGGGGAAGCTGCATTAATCGCGCATCGGCACGGACATTGCTGCCACTCGCTGTCAATCGAAATAGGGAGCGCCGCGCACAACTTTTGGGCAATCCCGAACCCGGATTTGTGCACTTGAAAAAATAACCGGCTTTTCATCATTCCCTGACGGCAGGCATGAACCCAACCCGCGAACGCGATTTCCGCCTCGACTTCTGTCGCGGCATCGCGCTGATCGTGATCTTTATCGATCATGTGCCGGGAAACCCCCTGTCGTCCTGGACTCTAAGAAACTTTTCTTTCTGCGATGCAGCCGAGGTCTTTGTCCTGATTTCGGGGATGGCAAGCTACCTGGCCTATGGTTCGCGCCTAAGCAAACTGGGGTTCAAAGCGTGCGCAGAGGCCGTGGGGCGCAATTGCGCCCGAATCTATCTCGCCCACCTGCTCCTCATCGTAGGAATCGCCGGGTTGACGGTCTGGATAGCGGGGCGTTATTCGGGCGCCGATTACATCGACTCTCTCAAGCTGCAGTGGATCGCGGAGGACCCGCGTGGGGCGATCTTCGCTGCCGTTACGCTTTCCTATCTGCCGCGGCTGATGGACATTCTGCCGATGTACGTTCTGTTGCTGGCAGCCGCTCCCTTCTTGATCGTGATAATCAAGCGCGACTATCGAATCGCGCTGCTGATTTCTGTCTCCGTTTACCTGCTGGCGTGGAACTTCGGATGGAACCTGAGCGCGGACCGCTCGGGACGCGAATGGTACTTCAATCCATTCACTTGGCAACTGCTCTACACGATCGGCTTGGTGGTTTCTCATTTAAGCAGAACCGCACCGGAAAAACTGCCGTGGGGACATCTGTGGTTGCGGGTCGCGATTGGATTCCTAGCGGTCACCATGCTGATTGCATGGCCGCTCAATCAGTTCGGCCTCACCCAGATTGCGCCATTCTCCTACATCTGGCCGGCCGACAAGACGTATCTCTCCCCTCTCCGAATCATCAACGTTCTGGCCCTGCTCTACGTATTTGCCTTTTACGTCCCGCCCAAAGCGGCGTGGCTTAAGAAGCGCTTGGCGGAACTGTGCATCTCGTGCGGACGCCATTCCCTGACCATCTACGGACTCGGGTTGCTGCTTAGTTGCGTCGGATACGTCGTGATCCAGGAGAGCGGTGCGCGAGCCATCGCGAACCTCGAGGTCAATGTGGTGGGCATCTCTGTTCTGTTACTGACCGCGGTGATCCTTGACCGTCGCGACGACGCGCGCAGAGTGGCGGCGCCGGCTCTTCGAATTCGTCGCGAAGGCAGCGCGGCTGCGTAGCCATCCGATCGAATTCACAGAGCCATGCCTCGAGCGAGGGCCATCGAGGTCGCCATCTTCGCTGCCGCCGACATCGCGCACCCGCTACGCACTGAAAGCATGAATGGACGCCCGCAGAGTGGTACGCGATAGCGCGCCTCCGGGCCCGCCGCAGCGGGATCGGCGGTGTTTAGACCAAGACCGAATTTCGGCTGATGGACAGAGATCGGCGGGCGCGCCACCCGTCGGCCTCTGGGGAGTCAGCGATCGGCGTGAAAGGCCGCCTCTTTGGCGGCGATGTCCAGCGAAAGGCCGCTGGTCTCGTCGATCATCATGCCGAACAGGATCGCGCCCGGAATACCCACCAGGCTTAGCCAGCCCGTTATAACCGAAATGCCGCCAGCGGCCGCCGCGAACGTCGCGATCGTTGTTTCGGCGCTCAGCGCGCCGAACGCAGTGGTAAGTGCGACCCATCCCATCATCGTGCCTCGCAACGCCGTCGGAAGAAGTTCGGTAACTGCGGCCACCGAGGCCACCGTGGTCGCATTCATAGCGGCATTCATGAAAAGGAACGCGACCCCGAGCCAAAGCGCCGGATGGCTCAAGTGATCCGGCGGACCCCAGTAGTACGCGAGCGCGATGGCGCAAGTCAGGGTACCGCTAGTCACAATCGTCGGAACGCGTCCAAATCGTTCTGCGGCCCAGGCGCCGATGGGAAACCCCAGCATGCCAAAGCCGCCGCCGATGATCGTAAACGCGCTGGCGAAGTCAGCTGAAAGTCCGATCACCGAAACCGCGTGGAAGTATGAATATGAATTAATCCCCTCGGCTGAAAAATACGCGAGCAAGGAACAGACGATTATGGTGACTGAACGCTTTCGATAGAGCGGGACAAAAATATCGTAGAAGTGCGACGTGCGTCTCGACTCCACCTCGCGCGCTTCGCGCCGCCAGCGCGTGCTTTCCGGAATGGAGCGCACTATGGTCGGTAAGATCGCGATACCCGCAACTGGAATTGCGAGTAGCCACCGCCATGACAAACCGAGCCTGGGATATACGGGTGCGAGAAAGACGCAGAGGCCTCCACCAACGGCGGTCGCCAGTCCGGCCCAGCTCTGCCCATCGGCCCGCCGTGGGATCGGGAGAAGCTCTGCCAGCATGACGACCGAGCAGGTCAGGGCTGCGCCAAGAAAAGCTTCAACGACGATGACGAAAGCGACGAAAACCACAACTTCGTGAGCTGTCGCTGCGCCAAGGGCCGCGATCGGCATCGCGATCGCCGACCACATTAGGACGCGTCTGCGCCCGATACGATCGGCCATCCGAGCGAGCCCCAGTGCTCCGAAAGAGGAGAGCGCAAACCCGGCGAACACCCTGGCCATGGCCGGATCGCTCAGGTGGAAGTCCTTGCTGAACCAAGGGGCGGCGATGGCGGGGATGGCCGCGGCGTAACCTTGAAAACCGAGCACAACCAGCAGCATGGCCACGACGCGCCATGGAATCGCCTCGCTGTACGCCGCTGCAACGCTATCTTCGGCGACATCGAGATTGCCGGTCAGGGCGTCGGAAACCTGGGACTGATTCTCCATCAGGCGGAACCCTTAATTGTCATTCCAGGAGTTCGAAGACCGGCGCACGTGACGCCATCTCGCGAAATGATTCGACCGGCGCGCCTTTCGGGACCGGATAAAAGCGCTGAACTTGGTCCGCGTAACGCTCTAGAAATTCCTTGAGAATGGGAGCCCGCGCACTGACTTCGAGTTCTCGGACTCTGAACTCCATCCCTCGGCCGGCCTTTTTCAGTAAGATCGACCCCGCGGCCCGCGCGTTACGGACCCATCCGGTTTCTCCACGAACTGCGATCAAGTATCTGTGCCCGCCCACTTCAAGAAGGTTGACGGGCGTTGTGTAAACCCGTCCGGTCCTTCTGCCGCGAGTTTCAAGAAGGTAATTGTAGCGCGCCCCGATTCCAACGCGCAGCAAAAGGCCAAATAACCGGTTGAAGATCCGGTCGGCGGTACCTTCCTTAAGAAAATATGGCTTCTCGGTCGCCACTTCTCCCTCTAGCCGCCAAGTACGGGCGAATAAAGAATAACCGAGGCAAAAACGTGGCACCAATTGGCCTTTGGATCGTTGACAAATGAACGTTCATTCAATAGTAATCGGATCGCTGTTTCTCTCGTAGCAATGCCGACCGAAGCTCTCAAATCTTCGCCTCACGACGAGGCCTTGGCAATTCAGCGCCGCCGGCAGATCTTCTTGGCCGCCTGCCGTGTCCTAGAACGCAAATCGTTTCATGAAGCCTCGGTCAAAGAACTTGCCCTCGAAGCGGGGCTCGCTGCCGGATCGATCTACGTTTACCTGGAGAGCAAGGACGAGATTCTGGTCCTGATCGCGGAATCGATGGTTGCCGAGCTAGTGGATCAACTGCCCGCCATTCATGAACGTACGGGCGACGACCCGCGCCTTGAGCTTGCGGCCGTAATGCACGAGATCCTCAATATCATTGATCGATACCGAGAGGCGTTCGCCGTACTACATCACGAAGCCCGCTATCTCGCGCAACGGACGCAATACAAAGCAGCCATGAACAAGATCCACGATCGCTACCTGTCCGCGGTGGCCGAAGTGATCGAACGGGGTCGCAAGGCCGGCGTTATCCAGGCGGATTTCGTGCCCGCCGCCGTCCACGCCATTCACATGCTGTGTGCAGGATGGGCGATGGGCGGTCATGGCTTGCGCCATTCGGACAAAGAATCTTACTGGCGCGAGATCTCGCGGTTGGTCGAGGGCCGCTTTCTCGCTCCGCGGGTCGAACCTAAGATCAACCGCCGCGAGGAGTCATAGACGATGGCGTTTTACGATCGACGCACGCTCGATGGCGTGTATAGCGTCCGCCAGAGCGTTAATCACATCATGAACTACCGATTCGCCGAAGAGCGAATGATGCGCATGATGGCAGGGTGGATCGCGCTAACCCCGGAAATTCCGGTTAAGCTTGAAATGGCCAAGCAGGTCTATGAAGACGCCCTGCATGCGGATGCGCTCGGCAAGCGACTGCCGGAGTTGCGCGCGCAAGCGCAAGTCTCCAGGCCGGCAAACGAGAACTTCGCTTCGTTTATCCAGGAGATCGAAGACAAGGAAGAGTGGGAAGACACGGTCGAGCGGCTGGTCGGAATCTACCGGGTGCTGAAACCTCACCTGATCGCGCACTACAGCGCGCACGTGACGGCCGCCAACCCGGTCTATGAACCGCCCACCATTCGGATTCTCGCCAAGATGCTGGAGGAAGAAAAAGCACATGTCGAAAAGGGGTTGGTGCTGCTCGGCGATCTGCTCGATTCACCCGAAAAGAGCCGGCGTGCCGCTCAATGGCAGGGGCATCTAGAGGAACTCCTGGCCGCGTCGGGGGGAGTGACGGGGTTTCCCACCGAGCAGGAGGCGCCGCGCAAAGTCGGCCGAAGCTGATGAAGGTTCCGGAACTCGACCACCGAATCGCCGAGCACGCGCGCGTCCTGATTGCGAGCGACGACCGCGCGGCCGAAGCCATGGTGACGCCCGGTGGCCTTGCAACCTGGCATTCGGTCGCGGCGGCAATCAGCGCGCGGCGCCCGCTGGAGCGTTACGAGCAGCTGGCTTGCGCGAAGATTGGAATGCAATTCATGGCGAAGACCAGATTTTCCGGTGCGAGCGGCGCGCTCACCTTGCTGATACGGTGGAAGCAGAGCGACGGCAAATGGATGATCGCGGAAGCGGAAGATATCAGCGACAAGCGTTCGCCGTGGAGCGATCTCCAGCACTACGGCAAGGAACCTGGAGGCGCGACCAATGCCTGACCTTGGAAACCGCGCCAACGTGATGGGCCCGCAGCCCCTTGGACCAATAAAGCAGCCTTCGCCCGAGATGATCGCTGCGATCGACCGATTTCTGGCAGTCTTGATGGCGGGAAACCGCGACGAAGCGCTGGCAATGACGGATGAGCGGGCGCGCGACCGGGTCGCTCAGATCGCGGGTGTCATCAAGGCCGGGGTCTATGAACAGACTCGCATCCTTGGCAGGGCGCGCGTCGCGGAACACTATTTCGTCAAGGCGCGTCTGTCCGGATCCAAAGGCGAGTCATTGACTTTGCAATTCCGAATCGGCCCGGAGGGCGGCAGGTGGACAGTCAGAGAAGCTGCGGACCTAACCGACGTGAGGTCGGCCTGGACCAAATAGAGAGGGAAACGCGATGGAGAAGATGATTCCGGTCGACCGGCTGGCGCGCCCCGAAGATCACATTCTGGTTCCGCTCGACAAGATTCGCGAAGCGCGCCTGGAACAGGGGCTGACTCCCTTCAACGCAATGCCGTTTGAAGAGGACTTCCTCAAAGCGCGGCTGCATGGAATCTGCGCTGGAGAATTCCAGGCGATGGAAGCGGCGGGTCGCACCCTGTTCGACTTTCCGGATGCGCCTTGGGAATTTCAGCTGGACATGGCGCGCCAGGTCTGGGACGAATCGCGGCATAGCGAGATCTACATGAAGCTGCTCGACTATGTCGGATCCTATCTCGGCGAATTCCCGGAAAGCGAGGTGCTGTGGTCGTGCACGCAGATCGACGACCCGGCGTGTCGTGTTGCGGGCATCAACCGCGGCCTCGAAGGACTGGCTTGCGATGTGTTTGAGCAGCTGATTCGAATGGCGCAGAAGATGGGCGATCCGGTGATCGAGCGTGCGGTCGATTATGTGCTGGCTGACGAGATCACCCACGTGCGGATGGGCTCAAAATGGATGCGCAAGCTCACCGAGGGCGATCCGGAGCGGCTTAAGAAGGCGCAGGCCTTTCAGGATAATATCGACAACCTGTTTAATTTCGGGGGCGGCCGCACCACGCAGGAAGGCGCCGCACAGATCAAGCAGCGGCTGGGTGACAAGGAAGTGGAAATCGACGCTACCCTCACGATTGCGCGCGAGGCCCGGTTGCTGGCGGGATTCACCAACGAGGAAATCGAACGGCTCATCAAGGGAATGGGCAAGAGCGCGGCCTACTAGCCGCGGCCGGGAGAGCGGCGATGGAACGATGCATACCGGTTGATCGATTGGCGCGGCCCGAGAATTTCGTGCTGATGCGTGGCAAGCAGGTCCGCGAAATCCGCGAGGAACAGGGGTTGGAGCGCAACAACGCCCTGCCCTTCGACGAAGAAACGCTGCGCGCGCGCCTGCATGGGATCTACACCGGCGAACTCCAGGCGATGGAGGCGGCCGGGCGCACCCTGTTCGATTTTCCCGACGCGCCGTGGGAGTTCCAGCTCGATATGGCCCGCCAGGTGTGGGACGAATCGCGCCACAGCGAAATTTTCCAGCGGCTGGTGGAATACATGGGCGCCAAACCGGGCGACTACGTCGAAACCGAAATTCTGTGGCGCTGCACTCAGGCCGAAGACCCGGCCGCGCGGGTCGCCGGAATCAACCGGGGGTTGGAAGGACTCGCCTGCGACGTGTTCGATCAACTCATTCGGATTGCGCAGCGCAATGGCGATGAAGTGATCGAACGCTCAATCGACTACGTGCTGGCCGACGAGATTACCCACGTCCGGATGGGCTCCAAGTGGATGCGCAAGCTTACCGAGGGCGATCCCGAGCGGCTGGCGCGCGCACAGGCCTTTCAGGAGATGGTGGACGAGGTCTTCAACTTCCGCGGTGGTCGTCGCTTGGCCGATGATCTGCAGAAAGACGATGGGATGACCCTCACCATCGCGCGCGAGGCGCGTTTGCTGGCCGGATTTACTGAAGAGGAAATTCAGCGCCTGATCGAATCGACGCGCAAAAGCGCCGCCTATTAACGTGCCACCTCCGCGAGCGGGGCGGGTCGCCGACCCGACCTGCTTTTGCCTTAAAAATTAAGGCGATTGAAGCCGCGCTAATGTATCTGGCTTTGATCGTCATGATTAGCTAATCTAAATGTATAGGCGTCTGAGCTGCCGCGGCGAATTTAGTGAGCAATATCGCAGCGGTCGCCACGGATAGACTTAAGACGGAGTTGAGCCTGTGACCCACAAGAAAGAGAGAGACGAGACGAGAAACCGAGCACTCAGCGAGTGGGTCGCGGAAATCGCCCGTCTGACCACGCCCGATCAAACTGTCTGGTGCGACGGTTCCGAGGCGGAAAGGGATCGCCTCACGACGCTAGCCGTCAAGTCTGGAACCTTGATTCCACTCAGCGCCCAGAAGAAGCCCGGCTCGTTCTTGCACCGATCTAATCCCAATGACGTCGCGCGCACCGAGCACCTTACCTTCGTCTGCACCCCCAACCAACGGGACGCCGGGCCGACCAACAACTGGTCGCCGCCGGACGAGACCTACGCCAAACTGCGCGGATGGCTCAAGGGCTCCATGCGCGGGCGCACGATGTACGTGGTTCCCTACGTGATGGGTCCACTTGGCTCCCCATTCTCCAAGGTCGGAGTAGAGATCACCGACAGCGTTTACGTGGTTCTCAACATGAGGATCATGACGCGCATGGGCGCGCCGGCGTTGGCGATGCTAGGCGAGGACGAGGACTTCTGCCGCGGGGTTCACTGCACCCTAGACCTGAATCCGGACCGCCGGCTTATCTGCCACTTCCCGCGAGACAACGCGATCTGGTCGGTTGGCTCGGGCTATGGCGGCAATGCGCTGCTCAGCAAGAAGTGCTTCGCGCTCAGAATCGCAAGCTGGCAAGGCCGCCGCGAAGGCTGGTTGGCGGAGCACATGCTGGTCCTGGGCATTCAGAGCCCCGCGGGCGACACCAGGTATATTGCGGCAGCCTTTCCCAGCGCGTGCGGCAAGACCAATCTCGCGATGCTCACGCCACCCGCGGAATTCGCCCGCTGGAAGATATTCACCGTCGGCGACGATATCGCTTGGCTGCGGGTCGGAGCAGATGGCCGCCTGTGGGCGGTGAATCCGGAAAATGGATATTTCGGGGTGGCTCCGGGGACCAGTTCGCATTCCAATCCCAACGCGATGAAGATGGTCGGTCACGATTCCATCTTTACCAACGTCGCAATGACCGCGGACGGCGACGTGTGGTGGGAAGGCATCGAAACTGCCCCGCCCGAAAAGCTGATTGACTGGCGAGGCCGCCCCTGGAATCCGAAGTCCGGCGAGAAGGCCGCGCATCCCAACAGTCGCTTCACCACGCCGATGGCCAACAATCCCGCGCTCTCGCCGCACGCCAACGACCCACAGGGGGTCCCAATCTCCGCGATCGTATTTGGTGGCCGGCGCGCGACCACCATGCCGCTGGTGCTCGAATCCGAAAACTGGACTCACGGTGTGTACCTGGGTGCGACCATGGGTTCCGAGACAACCGCGGCGGCGGCCGGCGCGGTGGGAGTCGTTCGGCGCGACCCGATGGCGATGCTGCCTTTCTGCGGCTACAACATGGGCGACTATTTCGGACACTGGCTCGAAATGGAGGGCGCCATCAAGAATCCACCGCGCATCTTCATGGTTAACTGGTTTCGCAAGGGCAGCGACGGAAAATTCCTATGGCCGGGCTTTGGCGAGAACCTGCGCGTGCTCAAGTGGATGCTCGATCGAATTGACGGGCGCGCAACCGCCACCGACACGCCGGTGGGAAGAATACCGCGGGTTGAGGATCTCAACCTTCACGGCCTTGACGCTGCGGGCGACCGGATGCGCGAAGACCTGGCGGTCAAGAACGACGAATGGTCCGCCGAGGTCGTATCGACTGCCGAGTTCTTCGACAAACTCGGCCCGGCCATGCCGCCGGCGCTGCGCGACAAGCATCGCGGCCTGGCCAATTCCATAAACGGCACTCGTCCCTAGGCGAACGCAATCTTGAGACTTCGCCGCTCCGCGCTGCTTGGGTTGCTTCGCCAGTCGGTTCAGTATTCGGGTGATGGCACTCTTCGGTAGCAACTGAACTGTCCGGGACGACTGAGAACCGCAGATAGTTTCATTAGGCCCGAAGCCTCCGGCGGGACGGTAGGTGGCACTCGGGCAGGGCAATAGAAAGCAGTCACCCTACTTGATCTCGACGGAGACCGGCCCGTGGGTTTCCAAAATTTCCACTTTGGGTGCTTGCGGGGTGCGGCGCAGCAGCAGAGAAACCGCGCCCTCGCCGACGCGCAGGTTTTCTACCTTGAGCCAGTCAAGCCACTCGGGCATCGCCGGTGAATCGATCACCAGGCGGTGGTCGAACCCTCGCACTGCAATTCCCAGCATCGCCTGAACGATCGTGAAGATACTCGCCGCCGACCAGGCTTGCGGATGACAGGCAACCGGGTAAGGGATCGGACCCGACCGCTCGTCGCGGGAGAATCCGCAGAACAGTTCCGGGAGACTGCCGGTTTTCAAATGTACCGCGGCGTGCGTCAACCCCTCGAGAATTTTCTGGATACCGCGGTGGTGCGAAATCCGCCGAAAGCCGACCGCGGCGATCGCATTATCGTGCGGCCACACGGAACCGTTGTGATAGCTCATGGGGTTGTAGCGTCGCTCGTTGCAAGCGAGGGTGCGCATACCCCATCCGCTGAACATCTCGGGACTGAGCAAATGATTCGCCAGGGCATTCGCCTGTTCACGATTAAGTAAGCCCGCCGCCAGGCAGTGAGCCGCGTTGGAAGCCATGACGCGGCACGGTCGCTTGTCGCGATCCAGCGCCAGGGCCACCATCCGCTCATCCTCAAGCCAAAAGTCGCGTGCAAAGCGCTGCTTCAGGTCAGCAGCACGAGCAACCAGACTGGCGGCCTGCTGGCCGCGCCCCAGGCGGCGCGCCACCTCGGCGATCAGGCAATAGGCGGCATAGACGTAGGCCTGCACCTCACAAAGCGCGATCGGGGGATGCGCCAAAGTTCCATCCGCGTGCGAGATCGAATCGAACGAGTCCTTCCAGCCCTGGTTTGCAAGCCCCTTGGGCGTTTCGCGCAGGTATTCGACGTAGCCGTCGCCGTCGCGATCGCCCCACCGCTGTATCCATGCGAGCGCGCGCTCGACATTGCTCCACAGCGCCGCCGGCAACTTGAGATCGCCGGTGACGGCCGCATAGGCTCCGAGCAAACACAGAAAGAGCGGGGTCGAGTCGACGCTGCCATAGTAGCGAGCGAACGGTACCTCACCGGTCGCTGCAAGTTCACCACCGCGAATTTCGTGGAC
>JBKPEA010000038.1:0-37142 GCA_046728175.1 Thermodesulfobacteriota bacterium | reverse complement strand
GCCCTCGTGAGCGCAGCGACCGTGAACGGTTGGAACAACCCTCAAAGCCCCAGCTGCATTCGGGGAGGTTGCGGGGGACCCCGTGCGGCTGATTGGTCACCGCTTCCACAATCCTTGCGACGGGACGCGGAACGCCCGGTTGAAGCGTGAGGACGCGTTCTCCCACGCAATGATCATCGTCAGTTCCGCGATGGTGTCGTCGTCGTAGTGTTGTTTCAAGCGCGCGAACAGCTCGTCGTCGACGTCGTGGCGTGTCTCCGTGATCGCGTCGGCGTATTCAAGAGCCACCTTCTCCGCCTCGCTGAAGAGCGGGCTCTTCGCATAGTCGCTGAGCGCGTCGATTTTTTCGGTCGAGGTGCCGAGCCGGCTGCTCACGGCAGCATTGGCGTCCTGTCAAAACTCGCACCTGTTCCATGAGGCGACGCGACGGTTGAGCAAAGTCCGGAGCGTACCGGGCACGCGCTTCGTCTCTTTTTGGAGGGCGGTCCACATCGCGTGGGCAGCGCGGAAGTACGCCGGGTTGCGCGCGTAGAAAAGGTACGGATAAAGCGGCATGCCGTGGAGCTTGCTTTGTTCCTCGAGCACTGCGCGCAGGTCGTCCGGTAACGACTCGATGTCGACAGGAGGGACGCGCGTTCCGTCCAGCATGGCCATTTCCTCCACGTCAGGCTGTTTTGGTTCAGCGATCCTCGTTATCGTCCTTGCGCCCATCATGGGAAGCTGAGCCACTGATGACAAACGAGAAATGGTAAGCTATCTGTGAGTATCTCTCACAGATTGATGGCGACCCATGCTACGCCGTCTCCCGCCCTTAAATGCGCTGCCGAGCTTTGAGGCAGCCGCCCGTCATCTAAGCTTTTCCAAAGCGGCTGATGAGTTACACGTGACCCATGGGGCCGTGAGCCGCGCCATCCGCAATCTCGAGGATCATCTTGGCTTGCGACTGATGATTCGGGCGAGCCGCTCTGTGCGGCTGACGCCAGTCGGCGCCTCGTTTGCGGCCGAAATTCGTGACGTACTAGACCACCTCGAGGCAGCAACGTCGGCAGCTACCGGACAAACCTCGCGAATAGTCAGCGTCAGCACAATCGACTCATTCGCCGCCCGGTGGCTCATGCCCAGACTGTTTCGGTTCCGGCGGGCTCACGGCGATATCGACGTGCGGGTGGCCACTTCGGAGCGGCTGGCCGATTTCGTCAGCGACGGGATTGACGTCGCAATTCGCTGTGGTGGTGGCCAATACCCCGGTCTGTCGGCGGAATTGCTGATGAAAGAAGATCATTTTCCGGTCTGCAGCCCGAAACTGCTCAAGGGTCCCTATCCGTTGCGCACAGCCGCCGACCTCGCTCACCACACGCTGCTGCACGACGTCTTCACTGTCGACTGGGCCATCTGGTTGCGCAACGCCGGGATCGATAATATCGATCCGCATCGCGGTCCGACTTTTCTATCATCCGATCACGCGATTCAAGCTGCGGCCCGGGGCGAAGGCGTCGTGCTCGGCCGTAGCGCCCTGGTTGCCGACGACCTGGCCGCAGGGCGTCTGGTGCGGCCGTTCGAACTCAGCCTCCCGGCTGGCTTCGCCTATTACGTCGTCTACCCGCCACGTGCCCTGCAGCATCCCAGCGTCAAATCGTTTCGCGATTGGCTGATATCCGAAGCACGATAGCGAAAAAAGCATGGCATATTGCGACTGACCACCGAGCGCCAACCCTCTCGCAACTGAAGCGCGATCTGCTGGACCCTTCACGCCACAGCTCTAATCGCAACGACCTGATTCGCTTCAGGCCTAATGTGTGGTCGGGTCGCAACTTAGGACCGACTCGCTGCCAATGTGACTGCGCGCTAATGAGTCAACGCCCTGGCGCGCTGCGCCTTTTCAGTGGCCCGTCAGTTTGACCAGCACAACCTTGTTTTTTTTCTCGTCTTCGTCTTCCCACGGGAATGAAGGCTCACTGAGTACAACCTCGTTCGGAGTGGCGATGGCAGCCAGGTCCTTGCGCCGCACAAGAACCCACTCGATGTCGTGCTCATGAATCGCGCCGATCAAATCGGCTGCGTGTTCGTATTCCGGGAGCGGAGCGCGCGGATTGAGATAGAACAGCCCTTCTTCGGTCCGGAAGTACGCGAGGTGGCTCAGGTCGCCATCCAGGGTTTTGGCCACCTGCAAGGCGAGCGGCTTTTCGCCGCGATAGGCATCTGCTGCAGGCATCGCGAAGACGTAGATGTAAGCCACCGAAGTGTAGGCAATTAGCGCCATAGATATGCCTACCCGCATCGGCGTGTACTTCCTGACGGCATAAAGGATTCCGAGAACGCTCAAGATCGACGCGATCGCGAAGATGAGGGGTTCAGGAATCGGCGGCAGTGATGCCAACCGCTGCGGCAGCAATCCTGCAGGCAGCAAAAGGGGAATGATCGCGCCCACCGTCGCCAGCGCGACGATGCCGAAGCCGAGCCCCAACAGCCGGCGCGCCCAGAGCGAGCGAAATTTCTGAACCATCAGCAGGCGTGCGACAAGCAGGGCGGCGGCGGGCAGGATGGGCAGGAGGTAGTAGCTGCGGCGGGAACCGGAAAGCGTGAAGAACACAAAGGTCGTCCAGAAATATACCAGCGCGAAGCGATCCGCGCGTGCCGGCTCATCGCCAACCCTGCGGCGCTGGTGGAGCTCGATCAGCGCGGCCGGCAACAGTGCCGACCACGGAGCGGCCAGAGCGAAAATTACGTAAAGGTAGAGGTAGATCGGTCCGCGATGGTCAAATGGACGGAAAAATCGCACCACGTTCTCGCGCCAGACCATACGCAGGCCCTTGGCCGAACCCTCGGCGTGATGCGAAACAGAGAATGGTGCGTAGTAGATCGCTGCTCCGAGTGCGATCGCAATGACTGACTTCCAATTGAACAACCATCGATTGCGATCGACGATCCAGCGGATGCGCGCACTAATCGGCCCGGTCAACAAATAGTCGAGGAGATCGGTCCACCCCGTCGCCAGCAGACAGTACACGCCGATCGTTATAATCGGCAGCACGAATCCGAGCAGTCCCTTGGTGAGGGAGGTGATTGCCATTACCACCCAAAGCGCCATCACCCACCATCCGTCCTGATGATGCTCATGGCGTAAAAACAGCAGCAACGCCGCCAGCTCACCGGTCAGGGTTTCGACATCGGCCGAAGCATGGCGTGAAAAGAAAACGAAGCTGAAACTGGTGGCCAGTACGGTGCCGGCAAACAGGGCCGTGCGCCGATCGTAGAGGCGCGCGGCCAGCAGCATCATAAAAATCACCGCCAGCAGACCCGCAACCGCACAGGGTAAGCGCGCCGCCGCTTCATTCATTGCGCCGGTCAGCCAGGTCGACCATAAAATGAGCCAGTACGACCCCAGCGGCTTATCGTAGTAAACGTGTCCATTGATGGTCGGCCAGAAATAGTTGTGGGTAGCGATCATCTCCCGCACAATTTCGGCCCATCGAAATTCCGACGACCACAGCGCGCGGTCCCCCAATCGGGCAAAGAACAGGACCGCGGTGAGCAGGACGACCCCGCTGAAGCAGATGCGCCATCGGGATTGCGGCAGGTCTGCGCTGCGATCCAGGTCGTGGGTCACATAGGTGAACGGAGCCGAACTCATCGCAACGAAATTCTAGCCGCCTCAATCGCGTCGGTGCCAACCGGGGAGCGAGCCGTGCGTGGTACGCGCCAGGGCCGCGTGCTAACGTCAAAGAGAGCGAATTCTCGTCTTCATCAACCACCCCGTACAGCGCTGACTTGACTTCGAGAGCCGATGAGCGAACCACAAAATCAGCTTCGTCCCCGCAAGCCGAACCGCCTGATCAACGAGCAGAGTCCCTACCTCCGCCAGCACGCCTACAATCCGGTGGACTGGTACCCGTGGGGCGACGAGGCGCTCCAGCGCGCCAAGGATGAGAACAAGCCCATCCTGCTGTCGATCGGCTACTCGGCCTGCCACTGGTGCCATGTGATGGAGCGCGAATCGTTTGAAAATGAAGCGATCGCGCGGCTGATGAACAACAATTTCGTCTCGATCAAAGTCGATCGCGAGGAACGCCCGGACCTCGACCAAATTTACATGGACGCGGTCCAGATGATCACAGGACGGGGTGGCTGGCCGCTGACCATGTTCCTGACGCCGGACGCGAAGCCGTTCTTCGGCGGGACCTACTGGCCGCCCGAGGACCGGCAGGGCATGCCGGGCTTCGCGCGTATTCTGGCGGGGGTCGCGAATGCCTACCAGAGCGGCGCGCACGAGGTTCAACACAACGTCGAAAAGCTTACCGAGGCACTGGGAGCACTTGCGAAGTACCAACCGTCCCCGGGCGACCTGCGTCCGGACCTGGCGGTCGTGGCCGCGCGCGCGCTGGCGGGCGCCTATGACAGCATCAACGGAGGCATCGGGGGCGCGCCGAAATTTCCCAACACCTTCGTATTCTCGCTCTTTCTGCGCTCCTTCGCTGCCGAGGGCGACGAATCGATGGCCGAGATGGTGCGCCACACCCTCAAGAAAATGGTTTGCGGCGGCATCTACGATCAGATTGGCGGCGGCTTCCATCGTTACAGCGTCGACGAGCGCTGGCTGATTCCGCACTTCGAAAAAATGCTCTACGACAACGCGCTGCTTGCACGAATCTATGCCGACGCGGGGCGCGCGCTGAATGAGCCCGAGTTTCTGGTGACTTCGCGTGAGATCCTGGATTACGTGCTGCGCGAGATGACGAGTCCTGAGGGTGGGTTTTATTCAAGCCAGGATGCCGACAGCGAGGGGGTCGAGGGCAAGTTCTTCGTGTGGACGCCCGCGGAAGTGGAACGAATTCTCGGCCCGGAACTATCGCCCCTCGCCGAGCGGTATTTCGACATCAGCGACGAAGGCAATTTCGAAGGCGAGAACGTGCTGCATCGCACCCTCGAGGTGGCCGATGCGGCCCGCACGTTCGGGAAGAGCGAAGACCAAATCGAATCCGCGATCGCGACGATTCGCGCAAAGCTGCTCACGGAACGCGCCCAGCGCGTTCACCCCGGTCGCGACGAGAAGATCCTGACTGCCTGGAACGCGATGATGATCGCCGCGTTCGCGGACGGCTACCGGGCGCACCATGAGGTTCGCTACCTCGAGGCGGGCGGGCGGGCGTGCGAGTTTATCCTGAGCAAGATGTGGGACGGTCGGACCCTTCTGCGCTCGTGCAAGGACGGTGTGGCGCGGTTCAACGCTTACCTTGAGGACTACGCTCTTCTGTCCGGCGCGATGGTCGACATGTACGAGGCTTCGCTTGAACCCCGTTACCTGGTGTCCGCGCGGATGCTTGCGGACATTATCCTGGACCGCTTCCTCGACCGCGAGAAGGGCGGGTTCTTTTTCACTTCAGAAGATCACGAGGCACTGATCGCCCGCAGCAAGGCGGCCTTCGACGGCTCGACAGCCTCGGGCAACAGCGCGGCGATCATGGTGCTGCTGCGGCTGGCGGAATACACGGGCGAAGACCGTTACCGGAGCGAAGCGGAACGGGCGCTGCGACTGTTTCGCGAATTTATCGAGAAGCAGCCGTTTGGATTTTCGCACATGCTCGAGGCGGTCGATCTGTTTCAGCGCGGCGCCACTGAAGTCGTCCTAGTGGGCGATTCCGCGGCGGCGGAATTTCGGTCCTGGGTCGAACGCCTAGGACTGCTTTATGTGCCGAACCTCAGCATTTTCATCGCCGATCCGAGCGGCACTGCCGCCAATGGCACCCTACCCGAACAGGTGCGCGGCAAACGGGCGCTTGACGGGCGTGTGACCGCTTACGTATGCCGCCAACGTACCTGCACTGCGCCGATCACCGAGTTCCGGGAACTGGCAAAAGAACTCGGCGGCTGAGTCGTCACATCGAGATGGCAGGTGGAGCGACTCAACGCGGCGAGGCGGAGCTGTCCGCGCTCAAACCGCCGTTTGCCCCGATCATTGTCAATCGGCCCGCACGACCGGTCCCGGGACCGCTTCGGGTCACTCTGTTCAATGCACGCGGCGGAGTTCATCTGGAGGGGATCGGCGATTGTCTCTCGCGCCCTTCGCTCGGCCGAAGCTCGCTCATGCTGTTTTGCGAATCGGACTGGGGAACCAAACGATCGGGCGAACGAGAAGTCGCGGCTGAACTGGCCAGGCGACTCAACATGAGCTTTGCCTACGTGCCCGAGTTCGGAATTCCGCAACCGGACGGGACGCATAGGTCCTTTCTCGGTAATGCCATTCTTTCCAGCGTGCCGCTGAGCGAGGTTCGAGCGGTGGCTCTGCCGCGGCCGCTCCCGGAGCGGGGAAACTTCATGTTGCGCCACCGCGTGGGCCTCAACACGGCACTCATTGCCAAGGCACGCTTTCGCCATCAGGAGGTCACCGTTGGGGTCCTCCACCTGGCCAGTCATTGCGATCCCCAAGCGCGCGACCAGCAAATGGCCAGTTACCTGGCAGCTTTTCCCAAGGGAGGACCGGCCATCATCGGCGGGGACCTGAACACCACCACGACCGTGTTGCAGAACGGACGGGACCTTCTTCGCACCTTCGCGCGCATGCTCTTGAGGCCCTCTAGATTTCACACCCCGCAGCCCTATGAACCGCTGTTCAGACGGTTGAGCGCGGCCGGTCTCAAAGTCGATGATGTGAACGTGGCGGGCAAGCCGACCTTCACCTTCACCCGAGTGATTCCCCCTCGCTATCGCCCCAAGCTCGATTGGTTGGCCGTCCGAGGACTTAAGGCGGTTCCCGGATCGGCAGCGGTGCTGCCCGCGCGCCGGTCAGTGTTCTCCGCACGCCTCTCCGACCATGATTTTGTAACGGTCGAACTGGATATCTAGACCGCGGCAGCCTGCGATTCTGCTTTCTTCCGCTCGCGACCGTGGTTTGCGTACATCGCGCGCTCGGAGGTCGTCGCCATGGCATCGTTCAACGGCCTAGGACTTCATCTCGGCAATCTGTCGCGCCTTTCCGACGCGGAATCGCGCTCCATCAGCGCGGAAAATCCGACCGGCGAGAAGGGCAAAGGCGCGATGGCGATGCCGGACCCCGCCACCAGCCCCGCCCGCAGCCTAGGGCGGGGATGGAAGGTCTCGCCGTACATCATCATCAACCCCGGCGCGACGGCGGTGCTCGCGGACATCACCGGGCAGGGAGCGATCCAGCAAATCTGGATGACGCCGACCGGCCCGTGGCGAAATTCCATTCTGCGCATTCACTGGGACGGCCAGGCGGCTCCCGCGGTCGAATGCCCCATAGGAGATTTCTTTGCCTGCGGCTGGAACCGCTATGCGCAGGTCTCCTCGCTGGCGGTGTGCGTGAATCCCGGCAGCGCATTCAATTGCTACTGGGAGATGCCGTTTCGTGAGCGCGCGCGGATCACGCTGACCAATACCGCGGACCACGCGATGATTCTCTACTACCAGATCAACTACACGCTTACCGGAGTGCCCGACGATGCGGCCTACTTTCACGCCCAGTTCCGCCGTGTGAATCCGT
Source organism: Thermodesulfobacteriota bacterium (assembly GCA_046728175.1). Lineage (GTDB taxonomy): Bacteria > Desulfobacterota > Binatia > Binatales > Binataceae > JAFAHS01. Next base: position 29,644 of record JBKPEA010000038.1, on the reverse strand, counting down.
TGCCCTACAAGCAGGTGTACACGATTGTGGATGGCGTGAAGGGCAGGGGACACTATGTGGGCACCTACCTGGCGTGGAGCGTCAAGAGCAACGGATGGTGGGGCGAGGGTGAGATCAAATTCTACCTCGATGGGGACGGAGAATTCCCGACCATCTGCGGCACCGGCACCGAGGACTACTTCTGCGGTTCCTACAACTTTGACGTCGGAAAGGAGAACGGCGGCTATCGGGAATTCACCACGCCCTACGCGGGCCTTGCGCAGGTGATTCGGCCCGACGGACTGTATCAATCGCAGATGAGGTTCGGGATGTATCGCTGGCACATCCCTGACCCGATTCGCTTCAAGCGCGATGTCCGCGTGACCATCCAGGCGCTGGGCTGGCGCGGCGACCCCCGTCGCGGCGCGGAATTCAAGCCGCTCCAGGATGACATCGCTTCGGTCGCGTTCTGGTATCAGACCTTGCCAACGGCGCCATTTCCGCCGCTGCCGTCCCCTGCCGACCTGCGCATCGACTGAGTCTTCGCCGAAAAGCGTCGGAGCGGCCAGGCCGGCAAAACCTCTGCGTTTCTGCGAATAAAGCGCGCTAGAGCGGTGGCGGTGCCGGCAGCGCACCGCGCGCTTTTTCGTATGCCGACGCGACTTGCAGCACGGTGACTTCGGCGAACGGACGCCCGATTATCTGCATCGAGAGCGGCAAGCCGTCACTGGAGAGGCCGGTCGGAAGCGCGATGGCCGGCTGCCCGGTCACATCGAATGGTGAGGTGAAGCGCAGAATCCCGTTCAGCACGTCTACCCCCCCGCCCTCGGCATCGAAGCGGCGACTGTCGCCGATCTTGGGCGCCGGAATTGCGGCGCCGGGGACGATGAGCACGTCGCGATCGTTGAGGGCATCGGTTGCCTGCGCGAGCACCCGGGCCCGCGCGCGCTGCGCACGCACATAAGCGCTGCCGGGAATCATCATCCCGATTTCCAGCAGGCGCCGGACGTCGTCGCCATAGTCCTGCGGCCGGGTGGCCATCCACTGGCGGTGGATTTCGGTGGCCTCCGCCCAGGTCACGATGCCGCTGATAATCCCGGAAAGTGGCAGCGACGGGATCGAGATTTCGTCGACGGTGGCACCCAGATCGCGCAGCTGCTGAGCCGCTGCCGCGAACGAGCGCTGCACGTCTGCCGACAGGTTGTCGGTCAGCTCGCGGACGATTCCGACCTTCATTCCGGAAATGCTCGAATCGAGGCTCTGCGCATAGTCGGTGACCCGTTCGCGGCTTGAGGTCGAATCGTTGCGGTCGTGCCCGGCGACCACGTTGAGCATGAGCGCCGCGTCGCGCACGGTGCGGGTGATCGGACCGACGTGATCCAGCGTGTATGCGAGCGGCAGCACCCCGTAGCGGCTCACGCGGCTCCAGGTCGGCTTGAGCCCGACGCATCCGCACAACGCGGCGGGAATTCGTATCGATCCTCCGGTGTCGGTGCCGATGGTCGCGGCTGCGGAGCGCGCGACGATTGCGGCCGCCGACCCGCCGCTCGATCCTCCCGGAATGCGGTCGAGCCCGTACGGGTTGCGCACGAATCCGTGATGCGGATTCGAGGAGGTGATCCCGTATGCAAACTCGTGCAGGTTCAACTTGCCCAGCAGAATCGCGCCCGCGCGCGCCAGGCGCGTCCACACCGTGCAATCGTGAGGCGGTTTGAAATCGCTCAGGATTTTCGATCCGCCGGTGGTGACGATGCCTTTCGTGTAGCACAGGTCCTTCAGCCCGATCGGGACTCCATGAAACGGTCCGCGCCATTTGCCTGCGACTATTTCATGCTCGGCCTTGCGCGCCGCCTTACGCGCTACGTCGTCGGTCACTGTGATATACGCGCGAATCTTTTCGTCGGTACGCTGTATGCGATCGAGGTAGGCCTCGGTCAGTTCGACCGGCGAGATTTCCTTGGCGTGGAGTTTTGCGCCCAGCGCTACGACGTCGAAGGAAAGCAGCTCGTCATGTGAATGCGCCATCGCATGCTCCTACTTTTTCGCGGCGATTCGCATCGCCCCGGACATCAGGTTGGGAAAGCCGAACGGGGGCTCGATCCCGTCGAGCCCCAGGGAATCGAGATTGTGCGCCAGCGAGATCATTGCTCCCGCGGTATTGGCAACCGGGACCGCGGCCTCCTCGCCGATCTCATAGTCATAGACGTCCTTCAGCACTCGTTTCACGGTTTCAGGTGTCACCAGCGGCATAATCCTCACCTCGGTGTCCGGGTTCTGCGAGTTTGCGGGCAGGCGCAGACTTGACCCTGCGCCTTTATCAGCTCGAAATCGAGTCCTTAATTTTCAACGGATGATTTTGTTCTCGCGCAGCGCAGCTATTTTGGCCGCATCGTAGCCCAGGAATTCACGCAGCACCTGGTCGGTGTGCTCGCCGAGCAGCGGCGCGGCACGATCAATTTGTGGCTGCCGGGTCGTAAACTTCATCAGCGAGCCGGTTTGCCAGAGCTTGCCCCACTGCGAGTGTTGCAACTGCGCGATCAGTTCATTGGCTGCGACCTGGGGGTCGGCGAAGAGATCCTGGAAATGATTAACCGGCACGGCCGGTACGCGCGCTTGCGCCAGCATCGCCAGAGCCGCGGCGCGATCATGCGTGGCCAGGTCGGCCTCGAGCGCGGCCGCGAGGTTGCCGTCATTCGGTTCATTGGCAGCCTCCGGCCACTCCAGTGCCGGCAATGACGCGCGCGCGCGGCGCAGCGAATTCCACTGGGCAGCGTCGCCGAGCGAGATGAAAAGCCATTGGTCGTCGCCGCACCGGTAGGCGCGCGACAGCGCCGACCGGCCGCGATGCTCGGCGCTGCCGTTCTCCAGGTCGGGACGCCCGCGATAAAAGATGAACTCGCCCGCCTGCAGCGCCATCGAGGCTTGCAGCAGGGACGTCTCGCAGAATTGTCCACGCCCGGTGCGCTCGCGGGCATACAGCGCGGTGACGCATCCGAGCGCCGAGATCATCGCGGCGCCGTAGTCGCATATCGCACAAGTCAGGTAAACCGGGTGCCCATGCACACCACCCTGCGCGGCCATTACTCCGGAGTACGACTGCAACAGCGGGTCAAACCCGGGTCGGTCGTGCTCGGGGCCGTGATTTCCAAAAGCGTTTACCGACATGAAGACGATGCGCGGATTGAGCGACGAGAGCCGCGGATAGTCAAAACCGAAGCGCCGCATCCGCCCGGGCCGCAGGTTCTCCACCACCACGTCGGCCTTTCGCGTGAGCCCCTCGACTATTTCACGGCCCGCATCGGTGGTTAGATTGAGCGAAAGTCCGCGCTTGCCCTGGTTCCAGCCCAGAAACCCGAATCCGAAATGCCGAAAGGAATCGCCCTCGAGGCTCTCGATCTTGATCACAGTCGCGCCGAGTTGCGCCAGAATCATCGGGCCGTAGGAGCCGGCGATGTAGCTGGCGAAGTCCAGCACCACGATTCCATCGAGCGGCCCCCGGGCGGGCGGCCGCGGCGCGTCAGGTGAAATCGACTGCGCCGGCCCGTTGGATTCTGCGATCCACCTGCGCGCCGTGCGCTCGTCGCCGCGCGCTGGTGCGGGTCCGGAAATCGCGCCCGGCGTGTCGTGAAGGAAAAACGGCAAGCCCAACTGCCTCGTCGCGCCGAGCGTCGGGTCGTGGATTTCCTGGCGCATCCCCAGGGCTAGAGTCTGCTCCCAGTCGATAAATTCCTGGCGGGTCAGGACCGGCGCGCAGGGGACATCGTTCTCGCGCAAAATTTTGAGCCATTCCGCGCGCGGTCTGGTGCGGATGACCGGTTCGATGATGTCCTTCAGCGCCTGCCAGTGATCTCCGGGAATTCCCCAGGGCGCGTTTTCGAAGCGCGGGTCGGCGACCAGGTCGGGTCGTTCCAGCGCAAGCGTGAACTTGCCCCAGAAGGTCGAGTTACCGCACGCCGCGAACAGGTAACGTCCGTCGCCGGCCTGGAACAATCGATAACAGGGAATCGGACCGAGCGGATCCTGCGGTCCGTGGTAGAGCGTGGTCATCTTCTCGTGACGGATGATGCCCCCGGTCTGGAGCGAGAACGCGCCCGCCAGCAACGACACTTCAACGGTCTCGCCGCCCGCCTCGCCGCCGCGGGCAAAGAGCGAGGCCACCGCCGCGGTTGCTGCCATCACCCCGGCCGAATAGCTGGCTGCCGGAAATACCAGCGCAACCGGATTCGCGCTGCGTGCCCATTGGCTGCCGGTTATCCCGGAATAGGCAGCCACCAGGTCGTCGTTCGCATCAAAGTCTGCCAGTTCGCCCCGGCTGCCCAGCGGCGGCATATTCACGGCTATCGCGCGGGGATTCAACCGATGCACGGACTGCGGGTCGAGTTTAAGTCGCCTCAAATTCGCTGGAGTAAACCCGGTCATCACCACGTCGGCCCAGCGCAGCAGCTCCGCCGCGCGTCCGGGAGCCTCCTCGAGGTCAAAGAACAGCGACTGTTTGGAGCGGTTCAGAACGTGAAAATGTGACGAGCCGCGGCGCGCGGAGCCGTCGCGGGGCTCGACCTTGATGGTCCGCGCGCCCTGCTCCGCGAGAATCCACGCGGCGTACTCCGCTCCCAGGTTGGAGCCGAACTCGACGACCTTAACGCCTTCCAGAGCCGACATTTCTCACCATCGCAAGCCGCATAAAGCATAAAGAAGATGGACCGCCGAATCGACTTACACGTTCGGCAACCACCTCGGCTGCCGCAGATTTTCGTCGAGCGCGACCCAAAAGATCAACGGGTCTCCCGGCCGGTCGCTCAATCAATTGTGGGCGCTCATCTTGAAGTAACGGCCATCGGATTGCGCACCGCGGGGCGGATGTGCATCGCGGCGAGCGTGAGCGGCACGTCGATGGCACGAATCTCGCTGTGCGCGGGTGCCGGGGTTGCTACTCGGTCGAGCGAAGCGGGCAGCATCTTGCCATGGGGCTTTCGCTCATTCTCAATCAACCTGTTCTTTTTCAACACCAAGACGCGCCAGCCTGTCGGATTTCAATGGACTGACATCGCCGATTAATCGGGTCGTAACGTTGGGCTCATAAGTTCACCGCGCTCGCGTATGACCTGCGCGGGCCATGCGACTGTTCTGTCGAGGGAGACAACGAGTTCTGAGAAACTGGAGAGAGCGATGAGAAAATCAATCGTGGTCGCGGGGCTGCTCGCGCTGGTCGGAGCATTGAGCTTCTACGCATCCAGCCGCGCGGCCCTGCTAATCAACGGCGCGGGAGCGACCTTTCCGTACCCCATCTACTCGAAATGGTTCGACGTCTACGCCAAGCAGGACCCTGACGTAAAATTCAACTATCAGTCGATTGGTTCCGGCGGTGGAATCCGGATGTTGTCCAACCGTACGGTCGACATCGGCGCGAGCGACGCGCCCATGAGCGATGAGCAGCTCAAAGCGGCGCCCGGGAAGATTCTCCATTTTCCCTCGGTGATGGGAGCGGTCGTAATCGCCTACAACCTGCCGGGCTTCAGCGGAACGCTCAAACTCGACGGGCCAACCGTCGCCGACATCTTCATGGGCAAGATAACCAAGTGGAACGATCCAAAGATCGCGGCGCTGAATCCGGGTGCCAGTCTGCCCGCCACCGACATCGTGGTCGCCCATCGCTCCGACGGCAGCGGCACCAGCTACATCTTCACCGATTACCTTTCCAAGGTTAGTCCCGCCTGGGCCAGTAGCGTCGGCAAGTCGACCGCCGTCAAATGGCCCGTCGGGTTAGGGGGCAAGGGCAACGAGGGTGTAACTGCGCTGGTGCAGCAGACACCCGGCTCGATCGGCTACATCGAGCTGATATACGCGCTTACCAATCACATCCCGTTTGCCGATCTGAAGAATCACGATGGCAACTGGGTCAAGGCCAGCCTGGATGGAGTTACCGCGGCCGCCGCGAGCGCAGCGGCGAGCATGCCGTCCGATTTCCGCGTATCGATCACCGACGCGCCGGGCGCAAGTGCCTACCCGATCTCGTCGTTCACCTACCTGCTGATTTATCAGCAGCAGAGCAAACGCGATGTCGGCGAGCAGGTGAAGAGGTTCCTCAACTGGGCTCTGCATTCGGGCCAACAATACGCCCCGCCCCTGAATTACGCTCCGCTTCCGGCCCAGGTGGTCGAGCTTGCGAGCAAGCAGCTGGACACGGTCGAGATTCCGGCCAAGTAATGATGCAGAACGAGGGGAGAGTTAAGAAATGGGTTCAAAGATGAATAGTCAGTTTCTGCGAATGAGTATTGCCGCCGGTGCAATCGCAGTAGCGCTGGCCGGATGCTCCAGCAGTAGCCACAGTGGCGGGTTCCCGCCGCCTGGTGCGCCGATGGTCAATGGGAAGCCGACCGGTCCGCCCCCTAAGGTTGCGGATTGCGCCATTACCAATTCAGGCTCACCGAGCAAGTACGTGTGCAACGGCAAGAGTTACACGAGCTTTCAGCTGAACAAAATGCGCATGGACTACCAAAAGCAACAAGCGGCCGGAATGTAGCAGGCGGTTTGAGGCGCCACCAATCCAGAGGAGGAAGGCTTGTGAATCTCGGAAACCGATTTGCGATAGCGGCGCTCCTGGGCGCGATGTTGCTCGCACTCGGAACGTCAGGAACGGCGCGGGCGCAATATAGCGGGGCGCCAATGCTGAAACTGTATGTCGACCCGGTGACTGGGCAGGTGTTCACGCGGCCCGGGAAAGGACGCTCCCTGCTGACCGAGGTGCCGGCTACGACCGTAGATGCCAACGCCATAGAGCGGCGGGTAGAGCAGAAGACCCAGGCGCAGCTCGATGCGAACAAGCAGCAGATTCAGGAGCTCGTTCAAAAGAATGCGGAGCTTACCCAAAGCAACGCGGATTTGTCGCATCAGGTGGCCGAAATCAAACCCGCTTGGCGCTCCTATATCGACAATTTCCAAGACAAGTTTCGCGTCGGCACCCTGTTTTATGCGGACTACCGCTTGTATACGCACACCGGCTTCCAGCCGCAGGAACTTGAAAACATCAACAACCCCGGACCACAGAACAACATTTTTAACTCTTTCGACATCACCCGCAGCTACCTCAACTTTTACTTCTTTCCGACCGACGGGCTGACATTCCGTCTTACACCCGACATCTACCGGGCGATCGGTAGCGGAACGGCGCCACAGATCGGAACCAACACAACCTTCTCCTCTAACTTGGACGGGAGCCTCAATTTACGGCTCAAGTACGGCTACGTGGAGTACAACAAGCTTTTTGACTGGGCGCCGTCCCTCAAGGGAAACACGATCGCGGGTGGTGCGCTGCCGAATGTCTTTATTCCATGGGAAGAAGATCTGTTCGGATTTCGGTACGTCACCCTGATTCCATGGAACTACATGGGCCTCTCGTCGTCGCAGCTGGGGCTTCAGGTTGGCGGTCCAATAAAATTTAACGAGTTGCAATACGTGGACTATGGTCTGGGAGTCTATGACAACGCCAGCTATCGTGCGTACGAACAGACCAACACCAAGCAATTCATGTCGCGCATCAGTGTCTATCCGCTGGGCGCCAAGTGGCGGTTCGACGGACTCGGCATAACATGGTTCTTCGACTATGGCTACGGAAACGTCGCACCGAACTTCGAGGGGACGGCACCGTTCTTCCAGGCTCCGCAAGCCCATCTCATGCGACAAGCGATCTTGGCGCACTACACGGCGGAGAATTGGGGATTGATTTTCGAGTATGATTTTGGCCGCAACGCGTTCAACACAGGCAACCTGTTCTCCGGCAGCGCGCCGTCGACCACGGCCGGTAGCCCTTACATCACCTTCAACACTATGGCGACGGGATTTCAGAATAACGCCAACACCCGGCAGCAGGGCTTCGACCTGATGGGCCACTATCACATCCCACGGACACCGTTTACCGTATTCGGCCTGTGGTCGCTGTTACATCCGAATACCAGAGTGACGAGCAATCCGCTGGACTTCCAACGCTGGGTGGTGGGAGTGCAGTGGCAGATCAACGAATACCTGCGTATTGCCCTCGATAGCCAGAACACCAACTTCTACCGGCCGCAAGGCAGCGTGTCCGAGGCCTATGTAGATAGCTTTGTGGCTGGAGTGTTCAAGAAGCCGGGTACCAAGCTCATTTCCCCGGCGGTACCGATCGACACGCACTCGATCTTCCTCAACCTGGAGTTTAGCTACTAATCGAGGACGCGGAGCAATCCGGTGCGGTGTCGCAGGCCAGCGCACTGCACCGGACTTACCTCCACCAAAAAAGAGAGACAACACGTATGAAGCGCTTGATCACTGCTGGGGCTCTGGCAATGGGGGTCATGGTTATGCTGGGCGCGTGCGTCAGCCATCAGCCTTGGGTCACTACGTCATCGCAAGAGACCACCCAAGCCCAGTGGATTGGCAGAGATCGCGTCGAGCTCGCCCATCAAATGGGTCAGCCCAAGGAGGCCGTGCCTATGACGGATACCGGAGGCGAGATGCTCTACTATTCGTATGAGGGACACCATTATGTATTCGAGACGGACCCCCTGGGTAAGATCACATCCGCAGTTCAGACTCGGTGACGTTCAATAGGAATTGGGCAATTGACGGAATGAAAACAGCACGGCGGATAAGACGCCGAGCACCCCGAGCTCATCAACGGTAAGCTTTATTGGTGGTCGGCGCCAAGCAAGCGATCCCGATGACCGACACCGACGGCGAAGAACTCTTTTACAGCTACCAGGGGTACCACTACCACTTCAGACCACTGGCCAAGGCTTGATCGAAACGGCGCCGAGAACGGACTAGTTTTAACCGCCCGGTTGAGCCCGGCCAATTCTGTTGGTGTGGCGGTGCGTCAAAACAGACGCACCGCTTTTTTGGGTGTGCCGTGTGCCGCGCGCCAGATGAGCGGACTGGTCACTGAAATAAGGAAGAGCAAAGCGACCAGCGAGGAGCAGGAACCGGGCACTAGGCAGGAAACCTCTGTGCGAGTGAGTCCAAGTCCCCGTAACTCGATCGAAGCGGCTCAGATGGCGGTGCGGCAAGGTATGACCCTGAAAATCTCACCTCTGGCTCCTCAGTCGCGTCGTGCAGCGGGGTCTATTCGGGCCAGGGGCACCCTGGGCGGACGGGACACGGACCGCCAGGGATGCGAAATATTTTGCGACCGGGATTTTCCCCTTTTTCTGACTCAATCTCGGTCCGATAAGATCGCTCAAATCCTTGCCAATTTTGGCTGGCTAGATCGGGATGTCGGGGCGAGAAAAAAGTTAAGCAATAGAACTCAAGAGGACAAGCTACGCTTTCTTGTAGCGCCCGTAGGCACACCAGCAAATCGCGGTGTTCGCGGTGTCTGACACCCTCGGAACAATTTAGTCTACCGATCCAATCGATATTCTCAAATAAAAGCTATCTCAATGCTGTTCCTACTTTGGCGCCGAAGGAGGGGGAGTATGTGGAGATCCTCTACAACGACTACGATTTTTCTGCCGCCTTCGCGATCGCTTCTCTGCTGGCGTTGCTGGCGCTCGTCACGCTCGCCCTGAAGTACCTGGTGGGTCGCCGCATCGCGTCCTGGACAAGCGCGGCGGCAGCCCCTGCAGCGGTGGAACAGGTAGCAGCAAGAGTATCGAACTTCGGGGCCTTCACAAAACCTTCGGCGCGTTCGTCGCGCTCGACTGCATCGACCTCGAAGTTGCGGATGGCGAACTGGTCGCGTTGCTGGGACTCTCGGGGTCCGGCAAGACCACACTTCTACGCATTATCGGCGGATTTGAAACTCCGAGCGGTGGAACGGTGCAGTTTCTCGGGCACGACGCTCGCTCGCTGAGCGTGCGCGACCGCAAGATCGGGTTCGTGTTCCAGCACTACGCGCTTTTCCGGCACATGACGGTCTTCGAGAACGTCGCATTTGCACTTCGGGTTCTGCCGCGCCGATTGCGGCCACCTGAAAATACGATCCAAGCAAAAGTTCACGAGCTTCTGCGGCTGGTGCAGCTCGAGTTCCTGGCCGATCACCATCCATCGGAACTTTTCAGGCGGCCAGCGGCAGCGGGTTGCGCTGGCACGCACGCTGGCGGCCGAGCCGAAGATCCTGTTGCTCGACGAGCCGTTCGAATCGCTCGATGCGCGCGTGCGACAGGAACCGGCAATAGCTGAGGAGGCTGCATGAACAGCTTCGCATCACCTGCGTGTTTGTGACCCACGATCAGGACGAGGCCCTAGAACTGGCCGACCGCGTGGTGGTGATGAACGGAGGAAAGATCGAACAGATTGGCACGCCGGAGGAAGTCTACCATCGTCCGGCGAACGCTTTCGTGGCCAGCTTTCTCGGCAACGTCAATTTGTTTCACGGCCGAATAGAGGACGGCCGGGTGTTCATCGGTGATACTGGCCTCGAGATCACCTCGGCCAACGGCCACGCCCGAGATGGACGGGCGATGCTCTACGTCAGGCCTCATCTACTCGAAATCGATCGTTCGCCGCGCGGAATTTGCAGCTTTCCGGCAACCGTGCGAAACGTCAATCCCGCGGGACCGCAGGTGCGCGTCGAGTTGACCGCGGAGTGGGGAGATCAACTGCACGCGGACATCGATCATGAGCGGTTCCTAAAACTCGACAGCCGACCAGGCAGCAAGGTGTTCCTCCATCCAAAGGAGAGCCAGGTGTTCATTTACTAGATCTGATCGCCGAGTGGCATAGAAATTTTATTGGGTCCCCGGGAACCAGCGTCAGCCGCTACGTACTTCTGTCGATGGACACCAATGCGATGCGGTCTAAGCTCAGATTCTGCACCCGGCTTCCAGATCGCGATATGCTGCACATAATGTCGAGAAGCGGACGGACTGCATAGGCATGGTCGCCACGGGCTCGTTCTTTTCCGGCAATCGCCGGCAAATTGATCTGTTCGATTGCAAGGAAGCGATGCAACCGTGGAAATAGCAACTCCGCGACATGGTATGCTTCTTCGAGGCCCGGATAACCCGAGGACGAAAGTGTCGATACCAAGTCGGTAGCTCGGCGCGCTCCCGCTCTCTCCCGAAGAATCGGGTGCTTGAGTGACGCAGCTCGGGCTGGCTTTCTGAAGCCGCACCTGTGGCGAGCGTTTTTCCTTGCCGGGCCTCAGTTCCTCCCGGTGGGCTCAAGAACGGTCAGCAGGGAACCTTCCACCCAGCGAAAGTGAGTAAGACCATTTCCAGGCCGCTGGCATTCCACCACCGCGCAGCCGGGGTTCGTTGGGGTGGACATTTGCCGGTGAAGTGTACCAACCTCTTTCCGGGGTGCCGACGTGTCGAATGTCATCACTGAAATAGACGACCCCGTCGCGATCGTCCGACTCAACCGGCCTGAGAAACTCAACGCCTTCACCTTTGCGATGATCGACGAAATTCGCTCCGCGCTGAATCGAGCCGCAGCCGACGACCGCGTGGTCGGAATCGTGATCACCGGCAACGGGCGGGCGTTCAGCGCGGGCCTGGATGCGGGCGACCTTCGGCGTTCGACGCAGGAGGGCTCACCGCCGCCCCAGACCCCGCCTGCGCCGGATGAGATGCCCGCGCTGTTCAGCTACCTACTGAGAATTTCGAAACCGGTGATCGCGGCGGTTAACGGGGTGACGGCCGGCGGGGGATTCGTGCTCGCGATGATGTGCGACCTCCGGTTTGTGTCGGACAACGCCAGTTTTACCACGGTTTTTTCCAAGCGCGGGCTGATCGCAGAGCATGGAACGAGCTGGCTGTTGCCGCGCGTGGTCGGTGTCAGCCGCGCCCTGGATTTGCTTTGGAGCTCGCGGCGGATCGATGCGGCCGAAGCTTTGCGGATTGGTCTGGTCGATCGTGTCGTGGCGCCCGATAAGCTGCTCGATGAAGCGCGCAACTATGTCCGCGACCTCGCTGCCAACATCTCGCCCCGCTCGATTGCGGTGATGAAGGCGCAGGTCTACCGGCACCTCTCCGAAGCAATGGCGCCGGCGATCCACGATGCCGACCGGCTAACCCAGGAGTCGCTCGAGCATCCCGATGCCACGGAGGGTGCCGAGTCGTTGCTCGAGAAGCGCGCACCCCGCTTCCAGCGGTGGCACGGAGCAAAGCCATGAGCACGATGCAGTTTGACCACATTCGCTACGAAAAGAAGGGGCCGGTCGGGACGCTTACGATGAACCGCCCCGAGCGCATGAACGCGATGACTAACCGGATGCTCCTCGAGGCCGGGCGGGCCCTCGCCGCTGCTGCCGAGGATCGCGAGCTGCGCGTGCTGGTGCTCACTGGAGCTGGGGAGCGCGGATTCTGTCCGGGGGCGGACCTCAACATGGTTGCCTCCGGTGAGGGAAGCGAATCAGATCGTCTCACCGCGGAAGATTTTCGCGTCCCGGTTTTACTGCACGAGATGCCCGCGGTGACGGTCGCCGCCATCAACGGCGCGTGTGCGGGTGCGGGACTCGGATGGGCGTGTGCGTGCGATTTTCGCATCGCCGCGCAGTCGGCGCGTTTCAACGTCGCGTTCCTCGATGTGGGGGTGGCAGGGGACATGGGTGGACCGTGGACGCTCCCGCGAATCATCGGGGCGGCGCGTGCGCGCGAGCTTTATTTTATGCCGGACAAGTTCGATGCGGCCGAGGCGCTGCGTATCGGTCTGGTTTCGAAGGTCTTTCCCGATGCGGGCTTTCGCGTCGAGGTCGATGCGATCGTGAGGCGGCTGGCCGAGGCTGCGCCGATTGCGCTGCGTACCATGAAGTCCAATTTTCTGGAGGCCGAGAAAATTGACTTCGCCACTTACATCGCACTGGAAAGCGCACGGCACATGCCGATGTTCGACTCTCATGACACGAAAGAAGCATTCGCGGCCAAGGTCGAGAAGCGCAAGCCCCGGTTTATCGGAAGGTGACGGCGACAGCCGCTGTCGCGCCGAGCGGAGCTCGTGGTGCGGTAAATCTCAGGAACCCTTTGAGCAAACTGCGACGAGACGGTGACCAGTAAAGAGAGGAGGACCTGCCATGTGGATTCGACTTCGGCAAATTGCGCTGGTGGCGCGCGACCTTGACCAAATCACCAAGGACCTGCACGACGTTCTTGGACTCGAGGTCGGTTTCCGCGATCCCGGCGTCAAGGTGTTTGGCCTGCAAAACGCGCTTTTTCCGGTGGGGAGCCAGTTTATCGAGGTGGTCTCACCCATCAAGGAGGGTACTGCCGGCGGACGTTACCTGGAACGGCGTGCGGGTGACGGCGGCTACATGGTGATCACGCAGTGTGACGAGCACGGGCCGCGCAAGAAACGGGTCAACGAGCTCGGCATCCGCAAGGTGCTCGAACAGGACGAACCAGAGTATTGCATCATGCAACTTCATCCGCGCGACACGGGCGGTTCTTTCCTGGAGATAGATTTTCAGGGCGGCGATCTCTCGCCGGATGGGCCGTGGATGCCCGCGGGACGGAACTGGAAGCCGGCGGTGCGTACTCACATCGTCCGGGCGATCGCGGCGGCCGAACTTCAATCTCCTGACCCGGCGGGGCTGGCCTCACGATGGAGCCAGATCATCGAGATTCCGGTAACCCGCGACCAGCAGGGCAATCCGGCGATTCGGCTTGAAAATGCGACTTTGCGTTTCGTGAAAGACGACGACGGTCGCGGCGAAGGCCTCGCTGGGCTCGATCTGGTGGCGACCGACCGCAAGGCGATGTTTGCGAATGCCCAGCAGCACGGCAAGCGCGTGTCCGACGAGATCGTGATGATCAGCGGGATGCGCCTGCGCGCGGTCGATGCCTAGCCACCGCATGAAGTAGCGCAGACCAATGTCGGCGCAAGGGCGGTGCTCAGTAACGGCCGCCCAGCTTGCTGTGGTCCCAACTGGTTATTTTCTTGGGGACCACCTTGAGTATCACGCGCTTGGTGAGGATCTGTTCGGGAATCGGCGGCATCCCCGCGTCCCCCGTGTCGCGCCCGCGGATAGCGCCCATCAGTTTGGCCACGCTCTCGCGGTCTTCGATGATCTCGCAGTTGCCGCGAATCATGATGCCGCGCAATTGCGCATAGCTCTTGCCGCTCTCCGCCATGACTGCGACTTTGGGGTTGCGCCGGATGTTTACCACTTTCTGCGCCTTGCCGTAGGAAGACATGTAGATCGTACTATCAATCGCGACAAAGTTCATCGCGACCAGGTGCGGAAAGCCTTCCTTGTCCAGGGTGGCGAGCGAGACCTTGCGGCGTTCGCGTAGAAACGCGATCTGTTCTTCAGGGGTAAGCTTGATCTGTTCGCGCCGGTTCATAGTGATGGTTCCTCCACCGGTGGCGAAGCGCACTACGGCGTTCGCTTGGTATGCGCTTGCACGAACTCGCCAATTCGATCGATGGCCTGCTGTCCCTCGGGCAAGAGTTTGGCGAATACGTGCCACACGTGAATCATTTCGGGCCACACTTCCAGGGTTACATCGACGCCCGCGCCTTTGGCGCGTTCCGCGATCCGCGTCGAGTCATCAAGCAGAATTTCGGCGTCGCCGACGTGAATCAGCAGCGGAGGTAGCCCGCGCAAATCGGCATACAGGGGAGAGAGCAAAGGCGTCTTCAGATCGGTGGATCCGGCGTAGTGTCTTGCCATCGGCGCCAGTCCCTGACGGCCGACCATCGGGTCGACGCCAGCTCGCGACTTGATTGATGCTCCCGTGCCCGCGAGATCGTTCCACGGAGAGATTGGCACCGCCGCGGCTGGCAGCGGAGTCCTAGCGTCACGCAGGGCCACCAGCGCTGCAAACGTAAGACCGCCTCCCGCGGAGTCGCCAGCGATGACGATCTTGGTAGGCTGGTAACCTTCCTTGAGTAGCCAGCGGTACGCCGCGGTCGCATCATCTACCGCCGCGGGAAACGGATGTTCGGGCGCCAGGCGATAATTGATTGCCAGCACGCGCGCCCGCGCGGCACGGCTGATGCGCCCGATCATTGCACGGTGCGTGTTCACGGAACCCATCACGTAGCCACCGCCATGCAGGTAGAGGATCGCGCGATCGGGAGCTGCGTTGGGCGCGACGATCCATTCGCTCGGTACCCCACCGGCATCTACCGGTTCGCATTTGATATCAGGGGCAACGCGCTCGGCGATCTTCTCCATTCCGAGTCGCATCCGTTCGATCGATGCATCCGGATTCGAGGGTTGCGATTTGAGGATTTCGAGGACCTTGGCGAGTTGTTGGCTGGCCATCTTCACTTTCTCCCGTGGCGTTTCGGTTAAGCGGCATTCAGAATCCCAAGGTTGTGTACAACGAAACTGGCTATTTTGCGAATGAGCTGCCTACCGCATCAACGGCGCGCGGTGAAGCACCGCGCCGCTCTAGAGAAGCTCATAGTGGAGAGGCATGACAGGGGACTTACAACCCTGCTAATGGTCACACATAGCCGGGAGGCAACCCACCCATGCTTACGGAAAAAGAACAGGACATTATTCGGCGCTGGAACGAGTTTTATCTGCAGCCCCGGCAGGGAACGGTGCAGGAGCAGCGCACCCGGCTGGTCGACTACTTCCGGGAATTCAATCGCGATCAGCCCGAGGTCGGGTCCTACCATGAGGCGGTCCAGTTGAAGCAGGGGTTAAGCGCCGACATCGCCGCGCCGAAAGGCAAGCCCCCATTTCCGATCGTCATCTACATACATGGCGGCGCATGGACGCTCGGCAGTCCCGCGACCACGCATCGGAAGTTGATCAAACAATTCGCCGAGGGCGGCTATCTCACGATTGCGCCCGACTATCGGCTGGCTCCCGAGAACCCATTCCCCGCGGGCTTTGATGATTGCATCTTCACCGCGCAGTGGGCGACCGAGAATGGCGCCCGTTACGGCGGAGATCCGCAGCGTATGGCGATGGGCGGTGATTCCGCCGGAGGAAACTTCACCGCCGCGGTCTTACCCGCGCTGGCAAGTCGAGGGCCCAAGTTCCAGGCGGCCATCCTGATCTACGGCGCCTTCGATTTCGCGGGATTGGTGAAGCTGGCACCCGAAGCGGCCGAGCCTTTGGGCAGGGCGTATCTCGGGAGCGGTTATCCCACGCTGCTGGACGATCCGCGCGTCAGCCCGATCAATGCGATTAAGCCGGGCGCGATGCCGCCGAGCTTCATCATCGCAGGCACCGCGGATGGTATCGTGGGCGAGTCGCGGACCATTGCAGAAGCGATGAATCGCGCGGGAATCGAGAACGAACTGCACATCATGACCGACATGCCGCATGGTTTCATGCAGATGACCGAGCTCGCGGCCTGCCGCGAGGGATTGCGCCTGATGTTCGATTTCCTACGGCGTCACGTTTAGCGACACCTGTAGAAAAAAGAAATCCGCAGATTCCGCAGACCCGAAAGGATCCGAGTCTGCGTCGTCTGCGGATTTTCTATTCCGGACTTTGCTCTCAGGCGTGACCGTGGCGGAGCAGCTTGCCCGGAGTCGCGCCCGTGCACTTGTCTTCTGAGAAAGTCTCAACTCCGTTCACGAGAATCGAACGGTAGCCGACCGCGTGCTGCACGCGACGCCATTCGCCACCGGGCAGATCGTGGGTAACTTCACCGATCCAGTCGGGCTCGATATCCAGATGCTTGAGATCGTACACCACGACGTCGGCCCACGCGCCTTCGCGCAGGATGCCACGGTCGCGGAAGCCAGCGGCGTGCGCGGGCAGCGCCGACAGGCGATAGTGCGCTTCTTCGAGCGAGACGCGCTGCTCATCGCGTACTATCCAGCGCAGGAAGTCGGTGGTGAAGGCGCCGCCGGTGAAGAACTTGGTATGGGCGCCGCCGTCCGAAACCCCGGGGAAGGTGAACATCGAATTGTTTATGATCTCCGCGTTGTACTCGGCGTTGAATTGCGGCTCCGGCTGCAGAAACTCCGCTTTCAGATCGGTGGCCAGCGAAAGCTCGATCATCACGTCGACCGGATGCCGTCCCTCTTCCTGGGCGATCTGGCCGAGTGACTTGCCGACGTATTTTTCGAGTTCCGGCCTGTTCTCGACCCACTGAACGATCAGCTTCGCCAGGCGACCGCCGATTCCCGGAGCGTTTTTGTCGAGCGCGGCCATGGAGCGTTCGCTCTTGATCCCCTCGCGAAGCGTCGGGTCCTGCATCTTGCGGATCTTCTCTTCTTTGCTGCCGGTCAGCATGTCGCGCCACGGCGCGGCCATGTCATACAGATTCCAGTGCTCGAGCGTAAAGGCAAAGCCACTGCGCACTGTTCCGGCTTGTCCGAAAATCGGCAGTCCTTTGCCGCGCGCCTTGTGCAGCCAGTCAAGGGTCTTGCGATGAATGTCCGGGTTGCGCGTGGCCGCGGCGACCGCCTGGAACAGGATGGGCCGCTTCGCGGTCGCGGCCAACTGTTCGACGAAGCGGAGGTCATCCTTGATATGCCCGGTCGCTTGGGTGATCTCGATGAAGCCCTCGTCGCGCTCAGCCAAAACACGCGCGAGGTTCAGGATGTCTTCATCGCACATCGTGTCGGTGACCATCGGCGAGCCATCGAAGTCGGCTTGCGCGGAATGCTTGCCGAGCCGCTGGATCGAAAACCCGCACAGGCCCGCATCCATGCCTTCATTTAGCAGGCGGCGCATTTCCGCGCGCTCAGCGTCGGTGGCAGGCCGGGTCTTCGCTGCCTCAAGGCCCATCACGTAGATCATCAGTGATGCGGTCGGCATGTACTGGATGCAGTTGACGCCCTTGGGCGCGCGGTCAAGGGAATCGAGGTACTGGGGAATGGTCTCCCAATCCCAGTGCATACCGCTCTTCATCGATTCGTAGGGGATCGCTTCGGTACGGGTCATGGTCAACATCGAGCGATCGCGGAAATCCGGTTTCACGGGAGCGAAGCCAAAACCGCAGTTACCAAGCACCAGCGAGGTGACGCCATGCCATCCGGAAATGGTGCACCACGGATCCCAGCGGATCTGCGCATCGTAGTGCGTGTGCAGGTCAACGAATCCGGGCGCGACGATTAGCCCATCGGCATCGATGATCTTTTTCGCGAAACCGGGCGCCCGCCCGCCTATCTGGGCGATCTTTCCGTCTTTGATCCAAACGTCGCCGCGAAACCTCGGCACCCGGGTTCCGTCGACGACGGTTCCGCCTTTGATTTGAATATCGAGATCGGCCATCGGTTGTTCCCTCCTGTGACGGTAAGGACAAAATATCCAAAAACGCTTCAGAAATTCTTATACTAGACTTCAGAAAAACCGACAACCGCGGCTCCGAGACTGTCCGGTTCCCGTTCTATCTACGGCGATAATTGTGCCTGGTTCACGCGGAAGACGAACCGCATTAATCGCTCCCGCGGTATGGAACGAAGACAATGGGGATTCCGTTAACTGAGTCCGTAATCCGTTCTTTCACGTCGTTCATGAACTGAGCCTGCACGGTGATTCGGATCGCGCTGAAGTCACACCGGTTTTCATCGCACGTCTTCGGTCCCAGGCCGACCACGCCCGGGAGATCGCTCCATTGCTCACCGTATTCCCGCATGGTTTCCGCATAGACCGCCTCGGCCAGTCGGGCGTTCGCTTGTCGCTCGGCTGCGCCGGGATCGTAAGGAGCTGGGTCCTGGCCGTCCTTCGGAAAACTCTTCAGACGTCCGCCCGTGGGGTTTTTTTTTTGCGACTAGGCGGACTGGAATATCATCTACTTCCGACGGGACCTGTTGCTTGGCGGTCGCTATCTGGGATGGCTCCACATACACTCTGATCTCGAGTGGGGTTCCGGTTTGAATGGTGCCGGCGCTCACCTGCCATACGCCCTGCACCGTCATCCATTCGTTTCTGTGTGATGCCACGGCGGCTGCCACCGTGGGATCCTCCTCGGTGTCCTGATCAGAACAAGGATGGTCAAGCGGCGTTCCCGGACCACGTCCGCACCAGAGCTCCGCGCGAGCCTCAAGCGTCATCGCAACTACAATAAATAGAGCTGCGACCAGCGCAAGCGCATTCCTCATCAAACTAAGGATTGCCCCGGGTAGACTCTCTTGCAACCGCGCACGAAGTGCGATCGAGCAAACTACCTGGTGGATCAACTTGCGGCGGGGACATGTGCAGCCGGCCCCGAATGTCTCTGGTCTGTCGTGCGGCTCGCCAAGCACCGCCAAGCTACGTGCCGTTCAGCGATTCCCCGGTGGCACGCTGAACTCCGGCCTTGGCCGCCGAATAGTCGTACAGCGCCGTCACGTAGGCAGCGGAATCCTCGGTAAAGCGGCGCTGCGCATCATCGAGCTCGACGACCGAGCTGAGTCCTTGCTTGTACCGCTCGTCGGCCAGGTGCAATTCTTCGCGTGATGCGTTCAGTGTCTGTTCGGCCTTCTTGATCACCGCGATCGAGGCCTGCCAATTAAGAAAGCTGGTGTGGACCTCCTCGATAACTCGCTGACGCAGGTCGGCAATCGAGTATTCGGCAGCGCGCTCATGCTCTTTAGCCTCGGCAACCTGCTGTTCGGTGCGGAAGCCGTTGAAGAGTGGCCAGGTCACCACCAATCCAGCGTAGTAATTGTTCGCCGCCGGTAATCCGGTCGACATCGCGATGTATCCAGCTTGCGCATTGGCGGTGGGGAAGTAATCGCTCTTTGCGACCCGGATCTGCGCGCCGGCCGCACGCGCCTCATCGAACAGTGCCTTCAGGTCGGGGCGTAGCCGCAGCGCGGTCGTCTGCAAATTGGCGAGCGTCGCGGTCACCGGCTCGTAGGTCAAATCGCCGACGGCGTGATAAGGCGGCGCCTCCCCGGCCAGACCCATCGCGGCATCGAGCGCGACCTTCGCGTTGTCAGCTCCGTTGCGGGCCTGAATCTGGTTCATCTCGGCGCGAGATAGATCGGCCTGGGTGACCGAAACGTCGATCGCGGGGCGTAAGTCGGCATGCACCATCACCTGCGCCTGACGGAGATGCGCCCTGCGTTGCGCGATCGCTTCATCGTAGACCTTCACGATTTGCTCCGCTGCGAGCAGTCCGTAAAAGCGCTCCGCGACTTCGTAGATGAGGTCCAGGTCGGTGAGCTTCAGGCGCGCCTCTGCAGCATCGCGATCGGCGCGTTGTTCGTCGACCAGTCCGCGCATCTTCCCGAAGTCGAGCAGAAACTGCTGCACCGCAAGGCCGGTCGCCCAGTTGTTGTGGGAGCTGAACGACTGCGAAAAATCTCCGTTGGGCAGATCGTGATTCTGCCCGGTAAACCGCGGGAACAGCTGCTCATTGAGAAACGTGGTATTGCCAATCCCGTTGGTGGTGGAGCGCAGGTACTCGCCCAGGCCGTACGCCTGCGGCAGCAGGTTGGCGCTGGCTTCGCCGACCCGCGCGCGGGCAACTCCCACTTCCGACTGCGATTCCTTGCGACGGGGATGCAGCTTCAAGGCGATATCCGTCGCCCGCTTCAAGGTAAGCGCGGAGTTCGGCGCAATCGGCGCCTCCGCCACAGCCCTCGATGCGCACGGCAAAAGGCCGAGAGCAAACGCGACCAGGCCAAAGGACATGCCTCGCCAGTTACGAAAAGGATGCTGCGACCAGCCGCGGCGCGAGATTGAGCAATTGCTCTCCTGCGCTGGTGCTCCCCCTGGCGGCTGCACTCTCGTCGCGGAGACCGGGATATTATCCTGACACCATCGCTGACCCGGGTTCTTTGGTGCAGGCTTAAACCTCTCCTCATCCGGGCGAGGGATTAGAAGGAGAGAGATCGAAAATATGTTGCGCATGATAGTCGATCGCTCCACCGGCGCTCATTCGGCCCGGGCCGATGATTGGGTGCTTTGGTCGGCGGGAGTTTCATCGAGCGTGCGCACCGCTTCTCCGGCCACCAGCGAAGGGCTGGCCGTGCTCACCACCGTCTCGTCGCCGTTCAAACCGGAGGTTATCTCGACGTTGATTCCGTCGGTGATACCGGTGGTTACCGCGACCTTTCTAAGCCGCCCGTCGCTGACCGTGTAGACCCACGGATTTGGCTCTCCGATTCCGTAAACCGCGCCGCGCGGCACTTCGATTGCGTTACGATGCTGCGCCAGTACCAGGGTCACGTCGGCGTACATCCGCGGATAAAGCCGGTGCCCGGGATTTTCGATGTCCAGTTCCGTCAGCATCGTGCGCGTCGCCAGGTCGAGCGACGACGCGAAGCGCGTCACGCGTTCCGGAAAGGTCTGGCCCGGAAAGGCACGCAGGGTCAGGGTCGCGGGTTGGCCGACTCGGACCAGAGACGCTTCCCGCTCGGGTACATAGATATACACGCGCAGCTTGTCGATGCGCGCTTCGCTGAGCACGGGACCACCCCCGGTCAGATGGCCACCCGCACCTTCTAGCGCACTCGGACTTACCACCGCGCCGCTCCCGGAAATTCCGAGATCGCCGCCGCCCGCGCGAATCAGCGCGCCCGGGTCGGCGAAACGGCCCGTGATTACGCCGTCGAATGGCGCAACCAGTGAGGTGTAAGCTACCATCGTTTCCAGTTCACCCACCGAAGCTTTCGCTTCCATGTATTTCGAGTAGGCGATGTCGACATCTTCCTTGGCCACCAGCTTGGGATCGGTGTTGCGTACTCGATCGAGGCGCCCCCAGGTGAGCTTGGCGATCTGCAGTTGCGCACGCGCCCGCGCGAGATTTTGATCCAGCTCGGGAACCTCGAGGGTCGCCAGCACCTGACCCTGCTTGACCCAATCGCCTTTGTCGACCATTACCCGGGTCAAATACCCGGTAACCTTAGAATGGAGGGCCGCCTCGTAGTAACCAACCAGGTCACCGGGCAGGGTGATCGATTGGGTCACTTGCTTGCGCTGCGGCTGGATGACGGCGACCGTGCGCGTCGCGTTGCCGGTTGCTTCATCGGGAGAGGTTGCGACGCCGTGGCTGCATCCCACGGTCAGGCACAGCCCGAGAACTGCTAGAGAGAAAGTCGCGCGGCTCAACGCTTGCCCCTCCACGAATAGAACAACTCGTAAACCGACGGCACCAGGATCAGCGTGAACGCGGTGGAAACCACCAGGCCTCCGACCGCGGCGCGTGCCAAAGGCGCCGAAGCCTCCGAACCGGCGCCAAGTTCCAGCGCGATCGGCATCAGGCCCGCAACGGTAGCGAGCGCGGTCATCAGGATCGGTCGCATGCGGATGCGGGCGGATTCGACTACTGCACGGCGCAGTTCCTGGCCTTCGCGGCGACGCTGATTGGCGAAATCGACTAGCAGAATCGAGTTCGACACGACGATTCCGACCATGACGATAATGCCCATGAAGGATTCGATGTTCAGCGTCGTGCCGGTGAGCCACAACGTCCAGAAGACTCCGATCAGGCCCATCGGCACCGCGAACATGATGATGAACGGATCGAGGAACGAGGCGAACTGTGCGACCATCACCAGGTACAGCAGCAGCACCGCCATCCCAAGTCCCAATCCGAAGCTCGAAAACGAACGCTGCATGGCCGCAACCGCGCCGCGATAGTTCACGCGAACATTAGGGGGAAGCACGATCCGGTCGAGCCGTTGCTGGATTGCGGTCTGGGTGCCGCCCAGGTCGGAGGTCGCTGGATCAACCCATACATCGACCACGCGCTGGATGTTGTAGTGGTCCGCCTCGGAGGGAAATTTGTCCGGCACTATCGTCGCGACGCTGCGCAGTGGAATTGACTGCTCGTGGGCGTCGCGGTCCGCCGAGATGTGATGGACGGGAATGTCCCGCAGCGTGTCGATCGAATCGATCGCCTGCTCGCGGTATTGCGCGGTCAGGAAGTAATCGTTGCCGGTGTTTCGATCGATCCAGATGGACGGGTCGATCATCTGGTTGGAGGTCAGCGCCGTGATGACATTGGTCACCACGTCTTTCTCGGTGAGTCCGAGCCGCGCGGCGCGCACCCGATCGATTTGCACGTCGAGGGTCGGATAGTCCGCCTCCTGGGGGATGTAGGTCTGCGCAACGTCGGGAAGTTTGCGGGGTGTCGCCTGCGATGTGGTGCGCGACCTCGAAGAGCGGCTTGAAGTCGGGGCCGCTAACCTGGATATCGATGGGCGCCGGCAGGCCGAAGTTCAGTACCGCATCGATGATGCTGCCGGACGAGAAGAAGGCGCGGACCTCGGGCACCTTGCGCGGCAACTCTCGCTTAAGAACATCCATGTAATGGAACGTCGAGACTTTATGATCTGCCTGCAGGGTCACCATGATCTGACCGGTGTCCTCGCCGGAGTTAGACGAATAGATGGCGGAGATGCTGGGGGCCAGACCGAGGTTTTCCAGCACCGTGCCGATCTCGTCCGGCGGAATGACCTCGCGGATGACCTTTTCGACCCTTTGCGCGAGCGCCTCGGTTACCTCGATCCGGGTCCCGGCCGGCGACCGCATGTTGATGATGAATTTCCCCGCGTCGGTGGTCGGAAAGAGCTGGGTTCCGAGCAACGGATAGACAAGCAGCGACAGTGCGAATATCGCGCTGACCCCTCCGATCACGAAGAGTTTCCGATCCAGCGCGCCTTGCAGCAGTTTTTCGTAGCGAGCGGCAAATCGCTCGTAGTGATGGTTGAATGCCGCGAAGATCCGATCAAAGGGCCCGGTGCGCTCGACGCGGTGCGCGCCGACCGCCAGGAAACGGGCACAGTAAATCGGAATCACGGTCATCGCGACCACGTACGACGCGAGCATCGCCAGCACCACCGCCAACGCCAGCGCGCTGAACAGGTACTTGGCCACCCCAAACAGGAACATCACCGGGAAGAACACGATGATGGTCGTTATGGTCGAGGCGAGCACCGGCAGCGCGACTTCCTCGGCTCCCTCGCGCGCCGCGATCTCCGGGGTTTGGCCGATCTCCAGGTGGCGGTTGATATTCTCCAGCACCACGACCGAATCATCGACCAATCGCCCGATGGCGAGCGCGAAACCGCCCAGCGTCATGATGTTGATCGTCGATCCGTTGAGAAACAGGCCGAAGGTCGCCGCCAGGATGGAAAGCGGAATTGACAAGTAAATCGCCAGGGTCGTGCGGAAGCTGCCGAGGAAAATCAGGATCATCAGCGATGCCAGCACCGAGCCCATCACCGCCTCGTGTTCGAGCGAATGCACGGCATCGAGGATGTAGTCCGACTGATCGAAAATCGCCTTGAGCTTCAGTCCCGGCGGCATTCCGATGATCTTCGGCAGCAGGTCGTGGATGCCATTCACCACCTCGATGGTGTTGGCGCCGCCCTGCTTGAGCACCGGGATGTAGACCGACGGCTGCCCGTCGATCAGCACCACGTTGTACTGAATCGCGGTCGAGTCCTCGGCATTGCCGACATCCCCCAGCCGCACGGGCGCCTGACCGGCGCCGACCTTGATCGGGACCTGATTGAGGTTCTCGGGCCGGTCGATCAGCGCGTTGGAATAGATGTAGTAGTCGGTGTTGCCGATTTTCGCGTCGCCGGCCGGGAGGATCAGATTGGTGTCGTTGATCGCGTTGACTACCGAGTTGAGCGACAAGCCACGCGCCTGCAGCGCCTGCCGATCCACGTAGGCCATGATCTGCCGGATCTTGCCGCCGAACGGCATCGGGATTGACGCTCCCGATACGGTCGCAAGCTGATTGCGGACGTTGTAACGCGCCTGGTCCTCGATATCGGCTTGCGAAAAGCCTTTGCCTTCGACCGTGACCAGCGTAACCGGTAGCGACGATGCGTCGAATTTGAGGACCAACGGCGGGAGCGTGCCCGGCGGCAGCACTCCCAAGTCCGCCATCGCCAGCGTGGCGAGCTGGGCGGCGGCCGCGTCGACATCACCTCCGGCGTGCAGGTATACGGTGATAATGCTCACCCCCGGCAACGAGCGCGATTCGATATGCTCGATACCACTGCCCAGCGTGAAGAAACGCTCATAGCGGGTTGTGATATCGCGCTCCATGTCGAGCGGCGGCATGCCCGGGTAGAAGGTCGCGACCACCACCGCCGGAATCTTGAGGTTCGGAAACACGTCTACCGGCATGCGCGTGTATGCGGTCACGCCGAGAATCGTGACAATCAATGCTCCAACAATTACCGTGAATGGGTTGCGCAGCGCGAAACTAGGCACGTTGGCATACCTCGTAAAAACCAGATCGGGACGAATCCGACCTGTCCTGCGAACAAGAAAGCAGTCGCGATGAGCTTAATCATCGCGGGTGACAATCGAAAGTATTGATTATGCGAAGAGCGGGGGGTTGGAAGCTTGCTCGGCGCCGAGCCTTAGTCTGACCAGCCAGCACGAGAGTCTTGGGCGAGGAACAAAAACCGCCGCCGCCAGCTGGGTAACAGTTCTCGAGCACGACGGTAACAGTCGGGTAAATGACGGGATTGCCGCAAGAGCGATCGCGGCCTCTCCCTGGTTGTCCTTCAAATCGAGCGAGCAGTGCCGCGCCGCTGTCTGACAAACCTCGACGGGCCGGTAAAACGGCGAAAAGCGATGAGTCCGTAGCGCGGGCAGGAGCAGTGTGACGAGGAGCGCGACGAGGCATCCGGCCAGCCCGCAGATGCTGGCAGGCAAGGCAGCTCTTTCGCCCGGTGGCGCGTGTTCGGCATCGAAAGCCTAAGGTCCCCGAAACGTGATGTTCCAGCAAAGCCGGGCACCACACAAGACATTGGCGACCGCAGCGTGTATGCTCGCGGGCCAGTGGCTGTGAGGTTTGGTCTCGCTGGGCGTCCGACCGGGGTGGCGGCAACTCTTGCCGTACTGCTTTGGATTCCGATGCTCGCCGATGCGCAGACTCCAGGTTACCAGGTCGACGATTACGGAAGTCATCGGGTCACCCACTTCCTGCACAATCACAACCTGCCGCTGGTGGGTGCGCAGGTCATCGACAACGACGATGGCAGCCGCGAGCTCCATCTGTACGGATTTGTCGCAACTCCATTCGGTATGCAGGATGCGCAGCAGAAGGCGCTCAAATACCTTGGTGACAAGACCATCAAGGTGGTGAACTCGATCGAGGTCAACCCCTCGCTCGCAAGCATGCCTGCGCCGCCGCCCTCCACCGCGGGGAACTCCTCGCCTGGAAGTCTGAGCCCTCCGACGCAGTCCGATCTTCCCGCGGCCGCTCCGGTGCCGCCACCGGCGAATTCTGACAGCCAGTGGGACAAGGCGATGCAGAATATCTACAAGAACGGCGCCCAACCGCTCCCTCAGCCCAACGGGCCGTAGCAGCTCTGCCCGGCGGGGCGCGGGGCCCGAGGACCCTCCGGGTCGGTTTCCCTGGCTGAGCGGCTGGAACAAAGATCGCGACGGGTCGAGTCCCACCCCGCCGGCCATGCCTCATGATAGAATGCCTGCTGCTGTGGCGGACAAGGTCATCTACCTGCGCGAGAAGGCGGCGGCCGGGGACGAGAGCAAGTTCAAGATAAAATACGCGGAGCTGCTTAACCAGGCGCAACTTGCTGCCGTGACGCATCGCGATGGCCCCCTGCTCGTGATCGCCGGCGCGGGCTCCGGAAAGACCCGCACTCTGATCTACCGGGTGGCCCGGCTGATTGAGAGCGGCGTGCCGCCCGGCGCGATTTTGCTGCTCACGTTTACGCGGCGGGCGGCCCAGGAGATGCTCGATCGGGTCGAGCGTCTGGTCGGGAACGCATCGCGCCAGGTTGCGGGCGGAACGTTCCACTCATTTGCCAACAACGTCCTTCGCCGCCATGGGGCGCCGCTGGGCCTCAGGCCTAATTTCACGATTCTCGATCGCTCGGACATGGAAGACGTGCTGAACCTGCTGCGCGCGCGGATGGGACTCGCAACCCGCGAGCGGCGCTTTCCCAAGAAGGGAACTGTCGCCGAGGTGATCAGCATGGCGCGCAACAAGCGCCGCGACCTGCCCGAGGAGATCGAATTCGACTTTGCCCATCTCGTCGAGCATCAGGCGGATATCGTGGAGCTCGCGGCGAAGTACAACTTGTACAAACGCGAACGCGGGCTGCTCGACTACGATGACCTTCTGGACCAGCTCCTAGAGCTGCTGCAGCAGTACGAGCAGGTGCGGGAGCGCCTTTCATCCGCCTACCGCTACATCATGATCGACGAGTACCAGGACACCAACCGGATCCAGGCCGAGCTGGTCCGGCTGCTGGCCTGGTCCCACCAGAACGTGATGGCCGTGGGCGACGACGCGCAATCGATCTATTCATTTCGCGGTGCCAACTTTCGCAACATCATGGATTTTCCCTCGATGTTCGAAGGGACCCGCATCGTCAAGCTGGAAGAGAACTACCGCTCGCTGCAGGGAATTCTGGACGTCGCCAACGAGGTCATTTCGCGCGCTGCTGAGAAATACACGAAGGCCCTCTTTACCGGGCGGCGCGGAGAGTTCCGGCCCCTGCTGGTGCGCGCCCAGGACGAGCATATGCAATCGCGATTCGTCGCCCAGCGAATCCTCGAGCTGCGCGAGGAAGGCGTGGAACTGTCGGAAATCGCGGTGCTGTTCCGCTCGAGCTTTCATTCCTTCGACCTCGAACTGGAGCTGCAGCGGCGCGACATCCCGTTCATCAAGCGCGGCGGCTTCAAATTCATCGAAACCGCGCACATCAAAGACACGCTCGCTCATCTGCGCATTGTAGCGAACCCCGCCGATGCGGTGTCATGGCTTCGCGCCCTGACCATCGTGCCCGGGGTGGGACACCGGACTGCCGAACGTGCGATCGAAACGCTGGTCAGCGCAGAACGACCCGAGCAGCAGTTGGCGCGCCTTGGCCGCGAAGGGCCGGCGCGCGGGGGCGCCGGCTTCGGACGGCTGGCGGAATTGGTCGGCGCTTTGAGGGGAGAGGGCAAGCGTCCGGCGGAGCAGCTCGCGATGGTGCTGGAGTACTATCTGCCGTTGATGCGCGATGCATACCCGGACGACTATCCCAAGCGCGAGCGCGATCTCGATCATTTTCAGAACATCACCCAGCGCTACCGGAGCCTCGAGCAGATGCTCTCCGACATGGCGCTCGAGCCGCCCAGTGACTCGCTCGCTGGGGTCCTGGCGAGCGAGGAGGAAGAGGGATACGTCACGCTCAGCACCATCCACTCCGCCAAGGGTCTTGAATGGCGGGTGGTTTTTCTGATCTGGGCGGCCGACGGAAGATTCCCCGGCCCGATGAGTATGGGCGTGGACGAAATCGAGGAAGAGCGACGCCTGATGTACGTGGCGGGCACCCGCGCCCGTGATGAGCTCTACCTGATTTATCCTATATATATGTTCGATCACGTGAACGGCTACAGCATGGGCCGAGCCTCCCGCTTCCTGGATGACCTGCCGGTGGAAATTCTACCGACCGCCACCCTGCAGGAATCGGACGACGCCTGACGCGTCTGATCAACATTGAAGCTGAAAAAATCGCGTTCCGCTTCGAGAGAAAAGCTACGGTCACGGTACAAAGCTTGCGCATTCTTCTGCGCGATGCTGATTCATCGAATTTTCCGAATGACTCGCGATCTGGGCTCCTTCTCGGACATCGACTCCGTGGCAACAATCCACGGCCCGGGGTGGAAATAAACCATGGCCCGTAGTTTTGGACGGTAAGGTGCTTGGCTGAGCCCTCCTGCGGGGGGTATTCCGGCTGGAGGTACGCTCGCCGCAATTGCTCTAAACAAGAAAACCGTTGTAAAGAGATCAAAGCCGCCAGTTACGCAGCAGGGAAGCATGCGACACGCTGACGACCGATTGAGCTGCGTACGATCATGAGATGCGTAACGAAAGTGAGCAGGATGTCGTTGACGAAGACGGAGTCTCAACGCCTCATGCACGTCGCAAGCCCTTGGGCGAAAGCAGCCCTGAAAGCCAGGCTCGTTTTGGGGATAGGCAGGTCGCGGAGTTTAGTATTCCTCGTCGGACTGATGTTGCTCGCGGGATCTGTCGCAAACTCCGACGAACCGGTGGGCTCGATCCAGGAACTCCGGGGCACTGCGCAAGTCTATCGCGCTGCACAAACGATCGTCGCGGCGGTCGGCATCTTCGTGATGCTCGGCGACAGGATCGAAACCCTCGCTGACAGCGAGCTCACACTGATCTTACGGGGTGGAACCCGGCTCTTGCTAGGTGAGGACAGCACGATGATCATCGACCGGCACCTCGTTGAAAATGAAACCCACATACAATCGACGGTTCGCCTCTTACTAGGGAAATTGCGCGCATGGGTAAACGATGCGGGAGGGGGCGGAAGCGTGAATTTTGAAATACATACCCCCAACGGTGTGGCAGGCGCGCGGGGGACCGACTTCGAGGTGGAGTTTATCGATGGCAAACCCTGCCCCGCCGATCCCAGCTGTCTTCGCTACACGACGGTTGGCGTCTACCAGGGCGTGGTCGTCGTGGCCAACCCGACCAGCTCTACCGGGTCGCTGCCGGTCACCGTTACGGCCGGTTATCAAACGACCATTCCATGCGAGAGTCCGCCTACCCCGCCTTCACGCTGGGGCGCAGAAGAGCTAAGAGCGCCGGGTTATCATTGACCAGGCAGAATTGGAGATGCTTCGCCGGAGTAGCTCAGGGTCCGCGCATTTCCGGCTCTGCGTGGTGGTTGTGCTGCTGGGGTTGTGGCACGGCGAGGCACATGCGGGGACGGACGGAGATTTTTTCGCCCTGCAGCGGCCGGGACATCTTGGGCTGACCGCATTCGCCAGCGGCTTCGGCTCCGATACCTATGCAACCACCGGGGCAGGATTTCAGCTCGAGCAGAGCCTTACCCGCTATGTGGGGGTGGTCGGTCGAGTTGCTGGCTTTCAGGTCTATCAGGGAAAGGG
>JBKPEA010000037.1:0-16380 GCA_046728175.1 Thermodesulfobacteriota bacterium | reverse complement strand
GGTCGCGCTGCTCGCCAAGGCTGGGCGTCGGCACGCGCGCTCGCTGCAGCACCGCCCCAGCCTGCTGCGTTCCTTCATCCGACACAGTCCTCTTGCTTTGCGCCTATGCTAGGACTTTACTTATGCAGGTATCAATAGCTGCTGTCATTCATCCTTCCAATGATGATGGGAGAAGCGAGCTAGGCGCCATGACCGCGATTTGGAATGCTGGATAACTGCCAAATTTTTAGTTCCCCCCTTGACAGGAGTGCCTGTCGTGCACATGAAAACCGATAAGAGGGATCGGGTTAGCTTTGGCAGCGGCCATGGCAAGGCCAGGAGAAAGCTGCGGCTACCCATCCGCGGCTTTTTTGTTCGAAAGAGGCTCAAGGAGGTCGGACGATGAAAATCAAGCCACTGGGCGATCATATCTTGGTCAAACGAATTGCGGAGGAAGAAAAAACCAAGGGCGGAATCATTATCCCGGACACCGCCAAAGAAAAGCCTCAGGAGGGTCGAGTCATGGCAGTTGGGAGCGGAAAGGCCCTGGACGACGGCACTGTGATGCCACTCGAGGTGAAGACCGGGGACAAAATCCTGTTTGGCAAATATTCGGGGAGCGACATCAAACTTGAAGGGGAGGAGCATTTGATTCTTCGCCAGGACGATATTCTCGGGGTAATCGAAGGATAACTATCGTTTTGAAAGAACTTAAGGAGGCTTAAGCGATCATGCCAGCCAAGATGGTGATGTTTGCAGAAGAGGCACGCGAGAAGGTTCTTCACGGCGTCAATGTTCTGGCCGATGCCGTTACGGTAACGCTCGGTCCCAAGGGGCGAAATGTCGTTTTGGAGAAGAGTTTCGGCGCACCTACCGTGACCAAAGACGGGGTTACTGTGGCCAAGGAAATTGAACTGGAAGACAAGTTCGAGAACATGGGTGCCCAGATGGTCAAGGAGGTAGCTTCCAAGACCTCGGATGTCGCCGGAGACGGTACCACTACTGCCACCGTGCTCGGCCGCGCAATCTATACCGAGGGTATGAAAATGGTCGCCGCCGGGCACGACCCTATGACGCTCAAGCGCGGCATCGAGCGGGCCGTGGAGGCCCTGGTAGGCGAGCTGAAGAGTCTTTCCAAGCAGACCAAGGACCGCAAGGAGATCGCCCAGGTCGGTACGGTCTCCGCCAACAACGACTCGACCATCGGCGAAATCATCGCCGAGGCCATGGAGAAGGTGGGCAAGGAAGGGGTCATCACGGTCGAGGAAGCGAAGAGCCTCGAGACGCAACTGGAAGTTGTCGAAGGGATGCAGTTCGACCGCGGCTATCTCTCGCCGTACTTCGTCACCGATCCGGACCGGATGGAAGCGAGGCTTGAGGACGCCTACATCCTGATCCACGAAAAGAAAATCTCCGCTATGAAGGACCTTTTACCTATTCTCGAATCCCAGGCGAAGACTGGTAAGCCGCTACTGATTGTTGCCGAGGATATCGAGGGTGAGGCGTTGGCGACCCTGGTCGTCAACAAAATCCGCGGCACCCTGCGGTGCGTGGCGGTCAAGGCGCCGGGCTTTGGAGATCGACGCAAAGCGATGCTCGAGGACATTGGGGTGCTGACCGGCGGCAGGTGCATCGCCGAAGAGCTGGGAATCAAGCTGGAGAATGTGACGCTCCGCGATCTCGGTCGGGCAAAACGGATTATCGTCGACAAAGACAACACGACCATCATCGATGGTGCTGGCAAAAAATCCGACATTGATGGCCGCATAAAGCAGATACGGGCGCAAATCGAGGAGACCACCTCAGACTACGATCGCGAAAAGCTCCAGGAGCGGCTGGCGAAGATGGTCGGAGGGGTCGCAGTGATTCGCGTCGGCGCGGCGACCGAGGTCGAAATGAAAGAGAAGAAGGCCCGGGTTGAAGATGCGTTGCACGCGACGCGCGCCGCGGTCGAAGAGGGTGTGGTGCCAGGCGGGGGTGTTGCGCTGGTTCGTGCATCGTCAGCGCTCGAAAACCTGCGCGCCAGCGAAGATGAGAAGTTTGGCGTCAACATCGTCCGCAAGGCCATCGCCGAGCCGGCCCGTTGGATTGCCGAGAACGCCGGCCATGAAGGGTCGGTGGTGCTCGACAAGATTAGGAACAACAGGGGCGCCTATGGGTTTAACGCGGCAAGTGAGGAGTTTGAAGACCTGATGAAGGCAGGAATCGTGGACCCGACCAAGGTTGTGCGTAGTGCTCTTCAGAACGCCGCCTCCGTCGCCAGCCTGCTCCTTACCACGGAATGCGTGGTCGCGGAGAAGCCCGAGAAAAAACCCGCACCGGCGGCGGCGCCACCGATGGATTACTGAATAAGCCGAAAATCGAGAGGTTTTCGGAAGGCCTAGCAGATTGATGCTTTTGTAAAACGACAGGGAAATGCACTGGTTAGAACTACGACTCGATTGCGAGAGCCGAGTCACGGAAGAGTACGCTTGCCACGAATATGCAAATGACGGGTTCTCGCCTCATGGCTCAGACGTCACATGAGTAGCAGCGGGCCCGCGTCAAGCGCCTCCGGACTTCGCAGGCTGTTGACGCTACAGAGTGGCTTTGGTCCTTGCCTTTCATGATAATTCGATGATACTAGAAATATCGTGGTGAACCGGCGGATCGAACAGTTTGCGGCCCTGGGCCAAGAAGACCGTCTCGAAATTTTCCGGCTACTGGTCCGCGCCGGTCCAGAAGGAAGGTGCGTGGATGAGATCAAACGCCGCCTCAAGATGCCGGGCTCCACGCTCTCGCACCACCTGGACACTCTGACTCGCTCGGGGCTGCTGGCGGCACGCCGCTCCGGGCGCTTCATCTACCACGCGGTCAACTGGCGGGAGGCGTCAGGTCTGATCCGCTTTTTGGTCGAGGACTGCTGCGCGGAGATGAATCTTGGCGGTGACAATGTCCCGCTATCTCCTTCGGACCTCGAGTGCTGCGCGGACGGTAGATCCAAAGGTCGCGATGCCAGGCGGAATACGCGCGCAACCGCGACAGGAGAAGGAAATGGAAGACCAAAATATCAAGGAGCAGGTCAGAGAGCGTTACGCTCGCGAGGCTGAACGCGTCAGACAGAATTCCGGTAAGGCTTCGTGCTGCGGAGGTGCGAGCACGTGTGGCGATCCCATCACGTCCAATCTCTATCACGACGATGAAAAAGCAAGCCTACCAGAGGATGCCGTGGCCGCCTCGCTAGGATGCGGGAATCCGACGGCGCTAGCCGAGCTGAAGCAAGGCGAAACCGTGCTCGATCTCGGCTCCGGTGGTGGCATCGACGTGCTCTTGTCGGCGCGCCGCGTCGGCCCAGGTGGCAAAGCCTATGGGCTGGATATGACAGACGAGATGCTGGCGCTGGCCCGCGAAAATCAGCGTAAGGCGGGCCTCGAAAACGTCGAATTCTTGAAGGGCGAAATTGAAAACATTCCGCTGCCCGACAAATCGGTCGATGTGATCATCTCGAACTGCGTGATCAACCTGTCCGCGGACAAGGCCAGGGTCATGAGGGAAACCTTTCGGGTCCTGAAGCCGGGCGGTCGTTTTGCCGTTTCGGACATCGTGGTGCGTGGAAAGATGCCGCCCGAGGTCCAACGGCTGGTCGAGTTGTGGGCCGGGTGTGTCGCCGGAGCCCTCGAGGAGTCTGATTACCGATTGAAGCTGCGTGACGCCGGTTTTGAGGATATCGAAATCGAGCCGACCAGAATTTACACGGCGGCCGATGCGAAGACGATTCTCGCCGGCAATCCCGACCTGGAGAAGATTGCCCAGGCGGCCGAAGGCAAGTTCGTCAGCGCATTTATCCGTGCGCGGAAACCCGCGGTTGTTTGAAGAGAACAGAGCCCTGTCGAGTGCGATGGAGAGCCGCGGAGATCAGGGGCTTTGAAATTCCATCAGATTCGCCGCTGTTCCTGTCCATCCGGGCGATACACGTCCCGGTTGGTCTGCTCGCAGTAATAACCGGTGCGGTTGCCATGTTCATGGAGAAGCACCGTGGCGGCCATACCAGGGCTGG
Organism: Thermodesulfobacteriota bacterium; assembly: GCA_046728175.1. Lineage (GTDB taxonomy): Bacteria > Desulfobacterota > Binatia > Binatales > Binataceae > JAFAHS01. The sequence continues at coordinate 12,365 of JBKPEA010000037.1, read as the reverse complement.
TTCGATCTACTTCTGGAGTCTCGCCACACTGTTCGCGACTTCGACGGCTTTGGCAGCGATGCGCTGGGCTGACGACTACCATCTTTTCGCGCTTGGCACCCTGGCATTCGCCGCGGCGCTGCTCGGTCGAGCGGCGAGACGGCAACAATGGAAGACGCAAATCGATACGCACATCGTCGGCATGGGCGTTTCGTACATCGCGATGCTTACAGCCTTTTACGTTGACAACGGCAGGAACTTGCCGATTTGGAGGGAGCTGCCCGATGCAGTCTATTGGCTGGGGCCCAGCGCGTTTGGAATCCCTCTGATCGTTTTGGGCCGCCTGTCGTGGTAGCAAAGTCGCCATTCACGTCGAAGGGACAAGCCATTGAAATCTATCCAGGGCGTCGGCTTATCCGAAGTCATTTCGCTCTATAGCGGGGTTCGAGGCGATTTCATGGAGTTGCTGTTCGGTCAGCAAATTCATATCGGCGGAATGGGGGCCTTGATTGATCTGGCCGAACGGGCAGGAATAGGGGAAGGACAAAAAGGCATTGATCTGTGCTGCTGTACCGGAGCAGGAATGCGATGCCTGGTCCGCTTTCGCGAGGTGGCTTCGATGACTGGGGTGGACGCGACTGAAGCTATAGTCGAACGTGGGCGCAAGCGGTGCCGCGATGAAGGGCTCGAAGACCGAATCCGCTTCGTAGTGGCCGACGCTTGTCAAAGCGGACTACCGACTGCGGGCGCCGATTTTGTCTGGGGCGAAGACGCCTGGTGCTACGTGACCGACAAGCCGAAGCTGATCTCCGAGGCGGCGCGGCTGGTCCGGCCAGGTGGACTTATAGCGTTCAGCGACTGGGTAGAAGGGACATCGGAGCTGAACGACGCCGAAGCTCAGCGTTTTCTTGGCATGATGAGCTTCGCGAATGTCGAAGATATCGGAGGGTACACTCGCCTCCTATCTGAGAACGGTTGTGAGGTACTGGTCGCCGAAGACACAGGGCGTTTTCCGTCCCACATGGATCTGTACCTGAAGATGATCGAAATGCAGCTAACCTATGATGTTTTAGCCACGCTCGCTTTTCGTAAGGACCTGCTGCAAACGATGATCGAGGGTTTTCGCTTTCTAGGCGAAATGTCCCGCGCGGGAAAGGTCGTCCAGGCGCGATTTATCGCGCGTCGGAAGTAGCTCGGGATCTTTATACCCGACCGAATCAATTTTCTCACCCAGATAGCATCTGGACTTCGCTTGACTCGAAGATTCAACAGTTCTATAAATACTGAAGTATGAAGAAGTCAGTTGTGATTGCGGCGCTCGGAGCGCTGGCGCAAGAAACCAGGCTCGACATCTTTCGCCTGCTAGTCCAAAAAGGCCCCGAGGGAATGCCCGCGGGCGATATCGGCATGCGGCTAGGGCAGCCTTCGCCCACGATGTCGTTTCACCTGAACCAGCTCAGATTCGCGGGTCTGGTCACATCTCGACGCGAGAGCCGCTCAATCATCTACACCGCGAATTTCAAGGCGATGAGCGATCTGCTCGGCTATCTCACTGAAAATTGCTGTGGCGGGAGACCTGAGCTATGCGCTCCCGTGGGGGCATCGGGCTACGCGTCTGAGTGTGCGCCTCAGCAATCGACTGCAATAGCGAAGAGGAACCGGAGGATATCGGTATGAAACGCTTTCACGTTCACATGCATGTGACCGATCTGGACGCCTCGGTGCGATTTTATTCGGCTCTTTTCGGCGAACCGCCGCTGGTGATCAAAAACGACTACGCGAAGTGGATGCTTGAGGATCCGCGCGTCAATTTCGCAATCACGTCCGGAGCGTCGAAACCTCAGATTGATCACTTGGGTCTCCAGGTGGAATCCGGTGAGGACCTCGCGACTATTGGTACGCGGCTCAAAGCCGCGGGCGAGACGGTGCGAGAACAGGTTAACGCTACTTGCTGCTATGCGAAGGGCGACAAGGGGTGGGTCACCGACCCCAACGGGATCTCGTGGGAGACTTTTCACACCTTCGGTGAAAGTGCTGTGTTCGGCAATGATCTGATGCCACCAGCAGAAGCCGCTCGGCCGCGGCCCACGGAATCATGTTGTGCGCCCGCTGTGCATACAGCAAGCTCATGCTGCGCGTCGAAGGTCGAGTAACACACCGAGTTCGCTCATGGCTGAGGGTGAATACAACGTCCTGTTCCTATGTATCGGCAACTCCGCGCGCAGCATCATGGCCGAATGTGCCATTGGTCGCTGGGGCAAAGGCAGGTTCAGGGGATACAGCGCGGGAAGTCATCCCACGGGGGAGATTAATCCTATGACGTTACGCGTCCTGCGCGACCTTCACTACGACCTGGCCAGGTCTACGCAGCAAGAGCTGGGATGAATTTGCGCGCGCGGACAGCCCTCAGCTCGATTTCGTTTTCACGGTCTGCGATCAGGCTGCGGGAGAAGCGTGTCCACTTTGGCCGGGTCAGCCGATCACAGCGCACTGGGGCGTCGCCGACCCAGTGAAATCCCTGGAACAGAAGAGGCGAAGCGCAGATTCTTTCTGCGGATCTATGGCGAGCTAGAAAATCGCATCAAAATCTTTACGAGCCTGCGCCTGGAAACCTTGGATCACTACGCGCTCGAAAAGCGAGTCAGAGAGATCGGGAAACTTCGGGTCGCTGATGAAGAGCCAGTTAGCTGACACTTAACCGGCGGGTGGAGGACCCTATTCATGAGCGCAAGCGTGACCGTCGCCTCAGTGCCAGTTCTTCGGCGGCTCTCTTTTCTCGACAGATTTCTCACGCTTTGGATCTTCATGGCGATGGCCGCGGGCATTGCTCTGGGTGCAATCGCCCCTGGCATAAGGACGGTTTTCGATAGCCTGAGCATCGGGACCACTTCGATGCCAATTGCGGTGGGATTGATCCTGATGATGTATCCTCCGCTTGCCAAAGTGAACTATGACGAACTCGGCGACGTGTTTCGCGACTGGAAAATCCTCACGCTTTCGATGGTGCAGAACTGGATAATCGGCCCCGTCCTGATGTTCACTTCGAACCGATAACCTGCTGATTGCGAACGGCTACTCGGCCGATTCCTAAAGGGCAGACCCAGGGCGTCTGATTTCAGCCCTTTTTACGAACTGGCCTGCTGATTTTAAGATTAGATGGACTGGCGCATTGGTGTTTCGTTGGCCGCCTACCACATGTGGAATCAGGAATGAAAACTAGGGATGGGCCGCGAGCTCTCCTTTCTTCGATCCCGGCGACGCGCGCTGAGCGGACGCTCGGGGACAGTTAGGGTTCAGCCTTGGTAGGTGAAGGGCGAGAACTGTCCCGTTCTACCGCTGAGATCGAGCGTGTAGCCGTGGTCGCGAAACTTGAGTTGCTTGGAGCGCGACACGATGCTCGGGTGTCCGGGGGCAATGCCGAGCGGATGGTCGCTGATCGTCACGTCCGCCCCGCCCGCGCCCTTAAGTGCCTCTATCTCCGATTCGCCGACGTCGCGAATCGTCATGCGACGCTTGCGGCCCTCCGCATGGTAGGCGATATCGGCGCTCTTCACTCCCAGGACCTTGTTGATCAGCGGGCGGAGCGTCGCCGGCGGTCCGCCCGTCTGTCCCGAGAAGATTTTGGCGAGCGCATCGCTCTGCTCGGCCGAAGCGCGCGAATCGAGATACAGCGCGGCGCTCCAGTTCCCCTCGTGCATCGGACCCGGCGTATAGAAGAACGCGGCGACGTTGAGGCCATCAAGGGAAGCATTCCCGAACTGCCCCGATTCGATATGCCATCCCACCAGCACTGTGCAATTCCCCTCGGTCGGAGGGCTCAGAAAAATGCATGGACACAGAGTCTGACAGTTGCAGCTTTCGAAGTAATCGCCCTTCGCTTGCCATTTGGGAGCCATCGTAATCTTCTCCTCCGATCCGCGTTCGCGCGCCTTCGACAATCCGATATCGGATTTTTACGCGCAACGAATCACTTGCTTTTAGACGCCGCATCGTAGCGGTACCGTGATTTCACAAATGAGTCGAGTGGTCGGCGACTTCGCAGGATCTTCGCCGCTCAAAGGAACCAGCCGCCGCCTGCGTGCGCTGCTCGGAGTGCGCAGTATGGTTCTTCGGGATGTCACGTAGAAGAAATATTGCACCGTTGGGATTGAGACCGACGGCGCGTTGCCCACAAGTCTACAGGCGGGATCCTAGAGCCTGTGGACCCTGCGGGCAACGCGCCCCTCCTCCAGCAGAGTTGACGTATCCGGGCCGGACCATTTGTCCCCATTCCAATCGGCGTGAGGGATTCCCAGGCTGCCAATGAATTAGACCGGGGTCAGCGAGAAGATCGACCGCAAAGCTTAAACTTGCGGCAGAAGTCTCATCCGACTTAGCGAAACGCGGGATCACTTTGGCTGCGAAGAGCTCGAAATGTGTTTGCGCCCAGCGCGGCGGCAACCCCGGCGGCAGAGTCCAGGAATAAAAGTGCGTGATCGGGACTTTGTCGCTGAACTCTCGGATCATGCTTATCGGGGCTTCCGGAGCCATGACCTGGAGAAGCCCACTTTGCCGCAGTTGCTCGCGATCGCGCATGCTCGGAGAGGAGACTCAGTCCAGCCGCAGATAGCCACCTCGAGCAATTGTTGGCCTGATAGATTATGTGATCGGCGGCCTCGGCGAAGGTTTTCTCAGGATCGTTCGATACGATCAGACACCAAACGGCGCTGGCGAAGCGAATGTTCGAAGTGGGCCGATTCTCCTTCTTCAGCTCTGCGACATACTGATCGTATACGGCACGGGTGGCACCTGGCACGGTGAAACCATCGCCGTAGCCGGCGGCGCGCCGCAGGGCGGCCGGGGTGAAGCCGCCAAGCCAGACCGGCGGATGAGGTCGCTGGACAGGTTCCGGCGTTACTCCGATGTTTTTCAAGTCAAAAAATTCGCTCTTGAAGGTGACATTCTCTCCGCGGAGCAGACCACGAATGAGTTCGAGTGACTGGTTGGTTCGGGCTCCGCGTTCCTTGAACGGTACACCGAAGCCTTCGAACTCTTCGTGTTTAAAGCCGACTCCGACACCTAGTTTGAAGCGTCCGCCGGAGATGACATCGACTACGGCGATGTCCTCGGCAAGGCGTAAGGGATTGTGAAAGGGCATCAAGAGCACTCCGGGAATGATGCGTATTTGCCTGGTGCGTGCCGCGATAGCAGCAGCGACCGGTAAAATCGAAGGAAGGTAACCATCGTCGATGAAGGATGCTCCGATAACCAGACATCATCGAAGCCGTGGTTCTCGCTCCACGCGATCTGGTCGAGTGTTTCTGCATAGAGCCGGTCAGCGGACTGGTGCCACTGGGGTGGATTTCGGAAGTGGTACCAAAGGCCAACCGTATTTTTTGACTCTGCTCACTCATGACATGCTCCAAACTCATTCAGCACGTGGTCCTAGACTGCCGAGACTTTCGCCACCCTCTACCAAAAATCGTCTGACCGGTGATGAAGGCGGCCGCAACGCGGCCGCGACCTCGAGAGGTTGGGCGAACCGCTTCATCGGCACTGTCAACAATTCAATGGAACCGGCCCGGGAAATGTTCTGGCGCAGTTCGTGCGACGCCGATGACGGACCAACCCTCGTCCACCGGGGCAGCGGCGCAGGCCGATACCTTCGACGCTCCTTTACGACAACTAATTTGCTCATGGCCGCACGAGTTCCAGCCAGCCGGGACGTCAGACCGACACCAGGCCGACCGTCGACTGGCAGGTCGATGCCGGTGATGTAACTGCTTTCGTTCGAGGCCAAGAACAAGGCGGCTGAAGCAACTTCCTCCGGTAGCCCCAGCCGCTGCAGCGGAACATTTGCCTTGAACTGCTCCCGGAATGCGTCGGCGGCTTGTTTGGTTGAAAACTGTCCGTCGAAAATCGGCGTTTCTATCGGTCCGGGGCTGATTACGTTCACCCGGATTCCTCTACGCGCAAACTCTGCCGCCCAGGTTCGAGCGCGGGAGCGAATGGCGGCCTTCGTTGCGCCTTAGGTCCCGTAAATCGGCATGCCCTTCTGCCATACGCCCGAGCCAGGTGAGTATGATCGAGGCGCCGTCATTCAGCAGAGGCAATCCTTTCTGTACGGTGAAGTACACCCCACGAGCGTTGGTGTTGACGTCCTGTCGAAGTGCTCTGGCGTCGCCGCGGGTGTCTCGACGGTCTCGACCATGCCCGCGTTGGCAAAGAGAATGCGATTTTGCCTTTTCTGGCCGCGACCTCTTCATATAAGCGATCGATATCCTCCAGCCGGGACACGTCACACTTCACCGCTGCTACATTCTTCGAGATTTCGCCCGCAGCCTTGTCCAACTCGGCTTGTCGCCGTCCCGTAATGAACACAAACGCTCTCTCCGCAGCGAAGCGCCTGGCGGTAGCGAGGCCGATTCCGCTGCTGCCTCCAGTGATCACCGCGACTTTGCCTTCTTTGCCTGCATCGTTCCTCCTTCCTGTCTCGCTCGGATCACGAACTCGATTCTCCCCACTTGTTCTAGGCGGTTCTTTGCAGCGTCTTTTGAGAGAATGACAATTCATCTGGACGCGAATCCGCGCCGCTCTGCGATTGGGAGATCGCCAGTCTCAGCAAATCTTGCTTGAGCAGATAGAAAGACACTGCCAGGAGAACGACGTCCTTCATCAGAAATGCCACGTTGCCCTGCATCGCCGGGAAGCCGCCGGCCGAGGCGTTCCAGCCGTCAGGCATGAAGGGAATAATCGTCACGGTGCTTACAAAGGAAGCGATTCCGCCGAGCGCGCCGAGAACACCTGCGGTCTTGTTCCAGTAACCCGCCAAGATCAGCGCCCCGAAGAGCCATTCCGACACGCCCAGGAACCAGCAAGCACCCCTGATCCCGAAAACCGGGTACATCCAGAAGATAAGCGGCCCGTTGCTGATGAACGGGATCAGCGTCTTGGCCTCATAAGCAAACCATTTCTGATATCCGAACAGCGCGAAAATGAGCACCATCGCGCCCCGGACGAGATGATAATCGAGATCACTCCGCAGGATTCCGAATCGATCGCACAGCTTGATTAGGTAGGTCAATATCCGCTCCATAGATCGAATAAGAGTTGTCACGCGGCGATCGCTTTGAGCGATTCGCCCAGCGACCAAACTGCCGCGCCGAACAGCACGATGTCTTTCAGCAGGAACTGCCCAGGCATTGCTGACAAGGCGGGGAAACCGAGACTGGGTTCCCACCCGGGAGTCGTGAAGATAAAGGAAAGAGTGGTCGCGAACAGCCCAATCGCCAGCACGCTGCCGACCGCCGATGCGACGGGTGAGACGTATCGCAGGCCAAGCAGTACGGCGGTTGCGATTTCGATGCACCCAAGCATCGCCGAGAACGACCGGACGCTGAGCAAATCATACATCCAGCTGATGAATGGACTGTGCGCGACCAGCGGTTGAATGCCCATCGCCTCGTAAGCGGTGAATTTCATCGCACCGATCCACGCCAGCACCACGATCAGGCCCCAGCGGACAATCTCCCTGCCGACGGCTTCGATAGTGACCGGTTCAACCGTGGTCTGTACGCTTGCGACTCCTATTGAGGTAGAGCTCATGGCTGCACTACACCTTTGGCTCCGGCTTCATCGCGCCCGAACCTTCGCCAGCAGAAGACTTAACCCTTCGGATATCGTGGGATGGGCCAGGATTGCGTCGCGCAAAACCGTGTAAGGCAGGTGGCCGAGCATCGCGGTTTGCATCGCGGACAGAAGCTCGCTCGCTTCGAAGCCGAATGCGGTGAAGCCGACAATCTCGTCGTGATTTTTCCCAACCAGCACCTTCATCATGCCCCGCGACTCTAACGTCGTCCTCGTGCGGAGAATCTCGGCCAACGGCAACGTGGCCAGCCGATATTCGAGGCCCTCACGCTGCGCCTCGACCTCGTTTTTTCCAACCCGCACGAGCTCGGGGTCAGTGAACATGCAGAACGGGATCAGCCGATTTGTTTTTGTCCGTTTCGCGCCCTTCAGGTTCGCGTTCACAATGAGAAAGTCGTCGACTGAGACATGTGTGAATTGCGGGCTACCGGCGCAGTCGCCCATGGCCCAGATGTTCTCGCTGGTGGTGCGCAGGTGTTCGTTGACTTTGATGTAGCCGTGCTTATCGAGTTGAACGCCGGTCTTTTCCAGGCCGAGTCCGTCAGTGTTCGGAGTCCGGCCCGTCGCGACCAGGATGTCGGTGCCTTCGACCGTGCGTCTATCTTTCTCGTTCTCCAGGTTGACCAGCACGGTGCGGCCGGAACGTCCCTCCACCTGGCGAGCGCGTGCCTTGAGCAGCACCTCGATGCCATCGTCATGAAACAGGTCCAGGAGCGCCGCTCCCACATCAGGATCTTCACGATCGGCCAGTTGTGGACCCGTCTCGATCACGGTCACGCGCGAACCGAATCGACGGAATGCCTGGGACAGCTCGAGACCGACATAGCCGCCACCGAGTACGATGAGGTGTTCCGGCAATCGATCGAGATCGAGAGCCTCCACATGAGTCATCGGTTTGGCCTCGGCGAGACCGGGGATAGCCGGAATGGCGGCACGTGAGCCCACGTCAATGAACACCCGGTCCCCGGAGATTGCCTTCTTGCCGCCGCCACGAAGGTCGACTTCAACGGTACGGAGACCGACGAATCGCGCTTCGCCCCGGAACAGATGCGCGCCGCTTGCGACGGTCTGACTGACGTGAAGTTCCTGAAGGCCTTCGACCATCAGGCGTTTGCGTTGTTGAACGCCCTTCATGTCGATGCTCAAAGAACTGAATTTGAGACCGAACTCCGGGCCTCGTTTGGCTAGGGTGGCGACTCTAGCCGAATAGATCATGTTCTTGCTTGGCAGGCAGGCGACGTTCGGACATGCGCCGCCGAGTGGCCCGCGTTCGACCAGCGCGGTGCGATGACCCTCGCCGGCCAGGGTCCAGGTCATCAACTTGCCCGCAGCCCCGCTGCCGAGGACGAGGTTCTCATAGTTTTCAATATCGGGCATCGGTCACTCTCCTTGGGAGAAATACTTGCGGCAGAACAGTGAATTGCTCTCGGGTTGTCACTTGAGTGAACGAGCTATTACTTCTCCGATTCCTCCGCGGCGTCGGCCGGTTTGATTTCCGGGAAGTCGATTGCGGTGCGTGCCACGTGATTGATGTAGTTGGTGAAGATGTTTAGTGCGATGTTGGCGACCGTCTCGACGAGCTCGCCGTCGGTTAAGCCCGCAGCCCTGGCCCGCTGGAGCTCCGAGTCACCGACCTCACCACGCTGCACGATGATTGTTCGTGTGAGTTTCAGAACCGCATCTATGCGAGGATCCGATGCGCTGGCGCGGATCGCCTTTGCGATTTCCTCAGACGAAAGCCCGGCCTTCTGGCCAAGAAACACGTGCGCGCTCCGGCAGTATGGGCACAGGTTACTCTCCGCCACGGCAAGGGCGATTTGCTCGCGGATTCGGTTGTCGAGGGTTCCGCCTGCGAGGGCGGCGCTGAAATCGAGATAACCCTCCAGCACTACCGGTGCATTTGCGAGGACCCGAAAAAGATTTGGCACCATGCCGAGTTTGGTCCGCACATGTTCAAGCAGTCGGCGCGTTTTTCCAGTCGCCCGCTGGGGATCGACTTGTGGAATACGGTTCTGTTGTGTGGCGGCGCCCATCGGTTCCCTCTTCTGCCGCGGTCAAGGAGATGTAGAGATCACGTTCCATGCCAGTCGGCGGATTTCTCAAAACCACTGAAATGGAGAAAGATTCGCGCAAACTACTGCGGATCCGCTTTACGAAAAATCGAAAAATTACGATTAGTCGTAGGTGGTCGAAGGCCCAGGCGATCGGTGGATCACTCGATGAACCTCGACCTCATCTCCGCAGATGGGACCGGGCAGACTTCAGTTCGCCCGAACCATTGGTAACGATGGCGTGCGATAAAGTGGTAGCACGCGTCACGAACTCGCCGAGGAATGATCCGTAAGAGAGCGATCCACGACCAGGGCGGAGCAAGCCGACCAAGGATCCGGAGGATTGCGTCAGACTCTGTTGAAATCGCGTTGTCCTCGAACAGAATAACGCTGGACAAATCGCCCGTGCTACTCATGTGATCCTTGATTATTGCCTGGGCTGTGGGTGTCTGCTGGGCGGCGAAGCGGAAGATGCCCTTCGGATCGCGGCGGATGACAAATCTCACCCAGCCGTTGCACAGATTGCAGACCCCGTCGAACAGGATAAGCGATGTTCGCACCGGGACCACCATTCGGTTCACGGACCTGCCTCAAAGCGAACATATTCCGTGCCAAGCGCGTTTGCCCGAGGCCCGGCAAAGGAAGAACATCGAGAGGACAACAACACGCCGTTCGCGCCAAGAGAGACCTTTGATGATCGGCGACTGCCAGCTACAGAAGTGTGCGCCTGGTCGGCCTTGAGGTGATGAAAACTGTTCCCCTCAAGAGCGAGGCAGAGCGCTTGAATGCGCTACGACATACCAAATCCTCGACACTCCAATGATCGCATCGCCGAAATGGCGGCGAACTTTTTTCACGTGCCGATGGCGGGCGTGAGCCTAGTCGACGAGGACCGCGTGTGGTTCAAGTCACGAGTCGGCCTCGACCTCGATGAGACAGCGCGCGATGCCGGGTTGTGTTCTTGGGCAATGCTCTCGCAAGGGATTTATCACCTGAATGATGCTGCCCATGACGAACGCGCACTTGGCCACCCGTTTGTCACGGACCTGGATATCCGTTTCTACGCGGCTGCTCCGCTGCGCACCCGTGAAGGCTTCAATCTTGGAACCGTGTCGGTCCTCGACCAGCCGCGCGAAATGGCAGCCAGCGAAACGGAAATGCTCAGGGCTTTGGCCGCACTCGCCATGAATCAGATGGAACTGCGGCTGTAGCGGAGAAGGTCGTCCGCATGGACGCGTGCAACGAACGACGGGCGCAACTTCGCGAGGCCAATGAACGGCTGGCCCATGAGCGAGGAGCAATTCCGCGATCTGTTTGAAGAAGCCCCCATTGCCTATGTCCATCAGGCCGTCGACACGCGCATTCTTCGAGCCAATCACACGGCAACGGAGATTCTCGGCGTCAAGCCAGATGAGATAGTGGGTTTGCTCGGAACCTCCTTTTTCCCGGATACGCAGAGGCACAACGCCGTCTGCGTGATGCGCTGCCATTGCTCGCCAGCGGAACCGACGAAAAAGGAGTGGTCCTCGAATTGCGGCGCAGGGACGACGCCCGGGCACTGTGGGTCCGGTGGTGGTGCAAGCCGGACCCCACTGGCAACCATACGCGCAGCATGTTCATGGACATCACCGATCAGGTCTTGATGGAGCAAGAGAAGGCGCGGCTCGAGGCACATAACACCTACCTGCTCGACGAGGTCCGTTCGGAACAGAACTTTGGCGATATCGTCGGGGGAAGGTCCGGCCTCAAAAAAGTCATGGAGCAGGTGGGCCTGGTTGCACCGACCGATGCTACGGTTCTCATCACCGGGGAAAGCGGTACGGGAAAGTAGCTTGTCGAGGGTGCTATTCACGAACGAAGCGCAAGACGCGAGCGTCCGCTGGTCAAATTGAACTGCAGTGCAGTGCCCGAAGGTCTCTTCGAGAGCGAGTTCTTCGGGCACGTGAAGGGCGCGTTCACCGGAGCACTCAGGGACAAGCCAGGACGTTTTGAACTGGCCGATGGCGGCACGCTGTTCCTGGACGAAATCGGCGAAGTGCCGCTCGCGATGCAAGCCAAGCTGCTTCGGGTGTTGCAGGAGCAGGAACTGGAGCGAGTGGGCGATACCCGTACGCGGAAGGTTAATGTGCGAGTCATCGCCGCATCCAATCGGGACCTGAAGAAAAAAGTCGATGAGAGCCGGTTTCTTCGAGACCTTTTCTATCGTTTGAGCGTTTTCCCTATCGAGGTCCCGCCGTTAAGAGAGCGTCCAAAGGACATAGGGCCACTCGTGGCCCATTTCATCGGTCAAAGCACGCATCGGATGAATCGCCCAGAACCGCAAGTCACCAAGGCGGCACTGGATCAGCTCGCCGAGTATGATTGGCCGGGTAACGTGCGCGAGCTTCAAAACACGATAGAGCGCGCCATAATTCTCTGGAGCGAAGGACCGCTGACCTTCAATCTCCCCCCTGCGCGAGCGAGCAGACCTCCCGATGCGCGAGCGACGCTGATAACGAAAGGCGCACTCCCCACGCGAGACGAATTAAAGCGGCAGGAACGCGAGGCCATAATAAACGCCTTGAAGCAGACCATACATGGACCGCTCCCTAGTGCCAGGCTGCTGATGGAGTGAAAGGATCCGGTTGCTGCCATACATCCGGCCTCTGAAAGGGCGTGAAGTTCCGCCCAGGGCCCCGATGGAAATCCGCGCACCTTCGCCTCATCAAT
>JBKPEA010000036.1:0-49019 GCA_046728175.1 Thermodesulfobacteriota bacterium | reverse complement strand
TCTCACCGGTGGGGCAGGCACATGGTGAACGCACGCTTCCAGTTGCTCGGACCCGTCAGCGCCGGGATGTCCCGTACCGCGCCGTGCATCTCCTCCTGCTCGGAAGGAGCAGGTTCCGTGCCGAGCACCCGGTCCCAGAGCGGGCTGGTCACTCCAAAAATAGCATTCGGCCGATAGGTATGGTGGGCGAGATGGCGGACACGGAGACGGGTTTCGAGCCGATTGCGCGGGCGCGCAAAATGAATTCGGTAGTGCACGGCTTCATACCCGACGAATCCCCCTACCACTCCAAGGAAGAAAAAAGTTGCGGGATGGAAGCCGGAAAACATAATCAGCGCAAGGGTTATGCTGAGCAGCGGCAGCCAGGCACGGGCGGTAAACACGGCGTGCGGGTCGCGATGGTGTACGTCGTGGAGCGGGCTGACGAAGGTCTGAAAACGATGACTTAGCGGACCGTGGATCACGTATTCCAGCAACGTCCAGGCGCCGAGTCCGCCCACGAACAGAATCGCGTACCCCAGCATGCTTTTACAGTAAGCCGCTCTCGACGCGGCGGCAAATGCAGTCAGTCGACTGCTCATGGTGCATCGAGTGGATGGCAGGGTGGTCGCAAGGGAGGCGGCTCTCGTTGACTCTATTTCAATATTGAGGTATTTCAGGACTTGAATATCGAGCCCACACAAAATCGCCAGCCGGAGTGGTCCCATGTGGAACTCGGACAATCCTTATCTCAACGGCAACTACGCCCCCTGGCGCGAAGAGGGTGACGCTTGCGACTTGGAGGTGGAGGGCGAAATTCCGCGCGAGCTGACGGGCGCGCTCTACCGGATCGGGCCCAACCCGCAGTTCAAGCCGCGTGGCCGCTACCACTGGTTTGACGGTGACGGGATGGTGCACGGCTTCATTCTTAAGGATGGGCGCGCTGCGTACCGCAACCGCTACGTGATGAGCGACGGTCTGCGCGCGGAGATGAAAGCGGGACGGGCTCTGTTTGGGGGACTGCTCGAAGCGCCCAAAGAATTGCCTGCGGGGGCACCTCCCTTCAAGAACGCGGCGAACACCAACATCATTGGCTACGCGAATCGGCTCCTTGCGCTGTTTGAGGCATCACTGCCTCACGAGCTAGAGCCGCTCACGCTCGCCACGGTGGGCCTCTACAATTTCGGCGGCAAAGTCAGTGGCCCGGTCACGGCGCACCCGAAATTCGACCCGGTCAACGGTGATCTTTTATTTTTCGGATATCAACCGTTTCCGCCTTATCTTACCTGGTATCGCGCCGATCGAGCCGGCACCCTGCTCGAGGCGCGCCCCATCGATAGCGGCCTTGCGGTGATGATGCATGACTTCGTGACCACCGACAGTTACGCGATCTTTTTCGTGTGTCCCTCGGTTTTTCGCATCGAGAATCCGGCGGCCGGAAAACCGCTGATGAGTTGGGAGCCACAGCACGGAACCCGCATCGGCGTCATGAGCCGGCGCACCGGTGAAGTGAAATGGTTTGCGGCGGAGGCATTCTTCATCTTCCACTTCCTCAACGCATATGAAGAGAACGACACGCTGATCGTCGATGGATGCCGGATGAGTGCGTTGGACATGAGCGGCAACAATTTCGGGCACCCTCCGTTTCCATGGCGCTGGCGCCTCAACCTCGCTGACGGTTCGCTGAAAAGTGAGCAGCTGGAAGACTACGTCGGCGAGTTTCCGCGTCTCGATGAGCGTCGAGCCGGCAAGCCGTATCGCTTCGGATATCTGGCCGCCCGAGAGCGTAGTTCGGGCGGCTTCGATGAGACGGGATTTGATTGTGTCGCCAAGCGCGATTTCCAGACTGGCAAGACGGAATTTCTGAAACTTGGTGACGGAAGAATGCCGGGGGAGCCGGTGTTTGTGGCGCGCGGCGGTACATCGTCCGAAGATGACGGATGGGTGATGTCGGTGTGGTACGACCCCTCGATGAACTCCAGTGAGTTGGTAATTCAGGAGGCGGGCGATTTTGCCGGTCGCCCGGTGGCACGGATCAGGGCGCCGCATCGCATACCTTTCGGTTTTCACGGCAATTGGGTGCCTGAAGCCTGATTGAAGAGCCCGAATCCAAAATCGTCCGCGCCCGATGCACGAAAGCTCTTGCAAGCAACGCAGCGGAGGTCGGGCGGCGGCGGGGCAACGCCCGTGAAAGCGTCGCTGGAACTCGCGCTGCTCGGACTCATCGCAGCGGCGCCGCGCGTCTGCGGCTACGACATCGTAAGGATTTTCAATCTGTCGATGCGCCATTTCTGGCATGCGCACCCGGGACAGATCTATCCGACGCTTGCCCGCATGGAGCGCCAGGGCTGGGTCAGCAGCCGGGAGCTGATCCAGCGCGGACGGCCCAACAAGCGACTGTTTGCGATCACACCGGTGGGCCGTGAAGCCCTTGAGCGATGGCTGCAAAGCCCGTACGAGAATCTCAAGCTCAAGCACGCACCTCTTTTGAAAACGCTTTATCTCGGGCATCTGGGCGCCGGACCCGCACTTGCGAAATTCGCCGAGCAGCGCGCTGGCTGCTTGGCCTATCTCGACGAGCTGCGACAAATTGAACGTGACTTTTTCGCGCAACGCGGGTACGGAAGCGAACACCGGATGTTCTCCTACTTCACGCTGCGCTACGGAATTGGGTTCATGGAAGAGAGCGTCCGCTGGTGCGACTGGGCGATGGGGGAGATTGAGCGCAATCGCAGCCTGTTCTCCGCCGATTCAGGCGAGGCCAAGCCCGAGCAGCGCAGGTTCGTGCGTCGCTCAACGCGCGTCTGATTCTTGTAGTCCCTCGGAAAATCGCCAAGCAGGCTTCACCGCTTCGCCTCCGGTTTTGGACCTCCTCCCGTAACCAAGCTGACAAAAGTCCGGCGCCAGACTGCACATGGAAGTGAGCGTCATCCGCTAACACCGTTGTCTGCCGACCGTTCTGGTTTCGGGGAATTTTTCTTCAGACTCGGGGCCTCAACCGCATGGCGCCGGTTCTTCGGGTCGAATAGTCTGTGAACGTTATTTTGTGGGAGTTGCTCACCGCAGATGAACCAGGTGTCCGGGTCCGCCGAGTCATGGCCAGATGCGCGCGAGGGCGGCGCTCCGCGCCCCGGGCGGGCGCGCGGCAGGTTCCTGGTCGAGTTGATCAAGCCGTCGCACTATGACGACGACGGTTATGTGATCCAATGGTGGCGCGGGTGGATACCGTCCAATTCGCTCTCCTGCCTGTACGGACTCGCGATCGATTCCAAAGCTCGCCGCGTGCTCGGCGACGACGTGGAGATCGAAGTAGCTGCATATGATGAGACCAACCAGGTAGTTCCCCTGCGCCGGATAATCCGTCGCTTTCGGCGCAACCGTTTCTGTGGCGTGGTGTGCCTGGTGGGGGTTCAGAGCAATCAATTTCCGCGGGCGATGGATATCGCCCGCGTGCTGCGCCGCAGTCAGATCCCGGTCGTGATCGGCGGGTTTCACGTCAGCGGCTGCATGGCAATGCTGCCAGCGATGCCGCCCGAGTTGAATGACGCGCAGGACCTGGGTGTGACCCTGTTCGCGGGCGAGGCGGAGGGCCGCTTCGACGAGATTCTGAGCGCTGCCTACCAGGGAACGCTCGCACCGCTCTACAACTTTGTTGACCAGCTGCCGGCGCTCAACGACCAGCCGACGCCCTATCTGCCTGCCCAGCTCATCCGGCGCAACCTCGGAAATATCAGCGCGTTCGATGGCGGCCGCGGCTGTCCCTTCAGCTGCAGCTTCTGCACCATCATCAACGTGCAAGGCCGCAAGTCGCGCTATCGCAGCGCCGACGACGTGGAGCGATTGATCCGCGCCAATCACGGATCGGGAGTCACGACCTATTTCATTACCGACGACAACTTCGCGCGTAATCGTAACTGGGAAGCAATTCTCGATCGCATCATCGAGTTGCGCGAAAGGCACCACTTTCGCATTCATCTGACCATCCAGGTCGATACGCTGTGTCACAAGATTCCGCGCTTCATTGAGAAGGCGGCGCGGGCCGGTTGCAAGCGCGTCTTCATCGGGCTGGAGAATATTAACCCCGCCAGCTTGAAGGGTGCGTCGAAGGGGCAGAACCGGATCACTGAGTACCGTGCGATGCTGCAGGCCTGGCGGAAAGCGGGTGTGCTTACCTACGCCGGTTACATCCTCGGGTTCCCGGGCGATACTCCTGAAACCATCGCGCGCGATATCGCGATCATCCAGCGCGAGCTGCCGATCGATCTGCTGGAATTCTTCATGTTGACGCCGCTACCCGGTTGCAAGGATCATCTCGACTTGCACCTCCGCGGCGGCAAGCTCGATGAAGACTTGAACCGCTACGACCTCGAGCACGTGACCACCGCTCATCCGCAGATGGGCCGCGCCGAGTGGCAGGCCGCCTACGATCGCGCCTGGTCCTTGTACTATTCAGCGGAACACAACGAGACCCTCATCAAGCGCGCGATTGGCAGCGGCATCAATCCCGCGCGGCTGACCTCGATGATCTTCACCTTCTATGCGAGCCACGAGTTTGAGAAAGTGCATCCCCTGCAGAGCGGCGTGCTTCGGCGCAAGCGTCGCAAGGACCGCCGCATTGGACTGCCGCTGGAACCGCCGCTGGCTTTTTACGCCCGTCGGGCGCGTGAAATGTTCGCCACCTATGTTCCCGCCATTCGATTTCTGTGGCGGCTGACGCGCCTGCGGCATCGACTGCTCAAGGATCCTACGCTTCGCACGTATCGGGATCTGGCTATTACCCCCTTGGAAAACGAGCTTGCCGCGAAGCTCGGAATCTACGAAGCCACCGAAGCCGCGCGCCAGGTCGCGACCCAAGCTCGAGTGCGGTCCGCGGCGGCCCGAGCGTAGTTCACGCCCGCCTTGATGCCGACGGACATGCGCGCGCCCGACCATGAACCATCTCGATGCCCGTGCAAACCCGCACCGTCTCTGCTATGTGCGGGGTGGCATACCCGATTGAGTCGGGAGAGGCGCGATGAGGGGAGCGCTCGACGACATAAGGGTCATCGAATACGCCGAGATGGTGTCGGGACCGATCTGCGGCAAGATGTTCTCCGACCTGGGCGCCGAGGTCATCAAAATAGAAGCGCCGGGGGCGGGCGACCCCGCACGCCAGCATCCGCCGTTTCCCGACGACCAGCCGCATCCCGAAAAAAGCGGGATGTTTCTCTATCTGAACACCGGCAAGAAAAGTCTCACGCTCGATCCTGCCACCCGTGCCGGTGGCGAAGTCTTCAAGCGCCTGGTCTCCAGGGCCGATTTCTTAATCGAGAACCATCCAGTCGGATTTCTTGAGCGCATCGGATTCCCTTACCCTGCGCTCCACGCGCTGAATCCTCGCCTGATCGTCGCATCGATCACTCCGTTTGGACAAACCGGTCCCTATCGGGAATGGAAGGGCTCCGACCTTATCGAGTGGGCGATGAGCCTTACCGGCTACAATACTCCTACCCTGATTGATGATGGCGAGCGCGAGAATCCGCTGCGCGCTCCAGGTCATATTGCTGACGTGATGGGGGGCACCAATGCCGCGGCCGCGGCCATGATGGCCTTGTTTCAGCGCGAGTTGACCGGCGAAGGTCAATGGATCGATGCGCCGTGCTGGCAGGCGACGGTCAACACCTCAAAGATCGAAATGGCGGCGTACAGCTACTTGGGAATCCCGTTCAGCCGGATGCGGGGCCAGACCCTGGTCGGTCTGGAGCCGATGGCGTGCCGCGACGGCTACGTGTACACGCTGTGGGCGGCCGACTCTCACTATCAGGCGCTCAAGAAACTGCTCAGTAATCCCGACGGGCTTGATACCGAGTTGTTCGACACGCTGGCGGGCCGGCAGCAAAACGATGACGTTTTGCGCGCAGTCATTCGCGAAGAACTTAAGAAGCACGACATGAAGTACCTGGTAGACGAAGGTCAGAAACTGGGTCTCACGATCGGGCCCGTCCACACGGTGTCGCAGGCGGCGAATCATCCACACCTCGCCGCGCGCGATGCGTTCGTCGCCATCGCGCATCCGGTGGCGGGTCGTTTCCTGTTTCCGCGGCAGATGGTTTCCATGACTGGCACGCCAGCAATTCCCGCGCGCGCTCCCATGCTCGGCGAGCACAACAAAGAGGTCCTCGACAGCCTTGCGATTCCGCGGGAGGAGCAGCACGGCCTTCACGCGGCGGGAGTTATCTGATGGCACCGCTTCCGCTGGAAGGAATCCGCGTGGCCGATTTCAGCTGGATCATCAACGGGCCGCAAATCGCCCAGTGGCTGGCGACCATGGGCGCCGAAGTGATCAAGATAGAGTCGCAGGTTTATATCGATATCGGTCGCATCAATCCTGCGGGCATGGCGGATGGAAAGCCTGGACCCAACCGTAACGGCTTCTACCACATGCTCAACTACGGCAAGAAAGCGATTAACCTGAACCTGGGAACGCCGAAAGGCTACGATCTCGCTTGCGACCTGATCCGGAAAAGCGACCTGGTAATCGAATGTTTCCCGCGTCCGGTGTCGGAGCGCCTGAATCTAACCTACGAGCGAGTCAAGGCCGTCAAACCCGATATCGTCATGATTTCGGTGTCGTTGTTGGGTAAGACCGGCACCGAACCGTCGGGATGGGTCGGATGGGGCCCGATGGCATGCTGTTTTGCCGGAATGTTCGACGCCCAGGGATATCCGGGCGGGCCGCCGCGGCAGACCGGAGGGACGTGGCCCGACTACGCGATCGCTTCGGCGGTGGTATTTCACACGCTCGCCGCGTTGCGCCATAGGAAGCGTACTGGCGAGGGTCAATGGATAGATGCAAGCATGGGGGAGACCGTCATCAGCCAGATGCACGAATGGTTCATGGACTACTTCATGAACCATCGGGACCGCGGGCAGTGGGAGAACCGCGACGCGATGATGGCACCGCACAACACGTACCAGTGCAAGGGCGAGGACCGCTGGATCGCGATCGCCATAAGCAACGATGCCGAATGGAAGGCCCTGTGCGCGGTCGCGCAGCATCCCGAGTGGGCGCGGGATGCGAAATTTGTCGATCGGGCCGCGCGACTCAATCATCGCGAGGAAATCGACGCGCTGCTCCGCGAGTGGACGCGCTCCCGCGATCATCGCGAGCTGGCCGCAACCCTGCAAAAGGCCGGCGTTCCCGCGGGGCCGGTGCTGGACAGCGTGGAGCTTCATGAGGATCGCCATCTATGGGAATGGGGTTACTGGATGAAGATGGATCATCATGAGGTTGGTGAGCGAATCATTCCCGGCATGCCTGTGAAAATGAGCAACGTGCCGAAGCTGAACTACTCGATGCCGCCCGACGTCGGACAGCACAATCGTGAGATCTTCGGTGGGCTGCTCGGGCTTAGCGACACCGAAATCCAAACCCTCATGGAGCAGAAGGTCATCTATTGAACGCAGGAATACTCGCAGGCAAGGTGACGCTCGTTACCGGAGCGGGCGGCGGAATTGGTCGGGCGACGGCGGTGGTCCTCGGGCAGGGGGGCGCAAAGGTCCTGGTCTCGGACGTGTCTACCCGTCGCGGCGAGGAGACCGCCGGTCTGGTCCGGGCTGCCGGCGCCGAAACGGAGTTCTTCAAGGCCGACGTATCGCGGGCTGCGGATGTCGAGGCGCTGATTGCCGCAGCGGTGAAAAGATGGGGCCGCCTGGATTGTGCGCACAACAACGCCGGAATCTCCGGGACCGTCGTGAACGTCGCCGACGACACCGAGGAGAATTGGGATCGTACCCTGACGGTAGATCTGAAAGGTGTCTGGCTCTGCATGAAATATGAGATCAAGCAGATGCTCCAGCAGGGCGGCGGCTCGATAGTAAATACTGCGTCGACCGCGGGACTGCTCGGCGCGGTTCGGATGGGTGCCTATGCGGCCGCCAAGCATGGCGTGGTTGGACTAACCCGGACCGCGGCGCTGGAATATGCGCGCTCCAACATCCGGGTAAATGCGATCTGTCCGGGCGTGGTCGGAACTCCGGTCATCCTTGGGTGGTTCGAGGCCAACGAGCGACTTAAGAAGGCGATGATTGCGCAAGAGCCGATCGGCAGGGTGGGAGAGCCCGAGGAGATTGGCAATGCAGTCGCGTGGCTCTTTTCCGATCGCGCATCATTCGTCACTGGCGCGGCGATTCCGATAGATGGCGGGATGACCGCGCAGTAGATCGCCTCCCATAGTTCAGTACTCTAAGCTGAGCTATGCCGCAGTTCATTCCGGGCGTCCGGCTCAACCAGCTTTTCTATCGCGAGGCGGTGGCCCCGGTCCTGACTTCCGCGTTTCCCGATCTGCGTTATTCAGCAGCGCTAATCGGCTATGGGTCCGACGTGCTCGGTTATGATTCAGAGCGCTCCACCGACCACGAGTGGGGGCCGCGTCTGGTGATCTTCCTCGCCGAGGATGATCGCGAGGCTTTGGGCGCATCGATCGATGAAGTTCTCTCGACCCGACTAGCGGCCGAATTTCGAGGCTATCCGACCAACTTCACGGAGCCCGACGAGAATCGGGTACGAAGCATGGCCGGCGCCGAAGCGGGTCGGGTACGCCATCATGTCTATCTGCATAGCTTGGGTGAGTTCGTCAAAAGCTACCTGGGCGTGGCCCTGAACGCCGCGTTCTCCAACATAGACTGGCTGCTGATGTCTCAAAACAGTCTGCTGGAACTGACCGCCGGGGCTGTCTATCACGATGGCCTTAAGGAACTGATCCCGCTACGCGAACGGCTTAGGTGGTATCCGCACGAAGTCTGGCTGTACATGCTCGCGTCGCAATGGATTCGCCTGGCCCAGGAGGAGTCATTTCCTGGCCGATGTGGTGAAGGCGGCGATGAGATCGGGTCGCGTATCAATGCGGCGCGATTGGTCCGCGACGTGATGCGCCTGTGCTTTCTCCTTGAACGGCGCTACGCACCATACGGTAAATGGCTCGGTACCGCTTTTGGGCGCTTGAATTGCGCGAGCGAGGTCGGACCCCTTCTACACGCAGCGCTCGCTGACGACTCCTGGCCGAATCGTGAGCGCCACCTGTGCGACGCCTATGGGGCCGTTGCACGCCTGCACAACGCGATGGGTATCTTTGCAACCCGGGACACCGGGATCATGTCCTTCCACCAACGGCCCTATCGCGTACTCGGCGCCGGACGATTCGCGAAAGCGGTCAGTGATGAAATCCGCGACCCGCAGTTGTGCAAGATCTACAGGAGCGTGGGCCCGATAGGTTCGGTCGATCAGTTTGCGGACAGCACTAACCTTATAATGCGCTCTGACCTCCGCACCCGTCTTCGAGTGTTATTCGAGGGAGTCCGGTGAAGGTTGCAAACAAGCATGACCAGCAGCGTGCAGCGGCCGGTCTCGAGCGGATATCTGATTCAAATGGCATCAGTTTGCCGCTTGCGGCATGCTTTAAGAGGGGTCGGCCGTGCGGTCCCGGAAGGCCGCCTGTAGATCTTGGCGAAATCGTGAGTATGTTTAGGCTGGGACGCTGAATTTAGACCCTCTTTTAATCGTCAGTAATTCAAGGACTGCGGCATCTGGTATGCTGGCTGGTCCGGAGCGTCTCAGGAGGCATGCATGGTTAAGAAAATCGCTGCCGTGCTCGGCGGCGTGTTATTGGGACTGACTATCGCGTTTGCACGCGCGGGAGCGTTTCCATTCTGGGGATCCAGCGATAAAGGGGAAGCGCAGGCGGACAGTTCTGCCCCGCGGGCCGTCTCGTCACCCCTGATTGCGCCGGCGCCAGCCGCGCCAAACTCACCCGAGCCCAATGAACGCAGTGGCGTGGTGGGCTCCTTCGCACCGTTGGTGAAACACGTATTGCCTTCGGTCGTGAGCGTGCGGGTGGTCCAGGACGTAAAGTCAGCGGGGATGGGGTTCGGGCCTTCTTTAGGAGAGGGCGATGAGGGTGGCAGTGGAGGTGACGAAGGAATGGGGCCTCCCAGTGGCGATCCCTTCGAACAGTTCCGCCGGTTCTTTGGCCAGGTACCCAAAGAATACAAGCAGCGCGGGCTGGGTTCCGGCGTGATCATTTCACCCGACGGCTACATCTTGACCAACAACCACGTGGTTGGCGCCGCCGACGAGATCAAGGTCACCCTCAGCGATAAGCGCGAATTCAGTGCGAAGGTCATCGGCAAGGATCAGAAGACCGACCTCGCTCTGATCAAGATCAGCGCGAAGGACGCGCTGCCCAGTGCACCGCTGGGAGATTCCGACAAAACAGAAGTCGGCGATTGGGTGGTCGCCATCGGAAATCCTTTTGACGTCGGCATGACGGTCACGGCCGGTATCGTGAGTGCCAAGGGCAAGATCCTCGGTGGCAACTATGACGACTACCTTCAGACCGATGCCCCGATTAACCCGGGCAACTCGGGTGGGCCCTTGTTCAATACCGACGGCCAGGTGATCGGAATCAATACCCTCATCTACACGCGCACCGGCGCCAACAACGGCATCGGCTTCGCGATCCCGATCGATCTGGCCCGCAATGTAGTCGAGCAGCTCAAGGCGCACGGACGTGTCGTTCGCGGCTGGTTGGGTGTCGAGATTCAGGAGGTGACGGCGGATCTCGCGCAATCGTTCGGACTGAGCAAGCCCGAGGGCGCGCTGGTTGCGGCCGTCGACAAGAGCGGCCCAGCGGCCAAGGCCGGCGTTGAGCGCGGGGATATCGTCGTCAAGTTCAACGGCAAAGATGTGCGCGACGAGCACGAGCTGCCGACTTATGTTGCGCAGACCCCGATCAACAAGACCGTCGATATTACCGTGCTGCGTAACGGCAAGCCTAAAACCCTGCAGGTAACCATCGCCGAGCTCAAGGAGCAGGATGTCGCCAGCGCCAAGAGCCAGGAGCCGGGCGGCGACTGGGGCATGAAGGTGGGTGACATCACTCCAGAACTCGCGCAGCAGTTCCATCTCAATTCGGGGAAAGGGGTAGTTGTGCGTGGGGTCCAGCCGGAAAGCCCCGCCGCGGAAGCGGGATTGCAGCCAGGCGACCTGATTCTCGAGGTCGGCTCGGACAAGGTTGCCGACGTAAAGGACTTCATGGCGAAGGCGAAGGATGCCAAGAGCAGCAAGAAGCCGACGCGCCTCCTGCTCCAACGCGGGAGTGCAACTCTCTACGTCGTGGTGAAGCCGGCTGAGCAAGGCCAGGGCTAACCTGCTTCCCCTGACCGAGCTCACGCACGGCGTGGCGGAGATTCCGCCACGCCGTGCGGCTTTAGGGTGAACCCCGAGGCCCGCGAAACCATCGAGCGCCGCGCTCATGCCAGGCCTCCAGCTCTTTCCCGCCGGAGTACCGAAAGCTAGCGTCGAAGGCGGGTGCGCAGAATGCGGCCAACGCGCAAATGCGAGGTGCTAATCGGCGGAGCCGGACCAGCCGGGCTCGCCACTGCCCTGTACCTGATCAAGTCGCGCCCCGAGCTGCGCGGTCGGGTAGTGGCGTTGGAGAAGGCGTGTCATCCGCGCTTCAAGACTTGCGCTGGGGGCTTGATTCCGAAGACGCGGTCGGCGCTGCTGGAGCTGGGCATTGCGCTAGACGTCCCTTCGGTTACTGTACGGAGCAGCCGAGCCCGCACGGTCGTCGGCGATGCGATTGTGCATCGCGATGAGCCGGTCGGAACGGTAGTGAGGCGCGACCAATTCGATGCGTTGCTGGCGCGGCAGGCTCGCGCGGCGGGCCTGGAGATCGTGGAACACTGTCGGGTAGTCGACGTCGAGCAGAAGCGCGGTCTGGTGCAGGTAGTTACCGAACAGGGAAAATTCGAGGCCCGCGTGCTGGTCGGTGCCGATGGCTCCGGTAGCGCTGTCCGTCGAAGCACTTTTGGCCGTGACAAGACCACCATCGGGCGCGCGCTGATGACCGACATCGAAGTTGATGCAAAGGCTGCGGTCGAGTTCGCCGAGCGATGCTACCGCTTCGACTTCCGTTGCGTAGCGGGCGGCATAAAGGGTTACGCGTGGTCCTTTCCTTGTTTGATCGAGGGGCGGCCGCATCTGAATGTCGGCATTTATGATCAGGACCCGCGCGCCGGGCGCCCGGGTGGTGGCGAGCACGCGGTCCTGCTTGGGGAGCTTAAGCGCGCGTTCCCCGAGCTTCCCCTGGAGCACCTCCGGGGTCGTTCCGCAGACTTCCGGGCTGCGCCGATTCGCTGGTTTAACCGGCGTGATCGCTATGCGGAGGGAAGCGTCATTCTTGCCGGAGATGCCGCCGGAGTTGACCCGCTGATGGGTGAGGGTATCTCGTGCGCTTTTGAGCACGGTAAGGCCGCAGCCGCCGCAATCGGCCAATTTCTTGATGACGATCCAGCGGCGTTCACCAGATATGACCGCGAGTTACACCGCGGTGTGACCGGGCGCAAGCTTCGCAAGCTCGTGTTTGCTGCCCGCCATTTCTACGGCCCGCACCATCGCATGTTCTTTCGCCTTTCGCGCTTAAGCCGCCGCGCGCAGGAGGTAGGATTGGATTGGTACAATGGCGCGCACCACTCTGATGAACTCTCGACGGCAGTCCTGGTACTGCGCTGGACGGGTTCTGTTCTGTTCGGTGCTTCGGTAAACTGACTCGGAAAACGGCGTGGTGAGGGGCGGTTTGGATTTTTTCCCGCGTGCGAACTAGTGGCCAAGAGGAAGAGGAAACGGCGGGCGCGCAGAACACTGCTCATCATTGCGATTGCGCTCCTCCTAGCAGGCTTCATCATTCGCCGTACGTTGGTTCCGCAGGTTTTGCACTATCTCGCCTATCGCCCCGTGGAGAATCCAAAGACTCCCGCTGGAACTGCCTCTCCGTCGGAGGAGGTCAGCTCTCAACCTCCGCCGGTCGCGCCGTCGGCCGCAGCAATCGCCACACCTGCCGCGCGGAGGACTACTCCCGCGCCCAGCGAGCATCTCACCGAGAGGGACCGACAGCAGCTCGAAGACATCCTCAAGCGCAAGGGCAGGTGACCTCCCGATGCCGCGCGTGCAGTTGATAGATGACCTCGGCTTTAAGGTGGACCTGGAAAGCTCGCCTGCCAGGATTGTTTCGCTGGTGCCCAGCTGGACTGAGACCCTCTTCGCACTCGGACTCGGTGAACGGGTCGTCGGGGCCACGAAATTCTGTGTGCAGCCCGTGGAGCGAGTCAGGTCGATCAAAAAAGTCGGGGGGACCAAGAATCCCGACTTGCGCACGATCACTGCTCTGGCGCCCGACCTCATAATCGCGAACGCGGAGGAGAATCGACGTGAAGACGTGGAACGGATGCGCGCGCAGGGGTTCCCGGTTCTGATCACCTATCCGCGTACGATACCTGCGGCAGTCGAGTCGTTGCTCAAAATCGGTCGGGTCGCTGGGTGCGAAGCGGAGACTGATGCGATGGCGCGCGAGATCACGCGCACCGTCAGTGAAGTCGAGGCGGATGTAGGCGTGTGGGCCAAGCTTCGGCTGCGCGCCTTCTGCCCGATCTGGAAGAAGCCGTGGATGGCGTTCAACGCCGATACCTATGCGCACGATGTCCTTCGCATGATGGGATTCAATAACGTGTACGCGGCGGCTGGTGAACGTTATCCAGCGACCACGCTCGACGAGGCTATCGACCTGCGGCCGGACGTGGTGCTCCTGCCGGACGAGCCCTATGAATTCAGCGACAAGGACGTGGACGAACTGCGTACGATCCTGCCGCCCGGACTCGCACGTCGGGTGCTTATAATCAGCGGTCGAGACCTGCACTGGTATGGCGTCCATATGGTGAGCGGCCTGAAGTCGCTCGCTCAGCGGTTGGCGAGAGTCCGTGCGGCAGTGCTTTAGAGGCAGGTCGAAAACCTGACCGGAGCGCAATTTGCGCGCGTTGCGCAAACCCACTAAATCAAATTCCTGGCAGCCGCCGCTTGGCTGGCCCAGGCCTTTGCGCAGGAGACATCACGATGGCACAACCGCCGCTTGCCGGAATCAAGGTGCTCGATCTGACCAAGCTTGCGCCGGGCCCCTTTTGTACGATGATTCTTGGCGACCTCGGCGCCGATGTGATCAAGATCGAAGAACCGGGACCCCCGACCGGGCGGCGCGCCGAGCAAGCAGGCAAGGCGGGCACCGAAGGTCCCGGCGCCGCCTTCAGCGGTTCGCCCTTCAACGCGCTCAATCGCAACAAGAAATCCATCGGACTCAACCTGAAGAGCGGACCGGGCAAGGAAGTGTTTCGGCGCATGGTTCAGCGCGCCGACGTACTGGTGCAGGAATATCGGCCCGGTGTGGCTGAACGCCTGGGAATCGGCTACGAGCAGATGTCGATTCGCAACGACCGATTGATCTACTGCGCCATAACCGGCTACGGACAGGACGGTCCGTACCGCAACCTGGTGGGCCACGACCTCAACTACATCGCTACCGCAGGCGTCCTTTCCATCCTCGGAAGAGCTGGGCAGTTGCCAACCATCCCGCACAACCTGATCGCGGACTACGCCGGCGGCGGCATGCACGCCGCGATTGGAATCCTCGCCGCGCTGGTCGCGCGCAATCAGACCGGCCGCGGTCAGTACGTCGACATCTCGATGATGGATGGGTCGATGGCGCTTATGGCGCAGTCGTTCGCGAGTTTCTTCGCCAACGGACGGCTGCCCGCACGCGGCGAGACGCCGCTCGACGGGGCGATTCCCAACTACAATGTTTACGAAACCAAAGACGGCAAGATCATCACCATCGGCGCCATCGAGCCGTGGTTTTTTGCGAATCTTTGCCGGGCGCTCAGACGTGAGGATCTGGTCGAGCACGAATACAATTCCGCCAGACGCGCGGAGATCCAGGAGTCGTTCCGAGCCATCTTTCGTACCAAGACCCGCGACGAATGGTTCGAGATTCTGACCAAGACCGACGTTTGCGTCGGCAAGATGAACACCCTGGACGAAGTAGAAGCCGATCCTCAGGTTCAAGCGCGTAAAATGATCGTCGAACTGGATACTCCCGAGGGCCGCAAGGTGAAGCAGGTGGGAATTTCCGTGAAGCTGTCGGAGACTCCGGGCTCGATTCGATCGCTGGCGCCGACCTTGGGACAGCACACCGAGGAAATCATGCACGGACTCGGCTACTCGGACGAGCAGCTCGAAAAGTGGCGTGCCGACGGTTCGGTAAAGTGAGACAACGGGAGCAGGTTATGAGCAAACCGGTCCAAACCATTGCGGAGTTGCGAGCGATCGTTCCTCAGCCGGCCAAGCTGGTCGAAGCGAAAATTCTTGATCACCTAGATGAGCAGACCTCGGCGTTCCTGGCGGCGTCGCCGTTTCTGCTGCTGTCCACCTCGGGTGCCGACGGACGGATCGATGTTTCGCCGCGCGGCGACGAGCCGGGATTCGTACGAATCGAGGACCCGCGGACGATCGTCCTGCCGGAGCGCAACGGCAACAACCTGGCGTTCAGCCTTCAGAACATCGTCGAGAATCCGAACGTCGGAATAATCGCTCTCCTGCCCAACGCCGGGGAAACACTACGGATAAACGGCAAGGCCGTCATCCTTGCCGACTCGGACTTGCTCCAGGAACTAGGCGCCCGGGGCAAACCTGCGATGGTGGCGGTCCGCGTTTCGATCGAGCGGGCCTATTTCCAATGTGCCCGAGCGCTCCTGCGCGCCCGGATCTGGGATCCGGAAACCTGGGCCGCGCCCCGGCGCATTTCGTTCGGCAGGATCATCGCCCGGAGCGCCGGAAACCAGGAGGACCTGGAGCAGCGCATCGACGCGATGGTCGATCGCAGTTACAAGTCGCTCTGATCGGTTCGCATGAGCGGGCAGCCCCCTGATTGCCCGGTGGCGCGAGGTCCATCTATCATTGCGGCATGCCGCAATGCGAAGCGATGTTCATCCGCGGGCCGCACGATCCCATCGCGATCGAGCGCGCTGAGGGACCCTGGCTCTATACGCGCGACGGCCGCAAGATCCTCGATGGCGGTGCGGGCGCGGTGGTTGTGAATATTGGACAGGGGCGGGAGGAAATCGCGGAAATCGCGCGCCAGACGATCGCACGCCTGGATTATGTTCTGCCGGTCTGGACCTCGCCCGAGCGCGAGCGGCTGGTCGAACGGCTGGTCAAGTGGACACCCGCGGGCATCAACCGATTCTTCTTCACCAGCGGAGGATCGGAAGCGAACGAGGCGGCGTTCAAATTTGCGCTTCTGTACCACAAGATCCGCGGCAAGATCACCAAGAACCAGATCATCGGGCGGCAGTTCTCCTATCACGGCAACACCATCGCGGCATTGTCGGCGGCCGGCACCGGCCGACGCGCGGACTACGAGCAGGTCCTTATCGACTGGCCGAAAATTCCGCCCTCGTACTGTTACCGATGCCCGTGGGGCAAGACTTATCCGGGCTGCGACCTGGATTGCGCGGCGGCCCTGGAGCAAAAGATCCTAGAACTGGGCGCCGACTCGATTGCCGCGTTTATCGCCGAGCCCATGATGGGGTCGGCGGGCGGTGCGGTTCCTCCGGTGAAAGAATATTGGCCGCGTCTGCGCGAGATCTGCTCCAAGTACGACGTCCTGCTCATCGCCGATGAAGTGATGACCGGCTTTGGCCGCACGGGCCGGCGCTTTGCGGTCGATCATTGGAACGTGGTTCCGGATATCCTGGTTGGCGGCAAGGGTCTTACCGGCGGGTATTTGCCGATGGGGGTGTGCGCGGTGCGCGGAGAGCTGGTTGAAGAGGTGGAGCGCAGCAAGGCCGACTTCATGTTCTACACCTACAGCTCGCATCCGGTGGCGTGCGCGGTCGCCGACGGCGTGCTCGGGATCATGGAGCGTGAGCAGCTCGTCGAACGCTCGGCGCAGGTGGGCGCGCGGCTGGGAGCGCAACTGCGCGAGGAGTTGTCGGGTCATCCGATGGTGGGGGACATACGGGGTTCAGGACTTTTCTGGGGCATCGAGCTGGTGCACGACAAGGCCAACCGCGTGCCGTTTGCGCCCGAGAAGCGGGTCACCAACAAAGTGCTGGCGGCGGCGCTGCGGCGCGGGCTGTTCTTCTACCCCGCAAACGGGATGGCGGGGCAGGGCCGCGGCGACGCGATGATGCTCACGCCGCCCTTCATCATCGGCGATGCGGAAATCGAATTCGTGGTGCGCACCGCCCGCGATGCACTGGAAGACATCCGGCCGACTTTGTAGGTCCGCGCGGCGGGCGTGGCCGCATCTTTCTGGGCTGAGGGAGTTGCCACACAATGGACGATAGCATTATCGGGCCCACGTCCCACTACTTCTATTCGCAACGCCTAAAGCTTCACTACGTCGACTGGGGGAATCCCGGTCGCCCGCTCCTGGTGCTCGTGCATGGGGGCCGCGATCACTGCCGCAACTGGGACTGGGTCGCGCTCGACCTGCGTGATCACTTCCACATCATCGCGCCCGACCTGCGCGGTCACGGGGACTCGGACTGGGCGGTGGGCGGAAACTACTCCATGATCGATTACGTGCTGGACCTGACCCAGCTCATGCGCGCGGTGGCGTCCGAGCCCGCAACGCTCATAGGACACTCCCTGGGGGGCAGCATCGTCCTGCAGTACTCGGGCGTCTATCCGTCCTCGGTCAAGCAGGTCGTCTCCATCGAGGGCATGGGCCCCCCTCCGCACATGATCCAGGAGACGCCGGCGCACGCTCGCATGGGCAACTGGATCGGACAGATGCAGGATCTCGCCCGGCGCAAGGTCCGCGAGTACTCCTCCATCGAGGAGGCGCTGGGGCGGATGCGCGAAGCGAATCCCCATCTGAGCCAGGAGCAGGCCATGCATCTGACGGTGTGGGGCGTGCGTCGCAATGAGAACGGCACCTATTCCTGGAAATTCGACAACTACGTGCATGCAACTTCCCCCTACGTGTTCAACACTCGCGATGCGCGCGAGATCTGGGGCCGCATCACCTGTCCCACCCTCCTGATTCGCGGCGCTGAATCGTGGGCTGGCGACTGGGTCAAGGATGGGCGTTTCTCGGCATTTCGCAACGCGCAGAGCGACACCCTCGAAAGGGCCGGACATTGGGTGCATCACGACCAGCTAGGCGCTTTTCTCAAGACCGTCCGCCGCTTCCTTGGCCTGTAGGATTCACGCCATGACCGACTGCGGAGCGGGAAGATGAGAGCGCCGGGCTTCGGGTTGCGCGCCGACCAACTCGAATATGTTCAGCTCATTCTGTTGTCGGTGATCGTCGGAGTGCTGGGCGCGTTGGGCAATTTCGGCTTTCGCGCGCTGATCGAATTTTTCACCTGGCTCTTCCAACAGGTTGCATGGACCGCGCTGGGGATTGAGCGGGGTGGCTACTACCAGGTGCTGATTCCGCTGATACTGATGAGCGGCGGGGTCTTTATCATGCTCCTCGACCGGGTGTTCCCGGAAGACGTCCTTGGCTACGGGTTTCCTCAGTTCCTGGAGCAAATCAATCTCGGCAATCCGCGCATCAAACGGCGCTGGATGTTCGTCAAGGCGATCGGTGCGTCGCTTTCGCTGGGTTGTGGTGCGTCGGTCGGGCGCGAAGGACCCATCGCCCAGATCGGTGGAGCGATCGGATCGGCAGTTGCGCGGCTGCGCAACCTGAGCCCGGACCGGGTGAAAGTGCTGGTTGCGGCCGGCGCCGGGGCGGGCATCGCGACTACCTTCAACGCGCCGATCGGAGGCCTGATGTTTGCCCAGGAGATCGTTCTGCTCGGCCACACCGAACTCGCGAATCTTACGCTGCTCATCATCGCGACGACCACCGCGGTAGTCGCTGCGCACGCGTTTCAGGGCAGCCACAATACCTTCCTGGTGCCGCAGTTTCAGCTTCGCAGCTACTGGGAGATGTTCACATACGGGGTGCTGGGCGTGGTGCTCGGCATAATGGGTGCCGCCTTCATCCGTTTCTTTCATTTCACCGCGGGTGCGTTTCGAAAGATGCAGGTCTCCGACTGGATCAAAATCGAGCTGGGTCTCGCGCTGGTGGGTGTGATCGCGATCGGGTGGCCAGACAATCTCTCCGACGGGTACCCGGTAATCAATCGCGCGTTGGCCGGTCAGTTCGGTCTGGCGACGCTCGCCGCGCTGACTGTGACAAAATTTGTGGGTTCCAGCATCTCACTCGGCTGCGGAGTGCCGGGAGGAGTGTTTGGCCCGATTTTCTTCATCGGGACGATGGCAGGCGGGACCTTTCAGCGCCTGTCGGCGATGCTGCTGCCACACCTGACCGGTCCGCGTGGTTCTTACTCATTGGTCGGTCTAGGGGCTTTTCTCGCCGCCACCACCCACGCGCCGCTGACCGCGCTGTTTCTGCTTTTCGAGATGACCCAAGGATACGACATCGCGCTGCCCGCGATGATCGCGACGGTTACTGCGTTGGTAGTCGCGCGCGCGATCGAGAGCGAATCGATCGACACCTACCGGCTGGCCCGCGAAGGCAAAACCCTGCAAATCAGCCAGGAACGATTGGCGTTGACACAGATTCCGGTTAGCGCGGTGATGACCAAGGAGGTCGCGCTGGTGCGGGAGAACTCGGCTTTGGTCGATCTCCTGCAGGTCGCGGGCGAGACTTCGCAATCAACCCTGCCGGTAGTCAGCGACGAGGGCGGACTGTCCGGGCTCATCGTCACGCGCGACCTGCTCGGCTTGCTGGCCGGGGGGCGCGAGTTAGGTCCGTTGGTCAATGCTTACGACATTGCGGAGGCGAATTGTGCCGAGATCCTGGCTACCGAGAACCTGTATTCGGCAAGCCAGATCATGGAACACGAGGGGATCGACGAACTGCCGGTCGTGGACCGCCGCTACGGCGGGAAGTTCCTGGGCTTGGTGACGCGCCAGCACATCGTGCAGGCGCTAAATCGCGTCACCGCGTCGGTCGGCTCGATCGCGACCCGTGATGAGCCAATCTATTGGGCCAGCGGATACCGTGTGACCCGGCTGGAGATCCCGCGGGCGGCGGCGGGCAAGACGATTCGGGAGTTGGATCCACGCGCGCGCTTTTCGGTTACCGTCCTGGCGCTGCGCAGTGTCAAAAATCCGGACGCCGGCTTTACGCCGATCACTCCGGACGGAACCTTGAACGCGGGTGATCTGATAATCACCGCCGGCCGTCCCGGCGACATCCGCAAGTTCGAGCGCGAGTTGGAACAGCCAGCCTCGGTGGCGTCGGGGTGACGTTTGGGGCCGCGCGCTGGGCGCGCGCATGGCGCTGGGCGCGGGGCGAACGCGCCTGCGACTGCGCGCGCTCACGATTCTGAAGAAACCCTCGTTCAGCCGGGAGGGTAGGTGCCGTCACCGGGGAAGATGTATGGCTTCGCCCGGCCGGCGCGAAGTTCGGTGCACAATTCCTCGATCGTCGCGACGGGACGCTCCAGTTCGGTGGCGCAAGTGAGGAACCACTTCCCGCTGGCAAAGTGTGCATCGCTGCCGCCCACCGCCGTGATTCCGAGCTTAAGCGCGGCATCCGAGGCGCGTTCATTCTCGGCCGCGGAATTCTGGCCGTTGAGCACCTCGATCGCCCCCAGCGCCGCGCCGTGGCGCGCGAGCAGCGCATCGAGACGCACTCCGTAACCGGAATCCCGAAACGGATGCGCGGGAATGGCGATGCCACCCTCGTGATGGATTACTTCGATCAGGTGGTCACTTTTGAGCATGCGGCTCGTGAGGTCGAAGCGGCGCATGACTTCGCCGTTGATTCCGAACAGGAGCAGGTGCCCCAGATCAGTGTCGGCCTCGATGCCTCTGAACACCTGGATTGCGTAGCGCTCCGCCAATTCCGCGTAGTCGCGTTCGATCTCGGGTTCAGTCGGATAGCGGCGATGTTCGGTGAAACAAATCGCGCCGAGGCCGCTCTGATTGCGGGCGCCGAACTCCAGGTATTGTTCCGCCGAGACCCGCGAGTCGGTCGACAATTTGGTGTGTACGTGAAGGTCGACGATCATGGCTCTGCAAAGGCGTCGTGCACTTGGATGTGATCGACAATTGAGACAATTCCCGCGACCCGAAAGGCGAGCCAGCGGATGTTCGCGCGATCGAATTCCGACGTCACTGTACCCCACACGACGAGGGTGTCGCCATCGAGGCGGAAATTCACGTTCTGGTATCCGTCGGCGTCGAGTTCATGGCGCAGCGTCTCAAGCCGCTCGCTTGGCGGCACGGCGCTCTCCGGAGCTACATCGGGCGGCGGGGGCACCTGTGGTTCACGGACCATCGTGCGCGCGATGAGGGTGGTGAGAACAAACGCGACCGCAAAGAGGCCGGCCAGAAGCAGATAGTACAAGGCCGGACTTTGGCGACCCGGGCGACGACGAGTGCGCTCCGGTCGCGGAAAATCGGGAGCACCCGGAAAGTCGCCGAGCGTGACGGTCTCGGCGTCGTGAGTCACCTCCTCCGGGCGCAGGGCGATAGCCACCGGCGCGGCGCAGAACGAACAGAAACGCGAGTCCGCGGGGATCAAGCGGCCACATCGAGGGCACGAGATTTCCTCGCTGGGAGCGACCAGCACGGTTGGCGCAGTCGACGACGGCGGCGGGGACGGATCGGTGTTCGCCGGCACTCCCAGCTGCGCGTTGCGGCCTCCTCTGCGAGGGGTGGGTTTCGCTGCCGGCGCCCCATGACCCGCGGTCTCTCCGGACTGCACCGCAAGCAACCGACTCTTGAATGCGCCGGCATTGGCGATGCGCAGGACCACATCGTATTGCAACGACTGGTCGACCAGTTCCGCCAGTTCCGGCGTGACGACCGGGCACACCGAGAGGAGCGGCGGAAAACTGAACGGCGGCTCGACGGCCGGATCGCGGCCCGAGAGCGCGTGATGCATGGTTGCGCCCAGCGCGTAGAGATCGGAGCGGAACTCGGCCTTGCCGCGATATTGCTCGGGAGGTGCGTATCCCTGGGTGCCAATCATGGTGGCGTTGCTCTGGGGCTGGAACAGGCGCGCGATGCCGAAGTCGATTAGTTTGACCTGCCCGTAGGTCGCCAGCATGACGTTCGAGGGTTTGAGGTCGCGGTAAATGACCGGCGGTTCCAGGTTGTGCAGGTACTGAAGCGTGTCGCAGATTTGCAGCGCGATTCCGACAACCTGTTGCTCGGGCAATTTCCCGCCAGCCTCGCGCAGCTGCTGCTCGAGCGTGATGCCGTCGATGAATTCCATCACCAGGTAGTGCCGGTTCTGTTCGCTGAAGCGATCGAAGACGCGCGGGATATGTTCGTTGGAGAGCTGCGCCAGCATATCGGCTTCACGCTGGAACGCGGCAATCGCCTGCTTCTGCATCTCGGGACTGGTAAAGGAATCCACCATTTCCGCCAGCGCCGAGGGGCGCGCAGCCAGCCGCAGATCCTCGGCAAGATAGACCATTTTCATGCCGCCGCCGCCAAGCGGTTTGAGGACGCGGTAACGTCCGCCAACTATGGTGTTGGCTGCAATCATTGGGCCTCTACAGTTGCTCTCCATACGGCCCCTGCCGCCGACGCCGATTCCTGCGTCGATTGCGCCCAAGCCGCATGAAGGCGTCATCTTCGAGCGCTCCCTTCAAGGCGGCGTTCGAGGCGCATATCAGGTGCAGCAGAATCCCGAGCGGAAAGCCAACCGAGTACGCGAACGCGACTCCGAAAAACCACATCACACCGCGCGCGGGGCGCCCCTTATATATGTGCCCCAGCCCGGGAAGGATGCTCAACACCGCGGCGAGCACCGGGTTGAACCCCGGATTGAGCGCGAAAAAATGACCGCTCCCCAATGGCGCGCCACAGTCCTTGCAGAACTGCGCCCCGGTAACTACGACCGGCTGGCCGCATCGCCAACAATAGTGGGCTCGCTCGAAATCCGGTTCAGGCACGGAAGGTAAAGGGCGCCTGCCCGAGCCTTATCAAGTCGCCGTCTGCGATTGGCCTTTGGGTCACGCGTTCGTCGCTGACGTAAGTTCCGTTCTGGCTTTGCAGGTCGCGCAATTCAAATGTGCCGTTGACCGCTTCGATGCTCGCGTGATGGCGCGACACCGACGAATGGTTGACGACGATGTCGTTGTCGAGGGCCCGCCCCAACCGGGTCACCGCACCCGCACGCAGCGCGAAATGTTGCCCGGAACTATCGACTAGACAGGGTCCGCTCACCCGCGGGGTGGCAGCGACGGTCGAACTCAAACCCTGTGCGACGGAAGGCACGGGCGCCCGCACCGCACCGGCCGCCTGACGCAAGCGGAACTTTAGCTCATAACCGCCGATCCTGATCTGGTCGCTATCATGCAGGGGCGCGGTCTCGATTCGGCTTCCGTTGACAAAGGTGCCATCCTGGGCGGCTAAATTGCGAATCGTATAGTCGGAGCCTTTGAGCTCGATCACGGCGTGGCGCGGTTGCACAGAGCTATCGCCAAACAGACCGATCGGGTTTTCTTCCGCCCTGCCCATGGTTACCCGCGCGCCATCCACGCGATATTGCCGGCCCTTCAAACGTCCCTGCTCGACCGTGATCCACGCGGCTTTGGTGAGTTCCTGCACCAGGCCGATGAAGAGGCCGATCGCCAGCCCGATGGAACAGAGCCCGATGAAGCGTGAGGCGAGTCCCTGTGAGCCGATTCCGCTCGCGATCAGTCTGCCGAGGGGATCGAAGAGGATGCCCCCGACCAAGCCGCCAACCCATCCGCCGATCGCGCCCTTGAGAATGTTCGGTAGCCGCAGCGTTGAGATTCCGACGCCGGCGCCGAGCATCGCGCCCATTATTGCCCAACTCAGCACGCGAGCACAAAAAAGATAGAAGGTTGAACCTTCCTGATTGAGGCTCCAGCCGCCGAAGTTCAGGATTTCGCTGAAGACCCAATTAGCGAAATAGTTGGCCGGAAGCGCAAGCAGTACGCAGATAATGAAACCGCGGGCAAAACGGCGCTGCGTCGCTCCGCTCAGATCGAAATGCTGGCTTTCCGCGGCGACGATCATCCCCCCGATCA
Source organism: Thermodesulfobacteriota bacterium (assembly GCA_046728175.1). Lineage (GTDB taxonomy): Bacteria > Desulfobacterota > Binatia > Binatales > Binataceae > JAFAHS01. The sequence goes on along the minus strand of JBKPEA010000036.1, from coordinate 25,133 downwards.
GACCCGAAAGAATCGCCATCGCAGCGTACGACCAAACCACGCTCCACGCGGTCATTTGCTCGGTCAGCGTGTGTCCGTGGCTGCTGAGTTCGACCGGGAGCCATCCCAGCGCGCCGCCAGCCAGGCCGGCACCCGCCTTAAACAAAAGCTCTCGGTGGTTGATGGAGCCGTTCATCGAAGCTAGTCCTCAGCCATGGCCACCCGGACCCGCTTACTCATCATAACCCGCGTCCGATAGCCGGAAAAACGCACCTCTTTTCATTCGGAGCAGCTCCGCTTCGGCAATGGCAAAATCGGGGCGAGCATTTTCTGGTTTCACTCGGTTCGGAGTTTGAAACCCCTGACACCGTCGTCTTGGCGATCTGCTTCAGAAATTCCGCAGACCACGCCGGTCGGATTTTCGCCGAGGACATGTGTCTGAAGTGTGCCTAGGCTCTGCGTGGACATGATGCGCCGTCGGCTTTTTGCTGAAAAGGGCGCGCGGCGTGCTGGGCCCGTACTCCAGTCGAGTACAAATCATCTCATTTTTCCGAAAAAAAAGAGAGAACGAGTTCAGGAGGTGCCAGCTGGAGCCCGCAACCCCCTTTCTGGGTGCGACGAAGCCCGACGGAAGCGCCGCCAATGATGACTGGAAATGCGCGGAGGTCGGTTGCTGCCTGTGAGCGATCGGGGCATCATCCCAAATGATCCTGGTGGAAAGAAAGTTTAGTCACATGCCCGAAGATACCTTGTTGCTGGAGAAATTTGGTCCGCTCCAGGGAGTCAAGATCGTTTCGACCGGCACCTTGATCGCGCAGCCGTTCGCCGCCGAGCTGGCAGCGGAGATGGGCGCCGAAGTCATCCAGATCGAGCGGCCGGTGATTGGCGACAGCGGATGGCGCACGATCGGAGTGCGACTAAAAAACACCACGGATGGACCCGCGGTGGCGACCACCTGGGTTCAGGAACGGCGCAACGTGTTCTGCGTGACGCTCGATTTGGCAAAACCGCGCGGTCGCGAGATTCTGCTGAAGCTGGTCGCGCGTGCGGACATCTGGATGGAAAGCTCGAAGCCGGGGACCTACCCGAAATGGGGACTCGATGACGCTGCGGTTTGGAAGGTCAATCCGAAACTGGTCATTACCCACGTAAGCGGGTTCGGACAGACCGGCGATCCCGACTACGTGATGCGTGCATCGTACGACGTGGTGGGGCAGGCGGCTGGCGGCATGATGTATCAGACCGGCTATCCCGATCCGACGCCCCCGACCCGCGCCGCTCCCTGGACCGGGGATTACATTACTGCGTTGTTCACACTGTGGACGTCATTGGCCGGTCTCACGTATGCGCGATCGACCGGCAGGGGGCAGTCGATTGACCTTGCCCAGTACGAGGCTATCCACAAGACGCTGGGTGGCACGATGGTCGAGTACTTCCAGGAAGGGGTGGTGCGCGAGCGGTCCGGGAATCGGGCGCAGGGATTTCAGCCGCTCGATTCGTTTCAGACGAGCGACGGGTGGATCGTGTTGGGCGCGCTCGGAGAGGTCTATAACCGGCTGCTGACAGTGATCGGTCTTGACCCCGCGGACCCGAAGTGGCAGCGCGCGCGAACCAATCTCGAGTCGATCGAAGGAATCGAGTTCGACGCGATCTTGCGGGGATGGATCGGGGAACGCACGGTTGCGCAGGTGGTTCATGCGATGGCGCAAGGCAGGGTGCCATGCTCGCCCATCATGACGAGCAGGGACATGGCGGAGGATCCGCAATATCGCGCGCGGGAGATGCATATCGAGTGGGAGGATTTGCAGGCGGGCCGGGTGAAGGGAATCGGGATCGCGCCGAAGTTTTCATTGACCCCCGGGAAGGTGGTACGCGGATCACCTGCGGTCGGTCACGACAACCAGCGCGTGTATGGGGAATTGCTGGGGCTGAGTGGAGTGGAGTTGGAGTCGTTAAAGCGCGATGGGGTTATCTGAGGGTGAACGTTTGCAAGGGAGCGGTGGCCAAGCCTCCGGGAATTGGGGAAAGCCCACCGCTGCACCGGCCTCGGCAACGAGGTGCGCGCTACTAGTGCGCGACTTTGCCTATGAAAATTTCTGCGCTGCGGTTGAACTCTCGCTCGTCGGGGTAGCGGCCCAGGTCCAGGATGTAATAGGTCGCCCCCGCCTCACGTTCTGCGTCGAGTTTGGCGCGGGCGGCGCCGATGTCGTCGAGCTTCAAGGCGCGGCGAACTACTATTTCGGGTTCGGGTTTACCTGCGGCGCGCATCCGCAACCGTAAATCTTCAACCAAAGGTTTAAGTTCTGGCGCACGCTGCATCGGATGCCACCCGTCGCCGAATTCCACGACCCGGTCCAGTGCCTTGGGGCTGCCGCCGCCTACCCAGATGGGCGGGCGTTTTGGATGCGGTTCAAACACAAAGGCCGGGAACTTGACCAGCTGGCCCTCGTAGGCTCTCGCGTCGCGATTGTCGAACAGGTGATGAAGCACGCGCAGTGTCTCGGTGGTGGCCGCACCGCGCTTGCGCACCTCAACCCCGAGCGCATCGAATTCCGGCTTCATCCATCCGACGCCGACCCCGAGGATCATTCTTTCGTCCGACAGCTCCTGGATGGTTGCAACCTGCTTGGCGGTCAGCACCGCCGGCCGATAGGGCAGAACCAGCACCGAGACACCTATGCGGATGCGACTCGTCATGCCGGCCAGGTAGGCGAGTGCCGCGAGCACGTCGAGATAGCGGCCTCCGGAGCCCTCGGTCTGATCGGGCGGAATGCAAAGATGGTCAGACACGAAGAGCGCATCGAAGCCCGCGTCTTCGGCGCCTCGTGCGCACGCGCGGAAAGCGGCGCGATTGGATTGGGGGCCCATGTTTCGAATCGCGATTCCGTACTTCATGATCGGAGATCCCTCTTCGCTGGCATAGCTGGAGCTGCATCGATGGCCATGACGACCCGATCGAATTCGCGAAAGCCCAGCGATTTGTAGAAGGCGCGCGCCTTGCGGTTATCTCTGGACACCTGCAGTTCAAGGGTGTCGATGCCTGACTTATGGCAGAAGGAACGGGCCAGGTCGATCAGCCGCCGCCCGATACCAAACCGCCGCCAGCGCGCTTCGACGTACAGCTCCGTGATCATGCCCTCGAGACCGCCAAACTCGAGATCGTAATTGAAGGTCAGCACGAGGTAGGCGACCAACCGCTCGCGGCCCTGTGCGACCCAGACCCGGCCCAACGCGGGTTTGCGAAGGAGCGTGCTCAGCGCGCCGGCAATCGTCCTGCGCTCGAAGCGGATCCGGTCGAATCGGTAGTACGCGCCCACCAGGCGCAGGAGCTCGTCGAGATCGGATGAGTGTGCGGTCCGGATGGCTGGCGGAAGGTTCACAAAGAAACCAACTTAAGGTCAGTGCACCCTGGCGACAAGCGGTCTTTTCGCGATGCCGGCTGGAAACCACCTCCGGTGCGCGGCACACTTGGAAGGCATCGGAGGGGGACCGTGGGACGACCATCCGCAAAAGAGCGCCGACCATACAACAGCGACGCAATTCTGGACGTGGCAGTCCGCGTATTCCTGGAGCGCGGATATGACGGCGCTTCGCTGGATGACGTGGCGCGGGCGGCCGGCATCACCAAGGCCAGCATCTACTATCATGTGAGCAGCAAGGAAGAGCTGCTCGAGCGCGGGGTGGGCCGCGCATTCGATGCGCTGTACGCGGTGCTGCAGGAGCCAGCGGCGCGACGCGGACCGTCGCTTGAGCGCCTGCGCCACATCATCACGCGCACGATCGAAATTACGGTCGCGATGCTGCCGGAAGTGGCGCTGTTGCTGCGGGTGCGCGGTAATACCCGCGCGGAACGGCGTATCGTGGAGCGTCGGCGTGAATTTGATCACCGGGTTGCCCGCTTCTTCGCCGGCGCGCAGCGCGCCCACGAGATCAGGAGCGACCTGGATGCGCGGCTGGCGACGCGCCTGTTGTTCGGCATGCTCAACTCGGTAAGCGAGTGGTACCGGCCCGGAGGCGAACTGGACGCGGCGGCCATCGCCGGGGCGGTATTTCGGATCGTGTTCGAAGGGGTCGAGACCAGCCGCCATCGCGCGCCTTGAAAATCTACCAAAAGGTTGATAACCTGTGAGTGAGGACGCAGCCATGAGCGAGTTCATCATTCCCACGGGCGGACTGCTTCCGGCGCCCAAGGTCGAGCAGCCCAATATCTTCCCGATGGAATGGCGGTGCGAAACGCCCAAGCTCCGTGAGATCTACGAGCGCGCGAAACGGGAGGGCTTCAATCCGTCCGACTTACCGTGGCAGGAACTCTCGCCGGAATCCTACGGCGACGACGAGAAGGTGGCGATCATGTACTGGTGGGCGCTGCTTTCCAACTTCGATTCCTCGGGGCCGGCGGTGTTCGCCCGCGCCACCATCCGCGCATGGGAGGCGCACGAGGAGGACCCCGTCCGCAAGTGTTTCTTTTCCATTACCCGCGACGAAAACAATCACGAGGAGTGCTGCCGTCACGTGATCGAGAAGCTGGTACCGGGCGGACCGCAGGACTTCACACCGCGCAGCGAATTGCAGCAGGTCGCGCTCAACAATATCGATTGGCTCTACCACAACGGCGGACGCTACTGGACCGGCTACAACCGGGCCATCGATCGCTACCCGCTCGCGATCATTTTCACTTCCTTCATGATGGGCGAGGTTGCCTCCTCGACGCTGTTCCACGGAATGTCCCGCGCCACGACCCATCCGGTGTTTCGCGAGGTGTTCAACGCGATCGGACGGGACGAAGCACGGCATCTGCAAATCTGCATAAGCTTGCTCGAAAAGCAGTGGCCGGGGCTCACCGATGAGCATCGCGAGTTCATCACCAAACAACTCCGCGCCGGCTTCGTGTTCCTGTCGATGGTATTGTGGGAGCCGCCCCAGCAGTTCTGGGACCTGCCGGACTATTTTCTGCACAACCATCGCATTCTGCTCCGTGTCGCGCGCGAAGCGGGACTGGGAATCCTCACCTACGAGCAGCAGGCGGACAATTGGCGGCTCGCGATCGCACGCGTGCGCAAGCTTGTCGAGCGATGGGGTATCAAGTTTCCGGCGATTCCCGAACTCGATATCGAGGGAGTTGAAGTCGGCGACATTACCGCGGAGGACATAATTCCGGTGTTCTGACCGGCTTTCTGGCGGTGCCCAATCCCCTCTGGAGGGCAATGACATGGCGGTCGATCTGACGATTAGCGATTCGCTGGCCGAAATCGTTCTCAACCGTCCTGACAAGCTAAATGCCATCAACGAGGCGATGGCGAAGGAGTTCGTCGCCGCTTTCGAGCGGGTCGAGCGGGCCGCGGTGCGGGCGCTCTTGCTGAGGGGCGAGGGCGCGGGATTCTGCGCCGGACGCGACCTGGCGGATGCCGACCCTGGCAACGAAGATGCCGAGGCCATTCTGGAAGGCATCGTCAACCCGATCATCAAGCGAATCGCTGCTTTTCCGGCGCCGACCCTTGCTGCCGTGCACGGGGCTTGCCTTGGCGTCGGGCTCGGAATGGCGTTGGCTTGCGACGTGGTGTACTGCGCGGATGACGCGAAGATAGGGTCGCCGTTCGCGCGGATTGGTGCGGTACTCGACTCGGGCGGGCACTCGTTTTTTGCTGGCCGTCTGGGCTCGCATCGCGCGCTGGAGCTTATCTACACCGGCCGCCTGCTTTCCGGAGTGGAAGCGGCACAATGGGGGCTGATTAATCAGAGCTTGCCGAAGGAGAAGCTGGTCGAGCATACGCGCTCGGTTGCGGCGCAGGTCGCAAAGGGGCCGACGGCGGCGTTTGCGGAATCAAAACGGCTGATGCGGCGAATTGACGAGGAGGCGCTGGGACTCTTCGCGGTGCTGCGCTGCGAGGCGCAAGCGCAGGGCGCGGCGGGGAGGACTGCGGACTACAAGGAAGGCATCGGGGCGTTTCAGCAGAAGCGGGCGCCCCGGTTTGTGGGGCGGTAGAAGACCAGGATCGAGCGACGGGACGGCGAGCAAAGGAAGGTTGGTGGCGCCGGTGAGGGCCAGACCTCATCCGCTTGGGCCCCCTCGGAAATATTGCCCCAACGCCTTCGCTCCAGCGTCGAGGGTCGCAAAGCAGACAATCGGATTAGGCCTTTCCCTTCGGATTGCCGTCGCGGGCTATGCGGCGGGCGGCGTCGCCCAGCGCGCCGGCGGGGTGGAAGCGGCTGTATTCTTCGGCCGTCAGGCCGCGCGCTACTTCGAGAGCTACTGACAGGCCGGCCAGGACGAAGGTTTCCGCGAGCACGCTGATTCTCGGGGCCAGCCCCAGGCCGCCGCCTTCCTGCCGCACCGGCGCGCAGATGACGAGATCAGCCAGTCGCGCCAGATCCGAGTTGCGGTTCCCGGTTACGGCGATCAGCTCGGCGCCCTGCTCCTTGATCGCAATGGCGGCGGAACAGATCTCGGTGTTACCGCTGTTGGAAATCGCGATCACTATGTCGTGAGGATGTACTTGTCCGAGGCTGCCGTGCAGGGTCTCGGTTGCGTGCAGAAAGGTAGCGGGGGTGCCGACCGAGCAGAAGAGGCTCGCCGCATAACGCGCGACGTGCTCGGGCTTGCCGACTCCGGTTACGTGCACCCGGCCCCCCCGTGCCTGGGCTTGCCGGATCATTTCTACGGCGCGGGCGAGGGCGGCAAGATCGAGACCACCACGGAGAATTTTTAGCTCGTCCAACGACTGCGCGAAGAACCGCTCGATTTCGCGAACCTCGTGCTCGGCCTGTTCAACCGGGGACGGCGCCCGGAACCCATCGTTGCGCACGGACGGCGCTTCGGGAAGCGGCGCTCCGTAAAGGTCGAGGATTTCGCGGCGCAGCTCGAATCGTTCCGGGAAGGCGCCGAGGCGCTTGATGCAGACCGCGCCCGCTGCGTTAGCGAGCCGCCCTGCGGCTTCCCACGGAAGCTTCCAGCGCAGCGCAGCCAGGATTCCCGCCAGAAACGCATCGCCAGCGCCGGTCGCATCGACCTGCTTCACCCGAAAGGCGGGCACCTTGAGTGCAGCATCGCGGGCCGCGATGGCGCACCCGCGATCGCTCATGGTGATGATCACCACGCGGTTGCCCCAGCGCGCGCGAATTTTCTCGGCCATCTTGAGCGGGTCGGCGTTTTTCGATTCGGCAAGGCTAGCGGCGACGGCCTTCGATGGTTTCAGTATGGTCGCGAGCCTGAGCGCGCGTTCGAGATCAGCACGCGTTCCCAGCATCTGGGCCGCGTCGGTGGCGGGAAGGTCCACATCCAGGACGCTGGGAATTGAATGCTTGCGCGCGAACGCCAGGATCGCGTTCACGGTCGGGAGCGGCAGCTGCGAAACTTCGGTCGAGATTATGTTGGCGCGTCGAATAAAAGCGCCGTGACGGCGCTGGATTTCCTCGGGCCGCAGCTCGGCGGTCGCTCCACGCGCCATGTAGATTGCGCGGTCGCCATTCGCGTCGACGATCACCGTGGCAAACGAACTCGAACTGCCGTCGAGCGTCAGATGCTGCGCTATGCCGAACCGATCCATCCCGGCGCGCAAGAATTCACCGTGCCGGTCATCCCCCATCTTGCCGAAGATGCCGGCGCTGAGCCCGAGCACGCGCGCCCAACCGAGATGGTTGAGTACGAGCCCGCCCACCTGGGTGCGCTCCACCGAGCCGCCCGCGTCATGGGCGTCCAGAATGGTTTTTTCGTCGGCGGTGATGATTCGTGGAGCGCGGTAGAACAGGTCCACAACCATGCTGCCGCAGCCCACGACGTCGAGTTTTCCGTCAGCCATGCCCGCGAAGAACTCCGGGCGCCCGGTCAAGCGCCGGATGCGCATCATATTCACTGACCCATCCGGGCTCCAGCTCCTCGGCATTGCGCTTAAACATCCGCTCCACGCGCGCCGCAAACTCCCGTCGTTCGGCACCCTCGAGCGATGGGGTTGCCCGGGCGACTGCATCGCTGTCAACCACGCCCAGCTCCTTCAGGGCGGCCTTGTAGCAAGCGATGACGGGCACGTACGGCTTGCCGGCGCGCCTGAATGTGCAGGCAGCGCGGAGTTGTTCGACCGCGCCGCCGTAACGCGCTATCAGCTCGCCGTTTCCGGCGCGGCACACGCGCCATGCTCGCTGCCATTCGCGCGGGAGGATGTTGGCCGGGCCCGCGACCACCCCATAGGGCATCGAGCGTTGTGTTACATAGCGGTTCCAGCGATGGCGCAGCGAGCCGGCGATGCCTTCGGCGGGAGCAAACAGGTCGAAAATCAGGTAGGGGTCGCCGGCATAAATTGCGAACTCATGGGACAGCTTGAAGTGCGAAGCGGCCCGGGTGTAGTTGCCCAACACCGCCTTACCGGCAGTGACTTTCACGCCGCGCACGTACTTCAGGCGTGCCATCCGCTTTACATCGCGGGTGTGGATGTGCGGCGACTTACCAGGCGCCGCGATGTCGGCGTTGTCATACAGAAATATCGGAATGGTCCGGCCCAGTTTTTCGAATAACCCGCCGACCTCGCGTTCCACGAAGTCGGGTGGTGAACCTGCGTCGCGAATCGAAAGAGGCGCAACGACCGCAGCATCGGAGTCGAGCTCAATCGCATACTTCAGATTTGCCAGGGTCTCGGCCCGCGTATGCGCGGTGATTCCGACCCACGCCTCGATTCGACGACCGATGGCCAGCGACACGCGTCGGCATTCATCGACTACGATTCGCGAGACGGTCTGGCGACCCCGGTTGTCCATCCGGTCCCATTCGCCGGTGGTTCCAGCGGCGAAGAGAATGTCCGCGCCACGGCCTCCCTGAATGATGTACCGCACAGCGGCACGCTGTTCCTGCTCGAGGACCTCGCCCTTGGGCGACAGGATAGTGACGATCGGTGTGGACAGGCCCGGGCGCGGTAGATATTCGGAGAGTGACTCCACCAGCCGCGATATTATCAAACGAAAATGGTGTGGGGCAGGGCGGAGAGCGGGATTCCTCCACTTCCTGGGGTTCTCTTATAAGTCAGCGACGGAAACCGTTTCCAACCCCGCGAATTCTGGGCGCGAATAACCGTCGACCGATACGCGTGAACGTTCGGAGCAAAGCTACAGTACGGCGATGCCCATGTAGGTCTTGAAGGTCCAGCGGCTTTCATGGGAGGCGAAGTTTTCTATTCGGCCCTGTATGCGAACCTGGTAGGTGCCGTTGGGCAGCGCTGCGGCCTTTGGGGGATTCTTGCTCCAGATGGATTTCTTGCAGGCGTCGATAAAGAGTTTGTCGATAATCGCCTTTCCCGAGCGCTGATCGATAACGATTTCCTGGAGTTTGCCGTCGGGTGCCAGCGTCGCGGTGAGGACTACGGGCTGTAGATTATTTGGCAATTTTAGACGGGCGATGTCGTCATCGGTCTCACGCACCCGCACCTGACCCCACAGCTGGTCGAGCAGGCTTCCTGAAAACCCGGCGAACTGAGCGGCCTTGAGATTCGTGAGTTGCTGAACGGCTGGCGCAGCGTCGGTGCCCACGTGGCGCTCGCTGCCGGGTTTTCCCTCAAAGGCATGGCCGAACGAATCGGTCTGGTTGGTGGCCTCGTATGCCGCGTGCGGATTGCTGATTTGAGCCACCGGTTTCGCGGACAGAGTTGACAGATCGTTGACGTAGTGGGGCGTCGAAGGCGCTTCGGGACCCGCGGTATCAGACGGACCGCAAGCGGCAATCGAGGAGAGCAAGAAGATGCTAATGATGAAGCGGTGCGTTCTCACTGCTGCCTTCCCGAACGCCATCCAGCGCTTGGATCCTGGGGCGCGAGTCATTGTAGTCAGTCATGAACGCGTCGAACAGTTCCTGACCCAGTTGCCGCTCCTCGCGCTTCACTTCGGCGGAATGCGCATCGGCAACCGAATCACCCACCCGCGCGAGCAGTTCAAGCGCCGGAGCATAGCTGAATTCGGCATTCGCGCTCCCCGTCCATCGATAGAGCCCGGTACCTTCGGGGCGCGAGGAAAATGTGGCGCGAAAGCCGCCACCGCCCTGCGCAAGCACCCGCAGGAATTCACCGGCGATCAAATCGATGATTTTGTGGATGCCCGGCGGCGCTACCAGCGTTGGCACCGCTTCGATCGTGCTGGTGGTTTCCACCGTGTCCGGACCGGAGCGGAAATTGGTAGCGAAGCTCAGATCGTCGAGCCCGAAGGTCAATCCCAGCCGCGTGATCGTGGCCGATGTCCTGGTGTGATAGCTGCCACGGCCAGCCTGCGTCAGGTCGACGCTCTCTGCGGCAGCCTGGTAAGCGTCGTTGAAGGGGGTCAGCAATCCTCTGCGCAGCATGAAGATGGTGCGCAAACGGCCGCGATTGAACTGGGTTTCAAGCCAGCGGTTGCCATACGAGTCGGTGACTACGGTCTTGGCCACCACCGAAGGCGCGATCGAGCGATAGAACTGATAGAGCTGCGGAAACGGCTTTAGCGAACTTGTTTGTAGCTCGGCATCGAGATTGAATAGAACCACCGGGTCGCCGGACCCTGAAAATTCATCAAGCACGTTGCGAAACTTCAAGTAGTGCTCGACCTTTGCCGAGAAATTGGGCATATCGCGGTGAAAGCGGTCGAGGATCGCGCGATCATGATGGTTGAAAACGCCGGGTTGGGTATCCCACGGCGCGCACAGGTCGCCATGCATGAAGCGCAACAGAGCGGCGAGAAAAGCCAGCCCCCCGCTGGCGCCGTAGGTGTCGGTGAGCAAAGCGCCGTCGACTTGTCCGTCTACGGCGCGAATGTTCCCCTCCACTGAGCCAGGGACAGGCTTAAGCGTAAAGGCGCCCGACATGTGAAAGGGAAGTTCCGGATTTTGAAATTTGGTGTTCAGCTCATACAAGTAGTTTTCCTGCTCGGGATGACCGATCACCGAGACCTGATGGGCCTTCTCGGGAAGCTCGGTCCAGGCGATATCTTTGCGAGAGTATAGAGTTGCGGCACGAATGATCGTGGCCTGACGTGGTGGAAGCTCATCGAGAAGCTTGCGGACCGGCGGACTGAATTCGGGGTGCAACCAGATTTTCCCCTGAAAATCCAGTTGCCGGCCAGCGATCGCAAGCGAACGTTGCGCGCGTGACGGCCCCGGAGCCGCCAGCGCCAGAACGGTGTTAAAGATGGTTTCGGCCTGCGAAGAAAAGCCGGGCGCGGGTACCGGGTGAGACGCGGGAGTCTCGGCGCCGGCGATGCCGGTCCCGGCGAATACCAAGAGCGTTGCGCACGCCACAGAAGCGCATCGGAGTATGGCGGTGGAGAGCCGCGGAATTGTCTGGTGTGACGGGTGGTGGTATCGTTTGCGAAATAGGAATGAGTGGTTAAATTCACCTAGATGAAAGCCGAAGTTCATCCCGAATACCGCCGCTGCATAGTAACCTGCGCGTGCGGCAACACCTTTGAGACTCGCTCGACCGCCAAAGAGTTGCATGTCGAGGTCTGCTCGAACTGTCATCCGTTTTACACCGGCCAGCAGCGTCTGGTCGACACCGCAGGGCGCGTCGAGCGCTTCAAGCGCAAGTACGGACTGAAGTAGCATTTGACCTCCTGCCGCCCAGGGCGCCACGCGCTTTAGGGTGACGGGAGAATGGTATTTGCGGCGGGTGATTCCCGCCGCGATTCGTTTCGGGGTCCGCAGCGCGCTCGGAGTTGGTCGAAAGATGCTCGACAAAATCAAAGGGATCGAAGAGCGCTTCGCGGACCTGGAGAAGAAACTCCAGGACCCCGCGACGATCGCCAACAATCGCGAATTCGCGCGCCTGGCCAGGGAACGCGCGCAGCTGGTGGAGGTTACCGATTGTGCGCGCGAGTATCGCAAATTGTTGGATGAGGTCGCGGAGCACAAGTCGATTCTCGACGGCGATGACGCGGAGTTGCGCGAACTCGCCAAGGCGGAGCTGCCAGCATTGCAGAAGAAGCAGGAGGCGGTCGAGGAAAAGTTAAAGCAACTCCTGACCCCGCGCGACCCCAACGACGAGAAAAACGTCCTCCTGGAAATTCGCGCCGGCACCGGCGGCGCGGAAGCATCACTGTTTGCGGGCGAACTGTACCGCATGTACTCGCGCTACGCCGAGCGTCGCGGGTGGAAACTGGAGGCGATGAGTCTCAGCGATACGGGACTCGGCGGGATCAAGGAGGTGATTGCGCTGATCAGCGGGCGCGGCGCCTACTCGCGCCTCAAATACGAGGGCGGGGTTCACCGGGTACAGCGGGTGCCCGAAACCGAAGGCTCGGGACGCATCCACACCTCCGCGGTGACGGTTGCGGTCATGCCCGAAGCTGACGACGTGGAAGTGAATATTAATGAAGACAAAGACCTGCGCATCGATGTCATGCGCGCTTCGGGGCCGGGCGGGCAAAGCGTGAACACGACCGATTCCGCGGTTCGCATTACCCATATCCCAAGCGGCATGGTTATAGTGTGTCGCGACGAGAAATCGCAGCATAAGAACAAGGCGCGCGCGCTCAAGATTCTGCGCGCGCGCTTGCTGGAAAAAGCCCGCGCCGAACAAGACGCGCAAATCGCGGCTACCCGGCGCTCGATGGTGGGGACCGGCGACCGCTCCGAGCGCATTCGCACCTACAACTTCCCGCAATCACGGGTGACCGACCATCGTATCAATCTGACCATTCACCAACTCGAGCAGTTTCTCGACGGCGCACTGGATCCGGTAATCGACGCACTCGCGACCCAGGAGCAGGCGCAAGCGCTCAGCGCCTGACCGCGAATGCCGGGACCGAGCGCATCGAGTCAAACCCCAAAAGCGTCGGTCGTCCTGGAAGCGGCTGCGGCAAGCCTGGCGGCGTCCGGGATCGGCTCGGCGCAACTCGATGCACAGCTTTTACTGGCGGCGGCCGCGCATCTCGATCGCGCGGCGCTGCTGTCGGGCAGCGTGGATCTATCCCCTGAAACCGTTGCGCAGTTTGAGGCGATGATGGCGCGCCGCCGAGCGCGCGAGCCGGTCGCCTATATTCTGGGCCGACGAGAGTTCTATTCCCTGGAGTTCGAAGTCAACCGCGAGGTGCTCATTCCGCGCCCGCACACGGAGACAGTAGTTGATGTAGCTCTTGGGTTCATCACCCAACACCCGCGTGCTCAGGTCCTCGATCTCGGGACCGGACCGGGTGCAATCGCTGTGGCGCTGGCCGTAAACGCGCCGCAGGTTAGCGTCGTGGCGACCGATATCTGGCCACCCGCGTTGGCGCTCGCCCGGCGCAACGCCGCGAGCAACAAAGTCGCGGAGCGAATCGGCTTCGTCGCGGCGGATCTTTTCGAGAGGTTGGATGCCGGGCCCCCCTTGGGGAAGTTCGATCTCGTCATCTCCAATCCGCCCTATATTGTCGACGATCACATCGCCCTGCTGGAGGCAGAGGTGCGCGATTTTGAACCGCAGGTGGCTCTGCGCGCGGGCCCCGACGGTCTGGATTTCTTCAGGCGCATCGCGGCCGGCGTCAAATCGCATCTGGAGCGGAGCAGCCTTCTGGTGCTGGAGGTCGGAGCGGGACAGGATAGTGCGGTGGCCGCGATTCTCGCCGCGGCGGGAATGCATCCGGCCGGCGTGATAAAGGATCTGGACGGCATTGCGCGGGTGGTTACCGCGCGGCCCTGAGCTCGTGATGGAAAAAATGATCATACATGGGGGCGCGCCGCTTAAGGGTCGGATCGTCCTCAGCGGAAGCAAGAATGCCGCGCTCCCGCTCATGATGGCATCGCTGCTGACCGACGAGCCGGTGCGAATCAGCAACGTGCCGCGGCTTTGGGACGTGCGAACCGCGATCGATCTTCTAAGCGGACTTGGGGTTGCGGCCCAATGGACGGGAGAGCATCAACTCACCCTGCACGCGGCGCGCGTGACCGGGCACGAAGCCCCCTACCAGCTGGTCAAAACGATGCGGGCCTCGTTTTTTGTGCTGGGCCCGCTGCTCGCGCGGTCGGGCCGGGCACGCGTTTCAACGCCCGGAGGGTGCGCGATCGGAGCTCGCCCGGTGAATCTGCATATCAGCGGAATTCGTGCCCTGGGAGCGCGCGTACAACTTCGTGGAGGGTACGTCGAGGCGCGTGCTGAACGTCTCAAGGGCGCTCGAATCTGGCTGGACAACCCCTCGGTAGGAGCGACCGAGAACATCATGATGGCGGCAAGCATCGCTCGCGGGAGGACCCAGATCGAAAACGCGGCCCGCGAGCCGGAAGTCCAGGACCTTGCGAAACTGCTCAATGCGATGGGCGGGCAAATAAGCGGCGCGGGAACGCACGTCATCGAAATTGAGGGTGTCGATCGCCTCCACGGGGCCGATCACGAGACCATTCCGGATCGAATCGAGGCCGGCTCCATGATGATCGCAGCGGCGATCACTGGCGGTGATATCGAAGTCGCCAACGCGCCTGCGGCGCATCTCGACGCAGTCATGGTCAAACTGCGCGAGGCTGGAGTGGAGGTCAGCGGGAACGGCGGTTCGGGAGTACGCGTACGGCGCAACGGGACACTCAAGCCGGTGGAGGTGCGCACGCTTCCGTACCCGGGATTCCCTACCGACCTGCAGGCACAGATGATGGCCCTGCTCACCCAGGCCTCCGGGACCTCGGTGATCACGGAAACCATCTTCGAAAACCGCTTCATGCACGCCCCCGAGCTGATCCGGATGGGCGGCGACATCCTGATGAAGGGTCCCACCGCCGTGGTGCGCGGCCCCACTCAGTTGAGCGGCGCACCCGTGATGGCAACCGATCTGCGCGCGAGCATGAGCCTGATTCTCGCGGGTCTGGCTGCTGAAAACACCACCGAGCTAAGCCGCATCTATCATCTCGATCGTGGCTACGAGGCTATCGACGCGAAGCTCGGCACGCTCGGCGGTCGTGTTGAAAGAGTAAAGGACGCCTTTTGAAGCCACGAATCCTCAAGACCGACACGGCGGAATTCCGGCGATTCATGGGGATGATGAGCGCACGGCGTGACAGCGGCGCGGCCGCGCGCATCGACAAGGCAGTAGCGAAAATTATCCGCGACGTTCGCCGGCGCGGCGACGCGGCTCTCATCGCATACACGCGCGAATTCGACGGCGTTCGAATGAGCCGCCGCCGGCTTCGCGTCACGAGCAAGGAACTTGCGGCGGCCCCCGCGAGGATCCCATCCAAGGATTGCCGCGCGCTGGAACTGGCGGCCACCCGCATCACAGAGTTCCACCGGCGTACACTGGCGGAGTCTTTTGCGTACCGCGACCGCTTCGGCATGCGCCTTGGACAGATAGTTCGACCCCTTCGTCGGGTGGGTATCTACGTGCCGGGAGGCAGCGCAGCATATCCGTCGTCGGTTTTGATGAACGCAATTCCCGCGCGCATCGCCGGAGTCGAGGAAATCGTCATGGTTTCGCCACCCGCCCGCGGAGGTGAGCGCGAAGTGGTCATGGCGGCGGCCGCGATTGCAGGAGTAACCGAATACTATCGGGTCGGCGGTGCGCACGCCGTGGCAGCACTCGCCTATGGCACCGCGAGCATCAAACCAGTCGACAAGATCGTTGGTCCCGGCAACGCTTACGTGCAGGCGGCAAAGCGGATGGTCTATGGGGCCGCTGACATAGACAAAATGGCCGGTCCCAGCGAAGTCATGGTCATCGCAGATTCGAGTGCGAATGCGGCGTGGGTCGCTGCAGACTTAATCGCACAGGCAGAGCATGGGTCCGGTGATGAAACCGCAATGCTGCTGACGCCGTCGGCGCGGCTGGCACAAGAAGTGGCGGCAGCGCTCGATGGGGCGCTGCGCTCGCTGCCGCGGGCTGTAGCGGTCCGGCGGGTCCTGGCAAAACGGGCGGCGTTGGTGGTCGTGCGGAGCCTCGGGCAAGCATTCGAGATTGCCAACCAGATCGGCCCCGAGCATCTGGAACTCGACATCCGCGACTCGCGTCGCTGGCTCAAGCAGGTCAAGTCGGCCGGAGCGGTGTTTCTTGGCGCTTTAAGTTCCGCGCCGCTTGGCGACTATATCGCGGGCCCCAACCATGTCCTCCCCACGGGAGGCGCGGCGCGATTTGCTTCGCCGCTGGGTGCATACGATTTCCTCAAACGAATCAGTATAATCGAGGCTTCGCGACAGGCCGTCGACTCCCTGGCGCCGATGGCTGCGCAACTTGCACGGATGGAGGGGTTCGAGGGCCACGCGCGTGCGATGGAGATGCGATTGGAGGTGCAGGGCAGGGAGGAGGCGTGAACCGAGATGGCGGCAAAAGCAAAATCAGCCCGTAAAGCAAGCGGGCGCAGAGTCACGCCCGTAGTCATCGGACCGAACGCTCCACGGCGGGCGGCGGAAGTGGAGCGCAAGACGCGCGAGACGCAGGTTAAAGTTGCACTCAAGGTCGACGGCACCGGCCATGGCGAGATCGCGACCGGAGTTCCTTTTCTGGACCACATGCTGGAAAGCTTCGCACGCCATGGGTTCTTCGATCTCAAGGTCGAAGCCCATGGCGACCTGCACATCGACGAGCATCATACGGTCGAAGACGTGGGCATTGTGCTGGGTCGCGCCTTTCGCCAGGCGCTGGGCGATCGCTCGGGAATCCGCCGCTTTGGCGAGGCGACAGTGCCGTTGGACGAAGCCTTGTGCACGGCGGTGGTGGATATCAGCGGCCGCTCGTACCTGTCGTACGAAGTACCGGTAACGCAGGAACGGGTTGGCAACTTTCCGACGGAGCTGGTGCAGGACTTCATGAAAGCATTCAGCGATGAGGCCGGGCTCAACCTGCATCTGCACCTCCGCGCCGGCCGCAATCCGCATCACGTTATCGAAACCGTGTTCAAATCGTTCGCGCGGGCGATGGATCAAGCAAGCTCGCTGGAGCCGCGGGTTTCGGGAGTGCTCTCCACCAAGGGAACGCTCGCGTCCTAGCCCCATTCGGTTTTGTTTAAGAAGTTCACTGTCATTCCTGCAATCGACCTGAAGAGCGGCGAGGTCGTGCGCCTGATGCGCGGCGACATGGCGCAGGCAACGGTTTACGGGCGGGAACCGGCCACGGTGGCCAAAGAGTTCGAAGCGGGAGGCGCGCAACTGATTCACGTCGTCGATTTGGATGGTGCGATTGCGGGCGAGCCGCGGAACCTGGGAGCGATTCGCGCGATTCGCGAGGCGGTGAGCTGCGCACTCGATGTGAGCGGCGGGTTGAGGACCATTGGGTCAATGCGGGCCGCTTTCGCAAGCGGCGCCAGCTATATCTCGACAGGCTCCGCCGCAATTCTCACGCCGGAGCTGCTCACCGAGGCCTGCCGCGAGTTTCCGGGGCGCGTGATCGGCGCGGTAGACATTCGTGGCGAAAAGCTGGCCATCAAGGGATGGGTGGAGAGCAGCCAGCTCTCCGCCGGAGATGCGCTGGCTCGCTTTAAGGCAGCAGGCGCTGTGGCAGTCACGGTAACCGATATCTCGCGCGATGGAACCGAACAGGGTGTCGATGCAGCCGCGATGATCGGACTGGCGCGCGGCAGCGGCATTCCGGTAATCGCTTCCGGCGGGATCGGGAGTCTCGCCGACCTCGCAATCCTGGCCAGTTCCTTCGATCAGGGAATTGTTGGCGTCGTAGTGGGACGTGCGCTTTACGAACGCCGCTTCAGCCTGGTCGAGGCTCTATCCGTATCCGGCTAGTAGCCGGATTGAACTAGTCGTCGCGCCATTTCAGATTCATCCATCCCAACTCAATAGAGACCTGCTCCTCGCAGTTCATAAACCCGGAAGTCGAGTAACGTAACCTCTAGAGAGACGTCTCTCGCTGTTCTGAAGCCGGTGCCTTAGGTCGGCGCCAAGGATGAGCCGAAAACAGCGCCCGACTACTCCAGAGAACGGGGATCCCCATGCTCGGCGGTGCTTAGCGGCCCCTTCGCAAAAGGCCGCTCAGCCGATTTTCGTACGACACCGTCGCTTGGACCGATGAAGGTTCATGAAGCTCGCGGAGGCGCGGCGAGAGGTCCCTGGTGTCGTTTCAAATCAAGGCCTGGCTTTGCTATACGCCACAACGTGAACAACTCAACCCCCGAACAAATCATCGCGGCGGCTGGGAAAGACGGTCGCACGGCGCTCTCCGAAATCGAGTCCAAGCAAATCCTGAAATCCATCGGCATCGAGGTTGCAATTCCGGAGGTTGCCAAGACCGCAGATGCGGCGGCGACCGCTGCGGCGCGGATGGGATTTCCGGTCGCCCTGAAAGTCTTGTCGCCGAGCATCAGCCACAAGAGCGACGTTGGTGGCGTCGAGCTCGGCCTCGCTTCGCCCGAGAGCGTGCGGGACGCTTTCGTGCGGATTCGTGACAGCCTTGCGACGATGGCGGCGCAGGCAAGGTTCGATGGAGTCGCGGTGCAGCCGATGGCTGCGCCGGGCGGCGTCGAGTTGATCGCGGGGGTGACCCGTGACGACCGGTTCGGGCCGATGGTGATGGTGGGACTGGGCGGGGTTCACGTGGAGGTGCTGAAGGACACCGCATTGCGGCTGGCCCCGCTGGGCGCAGCGGACGCGCGCGCGATGCTCACGGAGCTACGTGGCGCGGCAGTGCTGCAGGGAGTTCGCGGCCGGCCGGCAGCGGATGTGGACGCGATCGCTGAGCTTCTCGTACGGCTGTCGGATTTCGCGATCGCGCATCCGGAAGTGCAGGAGATGGATCTCAATCCCATCTCCGTTTATTCGCGCGGCGTTGCGGTTCTCGATGCGCGCGTACTGGTCGGACCGACGGACCACGAGCCGCCCGCTGATCCGAATCGCGCCGCGCGTCTGGAAAACCTGAGGCGCGCTTTTAATCCCCGTTCCGTAGTCGTGATCGGTGACAAGCGGATGGGCGGCTTCATGTGGCTGCGTTCGATGTCGCAGCTCAAGACCAAGTTGTATTCCGTGCAAATCGATCCCAACGAGATTGCCGGCATCGAGGCAATGGGCATCACCAATTACAAGAGTCTCGCGGAAATCAAGGACCCCATCGACTATGCGGTGAGCGCGGTGCCGCGGCAGGTGGCGGGACGTATCCTGCGCGATTGTGTCGCGAATCACGTCGGTTCGATTGGTTTCTTCACCTCGGGGTTCTCCGAAACCGGCGAGGAGCTGGGGCAGCGACTGGAGGCCGATCTGAGAGCGGTCGCGCTCAATTCGCCGATCGCGCTGGTCGGTCCCAACTGCATGGGGCTCTACAGCTCGGCGGTGGGGCTCAAGAATTTTCCCGATGAAAAGGTCAGTGACGGCGGCGACGTCTGCTTCATCTCGCAAAGCGGGACCCACACGATAAATTTCTGCATTCAGGCGGAGGCGCGCGGGATCAAAGTCAACAAGGCAGCCTCCATCGGTAACGTGCTGATCCTGGAGGCCGCCGACTATCTCGACCTGATGGCCGAAGATCCCGCCACCCGGGTGATCGGGATGTACGTGGAAGGCGTCCGCGACGGACGGCGGTTCTATGAGAGCCTTGAGCACGCGGCGGCGACCCACCCGGTAGTCATATGGAAAGGCGGAATGACCGAGGCGGGCGCGCGTGCCACTTTTTCGCACACCGGATCGCTTGCCACTCCCGCGGCGGTGTGGCGCTCGATGGTGCGTCAGGCCGGCGCAGTCGAGACGGCCGGTCTCGACGCCATGCTCGACGCGGTGGAGCTGCTCGCGCGCGGACGCGCAATGAAAGGGCGCGGCATGGGCCTGGTCGCGATGACCGGTGGACAATCGGTGGTGATCACTGACACGTTTGCCGCTGCCGGCCTGGAAATTCCCGCCTTGTCGGATGCGTCTTACGATGAGCTCAAAACCTTCTTCAACGTAATCGGCGGTAGCTACCGAAATCCGCTCGACGCAGGTGGAACGATCGGGTCGGGAATTCATCCGGGAGGATTGGATCGAATTCTGGGCATCCTCGACCGCGATCCGGTTATCGACTCGATTGTGCTCGAGATCGGGACCGGTTTCCGGGCGCAGCGCTGGGCCACGCATGAAGACGAACTTTTGACCCTGTTGGACAAACTGCGCGAGTTTGCCGGCTCTTCACAAAAAGCGTTCGCGATAATTCTGCATCCGGCGCACGTCGAGGGGATCGTGGCGCGAGCCAAGGAATTGGCGCGTGAACGCGGCCTGGTAGTGTTCGACAGTTTTGAGCGCGCGGCGAGCGCTTTCGCTACTGCGGCCGGCTACTGGCAGGGCACGGCAGCGAGCTGACGGACCTGACCAGGGCTCGACTCGGGGTCGCGTCCGTGTGACCCCGGTGGACGACGATTGGCGCCGACGCTGTGCCGCAGCCCTCGCAACGCTCCGTCCTGGATCTTCGCTTTCTCAGCCGGGCGGGGAAATAACTGTCAACCTGCTGCCCCGCCGGTCGCCGTCCAGGAGCGCGATCCAGTGCCCGCGCGGAGACCAGCTTGCCTGCACCACCCCCTGGGCGGGACCGTATGCGACCTGAAACGCGCTGTCGGTGCGTTCGGCATAGACAATCAGCTTGCGCATCGCAACTGGAACCGCAGGCTCGAAGGTTTGCAAGAGAACCCGATCGGTCGGACGCGTGTGCAGCATGACGCTGTCTGCAATCATCGGTGGTACCGTCCGGAACCCGAGCTGTCGCACGTCGATCTCGGGTTTGTCGGGGTCGAAGATCGCCAGCTCTGCGATCACCGGTTCCAACGGGTGGTCGGCGATCAACTTCCAGGTCAGTTTCTGGTTTCCGAAGGCCAGGATCGGACCGTTGCCCACGTACGACGCGGCCCCGCTCGAAACAGCGATGAGCCGGTCTTTCCCAGAAGAGATGTCGTGTTCGAAAACGCCGCGGTTTTTGCCGTTGACTGTCTGGACAAATAGAAACGCATTCTCCCCTTCCGGCTCCCAGCCCAGCAGGTTCACGGGAGCTGTCGCCGACAGGGGAACGCAGGTCGATCTGCGGCGGTCGACGAGGATCGGAGGAGCGGACGAATCACCCATTCCGACGGCGTAGACGCCGCTCGGGCTCCACTGCAGCGCTGAAATGGCGCACGGCAGCGTCAGCGGCGCGACCGAACCGGCACCGGTGACTACCAGCAGTTGCAGACCTGCCGACGGCTTCAGCGGAGGCGCCACCGGTTCACCCGCATCGGGCGATGCGGTAAATGGCGTCGGGGAGGGCTCCGGTTGCGGGCGCAGAGCGATTGCGAGCGTGCTGTTGCTAAGCCAGTGCATGCTGACCAGGTCGTAAACCCCGTCAAAGTAGGTGATGGCATGGCCAGGACCCGAGGCGATGAGGTCACGGAGCACGATGTCGAGGCGCCTCTCTCCGGGGACTGCCACCGCGGTGGCGAAGGTCATGCCATCGGGGCTCGCCGCGGCGTCGACAATACTCCCTTGCTCGGCCGCATCCGGTCCGGTTTCTGCGGCGAGGATTCGCTGGGTGCGCCAGCCCTGGCCGCTAAGACCGATTACGATCACGTGCCCGGCGATGGTCCCGGTAACGGCGATCTCAGTACCGTTTTGCAGCCATTGCGGCGGCCGCCCCTCGATTGGCTCAAACCCCAGAGGCATCGGCAGGCTTGCGAGCACGTGAACCCCGCTGGTGATCGCGAGAGCTGGAGTGGTCGCGATGGATACGGGGGGTGATGGCACTGGAGGTTTCGCGGAGGAGCAGGCAGCGAGAGCGATTGCGGCCGCGAGCGGGATGCCGATGAGGAAAGGCCTGACCATCAAAAGCCTCTAGTCTAGATGGCGCGGTCCGAAAAGGCGACCGTGCTATGGTGTACAGCATGTTCAGCTGGAAAGGTCTGTGGATAAGCCGCGAGGCACGGGTCGCAGGATTAATCGTGGTGCTTGGCGTGCTCGGGGACCTGATGCTTCGTCACCATCAGCCGATCCTCGGTGTGATTCTTTTTCTGGCGGCAGTCGCGGTTGCAGGGGGCTTCTGGACGTTCGTGGTCAGACCGGCCCGCATTCCGCGCGACTCGGTCCTGATGTTGCGGCTTGCTGGCTCAATCCCGGAAGACATCCGGCGTTCGCCCTTCGATCAGCTTTTTCATCGTCACACGCTGGGTCTGCGCCAGCTGCGATATGGCCTCGAAGCGGTGGTGTCGGACAGGCGGGTGCGTGCCGTCGTGGTACACCTTGCAGCGGTCGAGGCGGGTCTTGCGACCGCACATGAAGTGCATCGCCTGCTCCGCGCCGCGGGAGCCGCGGGCAAGCGGGTGATCGCGGTGATGACCGGCGATTCGCCCAGTCTCATGGAATACCTGATCGCTTCCGGTGCCTCGGAGATCGTGATCAATCCAGACGCGATGCTGGTGTTGCTGGGCGTCGCTATTGCGAGTCCGTTCCTGCGTGAAGCGCTCGAACATGCCGGGGTCAGGGTTCAGACGCTGCAGTGGAAGCAATACAAGGGCGCTGCGGAAATGCTGACGCGCGACAACATGTCCCCCGAGCTGCGCGAAAGTCTCGAAGCGATCATTCAGGACCGGCAGACGGTCCTTATCGATGCTCTCAAGGAAGCACGCCGCCTGGAGCCCGAGCGCGCTCGCGATCTGTTGTCAGCTGGCTTTCTGAGTGCCCGTGCGGCACATGAGGCAGGGCTGGTCGACCGCGAGGGCTATCTCCAGGACGTGCGCAAGGAACTGGACCTCGGGGGCAAAGGTAAACAGGAAATCGGCTTCGGCCGCTATCTGCGACGGGTCGCCTATCTACGTGAACGGGGAGTCCGCCCACGGATCGCAGTGGTACTGGGTAACGGTCCGGTAATCGCCGGCGAACCACCACCGCGCAGCGAATTTATTTCGGGTGAAACGACCGCCGATGAGATCAATCGCGCCGCGCGCGACGAACAGAATCGGGCCATTGTGTTTCGGATCAACTCCCCGGGGGGATCCGCGGTCGGTTCCGACCTGGTGTGGCGCGCTGTGCGTGAAGCGCAGGAACGCGGCAAGCCGGTCATCGTATCGATGGGCGAAGTAGCGGGCTCGGGCGGTTACTACGTGGCGATGGGCGCCGACTCGATCGTTGCCGAACCCGCCACCATTACCGGCTCCATCGGCGTGGTCTACATGAAGCTTGACCTGTCGCGGATGTTGTCCAACCTCGGGGTACGATTCGACTACGCAAAGACTGCGCAGAGTGGGGATGCGCTCTCGCTGTCGCGCGCAATGAGCGAAGCGGAACTTGAACAGCTCGACAATGCGTTGGGCGAAGTGTACCGAAACTTTACGGCCAAGGTGTCACAAGGCAGAAAACTCAGCGCCGAGCAGACCGAGGAGGTGGCCCGCGGGCGAGTGTGGAGCGGGATTGCGGCCAGAGAGCGTGGACTGGTCGACGAACTCGGCGGCTTCAGCCGGGCGGTGGAATTGGCACGCGAAAAGGGAGGAATTGCGCCGGGGCACGCGCATCAGCTGGTCGTGTATTCTGCGCGTGAGCCGCTGTTCTCAATCCGCAATCTGCTCTCACCAGCGCGAGTTCCGTTGCGATGGGACGCGGTGCCAGAAGCGCTGGGCCTGCCTTCCGACTGGGCGCCGGCGCTGCTCCAGTTGGTGACCCGTGGTGGGATGCTGCTGCTGAGTCCGTTCCTGCGCGGCTGACTACAGCGGTGAGCGCTGCAGCTCTTCGCGAATGGAATACATCTTCTGGCG
This sequence comes from Thermodesulfobacteriota bacterium, assembly GCA_046728175.1. Taxonomy (GTDB): domain Bacteria; phylum Desulfobacterota; class Binatia; order Binatales; family Binataceae; genus JAFAHS01. The sequence continues at coordinate 1,582 of JBKPEA010000036.1, read as the reverse complement.
CGCCTCTGTGACGTAGGCATCGAGGTTGCGACGATGGTTGGCGAACATGCCGCTCGGTGATCCATTCAGCACGATCAACGGTTTCATGATCGCGGCCTTGTGGAGCGCATCGATGCTGTCGTCGAAGAGTTTGGTGAGGATCGGGTCGTCCTTCAGGGTGCCCTGATACTCGCGCTCCAGCGCCATCATGCAATAGTACATCACGTGCGCGTAGCCCTGGGCGTGATACAAATAGTGGTCGCAATCCCAGGAGTGCACCCGACTGCCGTCATCCTGGGTGGTGCGATACAGGTTGGCATGCGCGTCGCCCAACAGGTCGGTCCATACCTGAAACAGGCGGATAAGCTCGACCGCGCGCAGATTGAGCTCGCGCGAGGTTGGGGGCGTGGTATGCACCCCGGCGACATACGTGCGCAGATGTGCCACCCCTTCCGCGTATTTCCGCTCGGGTGAGGGGAGCGCCCATTTTTCGGCGTCGTTGCGAAAGGCGGTGTCGGCGGCAACCAGGTTCTGGTCATACTGGTTGGAAGAGACCTTGGTCAGGTGATCTTTGAAGACTCGCGTCGTCTCGCGTATCGCCATGATGATTCCCAACTGGCGGTCCGAGTTGTTGTCGGCCATCACCTTGGGACCCCACGGGTACAGGTCGTTGGGACGCCAGCCGAAACCGCTATGGAGTTCGTGGTCGACTATTGCCGCGAGGGTGGTGGCGAATATTTCTCCGGGCACCGTGGGCTTGTCGGGCGGAAACTGAGCCGTGAGATCCAGCGGAAGGCGATTGTGGCGAATTTGCCCGTAATGCAACGCGAGGTTGCCGCCTATCCAAAGTGACAAGACTGCGACAATCGCGATGATCAGATTCCTGCGGGTCAGCATGTTGGCGATATATCTACCGGCGCGCGCTCACCGTGCAAACGCAGGGGCTTTGCTGCAGGGTTTGGGCGACTTTGCATTGTGTCCTCGGCGCGGATCGCGGTCGAACACGCACGGCGGCCGTGCTCGCTTGAGTTAACGATAGTTGCCGCCGACGGGAATTTGTGTTCGGCTACGCCTCTTCTCCGGGACCGCATGCCCACCAGCGTAATGGGGGGACAAGCTTGGTTGATGATTTCGCGCGCGCGCAGTCCGGGACGCGCTACGCTTCACAACATTCCTCTCTGAAAGAGCGATCAAGGCCCATATGTAAGTTTTCAAGTTCTGATCATTTTTTCTCCCGCCCGGCGCGGAGCGCGGGCGCGCGGTTTTGATCTTTGATCAACCTTCTCTTCGTGGCCTACGCCAACACATGGTAACGGTTCGATCCTCGGCTCCCTATCCTGCTAGCGAGCCCCACACGGCTATGATGCAGTGAGGGCAGCCGAGAAATCTTTAACGTCCGTTGCGAGCCGGTGGTGGTCGGCTCTGGTACGGGCGGTCTTCTTTGAGCACCTGCCACACCACCTCGAGCAGCCGGCGGGCGGTGGCGACGATCGCGCTTTGCGCAGGTTTGTGCGCGCGGCGGCTAGCGAAGTGGGTGCGGAAGTAGGGGTCGTGTCTGACTGCTACCCAGGCCGCTTCCACCAGCGCCCAAGGTAACCACTTG
>JBKPEA010000035.1:0-17409 GCA_046728175.1 Thermodesulfobacteriota bacterium | reverse complement strand
TTCGGCCAACAACGACTCGACCATAGGCGCTATCATCGCCGAGGCGATGGAGAAGGTGGGCAAGGAAGGCGTGATCACGGTCGAGGAGGCCAAAGGGCTGGAGACCACGCTCGAGGTGGTCGAGGGCATGCAGTTCGACCGTGGCTATCTCTCGCCGTATTTCGTAACCGATCCGGAGCGGATGGAGGCGAAACTCGAAGATGCCTATGTCCTGATCCATGAGAAGAAGATCTCGTCGATGAAGGATCTCCTGCCCATCCTCGACTCAATTGCGAAAACCGGCAAACCGTTCTTGCTCGTATCCGAGGACGTTGAGGGCGAGGCGCTGGCGACCCTGGTCGTGAACAAGATTCGCGGCACGCTGGCGTGCACGGCGGTCAAGGCCCCGGGCTTTGGTGATCGGCGCAAGGCGATGCTCGAAGACATTGGGATTCTGACCGGTGGGAAGGTGATCGTCGAGGAACTTGGCATCAAGCTCGAGAATGTAACTTTGCAGGATCTCGGCCGGGCCAAACGAATCGTGGTCGACAAGGATAACACCACGCTTATCGACGGCGCGGGCAAGAAGGCCGACATCGAGGGCCGCATCAAGCAGATCCGCGCGCAGATCGAAGAAACCACCTCAGACTATGACCGCGAGAAGCTGCAGGAGCGCCTCGCAAAGCTGGTCGGAGGCGTGGCGATAGTTCGCGTCGGCGCCGCTAGCGAAATGGAGATGAAGGAGAAGAAGGCGCGTGTTGAAGATGCACTTCATGCCACCCGTGCGGCAGTCGAAGAAGGCGTCGTGCCGGGCGGCGGCGTCGCGCTCATTAGAGCCTTGTCCGTCCTCGATAACCTGCGCGCCGGCGAAGACGAGAAGGTTGGCATCGGCATCATCCGCAATGCGCTCGAGGATCCTTGCCGCTGGATCGCGACCAACGCCGGTTGGGAAGGTTCGGTCGTCGTCGATAAGGTCAAGAGCAACAAGGGGCCGTTCGGTTTCAACGCGGCCAACGAGGAATTTGAAGATCTCATGAAGGCTGGCATTATGGACCCGACCAAGGTGGTGCGCAGTGCGCTGCAGAACGCGGCGTCGGTGGCAGGTCTGCTTTTGACCACCGAGTGCATCATTGCCGAGCACCAGGAGGAAGCGGAGATGGATACAACTCCATCGACGCACTCAGGCAGGTTGCATCCGGAGATGACTTAAGAAAACTCCTGGGAAGGCATCCGCCCCCACCCCGAACTCAGGAGGGGCCGTATGGTTCGTACGGTTTGTGTCTGGGACGATCAAGGCAAAGCACCGCTTAGGAGGAGCATTTCGCGCTGATCAGCGGTGGCGGCGGTTTCGTATGTATTCTTCGATCTCGAGTTCAGAAAACCGCAGCATGCGGCCCTGCGGAACAGTGAAGGACAGGCGCCGATGACGCCGGTAGAGCCAGTCAGGTTTCACACCGAGCTTTTCTGAGGCTCCATCGATATTCATGAGGCGATCACGGCGTTGGGAGGTGTCGCCGCTTCTTTGCTCGGCCGCGAGAGCGAGGTCGCGACTGTTGAGCGCGTTCAAGGCGGCCAGCGCTGTGGTCGTTAATATTCGCGCCGTATTCCGGGATGCTCGAGCTGAACCGCGGATCACCGTGTTTGGACGCGCAACGGCAGACGAATACCACTTCGTGCGAGACGTGCCATCCACTCCGTCCTTGCGTCTTTCACTCCGCCGAGCAGCCCAGCCTTGAGCAACCGATAAACCGTTGCGGCAGAGGTATGGAAATATTCGGCGGTCTCCGCGATGGGTGAGATATTCCATTCTGGCGCTGCGCGCAGCCGGAATACCGGATCTGCTAACGGGCGCAGCCCTCGCTTACGGAATGTTACGTGGGTTAACTGCCTCCCACATCTGCCATGAGGACGCTGCGAATGGACGGGCGCGATAGACGCTGACGGTCATATCCTGGAATCGGCCAAGTGCTGGGAGCTGTATTGCGAGGAAAAATACCGAACCAAGGCGATTCGTATGAAAGAAGACAAGGACGGACTGGAATACCTCGAAGTCAACGGTGTACCGTCGCGTGTAAATCGGGGTGGTAATTTCGGTGGCGTTGCACAGATGGGCCAAGTTACGCGCAATTCGGGAAACTTCGATCGCCGGATAAAATACGGCGATAGAGTCCCGCTGGGAGCGTGCGATGCGAAGGATCGTATCAGCCGACTCGAACAGGAGGGAGGATGCCGCGATCATCTATCCCAGCCTCGACCTCACTTGGGAGACCGATACGGACGATGTCGAGTATACGCAGGCGATGTGCCGGGCTTATAACCGGTGGATCACCGACTGGTCCACCGACAGCGGCGGGCGCCTTATTCCGGTGGCGCATCTCTCGCTCAACGATCCGGCTGCCGCCGCCGCCGAACTCGAACGAGCGGTCAAGGCGGGCCACAAGGGCGGATGGGTAGTGCAGTTCACCACCACGCGCAAACCCCACGGCCACAGCGATCACGATGTCGTCTTTGCCAAGGCGCAAGAACTCGATGTGCCGCTCGGCATTCACGTATCGCTTGAACCGCAGTGGTGCTGGCCGGGCCGCTACGACAAAGAATACGTACGCAAACAGACCTGGTTCCTCAACGTGACCGCATCAGACGCGATTCGTCACGCGCTCGCGAGTTTCATGGCGTACGGTACCTTTGACAAGTTTCCGAGGCTCAAGCTCGTGATTCTCGAAGTGGGAGCCGGCTGGGTGCAGTATTGGCTTGATCGCATGGATGCGGTCTATGACAGCGCGATGGGGCGCGGTGTGCCCCTCAAGGAAAAGCCTAGTTTCTATTTTCAACGCAACGTCTGGATCTCCGCCGATCCCGATGAGAAATCATTGCCCGCGATGGTCGATCTCTGCGGCAGCGATCGCTTCTTCTGGGCGACCGACTTTCCGCATCCCGACCACACTGGTAGTTATATCGAAGCGATCGAGGAGTTTGGGAACAAGCTAGCCGACCCGCAACGACGGCGCGACGTGCTCGGCGATAACGTACGGCGCGTCTATAACCTTTCGGTCTAATGCTTCGAGTTGAAAGGAAGGTCGGAAAGTCCGAGAACGAAAGAACGGAACTATTGCTTCTGGAGCGGTCGCCGCGCATCGATCAGATCCAGGGCGAGGGTGGGCTAGCGAGTTGGAACATCGCTTTGCGTCGATCCAAAAAACGGTCGGCGGTGCAGACGCGCATCGTGTCAGTTGTCTGCCACGTCGCAAACCGTCAGGCAGCAGCGGCAGACACCAACGATTCAAAGGTGGGTAGCTCCCGAGCGGCGGGCAGCACCTTCTTCGCGAACAACCGCATGCTCTTCTCCGCTTGGCCATGATAATCGAGAGTTTAAGGCCAGTCTGATGTTCAACGTGCGCCGCTATCGTCACGATACTGGCGCAAAGGCTAATGATCTCAAGTCCGACGCGGTTGTCTTTTTGTGCTTGAGATGCATAGCGAGTTTCATTAACACCGAGGAAGGACTTCGCGATTTAGTCAGAGACCGGTTAAAAATGGCAACTTAGTCAACAATTACTTTCGCGTCTCAACTCCATATGTACATGATCACTTGATTGCTCGCGTGGAAGTCTTTGCAGGCGCAGAGCTAACGTTTCTCAAGGCGATGGTCGCTATGAGCTCTTCGCACGGCAGGGTAACCGAACAGTCCCCGATAGAAGAAATCGAAGAGTTAGTTTTTCTCGTCATAATATCGCGCGCTGGTAGGAGCCACTCTCGGTTGGCGACTTCAGTCGAGGGAGAACTGATGAGCGATCAAGTTCAGATGCAACAGGAAATTGAACGTGCCTGGCTGGACCTCACTTACGACATAACGCGGGCTCCCTCACGTTCCTGCATTTGCGACCTAAGATCCGGGGTTCGATGGAGCGGCTATCTGGGCTCAGCGTTTGTTGAACCAGCCTGCCCTCGGCGCAGGTTTCTTTTCGTTGGTGCTAATCACAATCCTAACGGTCTCGCAAAGACGCCCGCCATCACCGATTACAACGAGAAGCTACGGGACTGGGCAGATCGCGATCGCAAGAACGAAGGTGATATGGCCCTGCTTTATTCCATGCGGCAGGCCTACAAGTCGAGTTGGCGGAAGTGGGGCGGTATATGGAGCATTTTTGCGGCGATACGTGACGAATTGCGAATCCCGGACGACGGTTTTGCTTTCGTCAACCTAGCGCGCTGCCCCGCCCCAAGGAGCCCGACAACAATGTGATACCAAAATGTCAGTGTTCGTTCCCCTTGGCGGACCTTGTCTCCGCCATCGACGCCCGCGTCATTTTCCTTGCCAAGGGAGGGCCAGTGGGTCGCGCCATCGAAATTCCAAAAGAAACACACGATCCCCAACAGCGCTCGGGACGCTACGTCGTTCGCTACGGCAGCGGCTCACGGGGCGAGCGCTTGGGGTTTCGTCATTGGAAGCATTGGCTTCCCGATGAATCCAAGGCCGTCCAGGATTTCATTAATTGCCGATGACCTCTGCGCCGCCTGCATCTCGAAACCACTTCAAGCATGTTCTGCTCTGCAGCATGCACTGAAGAAAGCTGCTCCGAGCAAGTACACCTGTCGCTACGCAACCAAGGGGGGTGACCTGAAAATGGCCGCTGTCTCCAAACCCGTCAAACGTGCGTCTGGTGTTCCGATTTCTTGAGTTTCGCCAGCCGCAGGAAATTTCGAACCGGTCTGCGCGGATTCAACGTCCTGCCCAATATTGTGTACGAGACTTCCGCCACCAGGATGTCGCCTTCGGGAGTTACCGCGATTCCGTGCGGCGCTGTTAGCTGGCCCCGTCCATCGCCTTGTCCATTGTCGCATAGCCGCGCCTGCAATTTTCCATCGAGCGAGTAGATGCTGACGCGTGGGCCCATGCCCGGGCGGTTCCACGCCGCCCAGAAGTCGGGCGCCCCCCTGCGTCCACCACACAGAGCTGAGCTCGCCGATGTAGCACAACTGGTCCGGGCTGCGGGTGTCGATGCAGAGCCCACACGGCATCGCCATTCCTGTCCAGATATGTTCGAGCTTGCCGTTCGGCGTGAACACCTGCACGCGATTGTTATGGCGATCGGCAACATAGACGAAGCCGTCGCGGTCGGTCGCGATGTCGTGAGGCAGGTTGAACTGCCCTGGGTCGGTGCCCGGCTGTGGCCCCACGAGTACAGGAGGCGGCCGTCGGGCGCATACTTGTGCACCTTGGGATTTAGATATCCATCCGACACAAACAGGTCTCCGGTATGTGGTTTGATCGCCACGTGAGTGCATTGATTGAACGGTTCGCCGCTCATCGCCCTGGCGGGTTTGCCGCCGACGCCGATGGTCATAAGGACTTTGCCGTCTGGTGTGCACTTGCGCACCGTGTGATCGAAAACATCGGTGAGCCAGATGCTGTCGTCGGGTCCGATCGTTATTCCGTGGGCGCGCCGATAGCACCCGCGGGCGAAGCGCCGCTGCGGGTGAGGGCCCGGGCGCAGTATTGGAGCGCTGGAATCGACATGGTGCCTGGCTTTGGCTAAGGCGCGTCCGAGCAGCTCGCAATCGACGGCATGGAAGGCCGTCGAACGTGCAGCCGCCCAGCGCTGCAACATGACCGGCACAGGCTCGTTGGCGAGCTCAGGGTGCCTCTGCAGATAACGGTCGAAGCGCAAAAACATGCGAGTGTTGGTGTCGTAGCGGAATCCCCTCGTGCGCATCAGCGCGACGTGATTGCGCATCAGGTCGCCGAGCACGCTGCCGAACCGAGGCAACTGTCGCAGCGCTTCCAGCGCCCGGTCGGGCTCGGGGGCGAGGAGCGCCCGCACGATCGTCGCGCTACCCTTTATCTTTATCAAGTATTTGGTTCGCAGCTCCGCGACCGGGTTGCTCGCGATCGACCCTTCGCGCACGAGGAAGTCGAGGAATCGATCGATGATGCAGGCACGGTGAAGAAGCGTGAACGCCGACCACTCCCCACTGCGCTCCTGCAGCCAACCTTTCAACGTCTGCAGGCTTACGCGCGATGGTGAGCGCTCGCATCGCCGCACAACATCCTGGAAGCCACAAAGCACACGACGATAAGTCTTCGGAGTCTGAGGATGATAAATCCGGCGCTGCCGAAGAAAGCGCTCGATCGCACTGGCATTGCTATCGGGCCAAGTTCTCATGCGCGCGCCTCCGGGATCTCCAGAGCGGTTGCGCGCAGGTCCTCCGTGGCGAGCTTCAGATACGCAAGCGTCGCCTCTTCCGACCGATGGCCCAGCAAGTCGCCGATAACCTTGCGGGACACGGATGCTCTCAGCAGGCTGACGACGCGAGCATGGCGGAAGGTATGAGGACCGCATTTGCCGTGCGGCTTTACACCCGCGGCCTCTAATCGCCGGCGAACCTCGCTATAGAGGGAAGAGAGCCGGCGATAAGGGGCCCGCGTGCGGATGAAGATTTCTCGAACGTCTGTCTTCGGTCGGCCTCGACGCAGATAGTTGAGCAGCGCCCCGCCAACTTCGGCCATTAAGGGCAACTGTGAGCTTGCCCCGGTCTTGGAATGGCGGATGTGTAACGTCTCGGCGCGCCAGTCGATGTCCTCCAGCCGCAGCCGCGTGATTTCTCCATCACGCAGTCCGTAAGTCGATAGCAACAGCAGCATCGCGTAGTCCCGGTATCCCAATGGGGACCGATCCATACGCGTGTTCTTCAAAACGGCCGAGATTTGCTCGGCGCTTAAGGCAGACGGGATAGACTCATAGGCGTAGAGCACGGGAGCGATAATTCGAGGCGCCAGATCGATCCCGATGCGGTCCGTCCTATGAAGGAACCGCATCAACGAGCGCAGCCGTTCCACCACGTCTTTGAGCGACCTTCGCCTCAGGCCGGCGGCTCGCATCTCGAAGTACGAGTCGATCTCTCTGACGTTCAACTTTCGCAGATCATCCAGGGGGCTCCGCGCGGCGTACCAGGACAGGAAGTTTCGGCTCTCCCACATGAGCGCGCGGACGGACGCTTTCGCGAGACCTCGCTGCACTTGCAGCCATTCCCGGTACTCGTTGCATACCGAGCGGCAAAGGGCTTCAGCCGGACTGGCAGGCGGTTGCTCAGGCGGCCACGATTTCTGCACAAGGCGCAGTAGTGCGTGGATTCCTGCTCGAGGGATTGATTCCCACCGCGGCGCGGGTGGGTGACCGTGACGCTGGCGGAACTGCCGCCGGGCGAAGCGAAGGTAGCTGGATACGTGGTCCGGCTTTGCCGTATCCACGGCAGTTTCCCGCCGCGCCAAGTATGCCAGAAAATGCCTCGCGCTACGGCAGTAGTTGTGAATGACGACTGAATCGTATCGCTGTTCCGTAAGAAGCTCTCTGAGCTGATCGATCAGAGCGCTGCGGTCGTGTGGCATAGGAACCTCCTGGCCAAGTTCGGATAAAGGCCAAGGCTTCTATGACCGGAAATAATACGCAGCAAGCCCACCGCGACACGGCGTCTTTTCCATGGTCGACCCGGGGTCGATCAAGGACCTTTGCACTACGCCTTCCCGCTGATTGCTCAAGAAGCTTCGAGGCGCCGCTAATGGTCGTGAATGGTTGAAGAGTCAAAATCCACTGGGTGTCATTTCGCGTGTTCAATTCGCAATCGCGGAATGAATCGACCTGTATTCCTCATGTAGCGCCGATACGATTCGCCAAACCCTTGCAGCATCATCGCTTCTTCTCGAGGCACGCGGATCACCGCCAGGACAAGTATCAAGGCCGTCCCGCTAACGATAATGAACCAATTAGACGTTGCAGCTCCCCATCCCACCGTCACCGGCAGCCAGAATGCGTACAAGGGATGGCGAATCCATCGGTATGGACCGGCAGTCACGACGACGTGCTCGTCGGCGACCCGGAGCATCGGGCTATAACTGGCGCCGAGCGCCACAGCAGACCAGATTTCACCTGCCATGCCGACACAACTCAGCGCCACGCCGATCCAGCGAATTATCTCGCTAGCCTCGAATGCGCTCCATCGCAGAAGCGATGGATTCATCAGATATGCGAAGATTGTTCCGAAGTGTAGCACTGCAATCATAGCGATTGTGCTGGTGAGCCATGCCGGTTCGCGGGCGTCCCGAGGACTCGCTTCGACGGGTTCTCTGCGGCCTGGAGCGCCAAAATACGCGCGTACTATCCCCATAGCGAGCAACTGCACGATGATGACGACCCTTAACGGTATATCCATCCAACTGATCATACGAGAATCCTCTCAGCATGATTACCGTAGGAAATGACTGGAATGATTCGGATTTCCAAAAAGCCCAATTCACAAGGGTGCCATTATCTTTTGAAGCCCTCTGCGTCCAGCAAATTTACGGTCGAGACTGCCGGCGTAGCTGGCATGTCCTGCAAGAGTGCTTTAGTGCGAGCCCAAATCGGATCCCACATCGAACGATCCGTATGGATATAAAGCCGGTTTGCCTTTACCGCTTCGACGACCATTGTGCCTACGCGCTCAGGCGGCACGCCCTGCGCCAGAAACGCATTCCAAGCCTCGAGGCGTTCCTCGATCGCCTTTCGTTCTGTCGGCGGTAGCTTTGCTAAACTCTCCATTTCAGTTGGAAATGGAGATTCTCCCGGCGGCAATTTCGCCAACGCCAAGCGAAACGTCTCGAGCTGGTTGGCCGGTACTGGGCCGGGGCAGAGGATACTCACACCAATGGAGTGTCCGGCAATCTCGAGCTGCTTGTGGAGCGATTCCGCCATCCCAACCACGGCGTATTTAGAGGTTTGATACATGTAACCGGTATATCCTCCGCTCGCAGCAAGCCCGGCTCCTGCCGCGGTGAACACGAGATGAGCGGGATCACCCCGTGCGATCATGTGGGGCAAGAACGTCTGCACCCCGTTGATGAACCCGCCGAGATTGATCCCGATGACTAGGTCCCAGAGCGCATAGCTCATCTGCCCGATTGAAAAAGCACCCGCAATACCCGCGTTGTTACACAGGATCGCTACTGGCCCGAGCTTGCTTTCGACCTCGCCGGCCACATGCTCCCATGCCTTGCGATCGCGGACGTCCATCTCGAATGCCTCGATCGCTGTATTGGCCGAGAACTCCGTTTCACAGGTCTCGAGGGCGGCATGCTCCACGTCGACTATCGCCAGCTTTGCTCCTTCTCGGGCAAACGCTCTCGCGATTCCGAGACCTATTCCCTGAGCACCGCCAGTGATTAACACCGTCTTTCCCGCGATTTCAGTCATGTTTACTCCCCGAATTCACTTTGCGCCGAGATTGGAAGACCGGGTATCTTCGAAACAACTTGGGCAGCGTTTCTGCAGAGGTTAGTTCTCGCACAACCCGGAAAAGGTATGCGTGCGTCTCGTTGCGCGTCGGTTTACCCGGTCTGACCAGCAAGTGATGAAGGATCGCGCCGCTGATCAGGTCCAGCAGAATTTCTGGATCGCAGTCCTCTCGGACGATGCCTTGGTCGCGCGCTGCCTCGATCACCTTCAGCATCGCTCTTCGGCGTGGAAGCAAATAGTTGTTCCAATAAGTCTCTATCAACTCCGGACAACTAGGAACCGAGCCGATCAGCCGCGCGGCCAGACCCCTGTACTCGGACCGCGTGACGACCTGGGCGAGCGCTTTGATCAGTGGCTCGGGTGATTTGGCGAACCTCGCCCGGTCGGCCGCCCAGCGCTCGTCTTCGCCTCTGGCTGATGCGATTGCCTGCGCGATCAACGCCTCTTTCGAAGACCATCGACGATACAAGGTGGTTCGCGCGACCCCAGCATAGTCAGCGATCTGCTCTATGCTCGCGCCCTCCACGCCGCTTTCGATGAAGACCTTGAGTGCGGCTCGCAGGATCGCCTGATCCGCAGCCTCGCTACGCGGCCGTCCGCGTCCTCTACCGAGTGGACTCTGGTCATTCGGTGTGAGCTTTACAGGCGGTCTAGCCATTTTCGAATCATCCTTAGAGCGGATGTCCAAAGAAGCCCGTATGGGCACTTATGCCGCCGTCAGCCACCACTATGCTGCCGGTCATGAAGGAAGAGTCTTCGCTTGCGAGAAAAAGCACTACACGCGCGATCTCCTCGGGAAGGCCAATGCGGCCAACGGGATGGTGGTCCTCCAGAAGCCTTCGCCCTTCGCCCTCCCCAATTGCTCGCAACAGAGGGGGCGTAGCGACGCTTCCGGGACAGATCGCATTCACTCGGATGTTCTTTCGCGCGTACTCGATCGCCGCCGTGCGGGTGAGGTTGATCACGCCAGCCTTCGCAGCGTTGTAAGCACCGAGCATGTAGTCCGCGGCCAAGCCGGAGACGGAAGCCGTGTTAACGATAACGCCACCGCCTTGCGCCACCATTTGGGGCAAGGCAAAGCGCATCCCGTAAAACACACCGGAAAGGGAAACGGCGATTGCACGCTGCCATGCTTCAATCGGCATGTCGCCGACCGGAGCTACTGCGCCTGCCGTGGCGACGTTGTTGTGCAGAACGTCAAGCCGGCCAAACCTATCCACCGCAAGCTTCACCATCGTCTCGACCTCAAGAGGTTCGCTCACGTTGGCCTTGTGAAAGATGCCGCGAGCCCCTATCTCGTCGGCGACTCGACGTCCGTTCGATTCATCGATGTCAACGACGATGACTGCGGCGCCTTCAGCAGCGAACAGTTTTGCCGTCGCAGCACCGATGCCAGATGCCGCGCCTGTGATGAGGCTCACTTTATTCTCGAGTTTGCTCATTACTACACGCTCGCATGCGAAGAACTCGGCGGTCGGTTTACGCTACAGTGATGTAGCGATATTGTCAAGTTTGAAATAATTGCCAACCTGAACTAGCGGGCCGATATCGGCGAGAGAGGCAGGGTCTTGAAGGGAACAGAATCGAGGGAAAGCGTCAGCGCCTCCATTTCTCTTGGACCAAACGAAAAGCGCTCGAACGCCTCGCAAACTCATCGCGACCAAGCAGGCCGCCGCCCTGGAAGCGCAATAAGGGCGTGCTTGCGTGGCTCGATACGCTTTAGGGACAGAAGAAATAATGTGAAGGAGACCGATCGTCTCTCGCAACACCGCAACGGGAACGGTGGGCTCCTTCACATTATGTGTTCCTGCTGATTACTCAAGTAATGGCGAGCTAGCCATTACTTGAGCCAGCCGGCAATGTAAGCCGCTTGATTCTCGATGACAGCGTTTGAGATTCCGGCCTCGGCGCACAGGTAAGCGCCTCCCATTTCCGCCACGAGCTCTTCTTTGGAGTAAACGGCGGAGCCGAATTCGGCGGCTTCGCTGATGCCTTTGCGCGCAAGTCGCTTCTCGTGGCGAGTCGCGTGGATTGCCTCATGACAAATCGTTGATCCATACTCCTCCGCTGAGATGAACAGATTCCGCAGCGGCATCGTGATTCGATCTGCGATGCTGCTGTAGAACGCTTTCGTTCCTGCGTGCTCGATGGCGGGTGGCTTCGGCATCCCGGCGATGATTCGGTCAACAGCTTCGATCGGATCGTGCTCATGCGTCTCGATCTTTGGTAGCTTTTCGAGCGCGCGCTCCGGCAGCTCGCACTGCTCGACGTTCCAGACTCGATAATACCGGAGCACAAACCGGCGACGGGATTCGTCTTCTTGATTCGTTTCGCTGGCGTTCGGGGTGTCGGCGCTTCGATCTTCCATCTTCCAGAAAACGATGATCGTGCTCCCCTCGCCTTTGCGAACTTGTCCGCCGAGTTCGTTCGCCTGCCGCATCGTCAGCCAGTACGGCTGAACGTACTTCGACGCTGAGAGTAGAAAGTGATTGATGCCTCGATATGGTTTTTTTGCTGAGGACGTTTCGGGGCAATCCGCCTCCGGCCCACGGCCTGCGCCACGGCACCACGCCTTGTTCAAGTAGATTGATGATTCTTTCGGTGACAATCGCGTACATATCCATTGTCGTAATCTCCGAAATTGCAATTTGTTTGGAGTTGGAGAGAGCCGCCTAGCGGCTCTCTCCTGACAGGCGGGTCAGAATGGGATTTCGTCGGACGCTTGCGCCTTGGGCGTCGTTGCGTTCGCGCGGTTACCGAGCAAGCGCATTTGCAGCGCCACGATTTCAGTCCGGTAGCGGGTGCCGCTTCCGTCCTTCGCCTCGTACTGGCGGGTCCGCAGCCTGCCTTCGACGTAAACCTGACGGCCCTTCGAGAGCAGCCGTTCGCAGTTTTCAGCGAGTTTTCCGAAAGCGACGATTCGATGCCATTCGGTCTGCTCCTGACGCTCGCCGGTTCGGTTCGCCAACCAGGGAGATTCACGTGCAGTTGAACAACACTGGCTCGTGTCGCGGGCCGGACCGCTACCCACGTAACCGGACTACTGGCATTGCCATCCGGACCTCGCGCATGAACGGCATCCGCGAATACGGAAGTCAGTATCGAGCAGAAACCCAGCACTAGGGCGAAATGAAAGCGGTTGAAGAGAGAATCGGGGCGGCGCATACGATCATGCCGTAACAATCATCAAGCCAGCTGGAGCAGGCACTTTTTTGTCCCTGCCCATGCCGCGAGTCAGAGCCTACCGCGGCATGGGAACGAAGATGACCGCGCCGCATCGCGGTACCCTACTTTCCTATGAACTTGCCCTGCGGCGTGTTTGCGGATGCCTCGAACTGTGCCGAGCGAGCACACCCTTCTCCCGTGAGGCTCTTCCAGATCGCGCCACCTGCACGCGCGAAAACCGACCCGGAAAATGATCTTTTTTTTTCCGGCGCTACTGATAACGCAAAAATTACTCGATACGCTGTGACTTAAGCCATTTCTCAATGGCTTCGCGCTTATCGCCGCTACGCTCTTGGATCTTGCCAACAAGTTTTTCCAAGCTGCCTTCTGCCTGGGTCACATCGTCGTCAGTTACTTTGCCCCACTTTCGTTTGATTTCTCCAGCAAATTGCTTGAACTTTCCCTTCATCTGATCTTTATTCATTTTCACTCCTCTCTCGATTGATCGAACATCAACGAATTTCAACATAGCGAAACCGAGCAAATTTGAAGCCAAATGGAATCCTTTCTTTGGTAGATCGTTCGAGGGCGTTTCCAGGTAGTTTCTTCATGTTTCTGGGATGAACGCGAAGGCGCGAGTAGAGTCGTGGGCTGACTTAAATCGACGATGGTATTTTTCTCTATATGCGCCGGCACTCGGCTACTGCAGTTCAAAACAGTCTACTGCTTTCGCGGGTTCCTTTTCACCGACCGGACCCGGTCCGGTTTTTCGGGATTATTCGGGTCTATTGCGGACTTTTTGCGAAGGTCATCAGCTTGAGGAAAAGCGGAAAAAGTTATTGATTTTGCGGGCGTGGTCGGATGATCACGGATTCCCATTGCGCGAGTGCGGCGCGTATAGGCCCGGCCGAATGAGTCATCGCGATCCCGGTGCAGATGCCATCAGTGACTACCAGAGCTTCCACGAAGTGGTCGTGCGGCTTCCCCGCTTCATCGATCAGGTCTACAACCGGCGCAGGTTGCACTCGTCACCTGGCTGTATGCGTACACTCTCTTGGCGAGGAACTCGGCTGCGCGATTTACGCTACATTGGTGTAGCGATATTGTCAAGTTTGAGAGATAATTGCCAACCTGAACTAGCGAACCGATATCGGCGAGCGAGAGGCAGGGCCTTGAAGCGAACAGAAGCGAGGGAAGCGTCGGTGCCTCCATTGCTCTTGGAATTTCAGTTTACCGCGACGCCTGGCGCCTGTTCCTCAGCTAACCGACGGCGGCGAACGGTAGCTCAACTCGGATTGACCGACCTCACGGCCTCTGAGGTGAGCGCGTTCCTGAACTATACGGAGCAGGAAGGCGGAGACACGATCGGCACGCGCAACTGCCGCCTCTCCGCCCTGCGCACCTTCTTAGGCTTTGTCGCCGGCCGCGATCGGACAGGGTGCCGAAATCCTGCGCATTCCGATGAAGAGGGCGCCGATCCATGCGGCGTCCTATTTGGAGCCGGAGGAGGTGAAGGCCATTCTCGCGAGCCTGATCGGTCGACTGTCGAAGGCCAGCGCGACCATGCGATCCTCGCCTTCCTTTACAATATCGGTGCGCGCATCAAGGAAGTGCTCGACGTACGTCTGCTGGCGCTCCGGTTAGACTCACCCGCGTGCGTGCGCCTTTACGGCAAGGGCGCAAAGAAAGGATGTGATCGTTGTGGCGGAAATGGTGTTGCTGCTGCGATCGCTACTTCGACGCCAGCCCAAGCCGACGACGAACCGATCTTCGTCAATCGCTACGGCGGCCCCGCCGCCACTACGTGGCGAATCCCCTTGCGATGGGCCCAAACCCCGGTCGCCGAGCAGCAAATCGCGTGGCCGAATGGTGAAGCGTGTGCGGGATTCCCCACCTCCGGTCAGTTACGATCACTTCATCGCAGTGCAATGACGGCAGGGAGGCGCAGTTCCCATCGCCGCTTCCAATGGATTCCCTGGGTGACAGCGAGCCTTGAGTTGCGCTCACCAGATCCTGTTGCTGACCTTGCGGCCGTTGTGCTCCAAGCCTGTGCGATGAACTCCTCCGGCAGTAGCTGGGCAAGAGATTGGAGTCCTAGACTTTGTCAAAGACCACCCCATCAATTGATTGTCGATAGCGGTAGGGACGATTACTTTTGATGATAGGGTAGACAACACGCGGACGCAGGGTGTTGCTGACTTATCTCGGAAGAATCGGGGTTCGCGAGACCTTTGGCCGACTTCTTAAGAAAGGCTTTATGACAGCTGAAGAAGAAATTTCCAAAGTGAAAGTGGAACTGGACCAAGCACAGCATGCTCTTCAGGAAACTCTAACCGAGGCTAGCGCTAAGGCCGAGTACCAGGAAGGTGCACTTCGTCCCGATCGCCTTATTAAGACCTACCCAATTGGGGCTTCGTGCTTGGCCGGGGCGCTCGGCTTTGTCATCGGCTCGAGGGCGCGTTCATCAGTGCTCGGGCCCGCTGTGATAGCAGCCCTGTTAGGCTATGCAATTTCTAGGAACTCGTCGAAACAGAGGAGCAGCGGCGATGGAAGAGACACCGTCTCTTAGAGGTCAGGGAGCACTGGAGACACACCCCGACTGGTCTATTTTGGTTGCGCAAGCTATCCAAGACGCTTCGAATATTCTTCACGCCGAGACCCATCTTTTGCAAATCAATTTGGCCAGATCTCTAAAGGCTCAGATAGACTATGCGCTTACGGCTTTTGCGATAGTCGCAGCATTGATCTGCGCTGCAATATGTTTGGTTACCGCTCTGATTCTAGGCCTGCACGATTCGTTCCGGTGGCAACCGACTTGGCCTTGGTGGACAGCCTTTATCGTAGGCGGCCTCCTTTTTCTTTTTTTAGCACTCGCGGTCCGCACTATTGCTCGACACCGCTTAACGCCAGACAATGCCAGCCTGTCAACGCCGATTGAAAGTTGACCCGTCTCTGCTGGATCGTCGCCAAAGTAAATTTGACCCGCTTGGAAAGGCTGCAAGGTCTGCGGTGCGCCTGTCAAACTCGACGAATTTGATCGGCTGCGCGATGTCGCCGAAGCCGTGATGGGCCAGTTACAGGCGCAAACCATTACGACGAGCCTCCATCTGCGATCGTTTTTGGAACGTCGCCCTATCGACCAAGAAGCTCGAAAATCATCCGCCTTCGAGCCTCGCCTAACGCTCCGAGTCTATCTACTGCGGTTTCCATGCTTTGGTTCGTCACAGCTAACCGTTAGTGGAGGCTTACAAATAGGTCGGCGTCAAGCGGTTACCCGATTGAAATCCCAAGGGCTGCACGCGGATCCGCAACGCGTTGGACCAGACTTTGTTACCGATGCAGGCGTGACATGCGTACGGGCACCTGGCCCGCGACCGTCGCGGCTCTTTCGGATGGCACGCGATATATCAGATTGATCCCCTAAACCGTGCGCCAATCTCCTCATTTAGGTCGGATGCGCAAATGTGTGCTCCGGAGAACATCATTCACATACCGGCTGTTTTACTTTCTTGACCGCGACAGCGGACCCGCCCAGACTCAGGTTGCCGGGACCGACATAGGAATCGAGCCCGACTTGATCCCGCCCGACGGTGGCCCTTCCTCTCGCCTTTGACCACTTTCCGCTAGACCAACACAAGTGCGACATAGATAGGCTTGAGGAGGTCCTATGGAGCAACTTCGTCGCCATCCGATTCGAAACACTTGGGCTGCGGCAGCCGGAGCACTGATTCTGACTATGACAGGCCAGGCCGCGGCTGCAGGATCGTCACAGAATTCGCGGGACGATCACTACAACCAAAATCAATTGCTCGATACCGATTGTTTAGTGCGGAACCAGCGTGGCTGGGTGCGGTGCATCACACGAGATGGACCTGAAAACTATCGCGAAACCACCGGCCGGATCGGTGACTATGACCGGATGCAGGCCTGGCCCTACGGCGCTGGCGGGTTCGACCGCAACTCAGCAGGACCAACTACTGACGAGCTGACGGACGCGTCACCGAAGGCTCGCGCGACCGCAACTAACCCCGATGCGTTCGTCAGCAACGTTCACAGATCTCAAGGAGCATATGAAAACAATTAACTCTCGAAAACTAGTGGTGTTAGGCGGGATTCTGGCCGCGACTTTGGCCGCAGGTTGTTTCGACAGCGGCGGAGGATACTATGGCGATCCGAGCGGCGGCTATTACAACTCAAGCCCGTACTACGGCCGCTCTGGAACCTACTATCCAAACAATAGCGGCTACAACATAGAGCATGAGTATCCGCAAAGGTATTCGAATTCATACGGTGCGGGCTATCACGACGGTGTGAGAGCAGACACCTCACGCGATCGCCAGCAAGAGCGCAATAGCGACCAGCAGGCCGCAGTCGTGCGCGATCGCGATCAAACGCGAACTGAAAAGGTGCCTACGCGCGTCGCGCGCGAGGATAACTCAAGAAAAGATTCACAGTCAGGACACCGCTCCGAAGGAAATTGAATGGATCGTGTCGGTCAAGTTGTGGAAAAGCAGTGATGCATCAGAGCGGCCGGTGAGCAATTGATTAGTTAGTCCTTAAGCCTCGTTTGTTCTCAATGCGCGTCTCGTCGGCGCGCGAATAAGCGGGGAACCCGAGAGCCACAGGGGCGAATGAAGATTGGGCGATACAGCGCCGCCCTATTCTCGAAGCATTCGTCAATCAACGGCTTAACGATCTCTCGGCCTCGCTCGGCAACCGCGAGTATCTTGAAGACCCCTTCACCGCTGCAGATCTGCTGATGACCACGGTGCTGCGAATCCCGCGACAACAACCAATCGTCGAGCAGTACGGCAATCTTTTTGCGTACAAGGAAAGGTGTGAGGCGCGGCCGACATTCCAGCGCGCGCTCAGGGCACAGATGCAGGATTTCGAACGCAACGCTCCGCCGACGGCCTGATCCGGGTCACACAGGCAGGGTCTCCAATGAAAGCTCACGCAGCGGGCCCAGCGCGATCTGGAATCGCAACTTGTGATT
>JBKPEA010000034.1:0-76588 GCA_046728175.1 Thermodesulfobacteriota bacterium | reverse complement strand
CGCCACCGTCTGGTTGTCGACCCCTTCGGCGCACTTGAGAATAATCCGCGCCCGGCGCGCCAGCTGCGGCGCGCTGCGCGAGCGCCGCGCCATCGATTCCAGTCTCTCCCGCTCGGTTCCACTCAACACCAACTCCGTCTTTGGGCCGCCCACTCCGCATACTCCACCTCCTTGCAGAGTTAGACGGCGGCCTCGGCAATTTATTCACTTTATTTCAGGGACAGGACACTAGCGGGTAAGAAGACAATGTGCTCGGCGCCTGAAGACCGCTCATGAACCGTACCACCCGCCCGACCACAAGCTCAGTCCTGCCGTTCAAACTGTCTTGCTCCAACCGGAATCGTGACCCCCGGTATTCTGCGCGAGACCCATATGTGGATCGCACTTGCGAGGTCGACCGGTTCATCGAGCGATCCGGCTTTCACCGAAAGGACCGTGGCCCCTTCGATTTGATGCCACAGCCGCGAGCCACAGGTCGGACAGAAGGCACACTTCATGGAACGTCCCGCGTCCGTGACGCGCGACCAGAACCGCGCCGAACCTTGCGTTACCCGGAATCCGCTACTCGTAACCCGCAGCGACAATCCAAACGCCGACGCAGATTGCTTCTGACATTCCCGGCAGTGGCAGACGTAGAGAGCCAGCGGTTCTGCGGCGATCTCATAGCGTAGCTCGCCACACTGACATCCTCCCGCACGCATGGGAAAAACCTCCTTTGGCTAGATCCAAAAAAGCGCCAGGCGGGTGGGCTCAAACGTTGTGGCCTGATTGCTTCGCGTCCTGCCAGAGCCGCTCCAACTCCTGGGGCGAAAGCTGCGCGAGCTTCAATCCGCGCCTGCCCGCCTGGCGTTCGACTTCGCCGAATCGCGTCACAAACTTGTCGCAGCTCCGGCGCAGCGTCTGTTCCGCATCACGCCCCAGAAAGCGGGGCAGATTAGCGACCGCAAGCATCAGATCGCCGACTTCGTCAGCGGCCGCGCCTTGGTCACCTGCGTCAAGCGCGCACATCACTTCATCCAACTCCTCGCGGATCTTGCTCAGCACTTCGCGCGCGTCCTTCCAGTCCATCCCGCGCCGCCGCGCTCTGACGCCCAGCTTCTCGGCCCGCATCAAAGCCGGTAACGCGCGACCCGTTTTGGCAAGCGAAGATCTTTTGGGCGCTTTTCCTTTTTCGGCGGCCTTCACCTGGTCCCAAAGTTCCATCACCTGTTCGAGTGTCGATGCTTTTGCGTTGCCATATACGTGAGGATGCCTGCGAACGAGCTTTCTGGCCGCACCCTCGAGCAGCTCGGGAACCCGTGGTCCGTTCGATTCGGATGCGATGGTCGCAACGAACAGCGCCTGCACTATGAGGTCGCCGAGCTCTTCTGCGACCGCAGCGGGGTTGGCCGCCGTTATCGCATCGACCACCTCATAAGCTTCTTCCAGCAGGTGACGCGCCGCTTCGGGCAGCGTCTGCTGGCGGTCCCACGGGCACCGCTGCCGAAGCTCAGCAATGATGGCAATCAAATGTGCGAACGCGTCGCTTCCGGTATTTCCGCCGGACTGAGTGCTCATCTGGCGCTACGCTCTCGCCATCACGATTGGTGACAACACTTTGGAATCGAGGAACTCCGACAAGTCTTGAAGGCCGTCGGCGGTTATTTCGTGCCCGCAATCATATTCGCGATAGGCGAGCGGCACACGCAACTCGCGAAGAATCTCGACCGAACTGCGAGCTCGCGCGATCTCGATCATGTCGTCGGCACGCCCGTGTTGAACCATGGTCGGCAGGCGTTCCAAGGCTTCCCGATCGGCAATGGCGTCCTTGAGTTCCGGAGAAAACCAGGTCGACAAAGCGACCAACCCTGCGTACCGGGCCGGATTTGCAAGCGCCATCCGATACGCCATGACGCCGCCCTGGCTGAACCCAAGCATCACCAGCTTGCGGCGATTGACCGGATATCGCTCCACGGCGAGGTCGACAAACTTGGTCGCGGAACTGACCGCGGCTTCGATCGCATCGAGGTCCGGGGGGCCGCCCATTCGAATCGGAAACCACCCATACCCGAGGGTCGGTCCGATCGGGACTTCCAGCGGACCTTGAGGACATATGATCATGAAGCGTCCTTCCGCCACGTAGGGCGCCAGTCCGACCAGGTCGAGCGCGTTCGCACCCCACCCGTGCATTGCGATGACGGTTGGATGGGGACCTTCGCCCGCGGGTTCCCAGACGGTGTGAATCAGCTCCATGCGCTATCTCCCTCGATTGGTGCGGCTAGAGAATCATAGTCTTCACCCGCGCGGTGCTGCCAGCGACGTCCTGGAAGGGTTCATCACGCGCGCATACTCGGCTATGGTATTGGCGGTGTCATTTTTCGAACCGCAGTCACAGTGTCACGGCTCTTGCGCCCGAGCGTCGAGTGCGCAGCGCGGAATCCCGGATTGACGGTGCGTGCGAGTCGCCTGGGCCCCGAGGTTGGTTCAACTACAGCTCCGAAACTGGACGGCGGCGGTTGACGCGGGTGGGTCGACAACTTCTTGCCCGGGAAAGTTCTTTTTGACGGTCGACATGGTGCTCCAGCCTTGATGCGGTCGTCGAGCGGGCGCGCGTCGATCCCTCCTAGTCCGACGCGGCATCAGATCGTGTTCGTGGCCGTCGTAGCGCTGCTCGTCATGGGCGCGGCTACCCCGCCTTCTTCCGGTTCGAACGGGATACTGGTCGGTGCGCTGACCGGCGCAATCCTGCTGGCCCTGGTCGCGACGGCGTTGGGGCGGCTGGTAATGCCGTACTGGCGCGACCCGGAATCGGGGCTCGACTCCGCCTTGATCACGCTGGCGGCGCTGGCCGCAGTCAAAGTCGCGTTGGTGCCGTTTTTTCCAGGTTTCGGCGCAGACGTTGGCAGCTACCAGGCATGGGCTCTCCAGATCGCGACGCAGGGGCCCGCGCATACTTATCAAACCGGCTACTTTCTCGACTATCCGCCGGGCTACCTCTACGGACTTTGGGTTGCTGGCCTGCTAGCGAAATTAATCAACGCATCCGGCGAGACGCTGCGTGTGATCGCCGAGAGCCCTGCGATCCTTGCCGACTTCTTCCTTGCACTCGCCATGTTTGCATTGGTGCGGCGCACCAGCGGAGCCGCGGTGGCTTTTGCGGGCGCGATGATGGTCGCTCTGAATCCGGCCGTCCTTTTCGATACCGTCGTGTGGGGTCAGAGCGACTCGGTGTTGAGCTTCACGATGCTGCTGAGCCTCGTCGCCTTGCTCGATAACCAATACGATCTCTGCTGGGCGCTTGCAGCCATCTCGGTGCTTATCAAGCCTCAAGGCCTGATGCTGGTTCCAATGCTGGGATGGTGGACGATGCTCGAAACCGGAGTTGCCCGCTGGTTCCGAAGCGCGATGGTCGCCATCGGCGTGTTCATCGTCGGCATCGCGCCGTTCCAGCTCGGGCATCCGTGGAATTGGATCATCGACCTGTATACGTCGACCGCGGCCTACTATCACGAGACTTCGGTCAATGCTTTCAATCTGATGGCGCTTCTCGGTGGATTGCGCCAGTCCGATAACGGCACGGTGCTGGGCGTTTCGTACTTTGGGCTCGGGATGAGTTTGCTCGTCCCGCTCTATGGGTTCGTCGGCGGGGTTCTGTGGCGCAAACGAACCCGCACCACCCTGATCTACGCAGCCTTCATCACGATTTTTGGTTTCTTTATGGTCGCGCCCCGGATGCACGAGCGCTACCTGTATCCGGCTCTGGTATTTGCGATTCCGCTCGCCCTCGAATCGACCGAGATGCTGGCGTTGTTCGCAATTCTCAGCCTGACCTGTCTGTTTAACCTCGCGTATGTCTTGCACGTGCTCCAGACCATCGTCTTCCTCGACTCGCGTGACGTTCTTGCGATGGCGGCGTCGGCGATTAACGTCGTGCTGTTGGGGCTCGCCGTCTACTACGGAGTTGCGCGACTGGAGGGAGCCTCGCAAACCAAGTTCAAGGTGGCGGATTTCGCCAGGACGCTCTTTCCGGAGCGGCCTGCGGACCCGAGCCCCGAGCAACAGCCGGCGCCGCTGCTATGGACCACGTTCGATACCGTCGCGGTCCTGTCGCTGCTCGCCATCGGCGCGCTGACGCGTTTCTGGCACCTCGGACACCCGAATGAAATTGTCTTCGATGAGATTCATTTCGTGGCGAACCAGGCGCGTCACTACCTTCATGGAGAGTACTTCCTCGATCCCCACCCTCCGCTCGACAAACTGGTAATTACCGCCGGCATTTGGCTGTTCGGCGACCACTCGTGGAGCTGGCGCGTTGGCAATGCGCTGCTGGGCACCATCCTGATCGGGGTGACCTATCTGCTCGCGCGGCGGATGACACATTCCCGCCTTGCTTCGCTCTTCGCGGGTGCCATCGTGTTGCTGGATGGAATGTTCCTGGTGGATTCGCGCGTAGGCGTCATCGATATCGCATATCTGACGTTCGCCGCGATTTCCTATCTGCTATTTTTCAAGTTTGTGCAGGCCCGGGACACTGCCGACCGGCGGCAGGTTTTGCCGTGGCTCGGCTTGTCGCTGGGACTTTGCGTGGCGAGCAAGTTGTACATCCCGGCGGTCACGTTCCTGCTGGTAGTCGGGTTTCTGGTCTGGGTGCTGATGCGCGAGCCGACGCGGGCGCGCCGCGATCGGCGAGCGATTGGCGCGGTGCTGGTGGTGGGCGCGGTTGCGTCCATAGCTTATATCGGGGTGTTCCTGCCGCATTTCGTCCTCGGCTGGTGGGCCGGCATCGAAGACCTGCTCAACTACTATAAGGAGATCGTTTGGTACGAGGGCAGCGTCGCGTCCGCGACCCATCCGTATTCCTCGCCCTGGTGGAGCTGGCCACTGATGCTACGGCCCATAGCCTACTGGCAAAATTTTCCCAAGACGGGAAAGGTCTCGACCATCTGGGGTGGCGGAAATCCGCTCCTCTGGTGGGGCGGTTTCACGGCGATAACCATAACCGCGGTACGCGCCTGCGAGCGGCCGCAACTCCAACGATCGTTTCTGGTCATCGGCTACCTTGGCTACATCTTCATCTGGATATGGATCGGCCGCACCCTGTTTCTCTACCACTACATGGCGTCCATCTTTCTGGCCTATGTCGCACTCGCCTGGATTTTGCAGCAGTGCTGGGCCGGAACGGCCGAGCCGTGGGAGCATCTGGCGTTGCTGCTGACCATCGCTCCGGTTTTGATCCTGGGAATCGGGCCGTTGTGGGGCGCGGTTTTGTTCATGGCGATGATGGCTGCGTACTTTTATCTATTAGGAAGCAACTATGCCGGGCAGTACGTATGCGCGGTCTTCTGCGTGACGGCGATGATCCTGTTCGTTTACTACTTTCCGATCTGGACTGGCATGCCAATCAATCGGGAAGGATATTACGCGCGCATGTGGCTCCAGGGCCCGGGACTCAGAGACTGGATCTAATACGATGAGGCGCGAGCGCGGGACCCGCTTTGCCTTGGTGGCGTGCGCAGCCGCGATCCTGATGATCGCGACGGCGCGTTCGACGCGCGCCACCGAGGCCAACCTCATACTCAACGGCGATCTCGCCAAAGGATCCGAGCAACAGCCCGACAACTGGCGGACGGAGGCGTGGGTCAACGAGCCCGCCGCTTTCGCGTACACCTGGATTCATCCGCAAAATGAGGCGCCCGGGCAGCTCGAGGTCAACGCGATCAAACCCAACGATGCGCGGTGGATGCAATCGCTCACGCTTGCGGCCGGGTGGTACCACTTCAGCGCGGAAGTGCGGACCGAAAATGTCGGTACCAAGGAGAGCGGCGCGACCATCTCAATAATGGAAGATGGTGCGATGTCTCCGGACATCCGCGGGACGACCGGGTGGCAGACGGTTGGCTTCTATCTTCAAGTCGGTGCGAGTGGCGCCGACGTTGAAGTGGCGCTGCGGGTCGGCGGTTACGGGAGCCTGAACCTTGGCAGGGCATTTTTCCGAAACGTCCACGGCGAGAAGATCACATCACCACCGCCGGGAGCGACCCCGGTCTACGATTTGATGGCGATTCGCAAAGCCTCGCAGCCCCAGCCAGTCGGGCACCCCGTCACGCTCTGGGCAACGTTCGTAGTTCTCGCGTTGGTGGCCTACTACGGATGGCGCCTGTTCGGGAGCGAAGAGCCTGCTCCCGCGGTCGCCCAGGCTGCACCGCCCAAGGTCAGGGAGAAGTCAAAAGCCAGAGCCCGGCGATGAACCCCGCCTCCGCGCACGAGCGCCGCCTCGAGGCCGTCCTCTTCACGGTCCCGTTTCTCAGCTACGCCTATTTCTATCAGGGGTCCGACCAGAGCACCGCCGCCAGGTTCGATTTGATGCGCTCCATCCTGGAGCGCGGCACCTTATGGATCGACGGCTTCTGCGGATACAACACCGCCGACATCATCAATTTCGGCAACCACATCTATTCCGTGAAAGCTCCCGGTACTTCGCTCGTCTGTCTCCTGCCATGGGGCGTAATTCGGGCGCTGCTCCTGCCCCTGCTCTCGCGCAACGAGCCGCTGTACTGGGCCCTGGTCACTTACCTGACGATCGTGTTCACCATCGGCGCGCTGACTTCGGTGCTGTGCGTAATGATGTACCGTTTCGCGCGATTCCTCGGTGCTTCCGAGGGGCGAGCGGCAGCCGTGGCGTTGCTCTTGGCGTTCGGGACGATTGTCTTTCCATACGCCACTGAGATGACGGGCGAGCCGTTCGCCGGCGCATTCGCGTTCACCAGCTTCTACCTGGTGGCGACCAGCAGGAAGGATTCATCGGCATCGCGATCATTCTGGGCGGGGCTACTCGCCGGTTTTGCCGTGCTCAACGACTATCCGGCGTTCCTAGTCGCCGCGACGATTGGCTTCTATGCGCTCAACCGGCTGCGCCAGGTTCGTCCCATCGCCGCGTTCTCCATCGGCGCCGCAATCCCGGCGCTGATGATGTTCGGGTACAACTGGGGCGCCTTCGGCAGTCCGCTCTTCTTCAGCTACCAGGCATTCAAACTGCCTGGAAATGAGCGGTTTCCGGAGCAGGCGGTCGGATTCGTTGGCCTCACCTACCCGAAGATCAACATCCTCTGGAACGTTCTCATCGACCCCCAGCGCGGGCTGCTTTTTTGCAACCCGGTTCTGCTCCTGGTGGTGCCGGCCGCCGGCTATTTTTTCAAGCGTCGCGAGTTTCGCGCCGAATGGGTCGTCACGGTCGCTTCCTTCGTGACGCTGATTTTGTTCAACGCGTCGTACGGCGCGTCGATTGTTTCCTGGGGCGGAGGCACCGCGACCGGCCCGCGGCAAATCGTGGCCGCGATTCCATTCATGGTCCTGACCCTCGTGTTTTTACCAGCCGCGTCCAACTGGCTCTTGGCGGCGCTCGGTGGCTTGTCTGCCTTCATCATGTTGCTGGCGACGGCCACCAATCCGCATTTTCCATATGAGTACGACAATCCGGTACGCGATTTCGCGCTGCAACAGTTTATGCGCGGCGATTTCGCCACCAATCGCGACGCCTACTTTGACGGCGACATGATTGTTGGCGATTCGGTTGCCTTCAATGTTGGGAAACTGCTGGGCTGGCCCGGCCCGCTGCAACTGATTCCACTCGGCATCTTCTGGATCATAGCTGCAACCGAGTTGCTGGAATTGACGGGTACTCCGCAGTCGAAAGCGACCCGCCGTCTCGGCGCGGTCGCGATCTCAATAGGAATTGCGACGATCTTCCTGTTGCCGTTCAGCGCCGACATTGGCTATCCCCTGCGATTGCGATCGGACTCGGGTCTGCTCGGCAGATACTTCGTTGGGAACGAACCGGGTATCACCGCGCCTCATGTCGTGCGCATCGATCGGGAACTTTCCTTTGACAATATCGCGCAGATGGGCGCGCTGCCGTTTCCGTCGGTCGTTATCTGGAGCGGACGTCTGCTCGTGCCGCGCCGAGGCATTTATCGATTCAGCATCGATGCAGACGACGCCGGGTGGCTCTCGATTGATGGAAACCCGGTCATCAACGATCCCGGTCCCGTAAATCGGACACACGCCGATGGCGCAACCGAGCTGGCCGCGGGCCTTCACCGTATCCAAGTCGGAGAGCGAAACATCGGCGGCGATGCATCTATTCACGTATGCTGGCGGCCGCCGGGAGGAGGTCGCGAGATAATCCCGTCGTCCAACCTGATCCCCGACCGCCCCTAGCTCGAATCGTTGTTCTCCGCATTCGCGGTCCCGGTCGCTATCCCAAAGGTCCCTCGGTTCCGCTTCCGGAAAAGTTTTGAGTCGCTTTCCCGGATCGCTCGCGCAACAGAAGACGGGGCGACCCACTCCTGCATCCGCGCCCTGCCGGCCGGATTCCGCGGGCACTCAGCCGCCGAGCTGACGGAGCCTCGGAGGTCTTCAGTTCTTTTTCTGTGTCTGGGCTTCTTCCCGCCAGCCGCGCAATTCGGATGCTCGGAATCGGCTCCTGAACTCCACCGTCACTCACTTAAGCTCTTGGGCAGCATCTGCGGTTTGAGCAACGTCGGACGCCCCGGCGCAAGCGCAGGGGCGCTGGGCGTCGGTGCTGGTGCTCCCGGCTTCCGATACGCGGGCGGATGAGTCACCCGCGCTTGCGCCAGCACCTGCTGAAGCAGATGCGATTCCTCGGCCCCGCGCGAGATGCATTGCACGTCCTGGTACGGATGGAGCGGCACCCGTAGCGGCGAATTGTAACTCGCCCGCACTCCAACGCGGGTCGATTCGTTCGAGACCGGCGTTACCTGAAAATTGTACACCGCAGTCGCGTTTGACTCGGGCTCGGCCGCGTAGGTCCCCGCAATGCTTTCGATCTTGCCGCAGTCGGCGTCCTGCAACGTAAACCGATTCCCCAATACCTCGAGGATTCCATGATTCGGATCCTGGGCCTGAATCCGGTAGTCGTTCAGCTTGATAACGTCGGTGACCGCCGTCCAGGTCAGGTCGAACGGGAGGGGAACTACCGCGGTGGTTTTGCTCTCAGGCGGCTCCTGCACGACGGGTGGATTGAAGCAGCTGGCGGCGACCGCCGACAGCAGAACCAGGCCTATCATTGTCCTCTTTATGGTCATGAAAATGGGCAACACATGATAGCAGACGGCACCTGCGCCGACCTTCAAAACGGGGTCCGCTCCCCTGCGCGGCAACCCACCGCCCGCGCGTGTTCCCCCCGGCGGGGATGTTTGCGATAATGCGCTCGTAGTAAAGCCGTCAGCTGCGCGCCAGTGTTAGGGGCATGTCAGGTCATTCCAAATGGTCATCGATCAAGCATAAAAAAGCCGCGCGCGATGCCAAGCGCGGCAAGGTATTTACCAAGCTCATCAAGGAAATCACAATCGCCGCGCGGCTGGGAGGCGGCGACGTGAACGCCAACCCGCGTCTGCGAACCGCCATCGCGGCGGCCAAGGCGCAGTCGATGCCCAATGACAACATCGATCGCGCGACCAAAAAGGGCACCGGCGAACTCGGGGGCGCATCACTCGACGAAGTAACCTACGAGGGATACGGATCGGGCGGCGTCGCGATAATGCTGGAGGCACTCACCGACAACCGCAACCGCACGGTCGCCGAGCTGCGTTTCATATTTTCGCGTCACGGCGGCAACCTCGGTGAGGCGAACTGCGTTGCTTGGATGTTCAAGAAGCGTGGCGTAATCACGGTCGAGAAGAGTGCCGCGGACGAAGACAAGCTCCTGGAAGTCGCGCTCGATGCGGGCGCCGACGACGTTCAGAGTGACAGCGATACGTTCCAGGTGATGACCACGCCGGACAAGTTTTCATCGGTGCGTGATGCCATCGAGAAGACCGGGATCGCCATCGCGCACGCGGAGACCGCGCTGGTACCGGAAAACACCGTGCCAGTTTCAGGGCATGCTGCTGAACAGGTCCTGAAACTGATCGAAGAATTGGAAGACCACGACGATGTCCAGGGCGTGTCGGCCAACTTTGATATCAGCGACCAGGAGATGGCTCATATCTCCGCCGCGTGATTTCAACCGTCGCGCGGGCGGGGTTGGGGGAGGTGGAAGATGCGGGTGCTCGGGGTCGACCCCGGGAGCGCGGTTACCGGATTCGGAATCGTAGAAGGCGCGCCGGGCAATTTCCGCTACATAGCAGCCGGAACTATTCGCTCCTGTCGGGGCGAACCGATGAGCGAACGGCTGCGCACTATTCACGCAAGACTGCTCGCCATCGTGGACGAGTTCGCGCCGGGCGCGCTCAGCCTGGAGCGCAACTTCGTCGCGCGCAACGTGCAGAGCGCATTTCGCATCGGAGAGGCGCGTGCGATCGCCATGCTCGCTGCGGCCGAGCGGGAACTTCCGCTCTACGAATATCCTCCAAACACCGTAAAGCTGGCGGTCGCAGCGTTCGGACACGCCGACAAAGAACAAATCGCTTACATGGTGCGACGGACTCTGGGGTTGGGTTCCGCCACCGAACTGGCCAGCGATGCTACCGACGCACTCGCCCTGGCGGTGTGTCATCTCAGCCGGACCGGCACCGCGCGACTGCGCAACGGGGGCGAGCGGCGGCCGCGCGCGGCACGGCGGCAGTCATGATTGCCACTATTAAAGGAACACTTGAAGTCCGGGGACCGGCGCGAATCGTGCTGGCGACCGCCGGGGTCGGTTACGAAATCTTCGTTCCCCTGAGCACATTCTTTCGTTTACCCGCGCTCGGGGACACGGTCGCTCTCGAGATTCGCCAAGTCGTCCGCGAAGATGCCATCATGCTGTACGGATTTTCCACGCTGACTGAAAAGCGCGCGTTCGACTTGTTGCTTTCGGTGCAGCACGTGGGGCCCAAACTGGCACTCGCGATTCTCTCGGTGCTCGAACCCGATGAACTGGTCGCCGCGGTAAAGCGCGAGGACGTTGAGAAGATCGACGCGGTACCAGGGGTTGGACCGAAGGTGGCGGAACGAGTGGTGCGGGAACTGCGCGACAAGGTCGAAGGTCTGCAACTGAATGACGCGGTGGTCGACCATGCCAATGGCGCGCCGCGCACGTCGAAGCCGGCAGGTGGACCGCCGACCACGGGTGACGACGCCATCTCGGCCTTGGTGAATCTGGGAGTCAGGCCGGCAGAGGCCAAGCGGACGGTAGATTCGGTGCTTGAAGCGGCTAAGGATGGATCGCCGGAACTGGAAGTCATAGTACGCAGGTCATTGGCGGTGCTGTTTGGTGAAAAGTAAACATCCCCGGGAAGCCCCCGAGCCTACCCCCAGGATTGCGGCGCCGACCGAGGTCGAAGAGGATCGGCGCCTCGATCAATCACTGCGCCCGCAGTCGCTCGACGAATTTGTCGGTCAGGCGCGCACCAAGCGCGTGCTCAGCATGTCGATCGCCGCGGCGCGCCAGCGCGGCGAAGTGCTCGATCACGTTCTGTTCGCGGGACCTCCGGGACTCGGCAAGACCTCACTCGCTCACATAATCGCGCGCGAGCTTAGGGTCAGCGTACATGTCACTTCGGGCCCTGCCGTGGAGCGCGCGGCCGATCTGGCCGCGATCGTAAACAACCTCGAGGAAGGCGATGTGCTGTTTATCGACGAGATCCATCGCCTCCAGCGCCCGGTCGAAGAACGTTTGTACTCCGCGATGGAAGACTATGAGTTCCATATCGTGGTGGGGGAGGGAATGGGCGCGCGCACCATGAAGCTCGCGGTAAATCCGTTCACCCTGGTCGGCGCCACCACGCGCTCGGGCCTGTTGAGTTCCCCGCTTCGCGATCGCTTCGGACAACACTTTCACCTGGATTTTTATACTCATGAAGAGTTGGGTGAGGTGGTCCGACGATCCGCGCGTTTACTGAAGGTGTCAATCGATGACGCTGGCGCACGAGAACTGGCAGCGCGCTCGCGCGGCACGCCGCGTATTGCGAACCGGCTGCTCCGCCGGGTGCGCGACTTCGCACAAGTCAACGAAGCACCGACCGTGACCAAGGAAGTAGCACTCGGCGCGCTGGAGTTACTGGAGATCGATACCGCCGGCTTCGATAAGATGGACCGCGCCATCCTGAGCGCGGTGATCGACAAATTCGGCGGTGGTCCGGTGGGAGTGGAGACGCTGGCCGCGGCTATCGGCGAAGAGCCTGACACCATTGAGGAAGTCCACGAACCTTTCCTCCTCCAGGAAGGGTTCCTGATGAGAACCCCGCGCGGCCGCTCCGCAACCGACCGCGCCTACAAGCATCTGGGCCGCACTCGGACCGGCACCCTCCTGTGAGGGTGCTGCTTTCGTCGTGCACGGGTCTTGCCGAGGCGAACGTGAGAAGTCCCGTGACGGAGTACGAGAACGGCCGCGGGGCGTCCCGCTGAGCGTTCCGTACCACGCCAAAACTGGGGTCTCCACTCGCGAATCCGCTCCCACTGCAGTCGCCGATCATGTTGATCCGACCACGGAAAAGCGACACGGTCTGAATCGATGGCCAAAGTCTACGTGCTCCAGCATCATCCGGTGGAAAACCTTGGCACGATTGCAGAGGCGCTCGAAGGCGCGGCCCTGGCGTGGCAATACATTCGCATCCACGAAGGTCATCCGGTTCCCAGGGACATGAAGGGCGCGGGCGGTCTGATCGTGATGGGCGGTCCCATGGCGGTCTATCAAGCCGACCAGTATCCATTTCTGCGCGACGAGATGCAGCTGATCGAGCAAGCCGTCCGGGGGGACCTGCCGGTGCTCGGTGTCTGTCTGGGTGCCCAAATTGTCGCGGCCGCGCTCGGCGCCAAGGTCACACGCAATCCGGCCGGAAAGGAGATCGGATGGTATCCAGTGACCTTGTCCGACGCTGCCCTGGAAGACCGTCTGTGGCGCGGGGTAGCTCCCACCATCACTCCGTTTCACTGGCACGGCGATATCTTCGAGCTGCCTGCGGGCGCGGTCTCGCTTGCCTCATCTGAGAAGACACCGTGCCAGGGGTACCGCTACGGCAGTTCCGTGTACGGGCTGCAATTCCATATTGAAGTGACGCCTGAATCGGTAGCGGCCATGGCCGCCGAGTGGCCGCGGGAACTGGAAAAAGAAAAGATTTCTGCCGCCGAAATGATCGGCGCAACCGCCCGTCATGTCTCCGAGCTCGAACTCCTGTCAGACGCGATCTTCGGGCGCTGGGCCGGCCCCATCCAAAAGACCTTGCGCTAGAACTCAGATTCGCGTCCGTCGATTCGCTCCCCGCCAAGCATCCCTGCAGGACTGCAAGCGCAGCGGCTAGGGGAGAAACCCTCAAATCAACGCAGGGTTCAGAATGAGCAACCTGATTCTCGCCGGGCGCCTCGGATCACGCTCGCGCGGCTTCACCTGCACTCGTGCGTTTTGGCGTGAATCGCACCGGCATGTGCTTGATGCCTGCGACGAAGTTCGAGCGCAGCCGCTCCATCGGGCCAGCCAATTCGATGTCCGGTATCCGCCGTAACACTTCGTCGAGGATCACCCGCAGCTCCAGGCGCGCGAGGTTGGCCCCCAAACAAAAGTGCTCGCCGTGGCCGAAGGCCAGATGATCGTTCGGACTACGCGCAAGGTCGAACGAGTCGGGTCGCGTAAATGCCGCCTCGTCGCGGTTGGCCGAGATATTCCAGTTCACCACGCGATCGCCGGCGCGAATCGGGTTGCCGCGGAGTTCACCATCGGTTCGAGCAACCCGCAGGATGTGGGTCACCGGCGTCGTATAGCGAAGAATTTCCTCGATTGCGGTATCAACGATCGAGGGGTCGGCCTTCAGCCGCGCCGCTGCACCGGGATTCTCAATCAGTGCGAGCATGCCGCCCGAGGTGGCGTTGCGAGTCGTCTCCTGCCCGGCGACGATGAGCAGGAAGCAGTTGAACAGCACTTCCATCTCATCAAACTTCACTCCGTCGATTTCGCCGTGTACAAACGCACTCACCAGGTCGTCACCGGGGTTTTTCTTGCAGTCCGCGATCAGTTGCGAAAAATAGCTAAACACCTGCGCCTGTGCCGCCTCCCCGGTCTCCCTAGCGGTACGGCCCTGTTGATACTCCGGATCCTCCGTACCGATCGACATATTGGTCAGTTCGAACATCATGTTCCAGTATTCGCGCGGAATTCCCATCATCTCGCAGGTGACAGCGGTGGGAAGTTTCGCAGCGATATCGACCACGAAATCGCATTCGCCCTTCTCGATAATCGCGTCGACGATCGCGGCCGAGATCTTCCGGATGCGCGGTTCGTACACGCTGACCGCGCGCGGCGTGAAGCGGCGGTTGATTACCTGGCGGACCCGGCTGTGGCGGGGTGGGTCGGTCGTGATCATCATCATGCCGAAGCCGGCGGCTCCGTTTTCGGTTCCGTCCTGATTGAACTGCAGCGAAATGCCGCGTTCCGAGCTGTACGTCATCGGATTGTGGTAAACCTTGAGCGCGTCTTCGTAGCTGGACACCGCCCAGAAGCCCTGGCCGGGCTTTCGCTCGTGCCAGAACACGGGAGCCTCCGCCCGCAGCAGGCGGAACGCCGCCTGCGGATCGCCGTGAACAAAAAAGTCGAGGTCGGTGAGATCGATTTCATCCAGCTTCATTCCATGGTCCCCTGGTCGTAAGTCGGACACGTCCCTGCAAAATTGAAGCAGAACACAACCCGCGTGACTAACCGCAGGGTGGTCATCCATTCGGACTACGGCCGGACCAACTGGACCAAACTGTTTCAGTCGCCTGGCCAGCGGGGAGACTTCCGCACCGGATGCCGGCGGACGCGGCCGCCCCCAGTTAGAGGGAATTCTGCAGCTCGATGTCTTTCGGTCCGACCGGTTGAAGGAACGGCAGCAAGTGCGGTGTTAGGAGTGCGCATCGGCTTACGGGCAGAGCCGTCGGCCAGACAGCTTTTGAACGGATGAGCTCACCCCTTGGGCAGCTTTAACACGCGCTCTCCGATGATGTTGTGCTGGATCTCACTGGACCCTGCCGCGATGGTCAGCCCGCGCGCGGCGAGCGTGCGATGGGTCCATTTGCCATTCTCCACCGAGCCAAGCGAGTCGCTTTCCAGCAGTCCGTACGGTCCCAGCAACTCGTCCGCAAACATCGCGACTCGCAGGTTCAGTTCGGTCGCGAACAGCTTGCCAAACGAACTTTCAGGTCCCGGCACCTTGCCCTTGAGTTGCGAGGTCAGTGAGCGATAGCGGCTCAACCGGAGGCAGCGCGCATCGCTCACGAATGCCGCCAGCTTCTGGCGCACGTACGGATGCTGTGGTGCGGGTACCCCCTGGAAGTCCACCTGTTTCGCAAGCTCCACCAGTTCGTTTATGGTCCGCTCGACCGGATGGCGAGTGCCGCCCGACACGCGCTCGAACATCAGGGTGGCGATCGAGACCTGCCATCCCTGGTTCAATTCGCCAACCAGGTTTTCCTTGGGCACCCGCACGTTGTCGTAGAAGACCTCGTTGAATCCGGCCTCACCGGTCATCTGGACCAGGGGCCGAACCGTGATGCCCGGAGTATGCATATCGACCAGCAGGTACGAGATACCCTTATGCTTGGGCGCCTCCGGATCGGTCCGCACCAGCAGCACTTGCCAATCCGAGCGCTGCGCGAGGCTGGTCCAGACCTTCTGCCCATTGACCACGAAAGAGTCGCCCTCGACGATCGCCCTGGTCTGGATACCGGCCAGGTCGGAGCCCGCGTTGGGCTCCGAGTATCCCTGACACCAGATCTGCTCGCCGGTTAACATCGGGTGGAGATGGCGCTGTTTCTGCTCATCAGTTCCCATCAGCATGATCGTGGGTCCGATGCGATCGATGGCGAGTTGATTCGCTCCATAGAGCGGCAACCCGAGCCGCAACACTTCGTCCTGGTAGATCGATTGTTCCACCAGGTCGGCGCCGCCGCCGCCCCATTCCTTGGGCCAGTGCAGCGCGACGTAGCCCGACCGGTAGAGTCGGCGATGGTAATCGAGCATCTGGTTCCAGCGCCCGTCATCGCGCACGTCGAGCAGACTCGCCGTGGAGCCTCCCAGTCCTTCGCCGCCTCTTCCAAAAACCTCCCGCGAGTTTCTCCCAAGCCAGGTGCGCAGCTCGGTGCGAAAACTTTCCTGCGACGGCGTGTAACTGAAATCCATTTGCTGGCTCCGATCGAGGTAGATCGCGCGCAGTATAACTCCGCCGGACTGGCGCTCAAAACCCACGCGCGCTCTGTCTAGACGGATGGATCTAGTATCGCGGAGCGGTTCCTATATTATTAGCGGCTGAATACCAGACACCGCGGCGCGATTAGCGGACCTTCACACAATCGACGCGCAAATTCAGTTCTGGGGCAACACAAGCGAGATGGCGTATAAACACATCAAGGTTCCGAGCAACGGCGAAAAAATAACCCTCGGCCAGAATCAGGCACTCAACGTGCCCGACCGGCCGATCATTCCCTTCATCGAGGGCGATGGTACCGGTCCCGACATCTGGCGCGCGTCGCAATACGTCTTCGACAGGGCGGTCGAAAAAGCGTACGGCGGCAAACGGAAAATCGCGTGGATGGAGGTCCTCGCGGGCGAGAAGCCGTTCAAGGAGCTGAATACCTGGCTGCCGGACGAGACAGTTGATGCGTTCAAGGAGTTCCTGGTCGGTATCAAGGGGCCGCTGACCACGCCGGTGGGCGGCGGAATCCGCTCGCTCAACGTGGCGCTGCGCCAGCTCCTCGATCTCTACGTCTGTCTGCGCCCGGTCCGCTATTTCACCGGAGTACCGAGTCCCGTAAAACATCCGGAAAAACTCGACGTCATAATCTTTCGCGAGAATACGGAAGACATCTACGCGGGCGTCGAATGGCCGGCCGACTCGCCCGAAGCCAAAAAGGTTGTCAAGTTCCTGCGCGACGAAATGGGCGTGACCAAGATTCGCTTTCCGGAAACCTCCGGCATCGGCATCAAGCCGGTCTCGCGTGAAGGTTCCGAACGGCTGATCCGCGCCGCACTCGACTACGCATTACGCCACAAGCGCAAGAGCGTGACCTTTGTGCACAAGGGTAACATCATGAAGTTTACCGAGGGCGCGTTCCGCGATTGGGGCTACGAGCTGGTGCGGCGCGAATACAAGGGCAGGGCGGTCGGATGGGACGACTGCGGAGGCAAGGCGCCCGCGGGCCAGATTCTGGTGAAGGACGCGATCGCCGACATCACCCTCCAGCAGGTTCTCACGCGGCCCGACGAGTTTGATGTCGTTGCCACCATGAATCTTAACGGCGACTATATCTCCGATGCGCTGGCAGCTCAGGTCGGAGGAATCGGAATCGCTCCCGGCGCCAATATCAACTACCTGACCGGCCACGCGATCTTCGAAGCAACCCACGGCACCGCACCAAAGTACGCCAACCAGGACAAGGTCAATCCGGGTTCCGTTATTCTGTCCGGGGTGCTGATGTTCGAGCACATGGGATGGCAGGAAGTTGCGGACAGCATCATCCGCGGGCTTGAAAAGACCATCGCGAACAAAACTGTCACTTACGATTTCGAGCGCCTGATGACAGGGGCAAAGCTCCTCAAGTGCTCGGAGTTCGGTAAAGCCATCGTCGACAATATGTAAAGAGACCGCCGTGCTGGTCTCAGTTCCCGTTCCATGAAAAACCGGTCGGGCTACGCGCCTGGCCGGCCTTTGTGATTTCTTTTCCATATCGAACCAACAGATAATAGGCGCTCCGTCCGTCTTACAGCGGCTGGCCTCAGGCTTGGCTAGCAACTGGAAGGGCGGGGACATAGCACAAAGTCCCACTTGCTCGAAAAGCTAAACCCCTCATAGTTGGATTTGCTGGGGATGGCGGCGCAGCTGGCCCCATCGGAATCAAACTGCGGCAGGGCGGTCGCCCGCCTCGGTGATAACGTCGACGTCGGCAATGCTTAAGGGCATCGTGCACGGTCTTAGTTACAAACTCTCAGGCTGGATAAGGAGGGGACAATGCGACCAGATCAGATCGAGCGGCTTTTGCTACCGATGGCGTCCGGGATGCTTCTGGCGACGGCGGGACTCTCCGGTTGCAGTACGTTCAGCACGAGCAACGCGCCGATCGATTGCAACGTGGTAAAGACGCAGGCAGCGGCCGGCAAATCCGACACCCAAATCGCGGAGACCTAAACGGGGCTACAATGAACCAGGAATGCAGCAAACCAAGATTTCCGTGGCCGATGTTGCCGCCTGTCACGGAGCCGAGATCTCGGGGAACAAGAGCGCCGAAATGATTCCTTCTAGCTACTGATCCTCTCCGATTCGCCCGGAGCTTACTATCTTAGCGTCTTGCCCGATCGCCCCCGTCAGGCCCAGCACAGCCTGGGGTTTCTCCGGGTTTCGCTGGTAAAGGGGCCTTCTTGCGACTATGAGTTTGGTCGAGGTAGACACGGCAGCAACGGATTGAGGATCCTATCGATGTTTTTGCGGAACGGTGCTGTATCGGCATCTGCGACTGGCTGACCTGAATCGTTGAGTGCAAACCGCGTAGGTGTACGCGTCTGGTGTTTCCCCGGGTCGCCGGCAGCAGCCTTGGTCGGCGACGGCGGTTCAACCTGCTACTGAAAAATGATGCGAACTCGTGTTGGGGGCGATTGCGCGCAACAGCGCATTACGTTGGCTAGAATAGCAAGAACTTGAACATAAGGTTCCGCACGACGTTACTTTTCCAAACCCAGCATTGAAGGAGATAGGGGTGGAGACGGCAGAGAACGAAGAGATGCGCAGGCTTCAAGAAGCTCGGGAGAAACAAATCCCGTGGCGAAAGTGGGGACCATACCTCTCCGAGCGCCAATGGGGCACGGTCCGCGAGGATTACAGTGCGGACGGCAACGCCTGGGACTACTTCAGCCATGATCAGGCACGTTCGCGAGCCTACCATTGGGGCGAAGACGGACTGGCTGGCTTCTCGGACGACAAGCAACTGCTGTGCTTCGCACTCGC
Organism: Thermodesulfobacteriota bacterium; assembly: GCA_046728175.1. Classification (GTDB taxonomy): domain Bacteria; phylum Desulfobacterota; class Binatia; order Binatales; family Binataceae; genus JAFAHS01. The sequence goes on along the minus strand of JBKPEA010000034.1, from coordinate 57,704 downwards.
TCTCTGGAACGGCAAGGATCCGATTATCAAAGAACGCCTGTTCGGGCTTACCAACAGCGAGGGCAACCACGGGGAAGATGTCAAGGAATATTACTTCTACCTCGATTCGACGCCGACGCACTCCTACATGAAATTTCTCTATAAGTATCCGCAGAGAGCGTATCCATACGAGGATCTGGTCGTGACCAACCGGCGCCGCTCTCGAAACGAGTTCGAGTATGAGCTGCTGGATACGGGCATTTTCAACGATGACCGGTACTTCGACGTCTTTGTGGAATATGCCAAAGAATCACCCGAAGACACCCTGGTTCGAATCTCAGCCACCAATCGAGGGCCGGACTCCGCCACGCTTCATGTGCTCCCCATGCTCTGGTTTCGTAACACCTGGAGCTGGTCGACGGATTCGGCCAAACCGGCCTTGCGACAGGTAGCTAGTCCCCAGGACTCACGCATCATCGCAGCGTCCCACGCGGAGCTCGGTAACCGCTGGTTGTACACAGATGGTGATGTGCCGGTGTTGTTTACCGAGAACGAACCGAACAACCAACGCCTCTTCGAGAAGAGCAACGCGAGTCCATACGTAAAGGACGGCATTGACTCCTACCTGGTCCACCAGCGCAAAGATGCAGTTAACCCGGCAAACACCGGCACCAAGGCGGCCACGCACCATCAGTTGAGCATCAGACCGGGACAAACAGCCGTCCTCCGCTTGCGACTCTCGGCTGCCGAACCCAAGGGGATGAGCAAACCTTTCGCAGACTTCGACCAGATTTTCGACAAACGCCTGGCGGAGGCCAATATCTTCTATCGTGCCATCACACCACCGGACCTCACGGAGGATGCAGCCAGGGTGATGCGCCAGGCGCTCTCCGGGATGCTGTGGTCCAAGCAGTACTATTTCTTTGACGCAGACCGCTGGCTGGAGGAACACGGCATCGATCCTCTGCAGCCGACCGGCCGGTTCACCCGAAACCGCGAATGGTTTCACATGATCAATGACCACATCATCTCGATGCCGGACAAATGGGAGTATCCGTGGTATGCCGCATGGGACCTGGCATTCCATGCCGTCGCCTTGGCACCCGTCGACATCGATTTTGCCAAAGCTCAGCTCGAGCTGATGCTGCAACCCACATATCTCCATCCCGGTGGTCAGATTCCGGCTTATGAATGGAATTTCAGCGACGTTAACCCACCGGTGCATGCCTGGTCCTCGCTTTTCATATATCGCACCGAGCAGGCGCTGCGCGGCGAGGGAGACATCGATTTCCTCAAGCGGGCATTTTCCAAGCTCTTGATGAACTTCGACTGGTGGGTGAACCGCAAGGATCGCTTCGGCAAGAACGTGTTTGAAGGTGGGTTCCTGGGTCTGGACAACATTGGGGTCTTTGACCGCAGCGCTCCGCTACCTACTGGTGGGCATCTGGAGCAGGCGGACGGCACTGCCTGGATGGCGCTGTTCTGCCAGAACATGTTGGAGATAGCGGTTGAGCTGACTGCGCGCGACCCGAGTTTCGAAGACATGGCGCTGAAATTCACCGATCACATCTTGTGGATTGCCCACGCGATAAACCGGACTGGCGGGGAAGGGATGTGGGATGACGAGGACGGATTCTACTACGACGTCCTGCGTTTTCCCGATGAGCGCGCGATGCGCCTTAAGGTTCGCTCGATGGTAGGTCTTCTGCCGCTCTGCGCGACCTCGGTCGCTGAGGCGTGGCAGCGCGAGCGAGTTCCTCGATATTCGCAGCTGTGGCGTGAGCGGGCGCGACGGATGCCGGAACTGTTCAAGAGCATGCACCCTACGGGCCCAGGCCATTTCGGAGTGGCGGAGCGCGGCATCATCGCGCTGGTCGACCAAAACCGGCTGCGCCGAATCCTGACGCGTATGCTCGACGAGCATGAATTCCTGAGCCCGTATGGAATTCGCTCGTTGTCTCGCTACCACGCTGAGCATCCATACGTAGTTAATGTCGGCGGCAATGAGTACCGGGTGGACTACCTGCCAGCGGAGTCAAACACGGGCATGTTCGGCGGCAACTCGAACTGGCGGGGTCCGATTTGGATGCCCGTCAATATCCTGATAATTCGCGCGCTCCTTCAGTTCTATGCCTACTATGGCGATAACTTTCGAATCGAGTGCCCGACCGGTTCGGGCAGGCTGATGAACCTGTTCGAAGTGAGCAGCGAGATTGCCCACCGCCTGCAAAGCATCTTCTGCCGCGATGCGAAGGGACGGCGACCGGTCTATGGCGGTACGGAGAAGTTTCAGCGCGATCCGCACTGGCGCGATCACATCTTGTTCTACGAGTACTTTCACGGAGACAATGGCGCCGGCCTAGGGGCAAGCCACCAGACTGGATGGACAGGGGTGGTAGGCACTTTAATTCGCCTCTATGGACATTTGGATCAAAAAAGGTTTCTCGAGGTCGGACGGCGTGCGGCATTCGAGAACGCTGGCCAGCCATGAGCCGCAACGGGCGATACGAGGCAGGCCTCACGGTTGCGTCACTAGGCATCCATACAACGTAGATGTTTACCACCAAGATTTCGTTCTCAGGCGTGGCGTCCGGGAGCTGACTCAAACCAGCGGATCTCTTTATTTGCGATGCGCCTCCAACGCGTCTGCGACGAAATCATGGCGCTCCAACATGAAGACCCGAAGAACAACTTGTTTCGACCACTGGAGTTTGCCGGACCTGCCCTTGTGATCTTCCACGAATCGAGAGACAGCGCATTGACATGAACCGGCGTTGCTTATGGCTTGGTACGACTATCGTCGTGATCTTATGGATAGCCATCACCCTTTTCGGAATCGCGCACGCTCAGACAAGCCAGACCACCGCTGTCGTCCGGCAGCAGGAGGAGTTGGAGAGAGAGTTCACCGACCCGCTTACGACCTTGCCCCAGGTGCTCCTCCGCGACAGCTACACGCCAGCGAATTTCGGGACCGACCTGCAGACCAATCAACTGATCTTGAGACCGCTGATTCCGCGCATACCGCCCCGATCGTTCCTTCCTTTCGCTCAATTGATTCGCCCGACTTTTGCGTTGGTGACGGTTCCGAGTTCAAGGGGCGGGTGCCGCACCGAGTTCGGCGATCTCCCGGTGTTCGACATAGCAGTACTGCCGTGGCCGGACCGTAAGAAGACAGGCCTCTTGATTGGCGTGGGACCGACTTTCGTGTTTCCCACCGCAACATCCAAAAGCGCGGGTCATGGGGCGTGGCAGGCTGGTCCAGCGCTGGGAGCGATCTATACCGCTATTCCCGGACTCCTGATCGGCTTTGTTGCCCAGAACCCGGTTTCGTTTGCTTACACGTCTCCGCACCGCCCTCCCCAGAACACGTTTCAGTTCCAGCCCGTGTTCGCGCTTCATCTATGGGACAAGTGGTACCTGCGGTCGGCGGAGGCAGATTGGTCGATCGGCTGGCACCGCCACTCCGCGACGGAGCTACCGCTCAGCCTGGGAATCGGTCGAACCTTGGTGCGTCCGGCGCTACCCCCGATGAGCTTCTTTGTCACTGGACAGTGGATGCTGTATCGGCAATTTGCCCAAGTCGCACCACAAACCACGGTTAATTTTGGCATGGTGATGGCCTTTCCCCGGCTTCGAGATATGTGGCGCTGATTCGAATCACTCAATTTAACTCAGGGTTAACTGTCAGTCGGCGGTTCCAGACGGTGCAGTTCGCCGATGCCTAAGGCGGAATGATTGTTGGTTTAGGATGGAAGGAGCTCGCAGTGCGATGGCGCAGTCACGCTGGCAGGTGCGCAGCAAAGGGGTGCAGTGCGTCAGCGCGGTTTCGCGGTGGTGCGCATCCGTCGACCAGTCCGTAATCGCTTTATCAAACAATCTCCATTAGCGATTCGCAACGCGTGGGTGAGATGCGGTAGCGGGCGCTCAATTGTTGGTTGGGTTCGCGTCGGCACCGATCAGGGCCGCCGAGTACTGCCACTGGTTTTCCGAAAGCGCTGCTCGTAGAGCCGATACAGAACGTGCCGCAAGCCTGCATGAACGGTGTCTTTTTCGTACTCAAATCCACACTTCTCCATCACCCGTTGCGATGCGACATTGGTCGGTAACGTGTATGCAACCAGCTCCGTGACGCGAAGTCGCTCAAATGCAAACTCGACCACGGCCCTGGCCATCTCCGTCGCGAAGTCGTTCCCCCAAAACTCCGAGCGGAGTGCGTACAGCACTTCAATCTCGGGCATCCCATCAATGCTGGTGTGCATGGCGCCCGCGTACCCGACGAACTCGCCGTCTATCTTGTGAAACAGCCAGACGCCAAAGCCGTGATCATCCCAGTGCTTCTTCCAGGAGTGGAGCGCCTGGCGGGTATGCGCCTTCGAGAAAGGCCGCCCATCGGCCGCCAGAGTGGCAGCCGCGCGCGCGTCGGAGTGGATGCTTCTGATTCGTCCGAAGTCGTTGTCTGTAATCGGACGGCCGCTCAGCCGAGCCGTGCCGAGCACTGGCGTTTGGGTCATGGCGCAGGATTCTGTCACCTTTGCGCGTGGCGTGCTTCACGTGCTCGCACAGGGTTGCACATCAGCCGACGCTTGCTCGGAGGAGCCAGAACGGAGAAGCCTACTACTTAAGTTTGACTCATTTGCAGATATTACGAATATAAGCTACACTTCTTTGACTAGCGCGAAACGCGAGCTCGTCGCGCCCCGGCTGGCAGACGCAAGGAGGCAGGATCTCTTAGATGGCAGCATCGAGTGCACCAACTGTACGGGTCACCGAACAGCGCGTGATGCTTGCGACCCATCCGCTCGCAACCTTTTGGGCGACCGCGATCGGCAAAAAGGTCGTAATGGCGGTGACCGGCGCGATCATGGTCGCATTTGTGCTGGCCCACATGCTCGGCAACCTCAAGATTTTCGCCGGCCCCGATGAGATCAACGCCTACTCCCGGGCCTTGCGCACCGTGGGCCAGCCCGAGCTCGGCTACGGCGATGCCCTCTGGGTGGTGCGCATCGTGCTGCTCACCGCGGTGACCTTTCACATCATCGCCGCGGTGCAGTTGACCCGGCTCAGCCGGAACGCGCGTCCCGTCGCGTACGAGTATCGGAAAAATGTCGAGACTACGTGGGCCGCAAAGACCATGCGCTGGGGCGGGTTGCTGCTCGCGGTGTTCATTGTCTTTCATATCCTTCACTTCACCGTGGGCGCCGTTGGGTTCGCGCCCGGGCAGTACCGGGACCTTCACGTCTACCAGAATGTGGTCGCCGGATTTTCCGTATGGCCGGTGGCCGTGTTTTACATCATCGCGATGGCGGCGCTGTGCCTCCACCTTGACCACGGCATCTGGAGTTTCCTGCAGACCTTCGGTTGGAGCACTCCGCGCAACGTTGCGATGCTGCGCGCCGTTTCGCGGATCATCGCAATTGTGATCTTCGCCGGCTTCGTCTCGGTACCGCTCAGCGTGATGACCGGGTTGGTGCGCTGATGGAAACGACCACGCTGGATGCCAGGATTCCTGCAGGTCCGATCGAACGGAAATGGGACACCTGCCGGTTCGAGATGAAGCTGGTAAATCCCGCCAACCGCCGCAGGCACTCCATCATCGTGGTCGGCTCGGGTCTGGCGGGCGCGGCCGGTGCCGCTTCGCTGGGCCAGCAGGGCTATCACGTCGATTGCTTTTCCTATCACGACAGTCCGCGGCGCGCCCATTCGATCGCAGCCCAGGGCGGCATCAACGCGGCCAAGAACTATCGCAACGACGGCGACAGCATCTATCGGCTGTTCTACGACACGGTCAAGGGCGGGGATTTCCGTTCGCGCGAAGCGAACGTGTACCGCCTGGCGCAACTGAGTGTGAACATCATCGATCAGTGCGTGGCGCAGGGCGTCCCGTTCGCGCGTGAGTACGGCGGGTTGCTCGATACCCGCTCGTTTGGCGGCGTGCAGGTGTCGCGCACCTTCTACGCCCGCGGACAAACCGGGCAGCAGCTTCTGCTCGGTGCCTACCAGGCGCTCGAGGAGCAGATCGCCGCTGGCAGCGTGCAAATGCATGCGCGCAGCGAGATGCTCGATTTGGTAGTGGTCGATGGCAGAGCGCGCGGTATCGTGACGCGCAATCTGGTGACCGGCGCCATCGAGTGTCACGCCGCCGACCTGGTGGTGCTGGCGACCGGCGGTTATTCCAACGTCTTCAATCTGTCGACCAACGCCAAAGCCTCGAACTGCACTGCCATCTGGCGTGCCTATCGTCGTGGCGCGTACTTCGCGAATCCGTGCTTTACCCAGATTCATCCGACCTGCATCCCGCTCACCAGCGAGCATCAGTCCAAGCTCACTCTGATGTCAGAGTCGCTGCGCAATGACGGCCGGGTCTGGGTGCCGAAAAGAAAGGACGACCGGCGCCCGCCCAACGACATTCCCCAAGACGAGCGCGACTACTACCTCGAGCGACGCTACCCGAGTTTTGGCAACCTGGTCCCGCGCGATATTGCATCGCGCGCTGCCAAGGAAATCTGCGACGAGGGCCGCGGGGTAGGACCTTCCGGGCAGGGCGTCTACCTGGACTTTCGCGATGCGATCCAACGCATGGGCCTGGAGGCGGTGCGCGAGAAGTACGGCAACCTGTTCGAAATCTACGAAAAGATCACCGGCGAGGATGCGTACCGGGTGCCGATGCGCATTTACCCCGCCCCGCACTACACGATGGGCGGCCTGTGGGTCGACTACCACCTGATGTCGAACGTCCCGGGGCTGTTCGTCGCGGGCGAGGCGAATTTCTCGGACCACGGCGCAAATCGGCTGGGCGCCAGCGCCCTGATGCAGGGCCTCGCCGACGGCTACTTCATTGTTCCTGCGACAGTACCCAGCTACATCGCATCCAACCCGCTCCCGGTGCTGGACGCATCGCACCCGGCCTTTAAGTCGGTGCGGGCCGATGTCGACCAACGTGTCGCCAGGCTGCTCGGCATCAATGGCACGCGCAGCGCGGATTCTTTCCTTCGTCAGCTCGGCAAGATTGTTTGGGACGATTGCGGCATGGCGCGCTCGGAAACGCGCATCCGCCACGCGCTCGGGGAAATTACCAAACTGCACCAGGAGTTCTGGCGTGACCTGCGCGTGCTGGGGACCGGCGAAGAGCTCAACCAATCGCTGGAGAAAGGGGGGCGGGTCGCGGATTTCTTCGAACTGGCCGAGTTGCTGTGCATCGACGCGCTGCACCGAACGGAATCCTGTGGCGGTCATTTTCGCACGGAGAGCCAGACGCCCGAAGGCGAGGCGTTGCGCGATGATGCCAACTTCTCCTATTGCGCGGCGTGGGAATACAAGGGCGACGGTGCCGCGCCCGTAGTCCACAAGGAGCCGCTGGTGTTCGAGTATGTGCACCTGGCGCAACGGAGCTACAAGTAGTCATGAACCTGCATCTCAGAATCTGGCGGCAGCTCAAGTCCACCGCCCCCGGCGAGTTCAAGGACTATCAGGTAAAAGATCTCGCTCCCGACCTTTCGTTCCTAGAGATGCTTGATGCGCTCAACGAGGACCTGATCGCGCGCGGCGAGCCCCCGGTGGCATTCGAACACGATTGCCGCGAGGGTATCTGCGGCTCGTGCGGATTTTTGATCAATGGGGTCGCGCATGGCGGCCAGCGTGGCACGACGGTGTGCCAGCTCTCGATGCGATTTTTCAAAGACGGTGACCGTCTGACCCTGGAACCCTGGCGCGCCGCAGCGTTCCCGGTGATTAGGGATCTGGTGGTCGACCGCTCGGCCTTTGACCGCATCGTCCAGGCCGGCGGCTTCATCAGCGCGCCTACCGGAAGCGCTCCCGATGCCAACGCGATCCTGGTTCCCAAGGAAGCGGCCGAGACATCATTCGATGCCGCCGCGTGCATTGGCTGCGGCGCCTGCGTCGCCGCGTGCCCCAACGCCGCGGCCATGCTTTTCACCGCGGCCAAACTGACCCACCTCAACCAACTGCCCCAGGGTCAGCCGCAACGCGATCAACGCAGCCTGAGCATGGTCGCAACCATGTCGCGCGAGGGGTTCGGCAGCTGCACCAACCATGGCGAATGCGAAGCCGTCTGCCCCAAGGAGATACCCCTGGAGTTCATCGGCGACATGAACCGCGACTTGATTCGCGCCACCTGGCGTCGCCGCCGTGAGCCGCTGATCCTCGCGTCCGGGGAATCTTCCGGCACCCTCTAGGATCCTTGGATCGCGAGCGTATACGTAGACGCGTAGACGCAGTTACGGGTTGAACCTCAACAGCAGGCGCTAGAACGCTCATTAGCGGCGAGATCGTGGACCTGTTAGTTGAGAGTTGGGGTTTCACGATCAGGTTCGGAAACAGATGATCCGGTTTCCCAAGTGCTTAAGATTGCTTCATCGACTGATCCGCTAGTGTAAGACTGACTTTTAGGAAGTCCATTCAGGAGACCATTCATGGCTCGCAGAAAAATTGCCTTCATCGGCGCCGGCAACGTGGGCGCCACCTGTGCGCACCTGTGTTTCCTGCGCGAACTCGGCGACATAGTCCTGTATGACATCATCGAAGGCCTGCCCCAAGGCAAGGCGCTCGATATGGCCGAGAGCGCGCCGGTGCTGGGCATCGATGCCGACGTAGTCGGCAGTGCCAACATCAAGGATATCGAAGGCGCCGATTGCTGCGTCGTCACGTCGGGGTCGCCGCGCAAGCCCGGGATGAGCCGCGACGATCTTCTCAAGATCAACGCCAAGGTCATGAGCGACGTCGGCGCGGCAATCAAACAGCATGCTCCCAACGCGTTCGTGATAGCGGTGACAAATCCTCTTGATGCGATGGTTACCCAGCTAAAGCGCATAACCGGATTCGCCAAGCATCAGATCGTCGGCCAAGCCGGCGTGCTCGACTCCGCGCGTTATCGCACTTTTCTGGGTATGGAACTCAAGGTGTCGGTCGAGAGCATCAACGCGATGGTGCTGGGCGGACACGGCGATGATATGGTGCCCGTCCGCAGCTACACTACCATCGGCGGCATACCGGTCGAACGCCTCATCCCGGCCAAGCGCCTGGATGAGATCGAAATCCGCACGCGCAACGGCGGCGGCGAAATCGTGAACCTGATGAAAACCTCGTCCTACTATGCGGCGGGGACCGCGGTCTTCAAGATGGTCGAGGCATACATGCTCGACAAGAAACAACTGATGCCGTGTGCCGCGTATCTGGAGGGCGAGTACGGTGTCAAAGGGCTGTTCGCCGGAGTTCCGGTGGTGATCGGTGCCGGAGGGGTTGAGCGGGTAGTCGAGATTCAGCTCACCCCCGAGGAAAAGAAGGCATTCGACGGTTCCGTCGCGCACGTGCAGGAACTTGTCGGTGCGATGGACAAGGTTATCGCGCAGGGTAACTAACCCGGAAATTAATTAAAGATGAACATCCACGAGTTTCAGGCCAAGCAAATCCTCGGACGCTTCGGCGCGCCGGTACCGAAGGGACAACCCGCCTCGACTCCCGACGAAGCCGCCGCCGCTTTCAAGGCACTGGGCCGGCCGCGGGCGGTCGTCAAGGCCCAGATTCACGCGGGCGGACGCGGGAAGGCCGGTGGCGTGAAATTGCTTTCTTCTGCCGAGGAAGCCGAAGACTTCGCGGCCAAGCTTCTCGGCAAGACCCTGGTGACCCACCAGACCGGACCGCAGGGGAGGGTGGTGCGGCGCGTCTATGTCGAAGAAGCGAGCGAGGTCGCGCGCGAGCTTTATCTTGGGATGCTGGTGGATCGGAACGCCGGCATGGTCTCCGTGATCGCCAGCACCGAAGGCGGCATGGACATCGAAGAAGTCGCCGCCAAGACTCCCGAAAAAATTATCACCGAACCACTCGATCCTCTCCTGGGCGTGTCGCCTTTCCTGGGCAGGAAGATCGCCTTCGCGCTGGGCCTCAAGGACAAGCAGGTCAATCAGTTTGCAACGCTGCTCGGGTCGATTTACAAAGCGTTCCTCGAAACCGACGCCTCACTCGTTGAGATCAACCCCCTGGTGGTGACCAAGGACGGTAGGGTGCTGTGCCTCGACGCGAAGATGTCCTTTGACGACAACGGGCTGTTCCGCCATCCCGATATCCGCGAGCTGCGCGATCCGAACGAGGAAGACCCCGCCGAGACCGAGGCCGCAAAGTACGATCTGAGCTACGTGCACCTGGACGGCAATATCGGATGCATGGTGAACGGCGCAGGCCTCGCGATGGCCACCATGGATATCGTCAAGGTCTACGGTGCCGAACCCGCCAACTTCCTCGACGTGGGCGGGGGCGCCAACACCGAGAAGGTTGCCGCTGCGTTTCGCATTCTGCTGTCGGACGATCGGGTTAAAGGTGTCCTGATCAACATCTTTGGGGGAATCATGCGCTGCGACGTGCTGGCGCAGGGGGTTGTGGAAGCCGCCCGGCAGGTAAACCTGAAGGTCCCACTGGTGGTCAGGATGGAAGGCACCAACGTCGAGCAAGGCAAGAAGATTCTTGCTGAGTCGGGCATCAAGGTGATCCCGGCCTCCGACATGGCCGATGCTGCGCGACGTATCACACAAGCGATCAAAGCCTAGGAAGCGTAATGAGCATTCTCGTCAACAAAAACACTCGCGTCCTGACCCAGGGCATGACCGGAGCGACCGGCCAGCTTCACACCCGGGCGTGTAGGGAATACGGCACCCAGATGGTCGGCGGCGTGGTTCCCGGAAAGGGTGGTACCGATTTTGAGGGCATTCCGATCTTCGACACGGTCGAGCAGGCGCGCAAGGCGACCGGCGCCAACGCGACGGTGATTTATGTTCCTCCACCGTTCGCCGCCGATGCGATCGTGGAGGCGGCGGCGGCTGGCATTGAGCTCATCATCTGCATTACCGAGGGCGTGCCGGTCCTCGACATGGTCAAGGCCAAGGCGTATCTGGCTGGCACCCACTCACGGCTGATTGGCCCCAACTGCCCGGGAATCATCACCCCGGGCGAATGCAAAATCGGCATCATGCCGGGTTACATCCACAAGCCCGGTGACATCGGCGTCGTCTCACGCTCCGGAACCCTCACCTACGAGGCGGTTTACCAGTTGACTCAATTGGGCCTGGGTCAATCGACCTGCATCGGAATTGGTGGCGATCCGATCGTCGGAACCAGCCACATAGATTCGCTGAAACTGTTCAACGAGGATCCCCAGACCCGCGCGGTTATCATGATCGGCGAAATCGGTGGAACCGCGGAAGAGGAGGCGGCGCAATATATAAAGCAAAACTTTAAGAAGCCGGTAGTCGCATTCATCGCCGGGCAAACTGCCCCCAAAGGTCGCCGCATGGGGCATGCCGGTGCGATCATCTCGGGGGGAAGTGGAACCGCCGCCGACAAAATCGCCGCGCTCCGGGCCGCCGGAATCTCAGTCGCGATGAGCCCCGCCGAACTCGGAATAACCATGAAGCAGGTGTTCGAAGGAAAGACGGCCCACCAGTAGTCAGCCTGGCTGACCTTATATCTGGTGCACCGGTGCGGGCTGACGGGGCTGAGCGCCGTCAATCCGCCGTGCGAATGAAATCCTGCTAGATTTAACGGGGGCGAATTGAATGGAACGAACCCTAGCGATCGTAAAGCCCGATGCCGTCCAACGCGGCCTCGCCGGCGAAATTCTCAAACGCATCGAAGCGCAGGGACTCGCGATCAGCGCGTTAAAGAAGCTCCGCCTGGCTCGCGCGCAGGCGGAACGGTTCTATGAGGTTCACAAGGAACGACCGTTCTACCAATCGCTATGCGACTACATGACCTCGGGTCCAGTCATCATCGCCGTGTTGTCCGGCGAGCAAGCCGTTACCCGGTGGCGAGCACTGATGGGCGCCACCGACCCGGCCAAAGCCGCACCCGGCACCATCCGCAAAGACCTGGGAGTAGACGTCGAAAAAAACGCGGTACACGGCTCTGACGCTCCTGAAACCGCCGCGCGCGAGATAGCCTTCTTCTTCAGCGCCATCGAACTCCTGACCTGAATGATTTGGTCGGGTGGGAAACCCGAGGCGGGCTCGAGTACGCGCATCGCAAGAATTGCCCTCTCTAGCGTTGACAACCCGAAGCGTGGCCTCGGATTTCACCCAGCCTGCTTGATCCGGGGTTTTTCGATAAAATCCCGCACGTGACCGAAGTAGTGTCAGCCGCTCGCGAAGAGGACACCGCATCCGGCGCGATGCGCGACCTGCGTGATCTCTCGCTCGACGAGCTGGAGGAAACCGTGGTCGCTGCGGGCGAGCGCGCGTATCGCGCCCGTCAGATCGCGCACTGGCTATATCGGCGCAACGTGGACTCCATCGAAGCGATGCACGATTTGCCGGCAGGGCTGCGAGCTTTCATGAATCATCGCTTTAGACTCGCACCACCTCTGGTCGCGACGGTGCGCCGCTCCAGCGATGGCACCCGCAAGCTCCTCGTGCGCCTCGCCGACGGCGAGGGAATCGAAACCGTCGTTATTCCGGCGGGCAAGCGCATTACCCTCTGCATGTCTTCCCAAGTCGGTTGCGCCATGCGCTGTGCGTTCTGCGCAACCGCGCGCATGGGGCTGCATCGAAACCTCGGCACCGGCGAGATCATCAGTCAGATTGTTGCCGCTCGCCGGGAACTCGGGGTCGACGAGATCCTCACCAACTATGTTTTCATGGGCATGGGGGAGCCGTTGGCGAACTATCCACGCCTGTCGCAGGCCCTGAAAGTCATGACCGCGCCCTGGGGAATGGCGATCTCGCCGCGGCGAATCACAGTTTCAACGGTGGGTTTGTCGCCGACCATGGCCCGCTTGCTGGCTGAAACCTCGGTCAATCTGGCCGTGTCGCTGCATGCCACTACCGACGAGATCCGCAATCGCCTGGCGCCGATCAACGAACGCTATCCGCTCGAGCAACTGCTCGAGGCTTGCTCGCGGCTGCCGCTCAAACGCCGCAGCCGAGTCACCTTCGAGTACGTGATGCTCGCCGGAGTGAACGACTCGCCCGCCGACGCGAGCCGTCTGGTCAAATTGCTCGCGCCAGTTCGGGCCAAAGTGAATCTGATCTGCTTCAACCCGTTCGCAGGATCCGGCTTCCAGGCAAGCTCGCGTTCCGCGCTGGAGGCCTTTCAAGCCATTCTGCATAGAGGTAACTTGACTGCTACCATTCGCGAGAGCAGGGGACGCGACATCGCAGCCGCGTGCGGACAGCTCTACGCAGAGCCTCATCCAGAGACCTTAAGCCAATAGTCAAGCTCAGGAACGGCTCAACAGCGCGCGGCGACTGACTCCGCAGAGATCGGAAGGTAGATGACCACAACCACAATCGGCGTGATCGGAGGAAGCGGCTTTTATCAGATGCCCGCGCTGGAGCGCATCGAGCAGATCGAAATCGACACGCCCTTCGGCAAACCTTCGGATCCGTTCCTGCGCGGCCGCATCGGCAACGCCGAGGTCATATTTCTCTCACGCCACGGCAAGGGTCATCGCATCTTGCCCAGCGAGGTAAACTTTCGCGCCAATATCTTCGGAATGAAGGCGCTCGGCGCGCAGTACCTGGTATCGGTCAGTACCGCGGGCAGCTTGAGAGAGCGGATCAAACCGGGCGAGATGCTTGTTCCCGATCAGTTTATCGATCACACCAGGCGACGTCCCGGTACCTTCTTCGGCAACGGCATTGTCGTGCATGTTTCGCTCGCCGATCCGGTCTGTCCGCAGCTGTGCTCGGCCCTCGCCGCGGCGGCGCGCGGAGCCGGCGCTACGGTTCATGAGGGAGGGACGTATCTCTGCATCGAGGGTCCGCAATTCTCTTCGCGGGCCGAATCACATCTCTATCGCGCCTGGAACGCCGACGTGATCAGCATGACCGCAATGCAGGAAGCGCGGCTCGCGCGCGAAGCCGAGCTTTGCTACGCGGTCCTGGTGCTGGTGACCGACTACGATTGCTGGCATGAGAGCGTGGCCGCAGTCGACATCGGGGAGATCCTGCGGGTCATGCGCCTCAACGTCGAGACCGCTCAGCAAGCGGTGGTCAGGCTCACGCGGACCATCGCCGGCCGCGAGCGAACCTGCCGTTGCTCCAACGCGCTGGAGGGCACCATCATCACCGACCGAAGCGTCATGCCGCCGCGACTCGTCGAGGATCTTCGGCCTTTAATCGGCAAGTACCTGAAATAGCTTTCTCGCATGATGAAAAAGTAGGAGTACTCGATGAGCATCGTGGTGGTTGGTTCGGTCGCCTACGACACCGTGGAGACATCCACCGGCAGCGCGAACGACGCGCTGGGCGGCTCCGCTATTTATTTCTCGATCGCCGCGCGCTTCTTTGCGCCGGTCAGCATCGTGGGGATCGTCGGCTCTGACTTCAAGCCCGAGTCGCGCCAGATACTGGTCGAGCGCGGAATCGATGTCCGCGCCCTGGAACAGCGGCCGGGCAAGACTTTTCGCTGGCACGGGCGCTACCACGAGGACATGAACAAACGTGACACCTTGAATCTTGCTCTCAACGTGTTCGAGAGTTTCGCGCCGGACTTGCTCCCCGATCAGCGGCGCTGTGACTACCTGTTTCTGGCCAATATTGCACCGGAACTGCAGGAACGCGTGCTGTCGCAGGTCCTGAGTCCCAAGCTGGTGGCTGGCGACACGATGAACCATTGGATCCAGGAGCGTGGACCGGAGCTCCGCAAGCTTCTCGCCAACCTCGACATCCTGACCCTCAATGATGAGGAAGCGCGCATGCTGTCCGGCGAGCACAACCTGGTCAAAGCGGGCCGGGCGATCCTGAAGATGGGTCCCAAGACCGCGCTGGTCAAGCGTGGCGAATATGGCGTGATCCAGTTCAGCGCCGACGGAATGTTCGCGGTGCCCGCCTACCCGCTCGAAGAAGTCGTCGACCCGACTGGCGCGGGGGACACCTTTGCCGGTGCATTCATGGGCTACCTGGCGCGAGATAGCCGAGTCTCGGAATCCACCCTCCGGACCGCCGCGGTATATGGTACGGTGCTGGCCTCGTTCGTGGTGGAGCGCTTCTCGCTCGATCGTCTGCTCACTCTCACCTGGGAGGAAATTGAGCAGCGCTATCGCGCCTTCATCGAACTAACCGACTCGCATCACGCGCGATGGACCTCTCAATAGTCGTCCCGCTCTTCAACGAGCGCGACAACCTGACTCCGCTCCACGCGGAGCTCGCGCGCACTCTTGCCGGGCTCGGACGGCCTTATGAGGTATTGTTCGTGGACGACGGTTCCGATGACGGCAGCCTGGAAGTGTTGCGCACGATTGCCCGGACCGACTCGCGCGTCCGGGTAATCCGGCTCGCACGCAACTCGGGGCAGACGGCGGCACTCGCCTGCGGATTCGCCAGCGCGCGCGGTGAGGTGATCGTCGCGCTCGACGCTGACCGCGAAAACGACCCGGCCGATATTCCTAAGGTGCTCGCCGCCCTGACGGATGGTTATGACTTGGTAAGCGGATGGAGAAGCGGACGCTGGGCGCAAGCCGCGCTGTCGCGACGGTTGCCATCGATCGCGGCGAACGCGCTGATTTCTCGTATTACGGGCGTCCGCCTGCATGACTACGGATGCACCTTGAAAGCCTATCGCGGCAACCTGGCGCGAGGGTTGCGTCTGTATGGCGAGATGCATCGATTCGTGCCCGCTATCGCGGCGGAGCAGGGTGCGCGCATCACCGAAGTCGAAGTCGGCTTCCGTCCGCGCACCTCCGGGGCCTCGAAGTACGGCGTGGGGCGCGGTCTGCGGACGCTGCTCGACCTGATAACGGTCAAGTTCCTGTCCGGATATTCAACCCGGCCCATCCAGGTCTTCGGCACGATCGGCTTCGTTTTAGGTGCGCTGGGCTCATTGTGGACCGCGTGGCTGGTGTTCGAGAAGGTGGTTCTGGGTCACAACCTCGGCGACCGGCCGGCACTGTTGCTGGCAGTCTTGCTGGTGGTTGTGGGAGTACAATTCGTGAGCATCGGACTGCTTGGCGAAATGCTGGCGCGGACCTATCACGAATCGCAAGGCAAACAGACCTACGTGATCAAAGAGGAATTCTAGAGTTCATGAATATCGCAGTGGTGGGTACCGGCTACGTGGGATTGGTGAGTGGCACTTGCTACGCCGAGAACGGCAACGAAGTCGCCTGCGTGGATATCGATTCGCGGCGGATCGGGGCACTCAACGAAGGCCAGATTCCGATCTATGAGCCCGGTCTGGGGGAGCTGGTGCGCCGCAATCTGAACGAAGGCCGCATCCATTTTTCGCTCGATGTTCGCGGAGCGATCGGGCAATCGATAGTCACGTTTATCGCGGTGGGCACACCGATGGGGCAGTCCGGGGCGGCCGACCTATCCAGCGTGTTCAGCGTCGCAGAGGAAATCGCCAAAGCGGCCAAGGGCTATCACGTGGTCGCGATCAAGAGCACGGTCCCGGTTGGCACCAACGACCAGGTAAAAGACCTGCTGGTGCGTCTGGGCCGGCCGGACATCGACGTCTGCTCGGTCCCGGAGTTCCTCAAAGAAGGGTCGGCGGTGGAAGATTTCATGCGCCCCGACCGCGTAATCATCGGGAGCCGGTCCGACCGCGCGACCGCTATTTTAAAGGACATTCACTCGCCCTTTGTGCGCACCGACAATCCGATCCTGGTGATGGATCCCAAGTCCGCAGAGTTGTCCAAGTACGCGGCGAACTCGTTTCTCGCGGTCCGAATTTCCTTCATTAACCTGATCGCCAACCTCTGCGAGACGGTTGGCGCCGACATCAATGCGGTACGCCGCGGGATGGGTTCCGACCGCAGAATTGGATCGCAGTTTCTTTTCCCCGGCATCGGCTACGGCGGGTCGTGCTTCCCCAAGGACGTCCAGGCGCTGATCCATACCGCCGACGAGAAACAACAGGACTGTTCGCTGCTGAAAGCCGCCGAGAGCGTGAATCTGCAGCAGAAACGATTGCTACCCAGGCGCGTCACCGAACACTTCGGCAATGACCTGAGCGGGCGCAGTTTTGCGATTTGGGGACTCGCCTTCAAGCCGCGCACCGATGACATGCGCGAGGCCCCGTCACTGGTGGTGATTGAAGAGTTGTTCGCGCGTGGCGCTAAAGTTCGGGTTCACGATCCGGAAGCGCTGGAAAGCGCCCGCCAGCTGCTCAATTCGAGGGTCAGTTTTCACAGGAACAACTATGAGGCCCTCAAGGGCGCGGATGCGTTGCTCATTTGCACCGAATGGAACGAATTTCGTCGCCCCAACTTTCAACGCATCAAGGCCGAACTCAAGCAGCCCGTGATATTCGACGGCCGCAACCTGTATGATCCCGAACTGATGAAGGCGCTGGACATCCGATACTATTCAGTGGGAAGGCCAGCGGTGTCATGAGTATGAGTATTCTGGTCACCGGCGGAGCGGGGTTTATCGGGTCGACCACGGTTGATGCCCTGGTCAATGTGGACGCGGGGCCGATTGCGGTGCTGGACCATCTGTCCTCGGGAAAGCGCGAGCAAGTTAATCCCAAGGCACGCTTTTACCAGGTCAATCTGTGCGACGCGGCCGCCGTGCAGGAGGTCATGGCATGCGAGCGGCCCGAAATCATCTATCATTTTGCCGCGCAGATGGATGTGCGCCGCTCGGTTGCCGATCCGGCCTTTGACGCCGAGGTGAACCTGGTCGGGTTTCTCAACCTGATGGAAGCCGGTCGGCAACACGGCCTCAGGCGATGTGTGTTTGCCTCGACCGGAGGAGCGATATATGGCGAGCAGGAAACCTTCCCCTGCGACGAGGACCATCCATGCCGCCCGCTGAGCCCCTACGGCATCGCCAAACTTGCGACCGAGAAATATCTGTTCTTCTATCGCGCACAGTATGGGATCGATTACCTGGCGCTGCGCTACGCCAACGTCTACGGACCGCGGCAGGACCCGCATGGGGAGGCGGGGGTGGTGGCGATCTTCTGCAGACGCCTGCTCGACCGGCAGCGCTGCACGATCTTCGGCGACGGCCAGCAAACCCGCGACTACACCTATGTCGGCGACGTGCTGCGCGCCAACCTCTATGCGCTGACGTCGAAGGCTTCGGGTCTCGCGCTCAACATCGGCACCGGCCGCGAGACCAGCGTTAACGAGTTGTACACCGCGCTGGCTCAGGTCGCCGGCGAAGCGGAGCCGGCGCAATATGCCGAGGCGCGTCCGGGCGAGCAACTGCGCTCGGTGATTTCGCCGCTGCGTGCCGCGGCGGAGCTGAGCTGGAAACCCGAGGTCGAGCTCGCCGAAGGTCTGGATCGGACCTTCAGCTATTTTCGCGATGCGCGCAGTCGCGGGCATTAACAATGACCGACGCGGCTTCGATTCGTAATTTCTGCATCATCGCGCACATCGACCACGGCAAATCAACCTTGGCCGACCGGCTCCTGGAGCGCACAGGTGCGCTCTCCAAGCGCGAACTGAAGGAGCAGTTCCTGGACTCCATGGACCTCGAGCGCGAACGCGGCATCACCATCAAGGCGCGCTCGGTCCGCCTCAACTACCAGGCGCGCGATGGCGAGAACTACGTTCTCAACCTCATCGACACCCCCGGCCATGTCGACTTCGCCTACGAAGTGTCCCGCAGCCTCGCGGCCTGCGAAGGCGCGCTGCTGGTGGTGGATGCGAGCCAGGGGGTGGAAGCCCAGACCCTGGCCAATGTCTACCTGGCTATCGATCACGGTCTGGAGATTATCCCGGTCATCAACAAGATCGATCTCCCCAGCGCGGATGTCGAGCGTACCCGAGTGCAGATTGAAGAGATCGTCGGCCTGGTCGCATCGAACGCGATTCTAACCAGTGCCAAGGAAGGGGTCGGCATCGATGCTGTACTCGAAGCGATCGTCGCGCGAATTCCCGCGCCACGGGTGGAAACCGATGCACCGCTGCGCGCGCTGATCTTCGACAGTTGGTACGACAGCTACGAGGGGGCGATCGGATTGGTGCGGGTGTTCAGCGGCGAGTTGCGCCGTGGGATGGGCGTGCGCCTGATGGCAACTGACAAAACCGGAGAGGTGATGCGTCTGGGGCATTTCACCCCTCACGAGCATCAAGTCGATTCGCTCGGCCCCGGTGAGGTCGGATTCGTGGTCCCCGGCATCAAAGACGTTGCCGACATGCGAGTGGGGGATACGGTTACCGATGCGGCGAAACCTGCCTCGCAGCCGCTGCTCGGTTTCAAGGAACTCAAGCCGATGGTGTTTGCGGGTCTCTATCCGACGGAGGCCAATCAGTACGGCGCCTTGCGCGAGGCCATCGAAAAACTCCGGCTCAACGATGCCTCCCTAGTCTGTGAGCCCGAAACTTCGCAGGCATTGGGATTCGGATTCCGTGCCGGCTTCCTCGGGCTTCTGCACATGGAAATCGCGCAGGAGAGGCTCGAGCGTGAGTTTGGAATAAGCCTCATCGTTACCGCGCCCACCGTCGCGTACCGAGTGCGGACCACGGCGGGCGAGACCCTGCTGGTCGATAACCCGACGCTGCTGCCACCCGAGAACAGTGTCGAGGCGATCGAGGAACCCTTCATTCTCTCCTCTATCCATATGCCGGAGGAATTCCTCGGCGTTGTGATGAATCTCTGCGAAGAGCGCCGCGGTATCCAGCGTGACCTGCGTTTTCTCGGCGACAAGCGGGTGATCCTCCACTATGAGCTTCCACTGGCGGAGATCGTTTTCGACTTCTACGATCGCCTCAAATCGGTAAGCCGCGGCTACGCGTCGCTCGATTACGAGTTTCTGGACTTCCGGGCCGGGCCTCTGGTTAAATTGGACATTCGAATCAATGGCGAGGTAGTCGACGCTCTGTCGGTCATCGTGCATCGTGACAAGGCCTACGAGCGTGGCAGGGCTTTGTGCGAGAAAATGCGCGAGCTTATTCCCCGCCAGATGTTCGAAGTAGCTATCCAGGCCGCCATCGGTGCGAAGATTATTGCCCGCGAGTCGGTTAAACCGCTGCGCAAGAATGTTACCGCCAAATGCTATGGCGGCGACATCACGCGCAAACGCAAGCTGCTGGAAAAACAAAAGGAAGGCAAAAAGCGAATGAAGCAGGTCGGAAGGGTTGAGATTCCGCAGGAAGCCTTTCTGGCCTTGCTGAAGGTGGGCGAGTGATCCCACCCGAGGAAGATCCCGGGAGGGCACTCGCAGCGTCCGGGGGGCCTCCAGCTGGCAACACGCTCGAGGTTGCCGTCCAGTCACGTAAATCGGTCGGGCGCGAGTACGCGGAGGCGGTGCTAATCGCATTGGTGCTCGCGCTGGTGATTCGCAGCTTCTTCATTCAGGCGTACATGATCCCTTCGGGTTCCATGGAACCGACCTTGCTGATCGGCGATCACATCCTGGTGAGCAAGATTGCGTACGGGATCAGGCTGCCAGACTCGATTTTCGGCCTTAACATCGCGGGCCTGCCGCTCGGGCGCTACCTGCTGCACTTTGGAGGTATCCACCGCGGCGACGTAATCGTGTTCGTTCATCCACAGGAGCGGGACAAGGATCTGATCAAGCGCGTGATCGGCTTGCCCGGCGACAAGGTCCAGATAAAGAGTGGCCGGATATGGCTTAACGGCAGTCCCATGAACGATCCGCATGCGCACCTCGAGATCCCCGATGGGCAGCGCTTGGAAGTTCCGCGCGACAACTTTGGCTTCATGGACGCCAGCGGAGCGATCGTTGGTCCGCTCGAAGTCCCCGCGGGGCGCCTGTTTGTGATGGGGGACAACCGCGATCATAGCGAGGATAGCAGGTATTGGGGATTTGCCGACCAGAACGACGTGGAAGGGCGAGCGCTGGTGGTTTACTGGTCTTGGGACGGTGACGCGACCGGGCCGTTGCCAATTCGATGGACGCGCTTCGGCAGCTCGCTCGGTGGTTAAGAAGATCGGAAGAGGTCGGGCGTGGCACAACCAGTACGAGACTTGAAGTCGACGGAACCGCCCCGCGCGAGTGCCGGTTCCGCGCCCGCACCGCAGAAATCGGCAGCGCGGGAATATGGCGAGGCGCTCGCAATTGCGCTGGTGCTTGCCATTTTCATTCGCACGTTTTTTATCCAGGCGTACAAAATTCCCTCTGGCTCCATGGAGCCGACCCTGCTCATCGGCGACCACATTCTGGTCAACAAGATGATCTATGGGATCCGCATGCCGGACTCGATTTTGGGCCTGCAAATCCCGGGACTGCCGTATGGACAGTACCTCCTGCATTTCGAGGCGATTCATCGCAGCGATGTGGTGGTCTTCGTTTTTCCTCCGGACCGGACCAAGGATTTCATAAAACGCGTCATTGGCATGCCCGGCGACACCATCCAGGTGAAGAACGGACACGTATGGCTCAACGGTCAGTCGATGGACGATCCCCACGGGCATTTCGAGGTTGTGGACCGCGATCGCTCGCCCATCTCACCGCGCGACAACTTCGGTCCGGTTCAGGTCCCCTCTGGAAAAATCTTCGTGATGGGGGATAATCGCGACCGCAGTTACGACAGCCGGTTTTGGGGGTTTGTCGACGAGAACGACGTTGAGGGTAAGGCGCTGATAATTTACTGGTCGTGGGACAGCGATCATGATGGCTTGCTACCGGTGCGCTGGTCACGCTTCGGGACGATCGTTCATTGACGGACGGAAGGGGGCTTGAGTGGCCGACCAAGCAGCGGACCGATTAGGAACGATGCTCGAAGAGCTGGGCGCGCGGTTCGAGTTGGTGATTGAAGCGGTGACCGGGTTTGGGGGGCGCATCGACTCGCTGCGCCAGGAACTGCTCGGGCAGTTTGCGGAAGTCGGGGGACAGATTCGTTTCCTGTCCGACCAAATTGCTGAAAATCGCCGCGGCCTGGGCGTGCTCAGGTCGGACCTCGGCGCGGAGATGGTGCGGCTTGGTGAAACCCTGGGGCGGACCCGCGTGGAATTTCGCGAGCAGCTTAGCGCGGAAGCTACACGCACCGTTGATACGACCGCCGCGCGCCTCACCACCAGCGCCGCCGCCGCCCAAGAGCAGGCGCAGCGCAATGCTCAGGCGGTCCAGCACGAACTGGTACGCGAAATGACCGAAAGCGCCAAAGCGTTGAAACGCGAGCTGGCGCTGTCTGCCGAATCCGCCGCCAAGAAACTCACCATCGAACTCAACAAGACCAACAAAGCCCTGCAAAGCCTGGTGCAAAAGTTCGATCGTTTTGACGATCGGATCACCATTCAAACCAAGGATCAGGACCAGCGCTTGAAAAAGCTGGAGCGCAAGAAGAGCGCCTAACCATTTGACAGCGCGCGCCCCTTGACCGGAAGATCGCGTGCGGTTACAAAAGAGGTAACCTTTAATCCGCTACTGAGATAGCGGGAAGGTTGTACAGATGAATTACCTTAGCATTCAGCCTGGCTGCACCCGCAGTCGGGTTTTTTTTCGCGCGCGGCCATGAGCACCAAGCCGCAGGTAGCCCTGGACGCCACCGCGGTCGCGCGCTCCATCAAGCGGATCGCACATGAAATCGGCGAGCGCCACGGCGGCGCGGAAAACCTCGCGCTCATCGGCATCGTGCGGCGTGGGGCCAGCCTGGCCGAGCGGCTCGCGGTCGAGCTCAAAGCGAACGGCGCGGGTAGCATTGCGGTTGGCACCCTCGACATCTCTTCATATCGCGATGACGGCAAAGGTACCCCCGGAGATCCTCGGCTGCTCGGTCGCGATATTCCTTTTTCGCTCGACCGCAAGCGGGTCGTGCTGATCGACGATGTTCTCTACACCGGGCGCACCGTGCGCGCCGCCCTTGACGCGCTCGCTGACCTGGGGCGAGCAGAGTCGATTCAACTGGCCGTATTGGTGGATCGCGGCGAGCACGAGCTGCCCATTCGCGCGGACTATGTAGGCAAAAATATCAAGGCGCCGGAAGGTCAACGCGTGTATGTACGCCTGGCCGAGGTGGATGGTGCGGATGCGGTCGTGATCGGAAACGGAAAGTGATGCGCAGCGCGCTACGCTGATGGCCCGACTCTCCAAAACCGACGTGGTCTCGATCGACGATCTCACGCTGCCAGAGATCGAGCGGGTCTTCAAGCTCGCGGACGAATTTGCCGAGGCGCTCGCGCACGGCACGAGCCTCGCGCTCGCCGACGGGTTGATCATGGCGACGCTGTTCTACGAGCCATCGACCCGAACTCGCTTGAGCTTCGAATCGGCCATGCACCGACTCGGCGGTGCGGTCATCAGCTCTGCCGATATGCGCGCGAGTTCCGCCGCCAAAGGGGAGAGTCTGGCCGATACGGTACGCATTGTAAGCGCCTACGCCGATCTCATCGTACTGCGCCATCCGCATGACGGTGCCGCGCGGGTCGCGGCCGAGTATGCGCCGTGTCCAGTCCTCAACGCCGGAGACGGCAGCCGCGAGCACCCGACCCAAACCCTCTGCGATTTGTTTGTCCTGCGCAGGAAGAAGAAGAAGCTCAAAGGGCTCACGGTCGCGCTCTGCGGCGACCTGAAGTTCGGCCGCACCGTCCATTCCCTGATTTACGCGCTAGCCCGGTTCGGCGCGAACATTGTCGCGGTTCCGACCAGCGGGATGGACGTACCGGCTTACGTGCTGGAACGCCTGGCCGCGGAACGCAACTACAGCTTCTCCACGGTAACCATGGACGAGCTGAAATCGCTCGCGGGTGGACTCGACGCGCTGTACCTGACTCCCAGTGCGCCGCATCAGATGGCGCTTTTCACCGGCGATCTTGCACTCGACAAGGTGCCCGCGGGCGAGGCGCCGGCCTCGCTGGATGCCTTCTACGTCACGCGGCTGCAGAAGGAGCGCCTGGCGGGCAAGGAAATCAAACCGGGTGACTATGTGCGTTTCGACGCGCGGGCCCTCAAAACCCAGCGCACCCAGGAGGCGGTGGTCATGCATCCACTGCCGCGTACCGATGAGCTCGCCTACGAACTCGACAGCGACCCGCGCGCAGTTTATTTCGAACAGGCTGCCGTCGGTGTACCGGTGCGGATGGCGCTGATCGCATGGCTCATTGAACAGAAACAGCGCGCGGACGCGAAACCAGCGGGCCAAACCATTCGCTTCAAAGCCGAGCCCTATCCCCGCTGCGCCAATTCCAACTGCATCACTCGTTTCGAGGGTCCGCACCTGCGCCCGCGTTTCAAGTTGGCGCGCACGATGGACCGCCACGCGCTGCCGCTCCGCTGTGAATATTGCGAACGGGAACTGAGCGTCGAATTCGTCGGACATGCGCGCTCGCGTCGCTACTACAAGTACGATGAAAATCTGTACGGTTATGTCCGCCAATGGATCGAAGAACCTTCTCTGGCGGTGTTCGAAACCGTCAAGCAGGCCGAGGAACACGGCTACGAACCATACCGGCGCGGGCCGCAGCGCGAGGTCATGAATTCCGACGAGATTGCGCTCGCGGTCGAATCGCTGGGCGACCAGATAGCCGCCGACGTCAGTGACCTGACCAATGTCCATCTGATCGGAGTAGTGAGCCATGGCGCAGTCCTGGCAACCCGCGTGCGTGACGCGCTCGAAAAGAAGAGCGGAACTCGCGCACCCTGTGCGGCGGTGGATGTTTACCGGTCTCAGGATGGCATCCAGGAGTTGGATGGTGGAGCTCCTTTCAGCGTCGAAGGCCGCACCATCGTGATCGTCGATGACGTGATCAACAGCGGCTGGACCGTGCAGCGCGCGATGACCATGATCTGGCGGTACGGCCGGCCCGCGACGGTGAGGTTGGCGGTCCTGATTGACCGTGGGCACCGCGCGGTGCCGATACGCCCGAACTACGTCGGCAAGAATATTCCTACGTCGCCCGCGGAACGCGTACAGGTTCGCCTCGCACCTTCTGGGCGCAATGGAAAGCCCCGGGCGCATGACCGCGCGATGATCTATTCGATGGTCGAGCCCATTAAAACCGCGGAGCAGGTGAAGTGACGGCGACCCTGTTGCGCGGGGGCTATGTAGTTGATCCGGGAACCGGGACCGAGGGTGTCTACGACCTCCTCGCGGTCGAGGGCAAGATTGCTTCAATAGGCCTGCCGGGGAGCGCGGTGGCGCCTGAAGGTAGCGCGATCGTCAATGCGCAATCGTGTTGGGTGGTGCCGGGGCTGATCGATGTTCACGTACATCTGCGCGATCCCGGCTTCCCCGAAAAGGAAACCATCGCCAGCGGTCTGCGCGCTGCAGCCGCGGGTGGGTTCACCACGGTGGCCGCGATGGCCAACACGCGACCGGTCAATGATTCGCAGGAGGTCACGGGCTATATGCTCGAACGCGCCCGCGCGACGCACAGCTCACGACTCATTCCGGTAGCGGCCGTGACTCGCGGGCTCGAGGGACGGGCTGGCGTCGACTACAGGGCCATGACTGATGCCGGCGCGCGACTCTTTTCCGACGATGGCATGCCGGTCGACGATGAGGCGCTCCTGACCCACGCTCTAAATGAAATCAGCGCGCTCGGTTACGCGATTTCGTTGCACGAAGAGGATCGCAGCCTGTCCTGCAATGGTGCAATTAATGCCGGCATCGTGGCCAAACGGCTGGGCCTCAGAGGTTACCCGAACGCCGCTGAAGCAAAGCGCGTCCAAAGAGATCTCGCATTGGCGGTCGCGACTCGGGCTCCGGTGCATATCGCACACGTCTCTACCCGCGAATCGCTTGAGCTGGTACGCGAGGCTCGAGGCCGGGGCGCGCAGGTCACCTGCGAAGTGACGCCGCATCATTTTGCGCTCGACGAAGCGGCGACGCTTCGCTGGGGCCCCAACGCTAAGATGAACCCGCCTCTGCGTGCATCAGGAGACGTCGAAGCGCTCCGCGCAGCAATTGCCGACGGAACGATCGACATGATTGCATCTGATCACGCTCCCCATGAACCGGCCGCGAAGCATCTCGAGCAACTCGCGGACTTCTTCAGCGTAAGCCGCGACGCTCCTCAGCTGTCACCGCGCTTAGCAGAAATCTTCGCAGACTGTGCCAACGGGATAGTGGGCCTTGAGACCTCATTGGGGTTAGCGCTGGAGCTCGTGCACCGATCTGTGATCGGTGCGGCGCGGCTGGTTGAGATGATGAGCGTGAATCCTGCCCGACTCCTGAGGCTTGAGCGGGGGACCTTGGCCACCGGGTCCGTGGCCGACGTCACGGTAATTGACCCGAACCTCGACTGGGCGGTGGAACCGGATCGCTTTCGTTCAAAGAGTCGTAATACGCCCTTCATGGGAATGCGGCTTAAGGGAAGAGCAATTCTGACGATGGTCGGTGGCGAAATCGTATACGACGGCCGACCTGGAGAGACCTGATGGCAGGGCGGGATAAACGAGCTGCGCTGCTGGCCCTCGCGGATGGAAAGATCTATCGCGGTCTTGCATTCGGCGCGGTGGGCGAGGCCACCGGCGAAGTAGTGTTCAACACTGCGATGACCGGATACCAGGAAGTGCTGACGGATCCATCTTACAAGGGCCAGCTGGTCTGCATGACCTATCCCGAGATTGGCAACGTGGGCGCTAATCGAGAGGATGTCGAGTCCCGCCGGGTCTACGTCGAAGGGTTTATCGTTAGGCAATGCTGCGAGCGGCCCTCGAACTGGCGCGCCGAAGTCCCGCTCCACGAGTACCTGACCGATGCGGGAATCGTCGGAATAGAAGGAATTGACACGCGCGCCCTGGTGCGCCACATCCGCACCCATGGAGCGCAGCAAGCCGTCCTTTCCAGCATCGATCTCGATCCGCAGTCGCTGGTCAGAAAAGCGCAGGCGTCGCCCGGACTGGTAGGTCGGGATCTGGTCAAACAGGTTACTTGCAACGAGGCTCACGATTGGGACCTTGCGGATTGGCAGCTCGGGTATGGCTACCGGGCCGTGACCAAGGAGGAGCTGCGCGATGCACCGCGCGTGGTTGCTCTCGACTACGGAATCAAACTGAACATTCTGCGCCGGCTGGTTGCCACCGGCCTTCGGGTGCGGGTCCTGCCCGCAGATTCGAGTGCGCAACAAATTCTCGCAGAAAACCCGGACGGGATCTTTCTGTCCAATGGACCCGGCGATCCAGCCGCGCTGCCGTATGCGCATAAGGCCGTCGCAGGCGTGCTGGGAAAGAAACCGGTCTTCGGTATCTGCCTCGGACATCAAATCCTGGGCCTCGCGTTGGGCGGGCAAACTTACAAGCTCGATTTTGGACATCACGGCGCGAACCATCCGGTGGTCGACCTGCGCACCCAGCGAGTGGAGATCACTTCGCAGAACCATGGATTTGCCGTCGACACCGACTCCCTGAAAGGACGAGCCGAGCTCTCGCATCTGAATCTCAACGACCGGACCCTGGAAGGGATGCGCGGGCAGGGCACGCCGTTCTTCTCGGTGCAATATCATCCCGAAGCATCGCCCGGTCCTCACGATGCGAGCTATTTGTTCCGCCGCTTCAAGCGAGTGGTCGAGATGTTCCCGCGTCATGGCTTGGACACACTCGATCGGATTGCCGCCGAGGAAGCGGGCAACGCAGAGGGATGACCGCTACGGTCGAGACTGATTTAGTAACGTGCCGCCGCGCAAAGATTTGAAATCGGTTCTGCTTATCGGCTCCGGCCCGATCGTGATCGGACAGGCTTGCGAGTTCGACTACTCGGGCACGCAGGCGATCAAGGCGCTGCGCGAAGAAGGCCTGCGCATCACTCTCATAAATTCCAACCCGGCCACCATCATGACCGACCCGGAACTGGCAGACCGGACCTATATCGAGCCGATGACCGCTGATGCGATCGGCAAGATTATCGAACGCGAGCGGCCGGACGCGCTTCTCCCAACCGTCGGTGGTCAGACCGCTCTCAACCTTGCCATCGAACTGGCGGAATCGGGCGTGCTCGATCGTTTCAAGTGCGAACTGATCGGCGCCAAGCTGCCAGCCATCAAGAAGGCCGAGGACCGGGATCTCTTCAAACGGGCGATGGTCAACATCGGCCTCGAAGTGCCGCGCTCGACGATCGCCCACTCCATGGACGACGCCGAACGCATCCGGCAGGACCTCGGCCTGCCCCTGATGATCCGGCCGTCGCGAACCCTGGGCGGGACCGGAGGATCGATTGCTCGGGAACTTGACGACTATCGCACCAAGGTGAAGTGGGGGCTCGAAATGTCACCCATTCATGAGGTGCTGATTGAGGAATCGGTCGAAGGATGGAAGGAGTTCGAGCTCGAGGTGATGCGCGATACGGCCGACAACGTCGTGATCATCTGCTCGATCGAGAACCTCGACCCAATGGGGGTGCACACCGGCGACTCAATCACGGTGGCGCCGGCACAGACCCTGACCGACAAGGAATACCAGATCATGCGCAATGCGGCGTTGCGCATCATCCGCGAGATCGGGGTCGATACCGGTGGTTCCAATATTCAGTTCGCAATCGATCCCAACACCGGCAGGATGGTCGTGATCGAGATGAATCCCCGCGTCTCGCGGAGTTCCGCGCTGGCCTCCAAGGCCACGGGTTTCCCGATTGCAAAGATCGCCGCCCGGCTTGCGATCGGTTACCGCCTCGACGAGATCCCCAACGACATCACCCGCAAGACGCCAGCCTGTTTTGAGCCGACCATCGACTACGTGGTGACCAAGATCCCGCGCTTTACGTTCGAGAAATTTCGCGGCGCCGCCGACGAATTGGGGCCGCAGATGAAGTCGGTCGGCGAAGTGATGGCGATCGGGCGGACCTTCAAGGAATCGTTGCAAAAGGCGCTGCGCTCCCTGGAAATCGGATCCTTCGGACTTGAATCCCACCTGAACGCAGCCAGTCGCGATGCCGCTTTGGCAGAGTTGCGCAGGGAAGTGCGCCGCCCGAGCAGTAATCGCCTCTTCCATCTGGCCGACGCGTTGCGTCTGGGCCTCGCGCGGGACGAAGCCTGTCGCCTAAGCGCCATCGACCCGTGGTTCATCGACGCGCTGGCCGAAGTAGTGGCGGCGGAAACACGCGTGGCGCGAGAGCCGCTAAGCGAGGCCTATTTCCGCGAATTCAAGGCGCTCGGATTTTCCGACCGCCGGATCGCGGATTTGCGCGACAGCCAGGAATCCGAGATCGCGCAGACGCGCCAGACGTTTAAAGTTGCGCCGGTATACAAGGCCGTCGATACTTGCGGCGCCGAGTTCCAGGCGTTCACGCCGTACCTCTATTCCACCTACGGAGGCGAGGACGAGGCGGAACCCGACCAGCGCCGCAAGGTGATGATTCTGGGTGGCGGACCCAATCGTATCGGGCAGGGCATTGAGTTCGACTATTGCTGTGTTCACGCCAGTTTGGCCCTGAAGGAAGCCGGGTTCGAAAGCATCATGGTCAACTGCAACCCCGAGACGGTTTCAACCGACTACGACATTTCCGACCGCCTTTATTTCGAACCGCTGACCTTCGAGGATGTGCTCGCCATCGCCGAGCGCGAAAAACCCAGCGGAGTGATCGTGCAGTTCGGCGGACAGACTCCGCTCAAGCTCGCGGTTCCGCTCGCGCGGGCCGGCGTTCCGATCCTGGGTACGAGCCCCGATGCCATCGATCGCGCCGAAGACCGCGAGCGATTCAACGCGCTGGTAGAAAAGCTCGGGCTGAAGCAGCCGCGCGGGATTCTGGTACGCGGTCTAGACGAGGCGATAAGCGGTGCCAAGCGGATCGGCTATCCAGTCCTGATCCGTCCCTCGTATGTTCTTGGCGGGCGGGCGATGGAGGTAATTGGTGACGAGGCCTCGCTGCGCCGGTACGTCGCGCAGGCTTTCCAAGCCTCCGAGCGTCATCCATTGCTCATCGATCGGTATCTGCGCGGCGCCACCGAGGTCGACGTGGATGCGATCAGCGACGGTGAAACGGTGGTGGTCGGCGGCATCATGGAGCACGTAGAGCATGCCGGCATTCATTCCGGCGACAGCGCCTGTGCGCTGCCGCCGCGAAGCCTGACGCCGGCCTTGCAACGTTCACTAACCGAGCAGACCAAATTGCTGGCTCGCGAGCTGGGCGTGGTCGGACTGATCAATGTCCAGTATGCAATCTACCAAGGCGAGGTCTATATACTCGAAGTGAATCCGCGCGCCTCTCGCACCATTCCATTCGTCAGCAAAGCAATTGGCGTTCCACTCGCCAAGCTCGCGGCCCTGGCGATGGCGGGTAAGAAGCTCGGAGAACTTGGATTCACTACCGAACGGGTCCCCGAACACGTGGCGGTCAAGGAATCGGTCTTTCCGTTTGCCCGCTTCGCCGGAGTCGATACGATTTTGGGACCGGAAATGAAATCTACCGGCGAAGTGATGGGCATCGACTCCTCATTTGCGATGGCGTTTGCGAAGGCGGAACTGGCAGCTGGGTCGGACCTGCCGATGGCGGGTCTGGTGTTCATAAGCGTGCGGGATGAGGACAAGCCGTCACTCGAGCCCATCGTGCGCGGCCTGGTCGACATGGGCTTCGACCTTATCGCCACTCGCGGGACCGCAGCGTACATCGGCAAGCTCGGTCTGCGATGCGCAGCGATCAACAAAGTCTTGGAAGGCAGTCCCCACATCGTTGATGCCATGCAGGCCGGACGCATCGCGGCGGTAATCAACACGCCCGATGAGAGCGGCACGGCTGACTCCTTTTCGATTCGCCGTACCGCGTTGGAACTTCGCTTGCCGTACTTCACCACCATGGCGGGGGCAAACGCCGCGGTCGAGGGTATTCGCGCGCTAAAGAACGAGCGTTTTGAGGTTCGCGCGCTGCAGGATTACCATCGCGGCTAACCTCGTCCTCGCCGATCTGGCACACCGAGATGCGCGCACCAGGAGAAAGGAATCGGATGCGCGCGACAGACGCTGCGAAGCCTGCAATCCTCAAATCGCACGCGCCTTCCCTCGAAACGAGCATCGTAACCCTGTCGGGAATCGGGCCCAAACGGGCGGCGGCCCTCGCCGAGCGCGGCATCGCAACCGTCCGCGACCTGATTTTTCATCTGCCCTCGCGCTATCAGGATTGGCGCCATCTGACCCCGCTCAGCGCCTTGGTTCCCGGCACTATCGTAACCGTCGAGGCCGAGCTGGGCGGCGTCAGCGAACGCCCGATGCGGGGAGCGCCGTGGAGGCGCTTGGCAAGCGGATGGTTAAGCAGCGGCCCCATCCGGGTCCGGGTGGTGTGGTTTAATCTGCCCGGCTACATGCGCGGAAGGCTCCCGTCGGGCGAACGCGTCCTCGCCCACGGTCGTGTGACCGAGACACCGCAAGGAGATATCGAAATCGTCCAACCCGAAATCCACCTTCTCTCCACGGGCACGCCGCCCCCGGTTCGCCCTTACTACAACCTTCCCGCGGGAATGAGTCAGCGGGTCTTCGCCGGCATCGCGCTGAACACGCTTCGCGAGGTGGAGCAGCAAGTTGGTTCTTCTATTCCGGGGGAGGTGCACCATGACTTTCTCTCCGTAGCGCAGGCCCTGACCGGCTTGCACCAGCCCTCCGCGGGCGCCGACGTAGACGCATTGAATGCGGAACGTTCGCTGGAGCACCTGTCACTAGCCTTCGATGAGTTGTTCGCCTTCGAGCTGGCACTGAGCCTGGAACGGGAACGCGCGGCGCAGCGCCCGGGGATCGCTATCGAAGGCGGCGCGGCGAAGACCAGCGCCTGGCTCGCGAGCTTGCCGTTCCGACTGACCGGTGCGCAGTCACGCGCGATCGGCGAAATCTCCGCCGACCTGGAACGGCCCACGCAGATGAACCGCATGCTGCTTGGGGATGTGGGCAGCGGCAAGACGCTAGTGGCCTTCTGCGCTGCACTAAGTGCGATCGATGCCGGCTACCAGGTGGTGATGATGGCCCCGACCGAGCTGCTGGCCGAGCAGCACCACGCGAGTTTTCAGCGGCTATGCGGAAACCTCGGGATTCCAGCCGCGCTACTGACGGGCAAGGTACAAGGTAGCGCCCGGGCGACCCTCCTGCGCCGCCTCAACTCCGGCGCCCTGCCCCTAGTGTTCGGCACGCAGGCAATCATTCAGGAACGGGTACGAGTAAAGGGTCTGGGTCTTGGAATCATCGACGAGCAGCATCGCTTCGGCGTGTTCGACCGCGCGAAACTGAAGGCCCTGGGCCCCGGGGCGAATCTGCTGATGATGACCGCTACGCCGATACCAAGAAGTCTGGCCCTGAGCCTGTTTGCCAATCTGAATATTTCATTTCTTGACGAACTGCCGCCTGGCCGCACGCCGGTGGAAACCCTGATCTTCAGTGAAACGGACCTCGACCGGGTCGAGGAGATCGTGCGCGGCGAGCTGGCCGCGGGCTGTCGAGCCTACTACGTGCTGCCCCGGATTGACGCGCCTGATGAAGAAATGCGCTCCGTCGCCGCAGCCGCCGAGCGTCTAAAAAGGAGTACATTGAGGGACTATCGGGTTGGGATCATGCACGGCAGGATGAGCGCCACGGACAAGGAACGCGTGATGGCTCAGTTTCGCGATGGCGTGGTGCAAGTTCTCGTTTCAACCACCGTTGTCGAGGTCGGCATCGATGTACCGGAAGCGACGGTGATCGCAATCATCGCCGCGGAGCGGTACGGACTTGCTCAGGTGCATCAACTTCGCGGCAGGGTAGGGCGGGGGAACGCGGCGGCGCGCTGCTGCCTGGTTGCGTCAGCCGAGGCAGACGAGGTTGCGCGCGAGCGCCTGAGGTTAATGACCACCTGTACCACCGGTGCGCAGGTCGCAGAGGCTGACCTAAAACTGCGAGGGCCGGGCGACCTTCTGGGCGCAAGGCAGACCGGCGCGTTACCGCTGCGGTTCGTCCACCTGGTGCGCGATGACCGCCTTATACAGCGATCGCGCGAGCTGGCCGAAGAGTGGCTCAAGCACGATCCCGACCTCCAAAGTCCCTCATCGGCCGGTGCGCGCAAGGCGATTCGCCGGATGCTCTCGCTTGGCTTCAGTCTTGGGGACGTCGGCTGATGGCCGAAGACGCTAACCACAAGAGCCCGCGCCCCAAGCTGCCGGTCCGGCGCGAAGTATCCGCGGGCGGCCTCGTATACCGGCGCCGGCACGACGGCGGACTTGAGTTCGCGCTGATTCGCCCCAAAGGAGCCGACACCTGGGCGTTGCCGAAAGGTCATATCGAGCAAGGGGAAAGCGCCGAAGACGCGGCGGTGCGCGAGGTGCGCGAAGAGACCGGCCTGGAAGTAGGACATATCGAACCGCTGGGCGACGTGTCCTACGTCTTCTCGTGGCGCGACCAACCAGAAGCTTCGCTGGTGCGAATTTTCAAGCGGGTGCGGTTCTTCACGATGGAATTTGTGGGCGGCGATTCCAATGCTCACGACGGGGAGATCGAAGAAGTAGCGTGGTACAGTGCCGAAGAGGCCTGCCGACGGGCAAGCTACAAGGACGAGCGCAGCCTGATAGGAAAAGCCATCTCGCTATTGTCCAGGCGCGGGACCGGAGGAGCGGGGTAGTTCGGCCCCGGTCGCCCTTCCGATTCGACTCTCCGACCATATGGACGGCTCCAGGGTTTCTATCGCCTGCGCCGCGGCGCCGATAGCCACCAACACTTCGCGGTCGCGATAGTCGAGCTCGTGCCTCGTATTGCCGAGCAGTTTGTCCAGGGTCGTCATGTAGACCGCCGCGAATTTCGCCGCAGTGCCACTGTCCGCAAATACCAGCAACCATATTACCGAGATCTGGCGGCCGGATTGCAGGATGACCATCTGATCCCCCGCCCAGCGTCCCGCCAGTGCCACTTCCAGCGCGTCCTTGCCGAGGCTGCGCTGCAGGATAAGGCGCAGCAGCAGTTCCCCGTACGTGTCGTCATCCACCTTGCTCCAGGAACTCATCGTTCGCTCGTACCCGTGGACTGCCACGCTCACCGGCGGCGTCGGATGAATGAAGTAATCTTCCGAATGAATGACCTGGTGCGTCGAGAGGGGCGGGTTCGCGTAAAGCGCGTCGACGGCCTGCCACCCTCCACGCCGGTAAGCCTCTGCAACGAGTCGGACGCCATCGGAATATTGGAAGATCAGGGGAATCGAGAGCCCGTCGGGGGTATCGGGGGCTTCTTTTGTCAGCTCCTTGGCGATCTCGGGGAGATACCCGAGCAGCCCATCTACCACCGAGGCGTCCATCCGGCCGGTCACGTAGGCATAGCCGGCCAGCGTCGCGTCACCTTCTGCCACCGCCTTGAGCGCCAGCGCGCGATCGTCGTTGTTCTTCACCTGGTCGAGCTTTTTGTCGAGATCGAAATATTGATCCTGGAGCGCGTGGGTAAGCTCATGAGCCAGCACCATTTCGCCGCCGACATCGTGCTGGGCGACAAACTCGGCGGCGTTGGTGAACAAGCCCAGGTTGGTGCCGCCAGCCACCAAAACCATCTCCTTGGAATGAGGATCGTAAAAGCCTGCGACCTGGTTGCGCAGCAGCTTGAGCGATTCCGCCTTGAGGTCGATGCCGGAAGGGTACAGACCCACCAGAGCTCCGGCTGCGCCGTCGGCGCGCAATTGATCGTCCGTGTAATCGCGCGTCAGGTCGCCTTCCATCTGCTGCTCAGCCTGGTCGCGATCTTTCACCACCAGCGGCACCGGCCTGAGAAAGCTGAGTTGCCGAATTTGCTGAAGTCCCTGCTCGACCTTGTCGACGTTGGCCTGATTGAGGGAATGGCCGTTGACGAGAGCATAGGCGCAGCCCGCCAACAGAATCCCGCACGCCGCGGTCGCCAGCCGCGCGGCACTCCGAGGAACGCCGAGATATGACTTCATTCGCTTACGATGATGATGGGCAAGCCGAAGCGTGAGCTCTGATCCGCGCGCGCCTGTGCCTCACGGCGCGTCGCAAACCCGCCCATCCGCACCCGATAGTAGCGATGACTGCCCGCATCGACCTGGTCCACGCGAACGTCAGGATAGTACGCGGACAGTTCGGAACGTAGCTGATTCGCGTTAGACGGGCTGGCGAAAGAGCCAAGCTGTACGAAATAGCGGGGCGGTGTTCCCATAGGCGATGCGCCTGGCGGAACACTCATCAAATCGAGTCTTACGCGTGCGGTCCCAGGTCCCGTCACGCCGAGGATCGTCGCTGCTTTGCGCGACAGGTCGATTTTACGGCCCTTCACGTAGGGGCCATGATCGTTGATTCGCACCTCGACGGATCGCCGGTTATCGAGGTTGGTTACCATCACGTGGCTCCCAAGAGGGTAGAGGGTCGAGGCGGCCGTCAGGTCGTCTTGATTGTAAATCTCAGCGCTCGAGGTCGCATGACCGTTGAACCCCGGGCCGTACCACGAGGCGACGCCGAACTGCGAATATGTAGGCGCGGAGGCGGCGGGTATCGAGGCGACCACCGGTGGGGCAGGGGGAGGGTGCGGTCGAGTTGTGGCGCATCCGGCGAACACCAGGCTCGCGACGCCCAGTCCAACCGCACCACGAAATCCGCGACCTGCTTCCGATCCTTCCACCACCCCATCCCAGTTCACACGAAATTATAGGAGACGAGGGGTGGGCCAATGAAGAGGGATCCGTCGGGACAGACGAATTGATTTCCAAACCCAATCGATCATTGCCCGGGTTTCGTCAACCGTGATCTTGGTCACTGCGACAACAGGCCAGCACTGCTCCAACAGGCCAGCACTGCTCCAAACGTGCAACCCTCTTCGGGCGCATGGTAGCATTCCGAGCACGATGCTCTTAAATCGGCAGGCCCTCGAGGAAATCGAACAGCGGACCCTTGCGCCCTATGCAATGCTGTCGGCCAACAGTCGCGGGCGCCGATTCCCCGAACCCGAACATCCGATGCGGACCGCGTTTCAACGAGACCGCGATCGAATCATTCACTCCGCCGCCTTTCGCCGCCTCGAATACAAGACCCAGGTCTTCGTGAATCACGAGGGCGACTACTATCGGACGCGTCTCACCCATACCCTCGAGGCAGCGCAGATAACCCGAACCGTCGCGCGGTCGCTGGGGCTGAACGTCGAGCTGGCCGAGGCGATCGCACTCGCTCATGACCTCGGCCATACTCCCTTTGGACACGCCGGGGAGCGCTTCCTGAACGAGTTGATGTCCTCGTACGGCGGTTTTGATCACAACGCGCAGAGCCTGCGCACCATCGATTGGATCGAAATCCGTTATCCGAATTTTCGGGGGCTTAATCTTACTTTCGAGGTGCGCGAGGGCATCATCAAACACTCTAATTTTCAGGATCGTCCGGCGGCGCTAGAGTTCGACCCTTCCACCTGGCCATGCCTCGAAGCGCAGATCGTCGACCAGGCCGACGAAATCGCCTATCTGGCGCACGATGTTGACGATGGAGTCAAAGCACAGATGTTGACCGTCGAGGATTTGAACCCGTCCTTGCTATATCGAAGCGCATCCGCGCAGGCGCGCGAGAGTGTTCGCGACGGCGATCTGCGGGTGGTACGGAGTCAGACCGTGATTCGGATGATCGATGCGATGTCCACGGATCTGGTCACCCAGATAGCGTCGGACGTCGAGCAATCCTCGATTCGAAGCGTGGAAGGAATCAGGCTAGCCGGAAGGAGGCTGGCCGCGTTTTCACCAGAAATGGCCCTGCAAGTCGCGGAACTCAAGGAGATCATGCGCCACCGGCTGTACCGGCACTATCGAGTGAACCGGATGACGGAAAAAGCGGGTAGGGTGCTCGCCCGGCTCTTCGAAACCTATCTGGCGGAACCGGGGCAGATGCCGGAACATATTCTCAAACGGGCAGAACAGGATCGCGAGCCAATTGCACGTGTAGTAGCGGACTACGTCGCCGGAATGACCGATCGCTTTGCGCTCGACGAGTACCGGAAACTCTTCGACCCCGATGAGCGAGTCTGAGCGAGCGTCGCGCGCGAAGCGCTATCAGGAGCGCCAAACGCTCGTAATCCGGCGCGCGGACCACGTGGGCGATCCTATTTCCATCGCGTGGCTGGTGTCGGCGGAGACGCTCGGGGACGCGATCGTCGGTCGCCTGCGCGACTATCTGGGACGCAGGGTTCGCATCAAAAAAGCGGAAATCTCACGCGACACCATCGAGGTACAGGTGGAAGTCAGGAGGTGGCGCGAGGAAGCGATCCGGCTGGCCAGGGCCGCGCGGGATCTCTCGGAGAAGGGCGCTAAACGCGGTGCGCTCGCGATGTGCCGCGAGGCTCTCGAACTCGATTCGCTCAGCGTCGAGGCAATGAATGCCATGGGAACCATCCTGGCGGCCCTCGGGAGGGACGAAGAAGCCCTAAAGGCGTTCCAACACGCCCGCGAGTTCGGGGGCGAGGGCGTGAGCATACTGCTTGCGATGCTAGACTGCGCAATCCGGCTAGGCTGGCTCCGCAGCGCCGAACGCTACGCGCAGGAAGCTCTTCGCCTTGATCCGCGAAGCCACGAGGCTCGGGAAGCCCTGCACTCAATCAGACAGCGAATGTAAGATGGGTTGCGCTTGCCCGTCTACCCGGCAAACATTCTCGATGTAGCCCTCGACAGAGCAGCAATCGAAGCATCGGGCCGGCCTCGACGACATCTAGCGCGGCAAGGTGAGGATCTCGATCGGGAAGAGCTAGGCATCAGCCCGGGGGCTTGAAAATCACTCCACGGAAGCACAGCGAGATCACGCGAGCGTTTCGAGTCAAAGCTTGATTGCGGCGCGACGTCTCATCTAGACGTACTGGGTTCAACGGCAGCGTGAACTCGAGCGTCACGCCACGATCAGGATTCTGGGTCGCCGAAATTCGGTCCCTGTGATTGTCGATGATTGAGCGAACGATCGCGAGTCCCATGCCCATTCCCGCAGGCTTAGTAGTAAAGAAAGCATCAAATAGCCTAGCACCCGCCCGCATTCTTGGAGCACGCTCAGGCCCCACCCGAGATATCGAAACGCTCAAGCAGAGATTGCACCGGAATTTTCATTCAGAGCATCTGTACGCCGCAATCCTATAACAGCGGAAAGGGAACTGCGCGTCCGTACTATCGGCCTCGATGCTTCCATACGGGCCGCGAGACTCTTCATGGTCGTTCCTTCGAAGAGCCGGAAACACCAGTCTGACATGGGACCAGGACTGCGGAAGGGTCTGAAACCTGGGCGCATTCCCGTGCAAGTCGGACATGAAGCGCATCGAGTCCTCTAGGCCGTCCATCTAGTTGACATAATATTGCTTATGCGAACTACCGGCAGGGTTGGCCAAATCCGCAGGGAAGCTGCCGGTTCCACTTCCCGCCTCGGCAAGGCCCCGGGGGTGCCCGGCTAAGGCGAGAGCACTCGGCCAATTTGATGCTCTGGAAGATCTCAATCGTCGTCCGTATCATGAAGCCCTTATGGAGCATTCGATTGGCAGGGGCTTGATGGTTCGTCGGTGGAACTTCGCGGTATTCGTTTTGGTCCTCGCAGCTGCACTGGCAATGAACCGAGCTTTCGCGGGCCCCTCGACGCCGTCGGCGAATCCTACTGTCCCGAGTAACCCTGCCCGCGACGCCGCTGTGAGAGACTACTTGCAGAAGAAGTTTCGTATAGGCAGCGTCGACGAAATCACGCTGGGCCCCATGCAAAAGACCGCTCTCCCCGGCATTTATCAGCGTCAGGTCACGGTTACCAACGAAAAGGGCCAGAGCGTCACGGTTTCCCTCTTCAGCGATCAGAACGAAACCAAGGCTATCCTGGGCCAGTTTTACGACCTGGGCTCCGATGCTTGGGGGCGCATCGATCTCGCGCCCGTTCATCTGGACGACCGCCCGACGTTGGGACCTCCGGATGCGCCCGTCACGATGCTGGAGTTTTCAGACTTCGAATGCCCCTACTGTGCGCATGCTTTCGGTCAGATAGAGACGCTGGCGAACACGACCTACAAGGGCAAGATTCGCGTCATCTTCAAAAACTACCCGCTCAATGGGCACCCGTGGGCACGCACCGCGGCGATCGGGGCTGAATGTGCCCGGCTGCAGAATCCATCCGCATTCTGGGATTTCGCCCGGTACTTCTATTCCAACCAGGGACAAATCAACCCCGGCAACGTGCAAAAGAAAATCGACGAAGAAGCGGCGACCCTGGGACTCGATGTCAATGCGTTGAAAGCGTGCATGGCGGCGCCCGCAGCCGCTCAGCGAGTCGCCCAGGACGAGGCCGACGGCAACGCGGTGAACGTATCATCGACGCCAACCTTCTTCGTCAACGGGATACCGGTGGTGGGCCTGCCAGAAGGAAAAGTCTTCGACTTCGTAATCAACTCAGAACTTGCCACGGCCTCTGCCCACGCTGCCGCGCGATAGGCCATCGGCGCGGGGCGGGACCTCGCTTCGGTCCAAGCGAGGATCTGGTCGCTCTCCCCGCTGGTTTTGATCTCTCGTTGCCTCCACGGGGCAGCGCACGATCCTCAAGTCTTGTGTTGATTTACGGCAAAAGCGTCGCAGGACACAGCGCAGGAGAGCCTCGATCACCCTTGGCCGGTAAGAAAGAGAACTCGCGCTGTTTCGAAAGTATAGCTGCTTGCGCATGAATCACTCTTCGAACCGTCCCCAGTGGCGCGAGCCATTAATCAGCAAGGAGTGTGAGTGGCAAGATGCCTTCCCCAACCGTTTGCGGGGGTGACAAGAGCGTCTTGGACGGCGCTCCCGAGGAGTCGCCCTGAATTAGTGCGAGGAAGGCGTGGCGGAGGACCCCGGAATTAATACTGACATATTCCCGAGGGGCGCGGGTTTCGCTTCCGCCGACGGTGAAGCGCCCAGCATCGCCAGGGATTCCACCACTTCCTGGCGCTGCTGCGCAAAGGGATGCGCCGCCAGGAACGCTCGGTAGACGGCAACCGCGGCGTCCCTCTGACCCTGCTTTGCCAACATCCGAGCGAAGCCGAGCTGCGCCCGCACCTGCTCCGGTCCCGCCAGCGAGGCTGCCTGCTGATAGGCTCCGGCCGCTTTCGCGTACTCGCCCATTCGCTCGTAGATCACGCCCAGATTGGTCAGCGCCAGGTTCGCGAAGGTCGCATCGTGCTCATCGGCTACAAATGCGACCAGCGCGTCGCGCGCGCGTGCCAGATCGTTGTCCCCGAGGTAGGCGCATCCGAGGTAGAACCCCGCGAGCTTCCCGAGCCGGCGGCCGGACTCGGTTTGCGCCAGCTTGGTAAACTGGTCTTCGGCGCTCTTGTATTGCTTGGCGTTGAGCGCACCCAGCGCGGCGTAAAACTGGTCGCCCGTGATGCGATCGCGCCGCCGCTCGTACATATAAACGCCCAGAGCGATACCGGCTGCGGCGAGGACCACTACGGCTGAAATCATTAGCTGCCGCAGATTGGCGAGGAGAAATTCCTGAGCGCTCTCGACGAAGGTTTGGAATTCATCGGGGCGCTTCAGGTCTTTGCGCGAGATCTTGTAACGGCGATGGGTCGAGGGCATCGGACTACATCGACCCTAGGCGCTTGACGGCGGCGTGCGCAACCGATTCTCGAATCGACTTGGCACGCGCGCGCGTGGTCACATCTTGTATTTGAAGTCCTCGGGCG
The DNA here is from genome assembly GCA_046728175.1 of Thermodesulfobacteriota bacterium. Taxonomy (GTDB): domain Bacteria; phylum Desulfobacterota; class Binatia; order Binatales; family Binataceae; genus JAFAHS01. The sequence continues at coordinate 17,348 of JBKPEA010000034.1, read as the reverse complement.
ACATCCGCTCGAGTATCTCCGACCACTTGTCGCGCGAAACCCCGGCTAGGTTCTGGTCGGACGACCCGCCGGCCTCGGCCTGAGTCTCCTGCGGCTCGCTGGAATCGAGCAACACCTGCTTGGCCACGTAGATCGGAGCCTTGGTCCGCAGCGCCACGGCGATCGCATCGGAGGGCCGCGAGTCGATTTCCAAAGTCTTGCCATCGCGCGTCTTGAGCTGGATGCGGGCGAAGTAAGTGCTCTCGCGCAGTTCCGTAATTTCCGCGGATTCGACGCTCGCGCCAAACTCGGTCAGCAGGTTGCGGAGCAAGTCGTGCGTCATGGGACGCGGCGGCCGAATGCCTTCGATCTCGGTGGCCATCGCGGTGGCCTCCAGGGGCCCCACCCAGATCGAGAGGTTAAGCTTGTTATCCGGGTCCTTAAGGACCACGACGGGCATCTTGGTTGTCGGATCCAGAGTAATTCCGCCAACCATCATCAGAATGAAATCTTCTTTGTGACCAGCCATCGGTTGAGTTGCTATTCGCGCAGTGACGACCGCGACGCGTGCGACAGCGTTCGATCCATCTCTCGCAAATATCTTGGACCAAACACGGTCAGTGGTCAACCGAAGGAACCGTCGCAAAGCTCCAAGCCATGCGCCTAGCGCACGACCAAGTGATCGACCACGCGGTAAAGCTGGTTGAGATTGCGGCACTCTTCGACCATGTCGCAGTGAACGGCGTAGCGTTCCATCTCGCTGTCGCCGAAGCCCCAGGTGTTGCGGCTCTCCGGATTCAGCCAGATGATGCGCTTCGCACGCTGGCGAATTTCGCGCAAGCACCAGTCGTGCGGCAGATTATAGTTGTTGCGCGCGTCGCCCAGCACAATCACGGTCGTCCGCTTGTTGATCGCTCCGATATGGTCGGCCACGAAACTACGGAATGCAAAACCGAAATTCGAATGGGCGTACACATTTATAATATCGCCCTTCAACGCCACGTCCAGCGCATCTTTTATGTCGTTGGTGCGAAAATGCTCCGTTACTTCGCCGATGTCTGACACGAAGATGAAGCTGCGCACCCGCGAGTACAGGTCCTGCAACGAATAGACGAACTGCAGCATGAACCGCGATGCGTTGCGCACGGAGTCAGAGACATCACACAGGATCACCACCTGCGGCTTCTCCTTCTTGCGCCGCTCGAAGCGCAGTTTGAAGGGAACCCCTCCGCAATCGAGGTTGGAACGCAAGGTGCGCTTGATATCGAACCGCCCTTTCTTGGCCCGCTTGCGGCGAATCGCGATGACGTTTTTGAGGCGCTGCGCGAGCTTTTGCACCGCCTCCTGCATTTTTTTGAGCTCTTCTTCGCTGAGATAGTAGAAACTTTTCTCTGCGATTTGGTTCATCCGTTGATCTTCGCGCTGGCGGATGTCCCGTTTCTCGCGCTCCATGCGCACGTAGCGGCGGATGATGTCTTCGAGCGCCTTGAGCCGGCGCTCCAGGTACTCTTCCATCCGCGCTTTCATCGCCTGCCCGAGATCCATCTTCTCGAGCTGTTCGCGCAATTCCTTGATCTCGGCTTCGATCTTGTCGAGACCGAGTTCGCGCGCCAGGGCGCGGGCAAAGTAGTTTTCCTCGATGGTCCGCTCGATGCCCTTGAGCTTGGCTGCCCGGGCCGCCTCGCGCAGGCGCTTCTCGAGCGCGCCCGACTTGTTCTGCAGCAGCTGCTTGGCCAGTTCGGAGAGCTTCTTGCCCTCTTTTTGCAGCATTTTCTCCACGTCTTCCAGGAACTTCTGGAATTCCTGATCCGACATCGAGAGCGCGTCCTGTACCGCCTTGCTGGCCTGCTTGATGATCTCGCCAAGCCCGGAGAAATAAACGTCGAAGAGCTCTTCGAAGACCGGCAGCTCGCTGGCCCGCTTGACCATGGTCGATCGTAGCGCGGCGCGAAACACGTCGCGCTCCCCGAGCCCGGTCAGCTCGCAAGCCGAAAACGCATCGAGCGTTTCCGCGAGCGAAACCCGGACACCGTTCTCGCGCAGCAGGTTCGCAAATTCGACCAGCTTCTCTTCCATCGCCGCCCTGCCCTCTTAGTTTAACAGATCCTTGTCGCTGCTTCCGGTCGCATCTGCACCCCGCCGCGCGCGCACGCGGCGCACGTAATCCTTGAGTTCTTCCTGCGCTTTGCGCACATCGCCTTCGTACTTGACGATGGTGTCGAGCGTTTCGTTGACCAGTGCCTCATCCAGCCTCTGCACGTTAAGCAGGGTGAGCGCCTTGACCCAGTCGAGCGTCTCGCTGATGCCGGGGGTCTTTTTGAGATCCAGCTTGCGCAGCGATTGCACGACCGCAACCACTTCGTCGGCGAGCTTGTCGGCCGCCTCGGGGACCTTGAGCTTGATGATGGCGAGTTCCTGTTTGCGGTCGGGAAAGTCGATGTACAGGTGTAAACAACGGCGCTTGAGCGCGTCGGACATCTCGCGCGCGTTATTCGAGGTTAGAATCACCAGCGGGATGTGCTTGGCCGTCAGGGTGCCCAGCTCCGGGACGGAAATCTGGAAATCCGAAAGCAGCTCGAGCAGAAACGCCTCGAACTCGGCATCGGCCTTGTCGATTTCGTCGACCAGCAGCACACACTGCTTCTCCGAGGTAATCGCCTTCAGAAGCGGACGCGGCAGCACAAAGCGCTCCGAAAAGAAGACTTCGTCTTCCCGCGCGATTCGATCGACCGCCTCGGTGAGACCCTTGGCCCCGGTCAGGACCTCACTGATTTTGTCCTTGAGGATCTGCGTGTAGAGCAGCTGCTTGGCGTACTCCCACTCGTAGAGCGCCTTGCCTTCATCCAGTCCTTCGTAGCACTGCAGACGAATCAGGTCGTGCCCCAGCGACGCGGCGAGCACCTTGGCGAGGTCCGTCTTCCCGACGCCGGCCGGCCCCTCCACCAGGATCGGCTTCTTGAGCGAGCTTGCGAGGTATATGACGGTAGCGATTCGCCGGCTCGCGATATAGTTGTTTGTGGCGAATCGTTCGATGACTTCGTCGATCGATGAGAACATCCAGCCTCCTCAAACGGATGCGGCAACGCTCACGCTTCCGCGTGCAGATGGCAATTGCATACCATGCTCCGTCATGCGGAGGAAACCCGATGGTCGCTGGCCTCTGGAGCGTTCTGCGGAGCAATTTGCTCCTAAGTTTCAGATGTGCAGCGTCTCGAACGCCCGTTCCCCGCGCTCGAAGCGCTCACGCGAAAGCGCTGACGCGTCGAGCCGGTCGTACTTGCCGCCGGCGATCAGGTCCGCGAGCGCCTGCCCCGCCCCATACGACTGCATCACGCCCCTTCCGCTGAATGAATGCGCTTCGTAAACCCGATTTGCGGCGCGGCCTACTATCGCGCTGCGGTCGGGACTCACTTCGTAGAGCCCCGCCCATCCAGTGACGTGCCGAAGTCGTTCCATGCAGCTCATCCGCGCGAACAGTCGGGGCCATATTTCGTTTTGAAAAAATGGCTCGCCGTCGTACCCGAAATGGTAACCGGGCGGCTCTTCGGGCGGGGAATAACCGGCCAGGATGTGCGCTCCCTCGTTGTGGAAATAGACCCCCGAGGTGTCGACGATCATGCCGTAGTGATCGAGATTGGTGCTGCGGTTGTCTACCACGCAGACCTGCCGCCTCACCGCTTCACTGTAATTCTTGAGTCCAAGCAGTTTCAGTGGGTAGGGAGACCATGCCCCGCCGGCGATGACCAACGCGTCGGCGCGCAGCTCGAACAAATGTCCGGTTTCCGCCTCGCCCGGCGCGTCCTGGGTCATCAACCTCATCAGACCGGCGTCCGACATGACCTCATCAGATTGCCAGCAATTCAGGGACACGGCGTCAGCACCCGCCTCGATTCCAACTACCCATACGTGATCAAGAAACTGCGCGCCGCGGCGCAGCGCCACGCCCCGATAGTGCTCTTTAAGCAGGTTGGGATTGATGAGTCCGTCGCGCGGCGAGAACGTCGCGCCCGCGATTCCGTCGAGCTTGTCGATTTCCGGAAAGCGCCCGCGTACTTCGGTCGCGGACAGGGTTTCAATCGGATGTCCAAGGCTGCGCTGAAGTTCGATGTGGGCCAGCGCTTCCGGCCAGGTTGCCTCGTCGTAGAGCCACAGGTAGCCCTTCTGCCGAAACCCGACCTGCGCCGCGATCTTCTCAAAGAACTGGATGGAAGCACGGCACAGAATGATGTTAACCGATTGCCACCAGGTTGCTCGAACTCCGCCGGCATTTTTCTCGCTCGAACTGAGACGCCCGCTCAAATCCAGGTCAACCGCGATAGTCTTGAGGTTGCGCTCGGCCAGCGCCATCGCGACCGAACTGCCGACAATTCCGGCGCCCACGACACACACATCAAAGCGACCGCCCGGGTTCACAAGAAATACTCTAGCATCGGTGGAGGGCAACGCCCTCACCGGCGTGCGCTTCCTTGGCAGGTTTGTTCAAATTGTGAAAAAATTCATTTTCCCAAGCGGGGAGAAAGGCCGCTCCGAAAGAACCGACGCACCACGCTGACGCGGCGCCGGCCAGCGCCTTGCGGGTTCGGGGGAGTGGCCAATCCGCTTCCCTTTCGCAATCCAGAGACCAGGCCTTGTATCACCGACTCACTCCCCTCTAAGTTTGGAACTCCGATGTGCACCCTCGCCATCTACTTCAAGGTCGCACCCGAATGGCCGGTGATTATCGCGGCCAATCGCGATGAATTCCACGATCGTCCTGCCACCGATCCCGCTGTGCTCAGCGATGAACCTCAAATTGTTGGTGGCAAGGACTTGCGCGCAGGGGGAACCTGGCTCGGCCTCAACGAATACGGCCTGGTGGCGGGCCTGTTGAATCGGCGTCCAGCCGAAGAGTCCAGCCCAGACGCCCGTTCCCGCGGCATGCTCTGTCTCGATGCTTTGCGGCGGCCCACCGCCGCCGCTGCAGCCCGATTTGCGGGTGCCGAACGCGGCTGCGACTACAACCCTTTCAACCTGCTAATGGCCTCGCGCGAGGAGGCTTATGTCGCCTATAACCGCGGCAGCCATATCCAGGTCGTGTCGCTCACGCCCGGCCTTCACCTCCTCACCAATCTCGACGTCAATGATTTCGAGTGCCCGAAAATCAGCCGCGCATACGGCCGTTTCGCCGAGCTGGCCGAGCGGCCAGAGTTCCGAGACGACCCGGTGGGCGCGCAGTCGACCTTGGGGGCGCTATTGGCGGATCACAGTACGCAGCTCGATTCGCGCACCGGACGGCCGAATTCGTTATGCCTGCATCTCGATGGGTACGGCACGCGCTCTTCCAGCATGATCTTCCTGGGCAAGCGGGGTGAGGTTTGCCATCGATTCGCGGCGGGTGCCCCGTGTGCGACTCCCTACAACGCCGCGATGGTCCCCCGAGCCGCCCGCTCAATCTCGTTTCAAGGCGAGAAGTAGCCGACCGCACCGGCAATGAGAAAGCAGATGATTGCGATGGCCGCACAGGCCAGGAAGATGGACGCGAGAAAGGGCGGCTCGATGACGAAGAAGAGAATCGCACCCGAGATGATCGCCAACACGCTTGCAACTATGGCGACCGCAATACTTACTGTCCGCAGCTGGGCCATCTCACATCGGTTTTGAGTTTGAACCAACTACACGCCTGGTGTTGAACACGCAATGAACCCTTCCTTGAGCATCGTTCGGGCAAATCGATTCGCCATAGTCGCGCTGGTCGCAGCGCTTTGTTTTACCGCGCCCGCCGATGCGCAACTCTCGACCAACCTGGGCACCGCCAACCTCAACTGGCAGCAACGTTTTTTGGGAATTCTGCCGCTGGTCAAACCCGATCCCAAGGATCCGGTCGTGGTGACGGTCAATGGCCAGCCCATCACGGCGGGTGAGATCAACGACTACGCCAAGACCGAAGCGCGCCTGATCAATGCGACCTCGACCGAGGAGTCCAAAGCAGTCTTCAAGGATGCTACCGAGAACCTGATCGGCCGCCAATTGCTGATCGATGAAGCAAGACGCCGAAACATCACAATTCCGGAGCCGCAGGTCGCCGCCCGCGCGAGCGAATTCAAATTGACCGGAGCCTCGGGCGAAGGGGTCGCCGCCTCCAACAGCGGAACCGCCGATAAACAACTACTCGATGCCGTTCGTGGCTCCATGATGATCGAAAAGATGCTCGACGACGAGTTCCGGGCAGCCAAGGTGCGGCCTACCGACGAGCAGATCAAAAAATACTACGACGAGCATCGCGACCTGTTCGTCAAAGACCCCGGCGAGGTACGTATTTCTCACGTCGCCGTTAGACTGCCGGATAATCCGACCGATGCGCAAAAAGCCGCCGCCCGCGACAAGATCATGAAGTTATACAAAGAGGCCGAGCGCACCAAGGACTTCGCCGCGTTCGCGAGGGCCAACTCCGAAGATTCGCGCTCGGCGGTAAAAGGTGGTGACCTGGGCTATTTCCGCCCCGGTCAATTGCCGCCGGTGGTTGACAAACTGGTCTTCTCGACCCCGGTCGGGCACCTGACCCAGATCATCGAATCCAACATCGGCCATAGCTTCATCAAGGTGACCGAGCGACGCGGCGAGACATACTCGACGCTGAACGAGGTAAAGCCGAAAATCGCTATGGTCCTGTTAGACTACAATGAAGACGCAGTCGTGAAGTCGCTCCTCAAACAACTGGCTAAGCACGCAAAGATCGTGTTCAGCAAGAACGTCTGAGCTTTTGAAGTAGAACTTTCTCCGGTCGTACGAGAATTTCGAATGGTGGGGGCCAGCAATTGCTGCCCCCCATTCCCGGATCGGGAACCGGTCTGCGGGCTGGGCGAGGCGCACCACAACGGTTAGCGAAAGCGAAGTTGTTCTTCTCCTCTATACGTTGGGTCACGGACGCTAGCGCCAACGGACGGTGAGGCTCATCCCAAAACTGCCTTTGCGTTGTCTCCTTGGGCTCGAGCGGTGATCTTGCCGCCGTCAGCGCGGTTCCACAAAAATCGGAGCAAGCTTACCCAGCGACTTGGCGCCTAGAATTTCAATGGGAACCACTTCTATTTGTAACAACTGCAGGTTGCACTGCGACAACTTACTAACAGGGGTAAGGATACAGTTCGTCCAAACCATGGTTCTACCTCATCGCGTGTCTGGGCAACGCGTCACGTGTCTAAAGGTTCTCGGCACACACTTTGCTTTGCTGCTCCCGCCTCCCCGACCTGAGGGACGAGCATAGGTGAGGGGCGCTGCCAATGACGAACCCTGTCGCGATCGTAGCTTCGATAAACGATCGTCACGGAACTCATTTTCGCCTTGGGCGCCTCATGGCCGGCGGCGAGAGCGGTTGCACTCATTCAATTCTGGATGACGAGGGCATCGAATATATCTTGAAGTGGGGTGAGGATATCTTGAAGTGGGGTGGGAGTTCCGAGTTTCGAGTGCGACAGACCGTCGAGATAGCGCGCCGCATCAGGACGGTGGGCTATCCCGCACCCGACTTCATTGTCTCAAGCAGCGGGAACGGCTTGCACTATCTTGTGCACCGTATCCTGCCGGGTACTCCCGGCGCCGCGCTCACGCCCGCGCTGCTCAAACGTCTCGCCGAGTTGAATCGCCTGCAAGAGGATGCCGCTTCGGAATTTGCGGAGGGATGGCCGGCGCGAATTGTAGAAAGTATCGAAAAGGGATTTTCGGATTGGTGTGTTCACGACTCGCTGGCGACCCACTCGCGCGAGACTGCAGCCATGCTGGCGGAACTGAAAAGGACCGTCTCGATGGTCGCGGGCGCGCGGTGGAGGACCGCCGATGCGGTCCATTTCGACTTCCATACCGCCAATATCCTGGTCGAGAACGGTGAGGTTTCAGGCGTGATCGATTGGAATGGCTGCTGCGCGGGTGATCGCGCCTTCGATCTGACGACGCTGGCTTTCTACGCTCTCGAAGATTCCGGCGTCGCAACCTGGCTACTCGACCGTGCTCTCGAGGTGTCCGGTTCGCCCGCCGTCGCTCTCTATCTGTCGCACATGATTGTGCGGCAGCTCGATTGGTCGATTCGCAAACACAACCGGCCAACCCTGGCATGGTCTCTGAATGTCTCGCGCATCGCCCTGCGCCTCATTCGGGAATTGCGCGATCGTCCCCTGTGACCGACCTTGTCCTGCCATTGGCTCCTGCGCGGTTCTTGGCGAAGTCTCGCCAGAACTTCGCTGCTACTCTGCCCGCGATCGCATTCCTTGCTCCAACCGCCCTTGCAACCGCAGGCAGAGGAAGCCAATCACACAGCGAGGCCGAGTGAGGCTGTTGCTTTTAGGAGCGTAGATCCGCCCTAGCGGGCGCTGCGATACCGCGTCGGATCGACAACCCCGGCAGCCGCGAATGCCGCGATTCGCTCCGCGCATTTGGTGCATGCGCCGCAATGAACCAGGCCCCGCGGCCTCGCGCATGACAGCGTGAAGCCCAGGGCGAGGCCCCTGCCCCGCCGGATTACTTGCGCCTTGCTCAGCCCAACGAACGGCACTCGAACCTTCAGCGGCAGCCCTACCCCCAGTGCGATCGCTCGTTCCGCCGCGCGAAAGAATTGCGGTCGCACATCCGGAAATGGATTCGCGTCCAGCGGCGCCATCGCGATCTCGCCGATCCGGTGGTATGCGCAAAAAACGGCTGCCTTGACCAGCAGGCTCAGGTTCCTGCCGACGATGTAGTTCGACGAGGTAGCGGCGCGGTAGCCGGGAACACCGCGACCGGTAACGCCCCAGTGGTTTGCCGCGACGTCGGTCATCGGCAGGTCGAGAACTTTTAGAGCAGCGATTCGAAATCCGCGCAACGTTTTCACAAACTTGCGCAGAGCGAACAATTCCTCAGGTTCCCAGCGAAGGCCCGCGCGAACGTACACCGGAAAGACATGTCGCCTGTGACGCGCAAGCTCGGCCAGCAACACCGAGCTGTCGAGCCCTCCGCTTGCCAGCACCGCGATCCGAGAAGGCACAGGATTAACTCGGAAGGAACGGCTAGAGTCACGCATCGGAATAGGTTGAGCCGAAATCGAGTGCCTCTCCCTCGCGCGTGGACGCGATGCCCTTGGGAACCCACCACAGGAGCGGCACAATCGACGCCGTCGCCAGGGTCGTGATGATCACCGCGGAGGTGAATCCGCCCCGCGCGTAGATCCAACTTCCCAACAGATCGGAGGATTTACCCGCCGCCAAAGCGGTGGTCGTCACCGCAAACATCATGGCGGTGCCTTCGAGGCCCTTAGGGCAAGAGCGTATGATCAGGTCCACGTAGGCTGCGGTGGGTAGTCCGCCGAACAATCCGTAGAGTACTGCGATCGCGATGGCACTTGCGGGGCTTCTTGCAAAAAACATGATCGGACCCTGAAGAATCGCTACCAGGGTTCCCCACCACAGCAGCGAGGAGAGCGTAAACCTGCTGCATAGCGGCGCGTACAACATCGCACTCGGAATGAAGAACAGCCACCCCAGTGCGATGAAGGTGCCATACACCTGGCTCGACACCTTCACCGTCTGGGTCAGATGGTAAAACATCGGGGTCCCCCATCCGGGGCCGAAATTCCAGAGCAGAAAGATCGCCGCCGGCCAGATTGGTCGATACCGCGCCAGTCGCGCTATCGCGGCAATGCTGGTCTCGGAACGGATTTCTGACTGCTCAAAAGCGATAACAGCTCCCAACCGCCAAAACGATTGCAGTGCGATTACAGCGGTCACTCCCGCCGCGACGAGAAAGGTGCTGCGCGTCGGTAGGTGAGCCAGCCACCCTCCCAGCCCCGCCGAGATGACGGCCGGCACGTAGGTTGCCACACCCGCCACCACACTCAGGCGTCCAGTCATCAGATTGCCCTGCGCCACCCCGGCCATGAGCGCCTGCGAGCCACTGGCGACGATCAGGTAGGCGATGCCCGCGATCAGCGTGGCGTAGAGAAGCCTCGAGTAATTTAGCGAAGCCCTCCCGAGGTAGAGATACGCGGCCACCGCGATAGTTGCGCCGACCAGGAGGTAAAAGCGATCGCCCATCAGCCGGGGCCGGAACCGGTCACGGACGAAGCCAGGCAGAAACCCGAAGTACCCCGGGATGGTGGCAATCACGCCGAACCAGGCCAGCTCCACCGGCGAGAGGCGAAGAGTGTCCTTCAGGTAGTAACTAATCGGAATCAAGGCGAGGCCACCCGGATTACCGAGCCCCCCAGCAATACAGAGGATCAGAAAATAGCCGAGAATCGCGCCGCGCGCGCCCGCGGACTCCGCCGCATATCCGAGAGAGTCCGCACTAGTCTCATCGCCGAATATCTGCGGTTGAGATGGCATCGGCGGCGGACGGTTCTTTCCTCGTTCCCAGCGCGCGAGAATCAGGCTAGCAGGCGACCGCCGTCGACAAGAAGGGTCGCGCCGGTAGCGAAGTCGGTTCCTTCGCAGAAGAAGAGCACCGCGCGCGCAACGTCCTGCGGCGAACCCATTTTTTTGGTTAGCGTACCGGCGACCATCTTCGCGATGTCCTCGGTCCCGTACTCTTCAGGAGCGAGCACCGGTCCGAGTGCGACGCAATTCACCTGCACCTCCGGCGCCAGTGCCTTTGCCAGCGCACGAGTCAGGCCGATCACGCCCGTCTTGGAGACGGTATAAGGCAGATAGTTGTTGTAGGGGCGAATGCCCGCCCAATCCCCGATGTTCACGATCTTGCCGGCTCCCTGTTTGCGCATCTGCAGGCCGGCGAACTTGGCGAGGAAGAAAGGCGCCTTCAGGTTGGTGTTCAGGCTTACGTCCCAATCGCGCTCGGTCACTTTTTCAAGGGGCGTGCGACTGAACACCGAAGCCGAGTTCACTAACACATCGATACGTCCGAGCGTCGCGATAACTTCGGAAACCATCGCCTCGATCTCGGAAACCTTTTCCAGGTCGGCGTGAAACGAACGCGCGCTCCCGCCCTGAGACACGATCTCACCCACCACTTTCTCGGCTTCGCGCTGCGAGCTTCGGTAGTGAATCGCGTTGATCGCGCCACGGGCAGCAAACGAGCTTGCGATAGTGCGCCCGACCCGTCTGCCAGCTCCGGTCACCAGTACGACTTTGTTGCGGAGATCCATGGTCGTCCGATCGATTCGCCGCCGAATTGCTATGCGCCGAGGGAGCTTTGAATCGCCTTCGCCAGCGCCAGGTTGTCGCTGTGGCCGGTTCTCGATGCGATGACGTGCCCGAGCACGGGCCGACAGAGCAGATACAGGTCTCCGATCAAATCGAGAATCTTGTGGCGCGCGAACTCATCGGGGAACCGCAAGGCCGTGTTCACGACTTTCTGATCATCAACCAAAATGGCGTTGTCGATGCGTCCACCGCTGGCGAGGCCCATCTCGGTCATCTTGCGGAATTCGTCCACGAACCCGAAGGTCCGCGCCGGCGCGATCTCCTCCATATAGCTTTCCGGCGAGCTCAACTCGAAGTGCACGTGTTGGCGCCCGATGGGATGGGGATACTCCAGCGTGTAGTCGATTATCAGGTGATCGGCAGGTTCAATCCATATGAATTCACGGTCGCCGGACTTAACAACAATTTTTTTCCTGATGCGAACGGGTTCGACCGGCGCGCCCTGATCGTTGGTGCCCGCTTCGCGGATCTGTTTGCACAGCTCCAGCGCGGAGCCATCGAGCGCCGGGATCTCGTCCTCAGTCTTGACGAGCAGGTTGGTGATGCCGAACGCGTGCAGTGCGGACATGAGATGCTCGACGGTACGAATCGAGCGCCCCCGGGAAGTCAGCGTGGTGTTGTACGCGGTATCGGTCACATTCTCCAGCCGCACCGCGACCGGAGTGTCGTCGGCCAGTGACGAAAACACAATGCCGAAACCCTCCGGCGCGGGGTGCAAAATGACCCCGGTCTTGAGGCCGGTATGGAGTCCCTGCCCTCCCAGTACGATCGATCGCGCGATGGTCCGTTGCGCAAACGCGCCGCGAGAAACGTTCTCGCCGACGGCGATTTCGCGCGTCTCGCTCGCGATCCGTGGCACGACTGTCGGACCTGCGCTGCCACCATCGAGCGCCCTGGCAATCGAAGCGAGCAGCCCGCTCACCGAAAAAGGTTTCTGAATGAAATCGGCCGCACCCAGTCTGGTGGCGGCCACGGCGCTCTGAATGTTGGCGTGCCCGGAAATCATGATTACCGGAACTGCCGGCTGCTCGGATTTGATTCTCCGCAAAAGCTCGATGCCGTCGACGTCCGGCATCCACACATCGAGCAGGACCAGCGCCGGTGCCTCGCGCTGGATCAGATCCATCACTCGGGGTGCATCGGCAGTATCCACCACGCGGAATCCCTCGTCGCTCAAAATGCCACGCAGCGACGATCGGATACGCTCCTCATCATCCACCACCAGTACGGTTTCGTTCACGATGCCTCTCTCTATCGGGGTTCCCGCGGCGAGAATCAGGGTCAGCCGGCGGCCTTGGCGAATTGCAGGTTTCTTATCGGAAACTCCAGTATGAATCTACTTCCGCGCGGTTTGTTGTCAGTCACGCGCACGAATCCGTGATGGTCGGTTACGATCGCCGACACGATCGCCAATCCTAATCCGGTCCCGCCCTTCTTGCTCGAGAAATATGGCTCAAAAATGCGGGTGCGCAGCCGCGGATCGATGCCGGGGCCGTTGTCGCATACCTCAAGCGTGGCCAGCCCCTTATCGGCGCGCACCGCGGTGCGCACCTCGACCTGCGGTTTGTCGCCGTTATGATTGTAAGTGGTCGTCGCGCTGACCGCGTTGTCGAGCAGGTTCACCAGCGCCCGTTTCATCGCTTCCCGATCGATCATCAGCTGGGGCAAATCGGGCGCGAGACTTAGGCCGAATTCGACCCCCGGATGAGCGGCACGAAACCCGGCGATCGCATCGCTGGACAGCTGGTTCAGGTCGCCCGGCGCCGGCGTCAGGTGCGGCATGCGTGCGAAGGCCGAAAATTCGTTGACCAGGCGCTTGAGCGCCTCGACCTCGCCGATAATGGTGCGGGTACATTCCTCGACCAGCGGAGAGCTGCTCTCGGTCTTGTCCACCAGCTGCCGGCGCATACGCTCCGCCGACAATTGAATTGGGGTCAGTGGATTCTTGATTTCGTGCGCGATGCGCCGTGCGACTTCGCGCCACGCTTCCATTCGCTCGACCTTGGCGATCTGGCTGACGTCCTCGAAAAACAGTACCGAGCCCAGCGGCTCGCCGGATTCCTCGCTAAGCGGACTGGTGGTCATCATCAGCTCCGCCTCCCCCCCGCCCACCTCCGACTTGATGGTGGCGCGCGTCTCGGCGGGACGGGTGGCGGCGGCGAGGGTATCGTCTAGGGTATGTACCAGAGTCGCCTGAAAGACGTTTCGATAGTGGCGGCCGATCACCTTGGTCGCCTCGAGACCAAGCAGTCGTTCGGCACAGGGATTGATGGTGGTCACGATGCCGTTCGGATCGAGTCCGACCACGCCGGCCGAGACATTTCCAAGCAGGGTCTCCGTGTAGCGCCGGCGATGCTCGAGTTCCGCCGCGGAGGCTCGCAGATCGGCGGTCATCTGGTTGAACGATCCGATCAGTCGCCCGATCTCGTCGTCGCCGTGCTGGGGAATTGAATAGTTCAGGTTTCCACCGGCGATCGCCTGCGTACCCTGCAACAGGCGCTTGATCGGCACCGTGATGCTACGCGCCAGATATAATCCAAACCAACTCGCGAGGAGCACCACCACCAGTCCGATCAGGACCAGCGTGATGATGTAGCTGTTCAGGATGGGCTGGTGCAGAATGCGCAACTGCGAATAGTCTTCCGCGGATTTGGAAATCCCCGCAGCGCGGGTGACGAGGCTGCGCGGAAGATAGTAGTCGACCACCACCGCTCCGATGACGTTGTCTGACTCCGCGGAGGCGTAAATTGGTGCGCTGCCGCGGATGACATCGGAGTTGCCGAGACGGTCGGTCCGTGTCATCACCTGCCCCTGAAGGGTGTCGTGCAACATCGGTGCATCGGGCGCAACGCCGATCCCGGTCGGGGTGCGAGGGCTGAGAGCGATCAACAGCAGTTTGCGATCCGCAGAGAACACCTCGATCGTGCCGAGGTTGTACTCCTGCTGACGCTTCTCCGCGAAATCTTTGAGGCTGGTGCGTTGCTGCGGAGCCAGCAGATTGCGCGAGGAGATTTGTTCGGCTAGTACGCGCGCGAAGTGCGATGCGTTGTTGGCGGAGTTGAGGTAATAGGTCTTCGCGATTTCGAGCGAATCGTCGAGCACGTGCTGGTACTCAGGTTTAAACCAGCCCGCGATGTCCGCATCGAGAAACACGCCCGAAACGTAAAGCAGGAAGGCGCTGGGCACCAGCGCGACCGCAATAAATCCTGCCACCAGGCGCACCTGGAAGCGCGAGCCGATCAGGCCGCGGCGGCGCTCGAAGATAACCTTGACCAGATTGCGGCCGACCAGGAACAGCAGCAGGCCAAGCAGCAGAAAGCTGAGATTGAATAGCGAAATGACCGCGAGATTCGAAACCAGCGAGGTGTGCTGCGACAGCGGCGGCAGCTGCGTCTGCGCCAGCACGAATGCCACCAGGATTGCAGCCGCTACCCCCACCGCGATCAACTCGCGGCGGCGCCGTTTGGTCTCGGCGCGTCGGTACGCGAGGTCGACCATTCGCGTGGGCATCGTCAGCGCCTCATCAGGGTCAGGATCAGCGACACGACCAGGCTCAGAATGATGCAGGTAGCCAGCGGAAAATAGAAGCTCGCATTACCCCGTCGAATATAGATATCGCCTGGAAGCTTGCCGAGATAAGGTACCCGTCCCAACGCCCACAACAGCGCACCCGCTGCGACGAGCAGAAGACCCAAAAGAACAAGTCCTTTTCCCAGTGGCGCCATCGAAGAAATAGCCGATTCGATTGTATAAGACGGCGCCCTTCAGCAACACGCCTGACAGCGGAGGCTGGGTCCACCTCCCCTGGGTCGGGACTGGGAGGAGTTCCGCCTGGATTGCACCAAACTGGGAGCTAGAGAGGGGTTACCGCCTTGCGCCGGTCAGCAGCTAGCGCGCGAGGTAGCCGCCGTCTACCAGTAGCGGGCAGCCGGTCACGAATGACGAGTCGTCTGAGGCCAGAAACAGGATTGCGTTGGCTATCTCCTCGGGCCGAGCGTTGCGTCCGATCGGTTCCGACGCGACCGCCGCACGCCAGAACTGCGCGGTCTCTTCGGGCGTTGCGCGCTTGACGATGTTAGTTTCGACGTTTCCCGGACATACGCAATTCACTCTGATCCCGTCCGCTGCATATCGACTCGCCAGCGACTTGGTGAGTTGCAGGGCGCCGGCCTTGGTGACGTTGTAAGCAAACGTACTGGCGCCGTCCATTTCCTGCCCGATAAATGACGAGATCGACGCCAGGTTCACGATCGAGCCGCGTTTGCGGACCAGCATGTGCGGGATCACGTGCTTGCAGCACAGGAACATGCTCTTCAGGTTGATGTCCATCAGGCGGTCCCACTCGGCGACCGTCATCTCGGTGACGTCCTTGAGAAAATGGATGCCGGCGTTGTTGACCAGAATGTCGATTCGCCCGAAGGACGATACCGTCTCGGCGGCCAGCGCAATCGAGGTCTGCTCGCGAGAGACATCGCCGACTACGCCTCTGCAGCTGGCCGGGCCGATCTGGGAGGTCACCTGCTCGAGCTCTGCTGCGTCGATGTCGTTAAGAACCAGCCGGGCACCTTCTCGCGCAAACAGCGTGGCGGTAGCACGTCCGATACCGCTGGCGGCGCCGGTCACGACCGCGACTTTGGCCTCCAGCCGCATGGCAGCGCCACCTAGTGAACCTGTTGCTTGCTCGCTTCGCGGGCAGCAGCCGACTCCTTGATGATCTTTTCCGCGACCGGCGGGGGCGCCTCTTCGTAGTGCGAGAAATGTTGCTCGAAGGAACCGCGGCCCGAGGTAATCGAGCGCAGGTCGGGAGCGTATTTGAGGACTTCGGACATCGGCACCATCGCTTTGATGATCTGACCATGGCCCTTGGTGTCCATTCCCAGCACTTTGCCGCGTCGTGAATTCAAGTCGCCGATCACGTCGCCCATGCACTCGTCGGGGCAGGAAACCTCCAGCGCCACCATCGGCTCCAGGATGATCGGCTTGGCCTTTTCCAGGGCGGCTTTGAAGCCCATCGACGCGGCAATCTGAAATGCCATGTCGGACGAATCGACCTCGTGATAGCTGCCGTCAAAGACAGTTACCTTGACGTCGAGGAGCGGATAGCCAGCGAGGAATCCCTCCATCAGGGTGTTACGAACGCCCTTTTCCACGGAAGGAATGAACTGGCGAGGAATGGAGCCGCCAACAATCTTGTCCTCGAACTCGAAACCTTTTCCGCGCGGGAGCGGTTCGATTTTGAGCCAGCAATCGCCATACTGACCACGACCCCCCGATTGACGCTTGTATTTTCCCTGCGCCTCGGCGCGGCCCTTGATGGTCTCCTTGTAGGGAACCTTGGGCGACTGAAGTTCAACTTCTACATTAAATTTACGCTTCAGCTTCTCGACCGTGACCTCAATGTGCATCTGGCCGGTGCCGGACAAGATGATCTCGTGGGTCTGCGGGTCGCGATGCATCTCCAGTGCGGTATCCTCTTCGACCAGCTTGTGCAGCGCGGCCGATGCTTTCTCTTCGTCGCCCTTCGATTTGGGCCGAATGGCGAAGGAAATTACCGGCGCGGGATGGATCGGCGGGTCGAACAGAACCGGCGCCTTCTCATCGCACAGCGTGTCGCCGGTGGTGGTGTCTTTCAGCTTCGCCACCGCGACGATCTCACCGGGTAAGGCCGCGGCCAGCGGAGATTGCTTCTTGCCTTCCAGTCGCAGCAGTTGACCGAAGCGCTCCTTTGATTCGCGGGTCGCATTGAAGACCGTCGCATCGCTCTGGGCGCGTCCCGACACCACCCGAAAGATCGAGAGCTTGCCGGCGAAGGGATCGATCACGGTTTTGAATACCAGCGCGGAAAACGGTGCGCTCGGATCGGCCGCACGCTCCTGCTGCTCGCCGTTGGTCGGATGCTGCGCCTTTTGGCCAGGGCGTTCATTGGGGGACGGTAACAGCGTGGTGATCGCATCCAGCAGAGGTCCGATACCGACGTTCTTGGTGCCAGAACCACAAAACACGGGGGTCAGCTTGCCTGCTGCCACCGCAGCACGGAGCGCGGTCCGTACTTTCTCGTCAGGAAGAGTGCCCTTGTCGAGATATTCTTCGAGAAGCTCGTCGTCGGTCTCCGCGACCGACTCCAACAAGGCGTTGCGCGCCTTCTCGGCAGGTTCCCTGAGGTTCGGGGGAATCTCCTCCTCGCGCGACTTGCCGCTATTGTCCGTGTAT
>JBKPEA010000033.1:0-43448 GCA_046728175.1 Thermodesulfobacteriota bacterium | reverse complement strand
CTGCGATGCGGAGACGCGGCGCTTCAACGAGGAGGCATCCAAGCTTCCCGGGGATGTGCAGATTTTGAGCATCTCGATGGATCTTCCGTTTGCACAGGCGCGCTGGTGCGGAGCAGCCGGGGTTGACAAGGTGACGACGCTCAGCGACTACCGGGGCGCGGAGTTCGGCCAGAAATATGGCGCTCTGATCAAGGAACTTCATCTGTTGGCGCGTGCGGTGTTCGTGCTCGATAAGAACGACAATGTCACCTACGTCGAATATGTGAAGGAAGTCGCGGAGCATCCAAACTACGAAGCCGCGCTCGGCGCCGCCCGCAAAGCTGCCGCCGCATAAGAACATCGGTCCGCAGGAGGTGCGCCATCGCGGCCACCTCCTGCGCCATTACGCCGTTCCACGGAGCACAATCTTGCAGGAGAATGAGAATTCGCCACAGTCTCCCGCGCATGGCCTTCCTTTCGCGGTGGGACTGAAGCGCGGCCTTTACGAGGCAATTTTTCGCCGGCGCGACATCCGCGAGTTCCTGCCCGACCCGATTCCCGACGAGGTTCTGGCGCGAGTGCTGATCGCGGCGCATCATGCGGCCAGTGTTGGATTCACCCAGCCGTGGGATTTTGTCGTGATCCGCGATCTGGAGCGGCGCCGACGTGTACATGCAATCTTTGACAAAGAGCGGATCAAGAACGCCGATCAGTTCGTCGACCAACGCCGCTCGAAGTTTCTGTCGCTGAAGCTCGAGGGAATCCTCGAGTCGCCGCTCAACGTGCTGGTGACCTGTACTCCGGGCCGCTCGGGTCCTGGGATACTCGGTAAAACCAGCATTCGCGACGTCGAGATTTATTCGGCGTGCCTGGCGGTCGAAAATTTCTGGCTGGCAGCACGGGCGGAGGGATTGGGGGTTGGATGGGTGAGCATTCTCCGCAATGAGGCGCTCGCCGAGATTTTTTCCATTCCCGCAGGAACGATTCCTCTTGCGTACCTATGCGTTGGTTACGTCCGTAACTTTCCTGACCAGCCCGTCCTGGCGACCAAGGGCTGGGCGCGCCGACTGCCACCTCGTACGTTGCTCCACTTCGATTCATGGCAGGGGAACCATTCGTCCGGCGACGCTCTGATCAGCGCGATCGAAAATCCGGAAATCTGGCACGAGATAATTCCCGACGAAGATCCAGGAGAGCGCTGAAGCCCGCCTTGGACCGCTCGCTCCCCTGGCGATGGGAAGTCCGCGACCGCACCCTAATAGTCCGGTTCGACGCTCCGTTTCGCACCCTGGGATGGGCGCCCATGGGGGGAGGATTTTCACGAGCTCGCATCGTCGCCAACCATCAGGTGTCGCAAGACGATCGCGGAGCGACTGAAGCTCCCCTACAGTACCTTCGCCGCACGATTCGCCATCTCGCGATCGATCCGCGCGGCGTTGTCGCGATGATGACCGGCGCGAACGTAAGCCGGGCCGCATACGCTTTTGTCGGGCGGGGATCGCTGGTCGCAGCTGCGTGGTGCACGGCCGGGTGCACCAATGCCTTGCGGGTCGGAGACCGCGCGACCTTCGGGTCGGCGGCACCTGGCACGATCAATCTGATCGTCGCTGTGAATGAGCCTTTTGAAGATCGTGCCCTGGCGGAGGCAGTGCAGATTACCACCGAAGCACGGGTGGTGGCGGTTCAGGGAGCCGGAGTTGCCAGCAAAAAATCCGGTAAGCTTGCTACGGGCACCGGAACCGATTGTCTCGTGGTTGCGACGCCCGTAGGAAAGGCTGCTCATCGCTACTGCGGGAAGCATACGGTGGCGGGCGAATTGATTGGCCGCGCCGTACTGGCCAGTTGTGCAAGAGCGTTGGCGCACGAGGCGAGGAATCGCTGATGGTGCGGAGGAATACCCCAGAGGCTCGTCCCCGACCTGACCCGGGACCGGACAGAGATTGGCTTGCGCGCCGATCGGGCAGTTTTCCGCGCCAATGACGCAATGGGCGTGTTGTCGAGTCACTTGACCGCGGGATTCGGTTTGGTCGGTTAGCGCGATGATGCACGCGCTTCATCTCTCCACGACGTTGATTGCATTGGCATTGTTGCTCGATGTGCTTCTGGGTGATCCGCGCTGGTTGCCTCATCCGGCGCGGATGATCGGCGCCGCCATCTCCTGGGGCGAGGGAGCTCTTCACACCGGCGATGCGCAAGAGGACCTTCGAAGGGGCGCGGTCTTGGCCGCCGCGGTGGTAGCGCTCTCGGCAGGAGTGACGTGGGCAATCATCGAGACATGTGATCGCATCGATCCAGCAATGGGCGCGCTTGCCGCGCTGGCGATTGCATGGACCACGCTGGCGGCGCGCGGGCTCGATTCGGCCGCGCGCGAAGTTCAAGACGCTTTGTCGCGCGGCGATGAAACCGCCGCGCGTCGCGCGATGCCCGCGCTGGTGGGCCGTGATCCAGGGTCACTTGACCGCGAGGCGATGATTAGAGCCACGGTAGAGTCGGTTGCGGAAAATGCGAGCGATGGAGTCATTGCCCCGCTGCTATTCCTGTTCGTTGCGGGCCCGGTGGGCGCGATCGCATACAAGGCCATCAATACCCTGGATTCCATGATTGGCCATCACGATGAACGCTACACTTATTTCGGGCGGTTTGCCGCGCGGCTCGACGACCTCGCGAACTGGGTTCCCGCGCGAACTGCCGCGCTGTGCATCATAGGAGCGTCGGAGGCCTGGTCGCGTCGTGGTGGCAATGCCTACTCGGTGTGGCGGCGCGATGCGGGCAAGCATGAAAGCCCCAACGCGGGTCATCCTGAAGCCGCGATGGCGGGCGGGCTAGGAATTCAACTCGGCGGCGCCGCCGTGTATGACGATGAAAAGATAGAACGCGCATTGCTGGGCGACTCGGAGGGTCCGGCAATGGTGGAGGCGATCGCGGGTGCGCGGACGATCTTCAGGATCGCGACGCTCATCGCCTTCATGGCAGTCGCCGCAATCCGAGCGGCCGTCGTATGAGCAATCCGGTCCCCATAGATCGAACCCATGGCGGCGACCAGCCACCCGGCATCATCGATTGCAGTGTGAGCATCAACCCGCTTGGCCCACCCCCGGGCGCGGTCGATGCCTACCGGGCGGCGCTTACTCGCATCACCTCCTATCCTCCGTCGAAGAGCGCCACGCTGGAGAAGCGACTGGCGACCTGGTTCGGCGTCGAGCCGCGCAATGTGCTGGCCGCCAATGGTACGACCCAACTGATCTACCTGCTGGCGCGGGTGCTGGAACCGGCGCGACCGTTCGTGGTGGTCCCCACGTTTAGCGAGATCGCCAATGCCCTGGCGGGCGAGGGACTGCCGCCGGAGCCGATCCTTCTAGCCCCCGAACGCCAGTACCGGCTCGAATTGCGACAGATCGAACAGGCGCTGGCTGGTCACGCAGGTGCAATTTTTCTTGGCCGTCCCAATAGCCCGACCGGTACGATGGTTACGATGCTGGAGCTCGGCGAAATCGCCGCGCAATGCGAGAGCCGCGGATGCTGGTGCGTGCTTGACGAGGCATTCATCGATTTCGTGGATCCTCCCGATTCTGTGGTGCAGATGGCCACCCAGAATCCGCGCGTGATCGTACTGCGGTCGCTCACCAAGTCGTTTGCGATACCAGGCCTGCGTCTCGGCTGCGTGGTTGCGGCGGATGAAGTGGTCGACGCGCTCCGCGCCGCGATCGAACCATGGTCGGTGAATGTGGTCGCAGAGAGCGTCGGTCTGGCGTGCCTCGAACAGGCCGACGAATATCTGACGCGAACGCGAGCACTGATCGCGACAGAGCGTGCCTATCTGGCAGAGGGTTTGGCCAGGGCGGCCGGCGTGCGAGTGTTTCCTTCCGTGGCAAACTTTCTGATGCTCGAAGTCGAGGCTGAGATTTCCCCGGGAGAGTTCGGCGCGCACATGTTGAGCCACGGAATCGCGGTTCGCGACCTGCGCACCATGCCCGGATGTAAGGTCGGCCTCTACCGGGTTGGCGTCAGGAATCGCCAGGATAATGAACGACTCGTGAATGAAGCCGAGAAGTGCAGGAAATAGCCGGCCAGGCACCGGTCAGGAATCGCGTCGAGCGATCTGGGGTACTTGGGGTTACGAATTTCCCTGTCGATGGAGTTGCTAGAAGAAACGCTCAGCTCGATTGGCCCGCTCGACTCCGTCGCCGAGCGTGCAGCGGCTGCTCGTCTGGGGTCGCTGACCAAGCCGCCCGGCAGTCTCGGTTATTTGGAGAAGGCGATCCGCCGCTACGCCGCGATTCGCAGTGACGGTACTGCGCACGCGGGGCGGGCTGCGATCGCGGTGTTCGTAGCCGACCATGGAGTCGCCGAGGAAGGCGTCAGCGCATTTCCGCAGACCGTAACGGTCGAGATGCTGCGCAACCTCGCCAGCGGCGGAGCCGCGATCAGCGTGCTCGCGCGGCGGCTGGGCTATGATCTTCGAGTGATCGACGTAGGGGTCAAGACCGATACCAGCTCTGGACCGATTGAAGGCGTTACCTACCGGCGAATCGGTGCAGGCACGACGAATTTCGTCTGTGGTCCCGCAATGAGTCGGAAGCAGGTCAGGCGCGCCCTTGAAGTCGGAATTGAGGTTGCACGCGATTTGGCCGGCGGTGGGGCGACACTGATCGGAATCGGCGAAATGGGAATTGCCAACAGCACCGCGGCGGCCGCGGTGCTGAGCGCGATCACTCAAATCGCGCCGAGTGAGCTGGCGGGGCGCGGGACCGGGCTGGACGATGCAGGAGTGCGGCACAAAGTCGCAGTCATCGAGCAGGGACTCAAGCTTCATTGCGCCTCGCTCCAGACCGGAGAGTCCATTCTGAGCGCGGTCGGAGGTTTTGAGATCGCCGCGATGGCGGGGACCTGTCTTGCGGGTGCGTCCCTGCGCGTCCCGGTGATCGTCGACGGATTCATCGCGACTGCGGCAGCAGCCGCGGCCGAGAAAATTCGTCCGGGCCTCTTCGAGTATCTATTTTTCAGTCATCGCTCGGCCGAGGGCGGCCACTCTCTGGCCCTCGAGCGGCTGGGAGTGCGTCCAATCCTCGATCTCGATATGCGTCTCGGCGAGGGAACCGGCGCCGCGCTCGCGATGAATGTGTTGGAGGCTGCGCTGGATTTGTTTCATTCTATGGCTACCTTTTCATCGGCCGGAGTTGCGGGCAAGGTCCGATGAAATCGCCCGATCAGGACGCGGGTTCGCTCACGACGCTGCCTAACTCGTGGGAAGGAATCATTTCCCAGCTGCGCCTGGCAGCCAGCTTTCTGACCATCGTTCCAGTCGGAGCGGGTCCCGCTGACAATGCAATCGTCGCTGCCTCGTTCCGATGGTTCCCGCTGATCGGGTTTGCTATCGGCGCGACACTTGGCGTGGAAGACAGTCTGCTCGCGATGCTGTTCCCGGCGATGTTGCGTTCCGTGGTGGTGATTTTGTCGCTGGTAATCCTGACCGGCGCCGTGCATCTCGATGCGCTCGCCGACACCGCAGACGCACTCGGCGCGGGACGCGATCGCCAACGCGCACTCGAAATCCTTCGCGACAGCCGAATTGGCTCGTTCGGCGCGGCGGCGGTTTTCTTTTCGTTGGCGTTGAAGATTTTCGCGCTCGGCACGCTGCACGAGCCATACCGGCTGGTGGCCCTGTTTGTCGCGCCCGGTCTTTCGCGGTGGTCAATGGTTGCGGTGGCGGCGGGTCTTGAATATTTGCGCTCCGAAGGCGGCGCGGGTGCTACGCTGCTGCAACGCGATTCGAGGAGCCTCGTCGTGGCGAGCACCGTCGCTGCGGCGCTGTTGGTAATCACGCTTTCGGTGCGGGCGATGGTCGCGGCTGGAGTGGCAATTGTGCTGGTGATGGGGGTGCGATGGTTCTATCGGAGGTGGCTCGACGGCGTGACCGGTGACCTGATAGGAGCGTGCGGAGAAGTGGTGGAGATAGCGGTGCTGCTGGTGTTTGCGGCGGTTATCTAGCGGATCGCCGCCGGAACCGCTCCACAGCTGGGTGGCACCGCTCCACCACGGGCACGGCGGCGAGGTTCTCCACGGCTTGGCTGACCGGGGTTTTCAATGGGCTCCTTTTATACCTGTTCGGGTCGGTTCTTTTTTTGCGCACGGACGCCAAACTCAGGCTGACGGCAGGTGCGGAATCTCGAGGCAAAATTCCGGCTCGATGATTCGCGGAAAGCGCGCGAGCGTGCGGTTGTGATTGGTTATAGGCAACGGGCGGTTCTTCTCCAGCGTGACACGTTCTTTCGTTGCGCGAGTGGCAAGCTCAAGCTGCGCGAGGAAGACGGCCGCGCAGCGCTCATTTACTATGGGCGCCGTACCGCCGGCGCGTTGCAGCTCAGCACCTATGAGATCGTCGAAATCGTCGATCCTGAAAATACTCGCGCGCTGCTGGCCGCGGCGCTGGGAGTAATTGCCGAAGTCCGCAAGGAACGCACATTGCTGACGCGGGCTAATGTGCGTCTGCATCTCGATCACGTGGAGAAACTCGGCGAGTTCGGTGAGATAGAAGCGGTGATTCCTGAGGGCGCCGATCCGGAGTGCAGCCGGGCTGCCGTAGATGAACTTCTGGCGGCGTTGCAGATCGGCCGCGAAACGCTGATCGACGTTTCATACTTCGAGCTCGCCGCTCAACGCCGCTAGGGCCTGGGACCCGCGGCGGAGCGAAAGCGCACTCCCATGACCCGTCAACAGGGCGCCAGATCCTCGCGATGAGCGGCGCAGGCAATCGGCGGACGGTGGTTCGCCCGCCTGGTGGTGTCTATTTCGTGGGGGAGGACCAACCCGGTTGACGCATGATTCTCCGCGCTTGAAATGCCGGGTCCGGGGACTATGGCGCCCTGCGAAATGCGGGCTCCTTGGTCAGGCTGCCCACCCGAAATAATCGTCAAAGAGGCGGTCGGTAGCAGTGACCACCTGCGGGGTGGAAAAGGGATCATTCGCCTTCGAGTCCTTGAGCGCGCTGGCCAACGCGAGCATGTTTTCGCGGAAGCGCTGATGACGATCGCTGCTGATATAGCCCAGCGGATCGTCGTCGCTCAGAAAACTGCCCATCTCGGCGAATCCCCAGGCGCGGTTGCGAAAAGATCTCGCGCTGCGGGGCGAGGTCGGTTCCAGCGCGTACGCATACACGAGGCAGGCCATTTCCATCCGACCCGCACGAAATCTCTGCACGTCCATCCTGCGCCGCCGCGCTTGCAAGGCGGCCGCGCCTATATTTTTCAGCAGCACGGCGGGGGGCGCCATCTGGTTGTTGCTGGCGTGATCGCCGAGCCAGTCCGCATTCTCTTCGAGAATCTGCAGGACCATGGGGCGCAGCGCGCCGGGATCGCCTCGCTCGAGCAGGGTGACAACGGTGGTGTCGGGTGTGCCGCCCCAGACCCGAATCAAGCCGCGCGGCCCCATCATGCGCAGGAGAGGATCGTCGGGAGGCAGCGGTACGACGTAGAGCTTGCCGCTGGCGGATAGTTCAAGAGCCGGGTCACTCCGGGGCGGCTGAACCTCCACCCAGTGGCCCCTTTGCAGTACGAGAGGAGTGAAGACCGCGATCGCCGGGCCGAATGAGTTCTGATAAACGGCGGCCAGCCGATCGTTCAGATGGTTGTGTGCGATCACATCGGCGATGGCGTTCGCCCGCTCCCAATCAAGCGGCCGCGGGAATTTGAGCCCAATGTCCCAGGTGAACTCTGCCAGGAGACTTGGAATGCCGAGCGGAAATAGGGTTGCGAGCGTGACGATCGCGGCAGTGAAAGCCGCGCGCAGGCGAGGAGCCGCGAGACGCCGGGCGAGATCAGCCAGAACCAGACCACCGAGGACGGAACCCGCCATCGTGGATTGCGCCGCAAAGCGACTGAGATCCTGTAGCAGCCAGGCGAGCGGCGAGAAGGTCCATGCGAACAGAAAAGGGTGTTTGGCCGGCCTTCGCAGATAGAGCACGAGGCCTGCGATCGCGAGCAGATCGATGAACAGGTCAAAATGCAGAGCTTCGTGGCCATGCTGGCCCCGATACCAGTCAAGATTCGAGAGAAAGTGAATCGAGTAGGGCGACGTGAGCAGTGCGGTTGCGACTCCGACGATGACCAGCGCGCGCCATTTACGGGTAAGGATGGCCGCGATTGTAATTCCAACCGGCGCCGTGACGAATCCACCAAGATGTATGTAGCAGGACAGCGCGGTGACCAGCGTCGCAACAATAAGTCGCTCCTCCAGAAAGAAATAGATGGCCCAGGGAATCGAAATGAAAAGCCATCCGGAGGGTATTCCGATCGCAAATGACCCGGAGGCATAGGCGCTGCCCGCGAGCATCGCTACCGCGAACAACGCCGCGAAGTCGCCACCCAGGCATCCGGCGAAATACAGGACCGTAAGAAGTGCAGCGAGCCACTGAAGTAGACCGAGGAGGGCGTTGGCGATGATAAACCCGTGCGGGCCGCCGCCGAATACCAAACCGAGCGCCGCGATGGCGACGTGTAAAGCGGGGCCCTGAAGATTGGGACGGCCAGCCGGGCCGAAATTGATGTGATCCCACCAGACTGCGCCGTGCGCGGCGTACTGCTCCGCGAGTGAAATGTGGTAGCCGGCGTCGATCGCGACGCGGTAATCGGGAATGGCGTAGATAAGCAACGCACCATTAACGGCCATGATCAACCACATCGCCTCGCGTGCAACGCGGCTGTCGGTGCGCGGGAAGATTTCCGGGACCATCGGAAGTCTATGTGGGATGAAATGGCGGTCGGGATCAATGCAGTGGAAAGTGTGCGGGCCCCACTTGGCCAAAGACCGGCTACGAAGCCGCCGATCAATTCGTTGCGCTAATCCCCAAACACGGATATTGCCGCGACGAAGGAGAACCACCTATCGGCAGGCTCGTTACGCGGGGGCGTCGACTGAAAGCAGCGGGTCGCGCGGTTTGGGCAGATTGTCGTAGAGGTCGGCGATTAGTTCTGACTTCAGCTTTTTATAGCCCGCATCGGTCCAGAGGTTGCGCCACTGCAACGGATCCTCCCCGAGGTTGTAGAGCTCGCCCTCGGTTCCCTCGTAAAAGATGTTTGGGGTCGGCGAGGTGCCACGCAACAGCGCCGGAACCTGCGTCATATCGAAGCCGATGTCGCGGGTCGACTTTTCGTAGACTGTGCAAAGCCATCCATCGCGATAGATCGAACGCAGGTGCATACCGATCTGCTTGAACTGGCTGTCCCATTCCGTGATCACGCGCTCGCGGCGCGATCCGGTGGTGGTCGGCAAGGGCGAGCCCTCGGCCCACTCGGGAGTCGGGACGCCGGCTATCTGGCAGAACGTCGGTGCGAGGTCGAGGTGACCGACCGGGTCGATGATTTCGGCCGGGGCGACTCCGGCAGAAGGCGCGGGGCGCCAGATGAACGGGACCCGCATGAGAGCGTCAACATGATAAGGGCCTTTGTAGAGCAGGCCAAAGTCACCTTGGAGTTCGCCGTGGTCAGTGGTGAACAGGACGTCGGTGCGATCGCGCCAGCCGCGGTCCGCGATTCGGCTGAGCACCCGGCCCATGGCTTCGTCGATCAATTCGTTTTCGACGTGAACCAGCGCGTTGATCTCGCGGACCTGGTCAGTGGTCATTTTGCAGGGCACAAAAACCCCCGGGCCACCTTCATCGTTGCCGAAGCGGCCCTGGTACCAATCGAGCCAGTGGTGCGGCTTCTGCCCGAGGATGCTTTCAATCTTTTCGCGCGAGCCAGGATAGCCGGACGGCAGATCGAGGTCTTGCCATTTGATTCTGCGCGCTTCACTGGCGGGCGGGTCCCACGGGTGATGCGGGTCGGGAAAGCTCATCCAGACAAACCAATTGTCGTTGGCATCCAGCGAATCGAGGTAAGCGATAGTCCGGTCAGCGACCCAATCGGTGTGGTAGTGCTCGCGCGGAATCGGATTGTAGGCGACCTCGGGAGCGCCGGTATCACCGCCGGGCGCTGCGCTGAGCACACGCGAGAATCCCCCAAGCTCATTCGGATGGTTCTGCTGCAACCACAGCGAATAGTGCCATCCACCAAGCGGCGCGTGCATCGCAAGTTCCATCCGCTCGAAGCCGCGATACGGACCGGTCGACCCTTCGCGCGCCATGCGATTTTCGAACCAGCGCCCAGCGAAGTCGAAGGCCGGCTCGAAATGGGCCTTGCCGATAAGCGCGGTGCGATAGCCGGCCTTCTGCAGCAGCCATCCGGCGATGCTGGGTGCGTCGGGAGGCAGCGCGACACCATTGGCGAACACGCCATGGGTGCGGACGTACTGCCCGGTAACCATCGTCGATCGCGCGGGCATGCAGACCGTGTTCTGGTTGTGGGCCCGCCGATAATTGATACCCGCCGCAGCCAGGCGATCCGCAACCGGGGTGCGCGCGATCTTGCCGCCGTTGCACCCCAGCGAGTCGTAGCGTTGCTGGTCAGTCGTGATGAAAAGAATGTTGCGACCCATAAATCTCTGTCGAACTCCTCTGCAATTTGAACGCTTCCCTACTTTCCGCCGATCAGAAGGGCGCTGACCATGCGCCCGACAATTCGGCTTGCGTGTTTGACCGAGAGTTCACTGCGCGAGCGCAGGAATTCCCACATCTCCCAGGACGTGACGCTGTCCAGTGCCGCGGCAATCTCGGCCCGCTGGCCCGCGGGCGCGCTTGCAATCTCGGCGGCGAACGCGTGCAGAGCGTGGTCGCGCTCCAGCTGGCGCGCCACCCGCAGCCGGCGTGAAATTTCCGCCGACGAGGTCTCCCGGCGAATGCTCGCGCGCCGCACCGGCGATACGTATTCGAAGATGCGGGCACGGGTCTTCAGAAACGACACCACCCGTTCCTCGAACGGCAGGGCGGGGTCGACCGGTTTATTAAGGGTGCGCACCCGTTCGATCTGCAGATCGCCCGCGCTCGCATAGATAGCTTCGAGATCGTCGAAATGATGGAAGACCAGCCGCAGCGAGACGCCGGCCCGCTCCGCGATTTGCGCTGCGGTGGGCTGTTCAGTCCCGTCGTTCAGCAGGTCTAGGAGAGCATCGGCGAGTGCCAGACGCGCACGATAACTGCGCGCCGCTCGTCCATCTCTGGGGACTGCACCGGTGACGACCACGCACTCCAATGGTTATTACATTAAGAGTGCAAATACAAGAAGCGTCGGCTAGGATGACGAATCCAGAATGGCGAGCAGGCTCTCGGTGATTCTCAGAGTCAGGCCCCAGATAGTCTGGCCGCCGTACAGAATCGCGGGGAACTTGGAACGGTTGCCACCCCACTCGTAGTGGCCGCGACAGCGGGGATCGCGGAGCGCGCCGACCGGGACTTCGAAAATCTCCGCTACTTCCTCGAAACACGGGCTTAGCGCGGTCGTTGCCGGAATGATCCCCGCAAACGGGGCGACGATAATTCCGCTGGTCAGCGTGCTCATTTCCGGAAACGCGCCAAGCACGTCCACGGTGAGCGGATCGATTGCGACCTCTTCCTGTGCTTCGCGCAAGGCGGTATCGAGCAGGGTGACATCGGTGGGATCAACCCGCCCGCCCGGAAAGGCAACCTGCCCGCGATGACTGGAGACGTTGTCCGCGCGGCGAATGTAGACGAGGTGGAGTTCGCCATGGCGTTCGAAAATCGGGAC
This sequence comes from Thermodesulfobacteriota bacterium, assembly GCA_046728175.1. Lineage (GTDB taxonomy): Bacteria > Desulfobacterota > Binatia > Binatales > Binataceae > JAFAHS01. The sequence goes on along the minus strand of JBKPEA010000033.1, from coordinate 31,833 downwards.
CAGCACGGCGGCCCCCTTGGCATTGTTGGCGAGCTTTGCGCGTGGAACTGGTACTTCCTTGGAGAGGACCTGGCGCAGCCGCTCTATATGACGGCGGTTGCGGTCCGGGTTCCCGGCGGTGGTAGGCAGACCCATCGTTCCAAATCATCACGCGACGGCTATCTCATGCAAGCGGACTCGTTGGATCACGGGTGGCGCTGCGCGTAAGCTCGGGTTACCGCGATGCGTTACCTGGTCGGGAGATATCACGAGATTGCGCTCAAAGGACGCAATCAGTGGCGCTTCGTAGAACAGCTGCGCCACAACCTGCGGTCAGTATTCGCCGACCTGAAGCTGGGCAAGATACGCAGCGAGGGACCGCGCATCATCGTGGAGTTGCCCGACGAGCTGGACGACGCGACCGCGATTGCACGGGCGGCAGGGATTTTCGGGTTTGCCAACTTCTCGCTCAGCTATCGCGTGCCCTTGGATTTGGATGCGATCAAGGCCGCGGCGATCGCGCGGGTGCGGGAACATCCGGCCCACAGCTTTCGGGTCAGCACCCGGCGCGGGGACAAGCGTTTCCCGATGAACTCGATGGAGGTGGACCGAGAAGTCGGCGCGGCTATCGTCGATGCGTTTGGCTACCGGGTCGACCTGCACCACCCCGAGCTGACCGTCTCGATTGAAATTCTCGCCGATGCCGCGTTCGTTTCGGCCGGCAAGATTCCCGGACCCGGCGGGTTGCCGGTCGGAATTTCGGGGCGCGCCTTGGCCCTGATTTCCGGTGGAATCGACTCTCCGGTGGCGGCCTACCGCATGCTGCGGCGCGGACTCACGCTCGATTTCGTGCACTTTCATGCGTATCCGCTGGTGACGGCGGCAAGCCTCGAAAAAGCCTGCGACCTGGTCGCCCAGCTGACGCGCTACCAGACGCGATCCGCGCTGGCGCTGGTGCCTTTTGGGATGCTGCAACGAGAAATCGTCGCACGTTCGGACCGCCCGCTGCGGGTGGTGATGTACCGGCGGTTCATGATGCGGATCGCAAGCGCACTGGCGATCCGCTTTCACGCACGCGCGCTGGTGACCGGTGAAAGCCTCGGGCAGGTCGCATCCCAGACGCTCGACAACCTGGCGGTGATTGAGAACGCGGCCCGCATTCCAGTAATGCGTCCGCTGCTCGGGATGGACAAGAACGAGATAGTCGAGCAGGCCCGCGCTATCGGCACGTTCGAGACCTCGATCCTGGCCGACCAGGATTGTTGCACGTTGTTTGTTCCCGACCATCCGGAAACTCACGCGCGGCTGGCGGAAGTTGAAGCGATGGAGGCGCGCTTCGATGTCGAGCGGATGGTGGCGGACGCGGTGAGCGCGACCGAGGTGAGACGATTCGCCTTTCCTCCGCGTCCGGAAGGGTCCGGCATCATCAGGGAGTATCGCGATGGATAGACCCCTCAAAGTCGCCGAGCTTGATCATGTTGTTCTCAGATGCCGCGACCCGGAGCGCGCCCTTGATTTCTACACCCGCATCCTCGGACTCACCGAGGAGCGACGCATCGCTCAGCTCGGTCTGGTTCAGCTTCGGGCCGGTCGAAGCATGATCGACCTGGTTCCCGCGAAGACTGGGCGGGCGGAGGAGAGCCTCAACGTGGATCACTTCTGCCTCGGCGTGGAAGCGCATGACCTGAACGCGGCCGCGGTCTACCTGCGTGCCCGCGGAGTCGAGGTGATAGGAGAGCCCGCCGACCGCTACGGCGCGCGCGGAATGGGCAAGTCGATTTATGTGCGGGATCCCGAGGGCAACGTCATCGAGCTGAAGCAGATGCCGGAGCAGGTTTGTTGAGGTTCGCGAGCGGTCGGCTCGCGAACGTACTGCACAGGTCAGACCATCCCGCAGCGCGAGCTTTCGCGATACGAGGCTTCGCGATCAAGAAGAGTGACATGGGAGAGCACGAGGACGCGAAGCTGGAGCGCGCACGCGTTGCATGCTGCGAGCGCGGCCGCGGAATCCGTTGCTGCCCTCGGCGGGTCATTGATGGTCCCTTCTGAAAATCGCGCTTCGGTGTAACGAAGCGAGCGAATTTTCAGCCACCTATGCAGCCGCCCTGAGGCGTCCACTTACATAACTGGAACTTGTTTTTGGGCGGAGAGGCATTAGAATCCGTAGCGTTTGGCGACCCTGGGGAGGGGATTTTGACCATGCGCAAACCTGCATTTCGTGCACAGCGTCTACACCTATGCCTGGCCGCGATCGGTTCGGTAGTGGTCGTCGGATGCATGGGGAAAACCCCGCAGCACAGTGCCCAGTCGTACGTGGGGGCCCTCAAACTTTACAACTATCCGGCCGCCTACCAGCTGCTGTCGCACCGGGACCAGCTAGACCGGACGATGGATCAATTTCTGACTGAGATTCCTCTGGCTGCCGACGTCAGCCGCGACTGGTTCAAGACCGTTCTTCACGCGACCAATTTTCAGGTTGGGGACGCGAAAGTGGAGGGCGACAAAGCGAACGTTACGGTCAAAGTTACGCGCCCGGACCTGGCACTGTGGGAACGGACCATCGATGCCACGATGGGTCCCAACGACGCTGCCAGCTCCATCGCGCAAAAACAGGTTAACGATCAGAGCTATCCGAAGCTGGTTTACGACGACAACATCGCCCTGACGAAGGTAGGCGATGACTGGAGGGTGTTCGTAGATTTTCCGGCTAAGGAAAACATCGCCAAGATGCGCAAGGACGCGATCGACGCATTCCACAAATACGACTACGACAAGGCGCTCTCCATCTACCAGAATGCAATCGCCGAGCTTGACAAGGAGCAGGCAACCGGAAACGCGGGGTTGAAGTTCCTCTACAATCGCGAGATGCAGACGATTCAGAACGTCAAGAACCAGATTTCCGAGTCACAGGCATACATTCCCAAGATCGGGCTCACCGACGTGGACATGAAGATGGCGGCCTCGCGGGTGCCTGGAATCTTCGGCAAGATCACCAACACCGGCGACAAGGCGATTGACGAGATCCAGTTCACCGTCACCTACTACGAGGGCAAGGGAGCCAAGAAGAAGTCCGTGTACACGGAAACGCACACCCCGGTCGCGACCCAGTTTGAATTTACCGATTTCGTTCGTCCGGTCACCCCATTCGTTCCCGGCGAGTCCCGCAACTTCGGTTTTCGGCTAAGTGCGCCGGCCGATGTGCAGCAGAAGGCTACGCCCGACCTGAACGTGACGCAGGTCGTGTTCACGCAATCGTCCGCACCGCTGCCCAAGCCCCCGACGCCGACTCCGTCGCCGGCAGCCAGCGCGTCCGCGAGCCCGGGTGCACCGCCTGCCGCGGGCGGCTCACCCGCCGCAGCCGCCGCGCCATCGATGGCGCCGCTGCCATCACCACCCAAGCATTAGCTGGCGAAGTTCGCTGCCGTTCAGACCAATGCTGCGCGACGCCCGGTCCTCCGGCGCCGCGCGCTATTTCGCTAGTATGGCCACTGCGCGGTGAAGCGCTTTCACCCCTTTGACAACTAAAATCACGGCAGCGGTTCCGACGCACAATCGTGCGGGCACGCTCGGCGAAACACTAGCGAGTCTCGTCGCACTGAAGATACCGTCCGGAGCCGAGCTCGATTGCCTGGTAATTGACAATGCATCAACCGATGCAACCGCCGAAGTGGTGGAATGGTCGACAAGTGCGGCGCCATTCGCGATGCGCCGGATTCTCGAGCCGCGTCCGGGTTCCAGCTTCGCGCGTAATCGCGCGGTAGCTGAAGCGACGGGCGATTTCATTTTTTTCATCGACGATGATGCCACCGCGGAGGCTTCGTGGGCGATAGAGATGCTGGCCGCACTCGAAAGCCGCGGGCTCGATGCCGCCTGCGGGATGGTACTGCCGCGCTGGTCTTCGCCGCCGCCGGCCTGGTTAGGGCCAACCCTGTGGGTCAAGCTTGCGGTCCATGTTCGCGAGCAGATCGAAGCCGGCCCGGTCGAGCAGGCAGAGGTGCTGGCCAACTATTACAGTGCCAACGTCGGCTTTCGCAGGTCAGCTTTCGAGCGCTTCGGTAGGTTTCGCGAAGACCTCGGGGTCGTGGGCGGGAATCCGATTTCGGGCGAGGACACCGAGCTGTTCGAACGAATACTCGCTAACGGTGGCGCGATGGGCCTGGCGCCGCGCGCCATCGTCCATCACCTCATTCCGCCGGAACGGATGACGCGAGCATATTTGCGCCGCAAGAGCTTCGCCTACGGATTCGGCAGTGCGATCGCAGGTGGGCGGAGTCACAATCGAATCGACAAGCTCGTGAGGAACCTGGTGCGGATGACCGCCGCGGCGCTACGTGGCAATGCGGAGCGCACGATCTATCACGAGCTGGAATGCGCGAACTTCATCGGTTATTGGCGCGGCCGCCTGGCACAAAGGCGCTGGGATGGGGCTGCCCGCCCAGGCTAACTTCGCCCGACCCCTTGGAGCGCGAGGACGACCAAGCTTCGGCTTGACCGGAGATGTGTTCTTCTCCCAGTGCAGAGAGAGAACCCTGCCAGGGTCCCGGGCTTGTTCCCAGATCATCCACCACCGATCCGCCTGCCTCGTGCCCGCGAAAAAAAGACTTGTGGCACCGCCAGCCCGGCCAGGGACGGGGAAATTTTCTAACCGGTCGATTGCTCGAGACTGGCCTCAGGAGCGATTAGTCATCTAACGTACGCGAGCATTCCGCGCTCGAGGATTCGCTCCAAGTATGGAATCAACTCCAGCTCTTCCAGTTCTGCGGGCGTGACCCAACGCGCCGCGCGATGTTCGTCTGGTCGAAGCGTCAGGCTCCGATAGACGGTGAGCCTGCAAGCGTACAAGGCTTGCATGTAGGGTTCATGAAGCATGTTGTGCAGCCCGAGTAGCCGCTCGACTGCCACATCGAGGGAGGTTTCTTCCTTGATCTCGCGCCGCAAACCTTCCTCTGCACTCTCGCCTAACGACAGATGACCGCCCGGCAGATCCCAGGCACCGGGGCAATAGTTCAGGAGGTCCGAGCGTTTGAGCACCAGCAAACGGCCCCGGTTCGCGATCACGCCATGCACACCCACAAAAAATTGTATCTCAGCCATTGAAAGCGAGGCGCTCGGAAAGACCTAAGGCTAGCGTGCGGGCGAAATCGTCGCCAGTCGGTTTGTCCCATCACCGCGATGCACAGTAACATCCGCGGGTCTTCGAGAAAGGAGACGCTCGATGGAAAAGTCGGACTTTTATCGTGACGCGCGCCACGACCTGCCGGGACCGCTGGCGGGGATCCGCGTGCTCGAAGCCACCACGAGCTGGGCGGGTCCGATGTGTGGGTGCGTGCTTGCCGATCTCGGCGCAGACGTCATTAAGGTCGAGGACCCAGCCGGGGAAGTAGGGCGTCGAATCCCGCCATTTCTGCCCGGCGCGACCCGGCCGATAAGCTTTCTTCAGGCCACGGTAAATCGCAACAAGGGCAGCCTTACGCTCGATCTGCGGACACCGCAAGGGCGCGACATTTTCTTGAAACTCACCCGCAACGCCGACATCGTCGTGCAGAACTTCCGGCCCGGCACCTTCGACAAGTGGGGAGTGGGCTATGCCGCGTGCCGTGGCGTGAAGGCCGACATTATTTATGTTTCCATCAGCGGCTTCGGACAGTTCGGCCCCATTCACGACCGAGTCGGGTACGATCCACTTGCGCAGGCGATGTCCGGATTCATGTCGCTCAATGGGCCGGTCGAGGGAGGTCCCAGCAAGGCTCCAACTTTTCTCTGCGATGATCTGGCGGGACTGCACGGCGCGATCGCCGCGCTCGCGGCGTTGCAACATCGCGCGCGCACCGGCGAGGGACAGCATTGCGATGTGTCGCTGCTGGACGCGGCCATCTTTCAATCCAACGGTTACCTCACGCTGGGGGCGCTCGGGACGCCGATGCCGCGGATGGGCAACGAATTTACCTTCTCGATTCCCTGCAACACGTTTCATTGCCGCGATGGTATCGTGATGATGGGAACACTGCTGGATACCCACTGGAAAGCGCTGGCGCGAATCTGCGAACGCGCCGACCTGGCGGAAGATCCCGACTACGCGACTATCCCGGGTCGAATGAAGCATCGAGGTGAATGCAATGCGATGGCCGCGAAGTGGTGCGCAGGTCTGACGGTCGACGAGGTGGTGGCGGTTTGTGCACGAGAGGGTATCGCATGTGCCCCGGTGAATACCTACACGCAAGCGGCGCAGGACCCGCACGTGCGTGAGCGGGACATGTTACAGGAGACGATTCAGGAGGACGGCTCCCGCGCTCCGATCACCGGTCCGGCCGCAAAGTTTTCGCGCACACCCGTGCGCATACGTAACGGATCGCCCGCCCTCGGGGCGCATAACGACCAGATTCTGGGTGAACTCGGCCTCGATGCGGCTGCCTGCGAGGGCCTGCGCAGCGCCAAAGTCATCTGACCAGCCCGAGTCTTCGAACCGGCCATGCAGGCGCGAACCGTGGTCGGCCGGCTTTAGTCAGCTGGATTTCTCACGGGCGACCCCAGCCACCGCCACCGGGGGTTTCGATCCGCACCCGATCGGTCGGCTGCAGGATCGCGTTGGTCTTGGCGGCCAGCCCAGTACGCCGCTGGCCGCGCACCAGGTAGTTCGCGCCCGATGCACCTTGGCCACCTCCCGCGAGTCCCCAGGGGCGCAGCGCGCGTCGCTCGGTCAACAGACTGACGTTGGATTCGACCAGGCATTCGAGCTCACGAACCAATCCATCACCCCCTCGTGCTTTTCCTCGTCCGCCCGATCCGCGGCGGATCCGATATTCAGTAATTCGCATCGGATAATACGCTTCGAGGGCTTCGATCGGGGTGTTGAGAGTGTTGGTCATATGGGTATGGATGCCAGAGGCGCCCGCATGACCCGGCGCACCGCCTGCGCCACCCGCGATAGTTTCGTAGTAGGAGAAATGACGATTTCGAAAGCGATCAAATCCGCCAATCGTCAGATTGGACATCGATCCGGAACTTGCCGCAGGCACTTTAGCTGGTGCGGCCTTGGCTAGTGCACGGAACAGGACATCGACTATGCGCTGCGAGGTTTCCACGTTGCCGCCCGCTACCGCGGCGGGGGGAAGCGCATTCACGACCGATCCCAAGGGCGCGACCAGCTTGATCGGCTGCATCAGCCCTTCGTTGGCGGGAACGGCTTCGGAGGCCAGGCACTTCATGACGTAGAAGGTGGCGGACAGGGTGATCGCATAGTTGGCGTTAACCGAGCCGCGGACCTGGGGCGCCGAGCCCGTGAAGTCGACGAGCGCGCGACCGTCGCGAATCCGGATGCTTACCTTGATCGGAATTCGTCGGGTGCCGAAGCCGTCGTCGTCGAGAAAGTCGCGGGCCCGGTACAACCCAGGCTTGAGCGCGCGCAGGGACGATCGCATAAGGCGGGCCGCATAGTCCTTGAGTTCATTCATTGCGGTACGGACCAGCAGGCGTCCGGAGCTCCCGACCAAAGCGCGGAGACGGTCCGCGCCGACTCGAAGCGCGGCGATTTGCGCACGCAGGTCGCCCTCACGTTCCTCGTGCACTCGGGTGTTGGCGAGAAAGAGTGCCATCACATCACGCGACACCGCGCCACGCTCGACGACTTTCACCGGCGGCAGGCGAAATCCTTCCTGGTAGATCTCAGTGGAGAGGGCCATCGACCCCGGGGCCATCCCGCCGATGTCGGCGTGATGCGCGCGATTGGCCGCGTACGCAAACGGGCGGCGGTCCGGGCCGAGAAAAATCGGCATCACCAGAGTGAGATCGGGAAGATGGGTGCCGCCGGCGAAGGGATCATTGAGCGCGGCAATGTCACCCGGGTAGAGTTCGAGGTGCTGGATCGCAGCCCGTACCGACAGGGGCGTGGATCCAAGATGGACTGGTATGTGGGCGGCCTGCGCGACCAGCTCACCCTGCGCATCGAACAAGGCGCAAGAAAAGTCGTGGCGTTCCTTGATGTTGGGCGAGTAGCCAGTTTGACCGAGAACCACTCCCATTTCCTCGGCAATCGCGGCCAGCCGGTTGTTCATCACCGCGAGCGCCACCGCGTCGAGCTTCATCGCCCGGCCTCCAGATGCAGATTGCCGTAGTCATCCACCCGCAGCGTGAATTCGGGCGCGACATAGGCGGTCGCGCTCAGCTCGACCACAATCGCGGGGCCGCGGATGCGCGCGCCCGCACCCAGCGAGTCACGCGCAAACACCGGGGCACGACGTTGGCGGGAACCGACCAGGACTTCGGCCCGCGCAAGTGGAGATGCGGCACCACGCTGGCGGGGGATCTTCGCGAGCGAAGGCGGCTTGTCCGCGGCGCTGGCACGTAGCCGCAGGTTAACCACCTCAACCGCGGCTTCTGATGCGCTGTGTCCGAAAGTTCGACGATGGGCGCCATGAAAGGCATCTTCGAAATTCCGCGTAAGCGGCACTTCGAGTTCGTGGGATTGTCCGCGATAACGCATCTCGACACGTACCTCGGCCGCGAACGCGGACCGCGGCGCGCCCTCGCCTGCGAGCTCGCGCCGGGCCCGGGCGATCAGCGGCCGCGCGCGCTGCATGAGGCGCGCGTATGGAGGATCGACCTCGCGCACCGTCACCGAGTATTCCCGCCCCAGTGGCGCGCCAATTGCTCCCCAGGCGCATAGCAGTCCTGGATTTCGCGGAAACACCACGTGGCGGATACCCAGATCCAGCGCGAGCTCGGCCGCGTGCATCGGCCCCGCGCCGCCAAAGCCGAGCAACACGAAATCGCGGGGATCGAAACCGCGCTCCACGGTGATCACGCGAATGGCCCGCTCCATGTTGGCATTGACGACTTGAATCACACCGCGCGCAGCCGCAATCAGGCTGGTCTTCATCGCGGCCGCGATCTTGCGCAAGGCGGTGCGGGACCGATCCGGATACAGGCGCATCCGACCGCCTAGAAAATTCCCTGCAACCAGGCGGCCCGCGATCAGATCCGCGTCGGTCACGGCTGGCGCGGTCCCATGTCCGTAGCAGGCGGGTCCGGGGTCCGCGCCCGCGCTCTCGGGGCCGACGCGAAGGGAGCCGCCTGCGTCGACCCGTGCGATCGATCCGCCCCCCGCCCCGACCGTGTGAATGTCGATTACCGGCGCGCGGACCGCGTACCCGTCCGGATAGCTCAGTGTTCGGATGCGGGCTGCAGCGTCAAACAGGGAAACGTCGGTGGAAGTACCACCCATGTCGAACGTGATGAAACGATCAGTACCGATTGCGCGGGCTAGCGCGGCAGCGCCGACCACGCCCGCGGCGGGACCTGACAGAATGGTCCGGATTGGTTCGGCGCGCGCCAGTTCTACCCCGGTGGCGCTGCCGTTTGATTGCATGATGCGCAGGCGCGCACCGGGGAGATTGCGACGCAGATTTTCCAGATGCGACGCCATCTTCGGCGCGACGTAGGCGTTGACCACCGCGGTCGAAAAGCGTTCGTACTCGCGGTATTCCGAGAGCAATCGGTGCGAGACCGACAACGGCCGGCCAAGTGCGCCCAGTGCGCGCGCCAGTCCCTCTTCCGCCCTTGGATTTGCGTAGGAGTGCAGGAGGCAGACGGCGAACGAGGCCGCGCCGCAACGTCGCGCGATATTGACGACGCGTGCGATCTCGCGGCGGCTCAGCCTGGTGAGCAACGTACCGTCATGGAGGGTCCGCTCATGAACACCAATTCGCCGCAGGCGCGGCACCAGGGGCTCAGGTCGCGATGGCGCCAGCGCATAGAGATCGTCACGATTCTGTCGGCCGATTTCGATCAAATCTTCAAACCCAGCGTTAGTAAGGATCGCGACCCGCGCTCCCTTCCGCTCCAGGAGGGCGTTGGTCGCGACCGTGGAGCTGTAGGTGACCAGGCCGGGGGGTGTGTCAGGAAGCATCTCGAGCAGGCCCTTCAGGACCGCTCGTGCGGGATCGTCGGGGGTCGACGGAACCTTGTGAACGTGCAGAGCGCCGTCGACCATCGCAATCAGGTCGGTGAAAGTCCCCCCTGTATCTATACCGACCGCAATCTTCGCCGAAACCTGTGGAAGCCTTGATTGCACGATGGCGGGTCTTTTCGAACCGCGGACTCGCTCACGACGGTTTGAGAAGAATTTTAAAATTGGAAGATTTTGTCGCCGCTTCCATTGCGGTAGCGCCTTCCTCGAGCGGAAAAGTACCATCGATCAGCGGCCGGGGATCGAGCCTGCCGCCTTCAAGTGCCGCGAGCGCCGGCGCGAACCGTCCGCATCGCGAACCGACCACGGTGATTTCGTTGATTACCAGGGGCGCCAAGTTGAGCGCCGCGCCGGCCGCCACCGTGCTCTTCAGGATGATCGTGCCGCGCGGCTTGACCAACTCGGTTGCGCGGCGCAATCCGTCGCCGTGACCGGTGCAATCGACCACGTAGTCGAACCTTTCCTTCAGATCCTGCTCCAGAGAAGTGGAAAGTCCCAACGACCCAAGCCGGCCGAGCTTTTCAGGATGATGGCCAGCCACGACGGGCAAGTAGCTCTCGCGCTTCAGCGCCAGGGCAGTCAACGCACCCAGCCGCCCGTCACCCAACACGACGACGGTACGGTCGCGTGCGAGGTGAAGCTGCTCGAAAATCTCGTAGGCGGCCGCCAGCGGTTCCGTGAAGACCGCGGTCTCGTCAGGGATGGAATCGGGAACCGGCAGCAGATTTTCGTTGGGGAGGCGCAGGTATTCAGCGAAGGCGCCGTCGCGGCCGAGAATCCCGAGTACCGTGCGCTCCGGGCAATGACGAGCGAGGCCGCTACGGCAATAGGGGCAGCGGCCGCAAGCGGCGTTGATTTCGCCAACCACGCGTTGGCCGCGAAGTCTGAGCTCGTTCGTCTCGGTCACTCGACCGACGAATTCGTGACCCGGTATTCCCCGATAACCCATGTACCCGCGCATGACCTCGAGGTCGGTGCCGCAAATTCCCGCCACCGAGACCCGCACGATGGTTTCACGGGGGGTCGGAGCCGGGTCCGGGTTATGAGATCGGAAGGTCAGTTTTGGGTCGACTACCAGCGCACGCATGGCTAAGAGTGGCGCGAATCAAATTCGCGCGATCGGCCCATTGAAACAGAAAGAGCGCGGGACACGCCACCCCACGTGATTGTGGAGTTGCTAGTCCGCAGACTTGGCGGGGGTCGTCTTCTCGGAGGAGGAAGGCTTGGACTCGGTAGAAGCCTTTGCCTCGCTCTTGGCTTCGGTCTTGGGCTCGCTCTGCGAATCGCCCTTGGGGCTGCCGTTCGATGACGATGCGCCGTCTTCAGACGCCGGAGCGTGGTCCTTGCCCCTTGCGTAATCGGTGGCGTACCACCCGGTGCCTTTGAGCACGAAGGAGCTCCGGGACATCATTCGCTCGACCTTGCTCTTGCAGTTTGGACACTTTCTCAGCGGCGCCTCGGTGATACGCTGCATCACCTCGACCACGCCGCATTTGTTGCACCTGTATTCGTAAATTGGCATTTGCGGTTTCAGACTGCCAGTCGCGCGAATGCGACCCTACTCACTATTAGGTAATCACCGTCGGGTACCTTGTCAACGCGAATGGGCAGAATTCGATTTTGATTCGCCTGAAAAAGCAGCACTCTTCGGCCTCGAGTGCCGATGAAGGTCACGCGAACCCCGGAACGAGGACGTGGACCACGGTGGGAATCAGCCACATTTGGACGAACTCTATGGCGATGATCACAACCAGCGGCGAAAAATCGATTCCCCCAAGAAGCACCGGCAAGTGATCGCGGACCCACTCGAAGACCGGTTCCGTAACGCCGTAGAGGAAGCGGACGATTGGGTTGTATGGATTCGGTTCGATCCAAGTCAGCAGCGCCGCGATTATCACAATCCAAAAATAGATGTTGAGCAATCCCTCCAGGATGCTCCTGAAGAAGAGGACCAGATTTACCCAGGGGCTCAATGCGACCTTTCGTCTCAGCTCGCCCGACCAAGTTCGCGAGAGCGATCGGCCGCGGCGTGCATTGCGCGCGCCACGATATCAGAAAATCCGCTCTCCGCGAATCGGCGGAGCGCGGCTTCCGTGGTTCCGCCGGGCGATGCAACCACACGGATAAGCTCGGCCACCTCGCGCTTGGACCCTCGCATCACGTGTTCAGCGCCACGCAGGGTTTGCAGCGTCATACGCAGCGCCAGGTCGCGCGGCAGACCCTCATTGATAGCGGTATCGACCATCGCTTTGGCGAACAGATAGACATATGCGGGGCCGCTACCGGAAAGTGCGGTGACCGCGTCGAGCAGGCCTTCGTCAGTGACGGCGACCGCGTCGCCCACGGCTTGGAAAATGCGGAGCGCGAATGACTCGTCGGCCTTGCTCGCACCTCTGCTGCGGACCAGGGCGGCCATTCCCTGTCCCACCATCGCAGGCGCGTTCGGCATCACGCGGATGACTCGCGCGCGGGCGCCGAGAAACCGGCATATGCGTTCGCTGGAAACTCCGGCTGCGATCGAAATGAAAAGATGGCTTTTGGCGTTTGCCTTCAGATCGGCCCCGATTTCGCCCAGGACTTCATCGATGATTTGTGGCTTTACCGCAATCAGGATTGTGCGCGACTGACGGATGATGAGCAAGTTATCGGCCGTGGTTTCGACCTTGAGCCTGCGCTTGAGGGCGCTGCGCCGCGCCGGCGCGATATCCGAGACGATCAGATCACTGGCGCGGAATACCTTGTGCTCGACCAGCCCGTGCGCGAGCGCCTCCGCCATATTGCCGCCCCCGATAAAGCCGAGTTTCTTCACGGCGGTCTTTCGCCGAACACCGCGCGTCCGACCCGCACGATGGTGGCGCCTTCTTCGATCGCGACTTCGAAGTCATCCGTCATACCCATCGAAAGCTCGCCCAGGCGCAATCCGCTGCGCGCGGCGAGAGTATCGCGCATTTCGCGCAGGCGCGAGAAGTACGGTCGCGAGTGCTCGGCGCGTGGCGTCGGCGGCGGTATCGCCATCAGCCCGGCAACCTCAACCTGGTTGCGAATCCCCGCGATCAGGTGCTCGGCATCGCCCGGCGGGATTCCGTGCTTGCTCGTCTCAGCACCTAGATTGATTTCGAGCAGCACGCGGACCGGAGGCATGGGGTGCACTTTGTGCAAGGCCTGCGCGAGCCGCCTGCTATCAAGGCTGTGAATCAGATCGAACATCGAGGCGGCGGGTCGCGCCTTGTTGCTTTGCAGGTGGCCAATCAGATGCCATCGAACGTCGGCTAAATCGTCAAGCCTGGTTTGCTTGGCCATGGCTTCCTGCACGTAGTTCTCACCGAAATGTCGCGCGCCTGCGCGGTAGGCGGCCAAAATCGCATCCGGATGCTGGGTCTTGCTGGCAAGTACCAGACAGATCGCACCCGGATCGCGTGAAGATTGTCGAGCCGCTGCGGAGATGCGATCGTTCACTTCCGCTAGGCGGCGCCGGATTTCATGCTCTGACAACATCAGGTGGGTCTGGCGACTCCACATCGCTTAAGCGCGGCCAGAACCTTCTCAACCGGAAGCCCCATCACGTTGTCGCGGGGTCCGTTGACTCTGGAAATGAAGCTTCCGCCGATGCCCTGAATTCCGTACGCGCCGGCCTTATCGAATGGCTCGCCACTGGCGATATAGTCGCGGATTTCTGTCTCGGACAACCGTCGAAAAAAGACCTCGCTCTCCACCGCTTCGGTTTCGATTAGGCGGCTGCCGTGGGCGACCGCGAAGGCGGTTATGACCACGTGCCCGCGGCCTGCGAGGATCGTCAACATGCGCCGCGCGTCGGCGGCGTCGAGGGGTTTCTCGAGGATTTCGGCCTCGCATTCGACCACGGTGTCCGCGCCCAGGACGATAGAATCGGCGTGGCGGCGCGCGACGGCCAGGGCTTTCCTTTGTGCCATCCGCAGCGCGTAATCGCGGGCGCCTTCCTGTGGCAGGCGATGTTCTTCGACCCCGCTCTCCGCGAGCTCGAAGCTCAGGCCTGCTGCGCTGAGCAGTTGCCGGCGGCGCGGCGATCCGGAAGCGAGAATGAGTTTGCGCGACATGGCGTGAAGGCTGGGTCGAGTGTTGCCAGACGGAAATGGGTCTCGCAAGCGATCGCGGATCATTGCGGGTTGACGAATCGAAGAGAGTTGTCATTGGAGCGGAGTGACGACGATTCTCGGAACCCAGGCTCCTCCGCCGAGACGCGCGGGTGACAACAACCGACCCCAATTGAAGGGTGTTGATTGGTACGCTAACCACGATCCTAGTGGAATTACACAGACCCGAGATCGCGCTCACTATTCTTCTTGCAATTGCGATTGCCGGGTGCGCAACCGCGACCGCCCGATCGCAGCCGGTGACTTCTGAACCGATGCCTGCCGGGACGACTCTCGCGGCCGCGTCCTCCGCCACAGAGCCACTGCCACCTGAAGTCGCGCCGCCCGCCGCGGGGCAGACTTTCGCCACGGGGTACAAGGCTTTCATGGACCGTGATTACGCGCGTGCGATCAAAGATCTGACCTTGGCCGCTGAGCACTACCCCGGGTTGGGCGACTACGCACTCTTCTATCTGGCCGGGGCACAGGCGGCGCAGGCGGACTTGACGGGCGCATCGGCAACCTTGGAGCGGTTGCGGGCGGAATATCCACAAAGTGTTTTGACCCCGCCCGGGGAACTCGAGCTGGCGCAGATTTTTCTCAAGCTCGGGCGCAATGCTGACGCGCTGTCGGTAGCGACGCATCTGGCTGCCACCACGAGCGACGTTTCCCTGGCTCAGAACGCACGATTGGCCCAGGCGCAGGCAGAGCGCGCGATGGGGCTGGACAAAGAAGCTTACCAGCGCGCGATGGCTATTCGTGAAAGTTATCCGCGGGGCGAGACGGACTCCAGGGCACGGGGGCTGGCCTACTCGGTTCGTGCCGCAAACCCTTCGGTCGTTACCGTCCCGACCTTCACTTACCACCGCAACGAGGCTGCCTTGCTGTTGCGAGAAGGGCTCGCCTCGTTGGCCTTTGATGAGGCTCAACAAGCGCTCGCGTTGGCGCCCACGAGCTCGGATCGCGCAGAGCTTCTGTGGATCCAAGCGCAAGCCTCGAAAGCCGACAGCGATCGCCAGAAGCGCGCCCTGCTCGAATATCTTTCAATCGCGCCCCTCGGCCCGGAGGCGTCGGCGGTGCTCTATGACCTGGCGCTGATTTTCTGGAAGGAAGATGAGCCCGATCACGCGCGTGCCATGTTCGGAAAGGTAATCGCGCAGTTTCCATCGAGCAGCCACGCATCGGGGGCGATGCTTCGAATCGGCCGGATTTACGAAGAACAGCAAGACTATGATGCTGCCCGGGCCGAATATGGCCGGCTGCTGGAGCGCTATCCGGGGACCGAGGCTGCGCAAGACGCTCGCTTTCGCATTCCCTGGTCGCTGTACATGACGCACCAGTACCCGCGCGCGATCGCGAGTTTCACCGCGATGCGCAAGCGCGCCGAGGGTCCGCGGGAGCGCGAAATGTTCGAGTATTGGCGCGCGCGCTCGCTGGAAAGAATCGGCGACACCGACGGCGCGCACGAAATCTATGCGCGCCTCGCACAGAGCGTGGAGAGCAGCTACTATCCGGCTCTCGCCGCAGAGCATGCGCCTGCCGTGCACGCGGACCTTGCGGCGGCATCGCTGCCCGAATTGAGCATCGAACCCACGCCCCGGAGCGCGTCGCCAACCGTACGCTTTCATTTGAGCCGCATTCTCGCGTTGCGGGCGCTTGGCATCTCGGACCTTCAGGCCGCCGAATATCGCGCCCTAGAAGATGCGGCTGGCAAGGAACATTCCCTGCGGGAGTTCATACTGGCAGGTCTGCAGGGGGCGGATGCCTGGTATGACGCAATCGTTGCGGCCACCCGGATGTCGAAGAATGGACATCTGACCGCGGCGGCAGCGGAACGAGTTCGCTATCCGCGCGCATACTGGGCTCTCTTCTCGCGCGCGGCGGAGCAGCAGTCGCTCGATCCATGGCTGGTGCTCGCCCTGTCGAGGCAGGAAAGTCTCTTCAACCCGCGCGCGCGGTCGGTTTCCGACGCGCGCGGGCTGATGCAGCTGCTGCCAGCGACCGGGGACCGGGTTGCGCACCAGGTGGGCGAACCGTCATCACCAGATCTGTTTGATCCCGAAACCAACGTCAGACTCGGTACTGCATATCTGAAAAATCTCTTTGATCTGTTCCACGGAGATCGGTTCAAAGCGGTCGCTGCTTATAATGGGGGCGAGCATGCGGTCGAGGGGTGGACCCGCAGATTTCCCGGAGACGACGACGAATGGGTCGAGAATATCGGCTATCGAGAGACGCGCGATTACGTGAAGAAGGTGATCGGTGGCCGCCGCCAATACCTGCTGCTGTACCCCTCCCGGGACGAATCATCCGCTACGCGATCGGCACCGCCCAGCCCGTAGCCGGAATTGATGTAGGTGAAGACTATCTCGATGTCGCGATGCTCGACGGTGGTGCGAAGTCGCTCCGCTTTGCGCGCGCACCGATCTTCCCCGCCACGAGGCATCCGATCGCCCGCATCGCAGAAAATATCGCGGAGCGTTTTCCCGAACTTGGACCGGGGGCGGTCGCGCTGGTCGACTCACCGCGCGCGCCCTGTGTCGCTCGGAGCGATTCGCGCGAGCGCGATCTGGATCTAATGCTCCGCCTCGCGGTTGCCGCGGTAAATCGCACCAGAAGTCCCACACAGCATGTCCGGCTCTCGCTGTTCCCGACCCCCGCGGCTGACTATTTCGCCCGCTGTGCGAGCGTGGCAACCTGCAAGCCGCACCTTATCCGCATCGCTCGCGAGCTTCGCCTGACTGACAAGGGAACAAAGTCGGTGCCCACAGGTCGCGGGTGGCTCTTCACGCGCTTCATGCTCGCGGGCTTTGCCACGCATCGTGCGCTCGAACAGCTCGGCGTCGACACATTCGAGTCGTACCCGTATCTGGCTTTTTCGTTGTGGAAGAGTGCGTCCGAGCGATTGCCGCCCAAGTCTGATCGGCGCGCAGCTTCCAAAGCGAGACAGGCGATCCTCGCGCGGCTGACCCGGAGTTGCCGGTTAACCGCACCGGTTGCGAAATCTCTCGATGAAGCTGATGCGGCGGTCTTGGCCATCACGGCGCACCTGTCGGCGACCGGGCGCGGTGGCGCCCTGACGTTCCACAGCCAGACGCACGGCAGATTCCTGCTGGCGCTGAGCACGCGCGACCTGGCGAGTGCCGGAGCGCTGGAGACCGTTGGACGCGTCCGAGCCTTTTAGGTGGCTGACTTTCAATCTCCTGAAGGGTTTTTCGAGGCGAGCTTGACAAGTTGCGAAACAAAAGGGTTCAAAGGGGCAACGCAGTCAGGGGGACCGGACCGGCAGGTTGGCTTCGCGCGAATTCAAGGCGATTTTCTTCGATCTCGACGGCACGCTCGTCGATATACACGGGCCGCTTTACATTGCGGCGCGCAAGGCACTTAGAGACATCGGGCACCAGTCCGATCTCACGCCCGAGCAATATCGCGAGGCGCTGAACCGCAACGAGGTGTGGCTTGGCGTGCCGGAAAATCGCCGACCCGAATATGTCCAATTGGCCTTCGCCTATTTCATGACGGAAATCGACAAGACCGAACGACTGGAGGTGTTGCCGCACGTGGCGGAGACGCTAGCCGAACTCAAACGCAGGCGTTACGCGACGGCCGTGGTCACCAGTCGTCCGGGAGAGGCTCGACGACTGATAGAGAAGCTTGCGATGGTGGGACTGGCGGCATACCTGGACCACGTCGCCACGCAACCCACCTCATCGATGAAAGACTTGCTCGACAAAACCGAGCTACTGAAGCAGACCGCAATGAGGGTATCGGTACTTCCGCCGGCGTGCCTGTACGTAGGCGATGAGCCTCGCGACATCATGGCAGCGCAGCAAGCCGGGTTTGGAGGGACGGTCGGTGTTGCGACTGGAGCCGCGTCGTTATCGTATCTTAAGAATCATCCGCAGCATCGGCCCGACCATGTGATCAATTCGATGGCCGAGCTGCTGGGTCTGCTCGAGGCTATGCGTCAGGGAGCGCCACGGTGAGCCGCGAACCGCTGCCCGAAGCGCTCGAGGGCCTTCGCGTGGTCGAACTTCCCTGCCTCGACTCGATGCCATTTCTGGCCGCGGCGATGGCGGCGAAATCGTTTGCCGATTTCGGAGCTGAAGTTATCAAGGTCGAGCCGCCGCGGGTCGGCGCGCAAGAGCGTCAGCTCGGGCCCTTCCGCGACGATCGGCGCGATCTGGAGACGGGTGGACTCCATTTATTTTTGAACACCAACAAACTTGGCGTCACCCTCGACCTCGAAAACTCCTCGTCCCGCGGAATCCTCTTTTCGATGCTGGAGCAGGTCGACGTCCTGTTCAATCCGAACCTGCCATCGCTCAACGATCGAATCGGTCTCTCGTGGCAAAGCCTGACCGAGCAGTTTCCAAAACTCATCGTCGTTTCGCTGACCCCGTTCGGGGAGGATTCTCTGTACCGAAATCTTCGGGGTGGAGATCTGGTTGCCACCCACATGAGCGGCGTCGGTTACGAAACGCCCTGGCATCAGGTTACGGATCCTGGCACTCAGCCGCCGCTCAAGCTCGCAGGGCGTCAGTCGGACTACCTCGCGGGGTACACCGCCGCGGCGGCAGCGATGGTGGCGGTGTTCGATCGCAAGCGCAACGGCTCGGGCCAACATGTGGACGTGAGCCAGTGGTTGGCGATGGTTAGCATGATCCGGCCCAATCTCGGAGGCTCGACTCACGAATCTCCTCGAGCGCCCGGATACCAGCGGCTCAGCATTCGCAAAAAGGCGGGCGCGCAGTGGGTCTATCCATGCGCGGATGGATGGGTGAGCTTCAACGCGGGAACGCAAAGATTCTGGAGCGGATGGAAGGCGGCCATGGGCAATCCCGAGTGGATGGAGGCAGAGATTTTTGCAACTACCGCTGACCGAGCTGCGCATGTCGACGTTATCGAAGCCGCCATTCACGACTGGCTTTCGACCATCACCAAGAAGGAGGCCTTCCAGCGTGCGCAAGCTCAGCACGTACCATGTTTTCCGGTGCATACGGTTCGTGAGGTAGCGGAAAACGAGCAATACCAGGCACGCGACTTTTTCCAGGAGCATGACCATCCGGCCGCGAACAGGGTC
Source organism: Thermodesulfobacteriota bacterium (assembly GCA_046728175.1). GTDB lineage: Bacteria > Desulfobacterota > Binatia > Binatales > Binataceae > JAFAHS01. Next base: position 12,698 of record JBKPEA010000033.1, on the reverse strand, counting down.
CGTACGCCAGGCGCACCGTGCAGATTCGGAAGGACCCCCTGGCGAATCAAGCGCCCCGCGCCGCGACTGGGCGAGCACAACCGCAAGATCTTTGGAGAGCGGTTCGGTCTCGACCAGGTCGAGCTAGAGCGACTGGCTGCGGAGAATATCGTGTGATGAAGCGCCTGCCGCTCGACGGAATCCGCGTGCTCGACTTTGGATGGATCTTTGCGGTTCCGCACGCCACCGCCTGGTTGGGAGCGCTGGGGGCGGAAGTCATACGGGTTGAGAGCATGCGCGCGCCCGATCTGGTGCGGTTTTTGACCGGCACCGACGGTGTAATCGGACCGAACCTCTCGGGCGTGTTTCATTCGATAAACTTCTCGCGCAAGAGCCTGGCGCTCGATCTATCGCGGCCGGAGGCACAGGAAATAGCGCGCCGGCTGGTCCAATCCAGCGACATCGTTACCGAGAATTTCACCGTCGGTAACATGCAGAAATACGGACTCGATTACGAGAGCATCCGCCGGCTCAAGCCCGACATCATCATGTTGTCAGGCACTCCCCTGGGTCAGAACGGACCGTTCGCGCGTACGGTAGGGTTTGGCCCCACGACGCAGGCATTCGCGGGGCTGTGTCATGTGACCGGCTACCCGCAGAGCTTTCCATGCGGAATAGGGGGGACGTGGCCGGATTTCGCGGTCGGAACCGCGATGGTCTTCTTTCTGCTCGCCGCGCTCCACCACCGAGACCGCACCGGGGAAGGCCAGTATTTGGATCTGTCGATGGCTGAAATGGTGACGACGATGATCCCCGAGGCGATGATGGATTTCTTCCTGAACCGGCGCGAACAGGCCCCGCAGGGAAATCGGGCTCCATCGATGGCGCCACACGGTGTCTTTCCCGCGGCCGGCGAAGATCGATGGGTAGCAATTGCAATCGCGAGTGACGCTGAATTTGGGGCGTTGTGCGAGGTGCTCGGCGCGCCTTCGCTTGCAGCGGATCGCGCCTACGCGCGGCTTCCCGAGCGGCTCGGCAATGTGGAGATGCTCGAAAATGAAGTTGCTGCGCGCACGCGTGATTTCGATCGCGACGAGCTGGTGCAGCGGCTGCGTGAACAAGGACTAGCAGCCGGGCCGGTGTACAATACGCACGAGTTGACGGCCGACCAGGCGTTTCGCGCATCGGAGATGATGATCACGCGGGAGCATGGCGATTCCGGTGCGCGCGCCGTGCCGGGGCTGCCGGTGAAGTTCAGCGCCATCGAACCCGACTATCGCGGTGCACCGCGAATCGGTCAGGATAGCGAAGAAATCCTGGAGGAGTTGCTCGGGATGGATGCGGAGGAGATCGCGCGGTTGAAGGAAAGCAAGGTCATATTCTGACCGCCCTGTCCCTCTCTCTATCCGGATGCCTTGTGCGTAAATTCCACGGTCGGTGGCGGTCCGGCGAAAGAGTTGAGGAGTTTGGGACGCCCTTGCTTGAACTCATTGAATCAGTGCACCGCCACCTGATCTCATCCCGTCCTTTAATAATGAAGATGAATGACCAAAGGACTAGGCAAGCATGACGGAAGCATCGGCAATTCTGAAGGGCGGAGGAGCTCGCCCGGGGCCCTTTGCCATATGGATCCAGGCGATCCGCGCTCCCTCTCTGAGCGCGGCGGCGATCCCCGTGCTGCTGGGTGCGGCGATCGCCGCGCGTGATGGCTTTTTCGCGCCGGGGAGGCTGCTGCTGGCGCTGGTCGGAGCGATGGCAATTCAGGCGGGTACCAATCTTATCAACGACTACTACGACTACCGGTCGGGGGCGGATTCATCGGAGTCACTCGGTCCGAGCATGGTTATCCAGCGGGGCTTGCTCGCCCCCGAGCAGGTGTGGCGCGGCGGCATCATCGCGTTTGCGATCGGCGCCACGCTGGGCCTGGTGCTGGTGTACCTGTGCGGATGGCCGATCCTGGCGATTGGGATACCCTCGGTTGCGGCGGGCTATTTCTACACCGCGCGCCCAATAGCGCTTGCGTACGTGGCGCTGGGCGAACTGACCGTTTTTCTATTCATGGGCCCGGTGATTGTCATCGGCACGTACTACGTGATGGCGCTACGCTTCACGTGGGGTGCGGCGCTTGCGTCGATTCCGTTGGGCTTTCTGGTCGCGGGCATTCTGCACGCCAACAACATTCGCGACATCGAAACCGATCGACTGCACGGCAAGCACACGCTGGCGACGATACTTGGGCGCACCGGCGCTAACTATGAGCTCGCAGCATTCGATGTGCTCGCGTATGTGACCACTTTGTTTGCGATGATCGTCGGAGCGATTCCCTGGACGGGACTGCTCGCACTGGTAAGTGTGCCGCGGGCGGTAAGTCAGCTTCAGATCGTGATGCGGGAGACGGAACCGAAGCAGCTGAATGTCGCACTATTCAGGTCGGTGCAGCTCCATATGGAGTATGGACTCTTGATGATCGTTGCGTTTCTGGTCGCGACGTTTTTTAGATGGTGAATTTGCTCGCCGTTTGCGGGCAGGTCCGTTGGTGCCAGTGAGTGTTCGCGGTTGGCGGCGGAGGGACTGGTGCTAAGCGTGCTGATTCAGATTTCAGCTTCACCGCGGCTGCGCCGGATCCAGGCGCGGCGCCCGGCGTGGCAACCTCCCCAGGGAATCATCGAGGCGGCGGCGCGCGAACGAAATTGACCAAACGCAAGCAGCGGGTTGGGCTTCCCCGCGTTCGGCGGATTGAGAGTTCTTGGTTCGCGATCGCTTTGCTTGCCTCTACTCTTCTTGCGGTCAAGAGACGGCATTCAGGATGAGAGAAACCGCAACGACGGGGGATTTGAGGCGAATTCTGCGCGTACTTTTCGGTAGCTACTTAGATCATCAATCGTGCGCATCAGGCCGCAATGGCGGAATCCCGTGACCGGCAAGCCCTCGCGCACCATCGGCGCTATCAATCCGTTCATTATGCTCCACGGCGGGGAAAGTGGAATCCGATCCAGCACCGCGGGCTCCAGGATGATCACGCCACAATACATGAATGAATCGAGCCGGGCCTCGCTCAACGGCTCCTTTGCGAAGTCATCGTAGCTGAGCGGCGTTCGCGATCGGAGAAGCCGAATTCTGCGGACGCGGGCGTCCGAGTCGAGCTCGATACGGCTGTAGTAATCGAGGTTCTCCGGGCGGGCCACGGCAAGTGTGACCAAGGCACCACGGTCGCGATGGAATCGAATAGCCTCAGCCAGCTCGAGATCCAGAATTGTATCGCAGTTTGCGATCACGAAGGTGTCGGTGCTCAGAAATCTGCGCAGGCCGTTCAGCGGTCCGCCGGTGCCCAGCAGTGTCGGCTCGGGTGCCCAGATGATATCGATGCCAAGTGAAGCTCCGGTCCCCAGCGCGGCTTCCATCGCCCGTGGAAGGTGATGGGTGTTTATCGCGACCTCGCGAATCCCCGCGCGCCTAAGCATCAGCAAGGGATAATGAATAAGGGGTCGTCCACCCACCTCAGCCAGCGGTTTCGGGACCGTTTCAGTCAGGGGTCGCAACCGCTCGCCGGTACCTGCGGATAGCACCAGCGCCCTCATGGCCGGTTGCCCATTTGTGCAGCGTGGAAAACGCGGGCGAGCCCGGGAAAGTCAGTGGCACAGGGTCCGCTAAGAATTCGCCGCGCCTGATCGATGGTGTACGGGACGAAGACCGTATAACCAGATTTACCGCTGCGTTCAAACATCAGGAAGCGTCCCATCATCTTGATTGCGTGTTGCAGCACGCAGAGCTGGTAGCTGCGCGAAAATGCTTCCGCGCTCAAGCTCTCCGCGCCGAGCCGCGTCAGGCCCGCGTAGTAGAAGTCGAGCAGCCGCCGTTCGAGAGCGGGCGATATCAGCGCGGCCATGTCCCGAGTAGTGAGCAAGACCGCCAGGTCCTGTGCAGCTGGTGCCATCAACGCGTCCTGAAAATCGATGACGCGAAGGGTGGGGGCGGGAGTCTGCCGCTTTATGAAGAGGTTTTGGCCATGGAAGTCGCGATGCGAAAGGACCCGTGGCAGGCGCCCGAGTTCGGCCGCGAGGGCATCCAGTTCCGGGGTCAGCGCCGTGGCATCCGCATGCAAAGTGGTGCAGCCGAGGTCGAGGAATTCTTTGAATTCCCAGCGGAACAGTTTTTCATCGTAAGCGATGGTGGCTGGCAGCAGCTTTGCTGGAAGAGCGCGAGTTCCCTTCACGTGGAACAGGAACAACAGCTCGATGGCGAGGCGAAACAGGTCAGCGGTCTCCGATGGCTGGTTATGGACCGCGTCGACGAGCGAGGTCTCGCCGACATCCTCAATCAACATCGCGCGACGTGGGCGATCGACCGCATACAGTGCCGGTACCGGCACTCCCAGTATGGTCAAGAAGCGATGCACGGTTAGCCAGGGGGGTTCGGCGAGAGGCTCGGAGACCAACCGCAGCGCACGCGCGTAGCCGGGGAGCTCATCGGGGCCCAAATCCACCAGGATCGCAGAGGAGGGTGCAGAGCCTCGATCGATGTTGATTCGCCAAAAGCGCCTGGTCGACAGGTCACCCCGAAGTGCGGCGCTGCGCGCGATTCGCGCTCCTGGCCAAGTCCTGCAGACCATTTCGTTGGCCCACGCAAGCAGCGGATCATCGCGAACGTCCATGCCCCGCGATTCTAGCAGACCAGTAAAGCAAAAAACCGGTGCAGCCTTTTAGGCCGCACCGGTTTTTGGTTAGTGAAGCTTACGATTTACGCGGGTTATCTCATCGATGCTCTGATGACCGAATCGGGATCGAAGAAGGTACGATCAACCGCACCCATGTTGATGTACCAACACTACTTCTCAGGTACATCGTAGCCCGGATGGTAGCAAACCGTCGATAGACCCGACTGCACGTCTGTGTCGATGAGGACCCGGTCTGAAACTAGCTCTTGAACGGATAGATAGCGATCCGCGAGTCAGGCCGCACGCGGTCCGCGTACTTGAGCCACGAAGTGTAGTTGATAAACAGTTGACCCTTGCGATCGTACCGATCCTGGTACATTCCGAAATCCGCCTCGGAGTCGACGTAGAGGACGTGTTTGGAGTAGAGGTCGCCTTTCAACCGGCTGGGGCGCGCGGTGCCCTGTAGGATGTACATGTGGCGCATCTCCCAGTTCGCCGGGCAGTGGCTGCCGCCACCATCGGTCGGGCAGGTCGGCGGAGGAGACTGCGGATCGTTAATCGCGCCCAGCATCTGGCGCTCGCCGAGATATTTCCAGTCATATTTTCATTTTTTCCCGCGAAGCACTCGAAATCGTCGGGGTTATAAGACTCTGGGCCCGAGTCTTGATCGGTGCTCATCAAGGTATCGTTCAGGCGGCGCATCCGTCGGCTCTGCGGATTATAGCTCCAGGCATCGTCCGCTCGGTTGGGATCCGCATAACGATAGCGGAGGAATCCCGAGCCGTGGCCGTCCTGCGGCGCCAACTGAGGATACAGACCGGTCATCGCGTAACATCCCGAATGCAGAAAATCGGGGTCAACCGGCATCGGCCCTACCTCGGTGCGACCAACCTCCATGTAACCGGCGTAGTGATCGACCGAGTAGTACCACAGCACCTTGTACGGTTTGTTCAGACCTGAGTAGACGCTCTCGCAGTAGAAAAAGCGCAGGTCATAGTCGTCGGTCGAAACCGGACGGAAAAAGTAGTTCCACATGATCTTGGTAGCGACGTCCGGATCATTTGGAACGAGCAGCGGAAAGGGCTGCCCGGCGACATAACCGACCAGCGAGCGACGGTCGGTGGTCAAACGAACCTGCGATGCATACTTCTCGGTCGCTTCCTTGTAGGGTGGCGGCCAGTCGATTCGCTCGGTCGGAACGATCTTCATGGCCATACCCTGCTGGATCCGCCAGTAAACGCCCGGGTGAAACAAGGTCCTTGACCTTGTAGGCATTGTCGACCGTGATGTAGTCCCCGGGCTTGATCTCAGCGCCGGCAGTCAATGGGAGAATAAGCATCCCGAGCGCCACGAGATCCGACCAACCAGCCCCTAGCTGTAATAATCCCCCTCCTTCGGCTACAGGGAGCCGAATCCCAAATTAGAACGACTATTTATTTATCCCATCCCCTGTTTGAGTGATTAATCGGACCGGTCTTACAGTGTCAGCAGGATTTGTCTGCGGCAAACTTGAGCCCTGCTGGGAAGGTTAATCTTACGTCAGGTCATGACGGTCCAAATAGCTTTTTGTCTAGTTTAATAAAAACACAGAAATTCGGAACCCGAAGCGACATTTACCACCAGGTTACGAGAGAATCGCGCTTGTATTTGGGTTTTGCGACGCCAGTTGAACGGCTTGGTCAGGAGGGAGCGTTATAGACTAAACGGTCGGTATGTGGGACAAGCCCGTCGCCGACATGGCACGCGATGACATACCTCCATCGCACAACCTCAGTCGTTCCGAATTCAGACCGCAAATTTTCGGCGGAAGGTCCTGTGCGATAAAACTGATCGCATCAGGACCTTCCGTACTAATCAGTGGTTAACGCCGCGATGCACGAATCACTGAATCAGGATCAAAGAAGGCGCGATCCACTGCTCCCATGTTGATGTACCAGCACTCCTTCTCCGGCACATCGTAACCCGGATGATACGCGACCGTCGCCAGACCCGACTGCACGTCGGTGGACGACGACCCGGTCTGAAACAGCCGTTTGAACGGGTAGATCGCGATCCTGGAAGCCGGCGTCACGCGATCGGCGAACTTGAGATACGACGTGTAGTTGATGAAGAGCTGTCCCCGCCGATCGTATTGATCCTGGTACATACCAAAGTCCGCTTCCGAGTCGACGTACAGAATGTGCTTCGAATACAGATCACCCGGCAGGCGATCGTGACGGGCGATGCCTTCCAGGATGTACAAATGGCGCATCTGCCAGTTGGTCGGGCAAATGCTGCCACCACCGTCGGTCGGACACCGCGGCGGCGGCACCTCCGGAGAGTTGATACATCCGAGCATCTGCCGCTCTCCAAGATAGCGCCAGTTGTAGTTTTCATTCTTGCCCGCAAAGCACTCGAAATCGTCGGGGTTGTAGGACTCGGGACCCGCGTCCTGATCGGTGCTCATCAAGGTGTCGTTCAGGCGGCGCATTCGCCGGCTCTGCGGATTGTAGGCCCAGGCATCGTCCGCCCGGTTAGGATCCGCGTAGCGATAGCGGAGGAACCCGGCTCCGGCGCCATCCTGGGGAGCGAGCTGAGGATAGAGTCCGGTCATCGCGTAGCGTCCCGAATGTAGAAAGTCGGGATCCACTGGCATGGGCTGGACTTCGGTGCGGCCCACTTCGTTGTAACCGGAATAGTGCCCGGTCTGATAGTACCAGAGAGATTTGTATGGCTTACCCTTACCGGCGTACACGCTCTCCGCATCGAAGAAGCGAAGGTCAAAGTCATCGGTGGAAATCGGGCGGAAGAAATAGTTCCACATGATCTTGGTGGCGACGTCCGGGTCGTTGGGATCCATCAGTGGAAATGGCTGTCCCGCGACATAACCGACCAGCGAACGATGGTCCGGACTCAGACGAACCTGCGGCGAGTACTTTTCCGTCGCCTCCTTGTAGGGCGGCGGCCAGTCGATACGTTCGGTAGGAACTATCCTGATGGTCATGCCGTTCTGAAGGCGCCAGAACACGCCAGGGCAGACGAGGTCCTTGGCCTTGTAAGCGTTCTCGCTGGTGATGAAATCCCCGGGTTTGACCTCGGCCGCAACCGGGCTGGCGAGCATGAACAGCAACGCTCCGATTATGACGAACAACTCCACAAACCGTGCCCGTAATTCGGTGACGCGATGCATAGTTAGCCCCTTCCCCCGGCGTCGCCGCCGGGTCCGTCTCGATTTACCTTCTTGCACTCTCCCCCAGATCGGCAATTAGTAACCTTGCGGACATAAGTCAATAACTTTAATGAAAAGCGAAATGGAGCATCATAAAGTCCTTTACTTAAAAGCAAAAAATCATACTTGGTTCACAGTTGCCTGGTATATAGCAGATTCAGACACTATTAGCGGCTCATTGTAGCCCTAATGTTCTATCGCTAATGTGATTCGAAATGGTCGCAACCATTGAACGACCGGTATGTGCGGCTCGCCCGCGCAGCCGTCATGGTTGGTCCGGTGGCGAGACCTCGCGGGGACGGGTCCGAAGCGATTGATTGGAAAATGCGGCGCGCTTCCGATAGTGATATGAGCCAGGCCGTTTGAAGGGTTCGGTGTAATGGACATTTGGCTTCCGGTGGTAGTGACTTTCGTTGTTGCCGGCGTTGTTGCCGGGGTCATGGTTACCATCAATCAGATCATTGGTCCCAAGCGGCCGAGCAAGGTCAAGGGCGAAGCTTTCGAATGCGGAAACCCGCCGAGTGGCTCGGCGTGGGGGCGTTTCACGGTTCATTTCTACCTGACCGCACTGCTGTTCCTAGTGTTCGATGTGGAAGTGGTGTTCCTGTATCCGTGGGCGGTGGAGCTGCGAAAGCTCGGTATGTTTGGATTCGTTGAAGCCCTGGTGTTCATCGCAATCCTCACCGTCGGTCTCATCTATGCCTGGCAGCGCGGGGCTCTGGACTGGAACTAGCTGAGCATCCGCACCGCGCGCGTCACCCCGGTGTCGCTTTAGAAAACTGGGCACGGGGCCTAACGTCGAAGTCGAGGGAGAGGCCGGATCGGACCGCCTGGAAGAAGCGCAAAATGTTGCTTGAAAAACTGAAGGAACGCTTCGGCGCCGAAATTCTGCAGGCCGCGGAGGCTCATGGCGCAGACTGGGTTGCGGTTTCACGCGATCGCGCACTCGAGCTTCTCAAAACCTTGCGCGATGAGCCGGAGTTCGCTTTTGACATGCTAATCGATCTGACCGCGGTTGATTGGCTGGAGCGCACGCCGCGCTTCGATGTGGTCTACCACTTGAACTCGCTTAGGTTGCGCCAGCGTCTGTGCGTGAAGGTGCAAATCGACATAGCGGATCTGTGGGTGGACAGTGTGATCGGGATCTGGAAGGCGGCAGATTGGCTGGAGCGCGAATGCTACGACATGTTCGGTATTGAGTTTCGCGGTCACGGAGATTTGCGCCGCATTCTGATGTACGATTCATTCCAGGGTCATCCGTTGCGCAAGGACTATCCCTATCAACAGCGCCAGCCGATCGTTCCCGAAACCGATTCGGTCGTGGCACCGTTGCCGCCCTCCCGCTGACCACTCCAGGTACCAAGTCGCATGGCACTTCCCGCGCGCTGGCAGCAGAAGATCGAAGCGTCGGATCCGGTCGAGGAGATCATGGAGATCCAGATGGGACCCTCCCATCCGGCAGCGCACGGCACCATCAAATTCAACTTGAAGCTCGATGGCGAACGCATCGTAGACTGCGATGTGGAAGTAGGGTACCTGCATCGCGCGTTCGAGAAGATGTGCGAGCAGGGTACCTGGACGCAATGCTTCCCGTACACCGATCGGCTGAACTACGCGTCGCCGTGTATCAACAACGTTGGGTTCGCGCTCGCGGTGGAGAAGCTGCTGAACATCGAGCTTCCCGAGCGATGCCAATTCGTGCGCGCGATCATGAGCGAAGTCTCGCGCATTACCGATCATCTGACCTGCCTCGGCATGGCCTCCAGCGAAGTGGGCGCGACCACGGTGGCCTTTTACATGCTCGAAGCGCGTGAGTTGCTGTACGACCTGGTGGAGGCGGTTACGGGAGCGCGCCTGACAGTAACCTGGTGCCGGCTCGGCGGCGTGACCCACGATCTTCCCGCAGATTTCAACGAGCGGATCGCGCAGGCATTCGCCATGTTGGATGCCGTGTTGAGCGACTGCGACAAGCTGCTGTCGCGCAATCGCGTTTTCATCGATCGGATGAGCGGGATCGGCATCCTGTCGCGCGAAGACGCGATCTCCTATGGACTCACCGGACCGCTGCTGCGCGCCACCGGGGTCTCGTACGACGTGCGCAAGGCCTATCCTTATTTGGTTTACGATCGCTTCGATTTCGAGGTTCCAACCGGAGAGAAAGGTGACAACTACGATCGCTTCAACATGCGCTTTCAGGAAATGTACCAATCCAAGCGCATCATCGAGCAGGCGATGGCGGCGCTTCCGCAGGGACCCATCTCAATAACCGATCCCCGCGTGGTCCTGCCCTCCAGACATCAGGTGTACAACTCCATCGAGGGCCTGATGAACCATTTCAAGCTGATCATGGAAGGCGTCAAGGTGCCCCCAGGTGACGTCTACTGTGCCGTCGAAGGCGCGAACGGAGAACTAGGCTTCTACGTGGTCAGCGACGGCAGTGGCCGTCCCTATCGTGTGCGGGTGCGTCCACCGTGCTTCCTCGGGATGTCGGCGCTCAACAAAATGCTCATCGGACGAATGATTCCCGACATCATCACCACCTTTGGCATGATCAACATGATCGGCGGTGAGTGCGATCGCTGATTAGCGCTGTTTCGGATTTTGGCGCATCCAGACCAACCTTCCCGGAGTGCGCCGGCGCAGTTATCATCGTGTGAACGAAGCCGATGGGCATCGCTGAGGAGACCGCCAACCCGCCGCGCCGCGTTCTGATTGTTTTGCTGGGCGCGATTGGCGATGTGGTGCGAGCGCTCCCGCTGCTCGGCCGGATCCGCCGGGGATGGCCCGCCGCGCACATCGCGTGGGCGGTCGAGCCCAAGGCGAGTCCGATTGTTGAGCGCCATCCGTGGCTCGACGAGATAATCCTGTACGATCGTCGGCTGGCGCCGTGGTCTTTCGCGGCGTTCTTGCGCGCGATACGCGCACACCATTTCGACCTGGTGCTCGATCTGCAGCGACATCTGAAGAGCGGCATCACTTCACTCGCGTCGGGCGCCCGCGATCGAATGGGCTTTGCCGCGGCGAACACCAAGGAGTGGAACCATCTGTTTTCGACCCGCCACATCGCGCCGCAACCGAATATGCGCTTGAAGCTGCTGCAATACCAGGCGTTTGCCGATTCGCTCGGGCTGGCGGCGGCGCCCATCGAATTCGGACTGCTCGCATCGGCGCAAGAACAGGAGCATGCGCGAACTCTGCTGCGCGGCACCCCCAGGCCGATCCTCGGAGTCATCCTCGGGTCTTCGTGGCCCAGCCGACTTTACTTTCCGGAGTCCATCGCGCAGGTGGTCCTCGCTCTCGCGCGCCCGGCGAACGGAACGCCGGCACTGTTCCCGGTGCTGCTCGGCGGCCGCGCCGAGACCACGATCGCCGCCGAAGTGATGCGTCTACTGGGGGAGCTGCCCGCGCTGGACCTGGCCGGGCAAACCACGCTACGCGACCTGATCGCGATTTTTCCCCAATGTGCGGCCGCGTTTGGTCCTGATTCAGGACCGATGCACATCGCAGCGGCGGTCGGATGTCCGGTCGTTTCGCTGTGGGGCTCTACCGCGGCGGAGCGTTCCGCGCCCTGGGGTTGTGCGGATTTCGCAATCTCGAGCGACATGCGCTGCCATCCGTGTTACCTGCGGGACTGTCCGATCGGCCGCGAATGCATGCAACGCATCGAACCTGGAAGGGTGGCGGCGACAATCCGCCGCGCGATCAGCGTCAACCCTGCAGGCATCAGGATCCCGGGCGGCTTGGCAGCAGAACACTCGAGTGGCTCGCCATGAAGGGCGGCGGCGCTCTCTCGGAAAGGACGCGGCCAGGAAGCCTGCGCCACTAGTGGCCGTGCCCCGCGGTTCAGAAATAGCGAACCCCTTAACAAGTGCACGGCAAAATGGCTGGATACTCACGCTCGCGGGAACTGTCGCACCCGAATTGCGCGAATCAGTAATCAGGGTGGCGCTTGCCACCGCAGCTGGCACCGCGGGCAAGCGGGTGCGGCGCTCGCTGCACGCCGATACCTCGCTGGTAGAGCTCGGCGACCAGGATCTCTTCGTAAAGATAATTCGTTACAGGCGCGGTCTGAAACGGCTCAGGCGACGGATCCGCGGCGGAGCGGCTGAGCACGTAGTCGCGATTGCCGCGGCTTTGCAGCGCGACGGGTTTCGAGCTCCAGCACCTATCTTATGGGGGTCGGAGCTGCGCGGCGGTCGCGAAATAATCGTGACCGCGCGTGCGCCCGGAATTCTGATGCCGCGCTTTCTGCGCGAAGCAGGGCGCGACCTCAGGCGCAAACGGGCGCTCCTGCATGCCCTGGGCGCCGAGATCGCCCGCTTGCATCTTCGCGGCTACCTCCACGGGGATTTGACGCCTTTCAATATTCTTTGGAGCAGAGACGAACCCGACCGGTTTATCCTCCTGGACCACGAGCGAACCCGCAGGACCTGGCTCTCCCGATTCGCGCGGCCACGGCTTAGAAACCTCGTCCAGCTTGGGCACTTTTCTTTGCCCGGGCTTACGCGCACGGATCGGATGCGCGTATGGTGCGCCTACGCCGAGGTCTACGAAAATAGGGGGCGGCGGCGCTCCGAGCTGCGCCGCCTGGGACGAATGATTCAGAAGCGACTCGCGAAAGACTTGCGCAAGGGTGCGGCACCTGCGGATTCTATGGTTGCACCGGGTGAAGCAGGGAAGGTCCCATGGAGACCGCGAAGATCTCTGTAGTGATTCCTGTCTACAACGAGATCCACACCGTCGGCACCGTGATCGATCGCGTGCTCAACTGCGGTTTCGACGTGGAAATCATCGCGGTGGATGATGGCTCGACGGACGGCAGCCGGGAATTTCTGCAGCGTCTGGAGCATCCGCGGG
>JBKPEA010000032.1:0-39675 GCA_046728175.1 Thermodesulfobacteriota bacterium | reverse complement strand
GACTTCAATGTCTGAGACCCTCAACTCTATAGACTTGCAATTTCAAGGGTAGGTAGCAATACTTCGCCGTGATGTTCCCGTCCGACGGAGACGGTGAGAACGGGCCGGATTATTCGATTTTTTCCGAACTTCAAAGTGCCTCAACTATGGAGAACTCTATAGACTTGGGCCTTCGAGTATGTGTAATGCTACTGAATAGTCTTGAGAAACTGACAGACAAGCAAGCGAGCAACTGTTATGCGACTGAGTCGATCGGTCACGCTTCAATTCATGGGCGACTGGGGCCAGGCCAACCTGCATCGGGTTTGCGGATGGTTAGCGCAGGAGATGGGCGACCGGTCGGGGCCTCACTCGCGCTTCGCGATTTGGAACGGGCGCGGCGGCGTCGACGCCGTGAAGGCGGTCGGTCGCGGTAACGTTGATGTCGCGCTCGCCACTCCGGCAGCATTCGCGCAGATGGCGCTGGACGGCCGCGGACCCTACAAGGCTGAGCCCCTTCCCCTTCTGCGTGCGCTCGGGACCGTACCGCAGCTCGATCGACTCGTGCTCGCGATAGATGCGTCGGAAAATATCCAGTCCTTCGAGGATCTAAGACAGCGGCGCCCAGCGCTCAGAATCGCAACTTCGCCGAACGATGGTGTCAACCATGTCGGGCTCGCCGCGCACACGATCCTCGATCACGCTGGAATATCGGTGGAGGGCTGGGGCGGGCGCTTCCTCGAGGCCGAGCGGCCCAACATCTGTATTGAGTTGATTATGCGGGGCGAGGCGAACGCGGTCTTCCACGAAGCCATCATGACGCCGTGGTGGCGCGAACTGGTTGAGGCACGCTATGTCAGTTTCGTACCGATTGAAAGCGCCGTCCTCGACAGGCTCGAAGGGGAATTGGGATGGCCGCGGGCTACACTTCCCGCAGGCTATTTCCGCAATCTAGAGCGAACCCTTGAGACGCTCGATTTTTCCGATTTCGTGCTAATCGTGCGCGCCGACATGCCCGACGACATTGCTGAGCTGCTCGCGTTCTGCATCGCTGAAACCAGCGAGGCACTTGAGAGACAATATCGGCACATCCCACCCGAGCGGAGTCCCGTCACTTATCCGCTCACGCCGGCCGGGTTGGCTAAGACGGCGATTCCGCTACATCCGGCGGCAGCGCGGTACTATGCGTCCAAGGGTTATATCGATAAAGCTTAGTGAGGGAACGATGGATAAGACCGTACCGAGCAAACACCGAATTGCACCGCCCGACGGGTCGCGCGAACCGATGCGGGTGAACATCTTCGACGCGATGATCGGCGCAAATTCGCAGCTGTTGCCGCTTTTTCCCTACCTTGGCGAGGGCGCAATGGTGCCGGCCGGCGCGCTGATGCGCGGAGGGCCCGGCGTCAGCTACGGCCAATTCTTCCATACCAACAGCGTCGATGAAGTGGCGGTGGTTTTCGGCACGGACGGGGCGATGAACGCAGCAGGGTTCGTGGCCGTCGGGCCCAACACCCACCTTGTTAACTCGAATCTCCCGAGCGAGGAGGATCCTCAGTACTTTGCCGTCGTCTCGATCACGCAGCGCCAGGAGATCGGGAAGGAACAGAGCGAAATGGTGACGATTCGATGCCAGAACGAGAAGTGCAAAGCGATCGTCACCCAGGTCCGCTTCGATGCCACGCCGCCGCGCGCGAATCACTATACCGACCCAGCCGGCGATGGCCTGTTCCTGAGTCTCATCTATGCGGCTGAAGCCGCTGAGCAGCACAACGCCAGCGAAGCAGCGCGGACCTGCAAGAGGTGCGGCACAGTGAATCCGCCTTTTCCGCTCGATCGCTGGGGATGGGCCGAGTATGCAAGACGCGGCCGCACGGTCGCGGAAGCGCGGGCCGCACTGGAGCACGTCATCGCGAGTAAGTGAGGCGACCATGAACCGCAGTCGTGCCTTGAGCATTTTTCAGGAGGCCAAAGCGGCGGGACCATACGACGAGTATCCAGTGCTGCCGCCGGATATCGATCCGCAACTGCATCTGAGCCGCAACGATCGACCGCAGCCGTTCTTCCTAGTTTGCGAGCATGACTGCGTGCTGACCCAGATGTCCGGACGGGCGACCGTGTTCTTCAAAGACGCCAACGTCCTTCGTTTCGCGCTAAGGCCGGGTGACTTCGTATATGTCCCGGCAGGCACTCCGCATCGGATTCTCCCGGATACCGAATCTATCCAGATCCGTTACAAAGCTCGTGAAGCCGGATGGGAAGGCGCGGCGTGGTACTGCGACCAGTGCGGCGCGGAACTATGGCGCTCCGAATTTAATACTGCCGAGCAGCTTCCGCAGACCGGCTACTTGCAATCGTGTGAAGCGTTCAATCAAAACTCGGCGCATCGCACTTGCACCGGATGCGGCGCGCTCGCTCCGACAATCGATTTGAACGGATTTCGATGGCGCGACATCGTAACCGAGCTGTCAGCGCTTAAAAAAACCTGAATCCGATCGCCGGCTGCTGCGGCTGGCCGATTATCTTGCTGCGAGCTATCGGAGGCCGGAGAGGAGAGATTTGATGGCGGATGCCTTTGACACTGCCCTTTCTCCGGGAGCGGTAGATTCGCTGACCGCGGCGGTCGCGCTGCAGCCCGCGATCCGGGCGGCGAGCAATCAGATCGAACAGGAGCGCCGTTTGCCACCGGAGCTGGTTCGGAAGCTCAAACAGGCGGGAGTTTTTCGGATGACCATGCCGCGCAACTGGGGTGGCGCCGAACTTGACCCTGTGTCGCAACTGCGAGTGCTCGAAGAGCTATCATACGCCGACGGCTCGGTCGGTTGGTGCGCGACAATCGGCTGCGATACCGGCTACTTAAGCGCGTACCTCGATCAGGGAGCGGCGCGCGAGATGTTCGACATCGATACGATAACGGCAGGTAATCTGGCGCGTGCCGCCGGGCAAGCGCGGCGAGTGGCCGGGGGATACCGCGTTACCGGCCGATGGCCATTTGCCAGCGGGTGCCGACATGCGGATTGGATGATTGGTTCCTGCCTGGTCTATGACGGTGAAGTGCAAGCTGTGAACGACGACGGTGCACCGGTAACCCGAGTTTGCTTCCTGTCCCCCGGCGACTGTCAGATCATCGATACCTGGAACACTATTGGACTGCGCGGCA
This sequence comes from Thermodesulfobacteriota bacterium, assembly GCA_046728175.1. GTDB lineage: Bacteria > Desulfobacterota > Binatia > Binatales > Binataceae > JAFAHS01. The sequence goes on along the minus strand of JBKPEA010000032.1, from coordinate 36,536 downwards.
CAGGCAGTAACGACTTCAGTGCGACGGATATATTCGTTCCGGAGGCGTGTTCCTTCAATTATCAATTACTCGAGCCGCTGCGACGTGACCCACTTTATTGGTTTCCGGGGTTTATCGCTGGAAAATTCGGCGCAGTTCCACTCGGCGTCGCCCGTGCCGCGCTCGATGCCACTATCGAATTGGTGCGTCGCTCGTCCGCCCGATCGGTAGTAAAAGGAAATAAATTCATCGCGAGCCATCCACTGATAGAAGAAAGCCATATGCAGACTGGCATCGCACAAGCGGAGGCAATGATCGGCTCGGCCAGAAGCTATTTGTACGAACAGACTGCCCGAGTGTGGCAGCTACTGGTGAGCGGTCAGAGGCCGACGCCCGTGGATACGGGGCGCCACAGTATCGCTTACATTAACGCATACCGGGCCTGCCGCGAGGCGGTTGACCAACTCTACTGTCTCGCCGGGGCAGCGGTGATCTTCGCATCCAGTCCGCTGGATCGTTTGCTGCGCGATATGCACACCATGGCGCAGCATGTACTGGCGGGGCCAACAAGCTTCGAAATCGCAGGTCGGATGCTACTAGGGGCTGACAGCGTTCGGATGTTTCTCTGAGGGGCAGATTTGCTGCTCCGTTGCTCTGAAAGCCCACCGCGTCCCTGTTGCGGCGAGCGCCCCAGGCTTGGCAAGAACCGCAGACAGCGCCGGCCTCTGATAGGCTTAGTCGATACCGTAAACACGCGCGGCGGTATCGCGCACGATCTTGCGGCGCTGCAGCTCCGGCAGACTGCCGAAGCGTTTCGCGACTATGTCCCGCGAGCGCGGAAAGGTCGCCGCCGTATGCGGATAATCCGACGACCACATTATGTTGTCGGGTCCGTAGCGATGCAGTGTATCTACAAACACGGGATCCGCAATGAAGGTCGCATATACCTGCCTTTTTATATATTCGCTCGCCCGCATCGGCAGCTTGAGTCCACCTAGTGCACCTAGCCGGTGTTGCACGGTATCGAGCCGATACATGAAATAGGCCATCCATCCCACATCGTTTTCGGCTGAGACGATCCTTAGATTGGGGTATTTTTCGAGCACGCCGCCGAAGACCAGCACCGAGATCGAGCGCTCGATTTGATGATGCAAATTCGCCAATGACAGAAGGTTGAAACCCCCAGACGCCTGACTGGTGCCAGTCCCGCCGCGAGCCGTAAGGATATGCAACGAGAGCGGTAGATTCAGGTCGCTCGCCGCGGCCCAGAAGGGCTCGTACATCGGGTCACTGTACGGCTTATCGCTCGGCGGTTCGGCCCAGATCATCGCTCCGCGCATCCCCTTCTTCGCGATCCTATTCAGTTCAGTGATGGCTCCCGGGATATCTTCAAGCGTGATCAGTCCAAGCGGAATCAAACGCCTGAGGTCGTAGCTACAGTACTCGCAAGCCCAATCGTTGAAGGCGCGAAAAAGCGCGGCGCGAAACTCTGCGTCGTCGAGGCCGAACAGCGGCATCCCCATCGAGGTATAGATGACTTCGGCCAGCACGCCATCGCGCTCCTGATCCTCGATTCGATACTTCGCATCCCACACGCTTTTGGGCGCCTCCTCGAAGGTCTTCTTGGCATGAGCAGGCAGGTCCTGTGACGGTACGCCTGCGCCGAAGAAGCCCGCCACAGACATCGGCGTGATATTCTCGCAGACGAACCATTCACCTCCGCGCCCGCCGAGATCCTTTACGGTATGCGGCGCGCGATCACGGAATTTTTTGTCGACGCGCTCGACCCACATCGATGGAGGTTCAACGAAATGCGAATCGGCGGAGATCAATCGCTCTTCTGTCATAGCAAGTAGCCTCCTTCAGTATCTTTCGCTGCCGGTGATGATGAATCGCTCGGAGTACACCTCCTCAAACGGGCCCCCTATCCCTTCTACTAACTCCTACTGGGCCATAGGCGCAATTAAGATAGAGCGAAATCTTCTTCGTTTGAGCCTATACCAACGGAACAAAGGCGCCGAAAAAAAGCTCAGGATCGTCTCGTCGAGGCGAGAGCCTGGGTCGCTCAATCCTCTCGAAGGTACGCCGGAACCTGCTTGGCGACTGGCAGTGCGACTAGACTGGATTATCCTCAAGTTTCAGTAAACGGGCAAATTGCACTTGGATCCAAGGATCTCGGGGCCGAAGTTGCGATGTCCAGCGTCTTGCGCCGCTCGCTCTGGCGCAAAGACCGAGCCTGTCAGCATATGTGACTTTCGCCTTACTCTGGAGTTATTGGGAGCTTACGATTGTGAGTTGCAACATCAACACAATCGCGTCCGCAACTTTTCGACCGCGCGGTTGACTTTGGCGTGACTTTGGCGGTTCTCAGAGGACAGCAAAGGAACGAAGTCGTCACACCATCACGTCGGGCGGCTGAGGGATCGGTGGCTCCTCAAGCGCGCGCTTGTGACTGTGATATCTGTGGCGCTTTTGTTCTCCGGCGACGGTCCAGCGATAGGCAATCAGGCCAATGTTGAGATTGCTGCGTCCGTGTCGATCGGCGAGCGTCGAATCTGGATCTTGCTTGGCGCCTTTGTCTTCAGTCGTGGAAGAGGAGCCTTCTCTAGCCGTTGGCCAGCAGAGAGTTTCTGCCAGTAACCGCGGGGCGGAACCGGAATTTCGAACCGCGCACAGATTTTTCCCAAGCCACGATCGCTGATCCCAAATTCCTGAGCGAGAGTGAGCGCGGGCTGCGACCAGACCTTTTCATAGAGTTCCTGCCGAGAGAGTTCGACCCATCCAAGGTGTAAAGTCTGTGATGGCGCGAGCGTGGCATTCGCTGCTGGAATCGTCGTCGGTCGCTCCAACCATCGCTCTATTTCATTGTCGAGCTCGTCGACAGATACGTGGACGAACGCGGCCGACAGTTTGCTCAGCAGCTCCTCGAAATCCGCCGCCCGCCTAGCAGGATTCTCCGGATGCTGGGCGCGCGCGCCGCGCCTGTTTTCCGGTTGTTCGAAGCCAGCGACCAAAAAAGCCTTGCTGTTTTGGAGGGAAGCCATTGGTTTTGGATGTGAACGGAAAGCTTCCCGCTCGTCTTATACGTCCCGTCGACGTACGAGGAAAGAGCAAAAGTACGCTCCCAGCTGCTTGCCGCGGCGGAGTTGCGGTTCATTGTTGATTCTGGCGGCGAAATGCGGATGACCATCCGCTCTTAAAGTTGGAACCGAGCACCACCTCCGGACTTTAAGTGGAGCCCGCGAGCGTAGGGTTGGAAATCGCGGTGGCTCGCCCGAAAAAGCACCAGTCACACAACGCTTCCCACGCGCTTACCAGCTTGGTTGGAAAAGGACTGTCGACCGAAAATCCACGTTGCGTATATGGGCCCGAGCGCGCGAAAGATGGAGCGGTCCGCGCGCACTGAGAGCCTCGATTGACCTTTTTTGTCTCCGTCGACGGCGCGACGAGTTCTGACGCGAAGCACATATATATATATATCTTGACATATATGGCAGACCTGCCATAATTTGCTGTTGGTTGGGTTGGAAGGTGGGATAGCGACGTGAAACGAATCGTCTGGGTTCGGGAAAGTAAGGCAGACTTTAAACGTTTTCCCGAGGTTGTGCAAAAGCACATCGGGGTCGCGCTCATGGCGGCGCAGATGGGCGACAAGCATCCCGACGCGAAGCCCATGAGAGGGTTTGGCGGCGCTAGCGTTATAGAGGTCATCGAGGATCATGACGGAGACACGTACCGGGCGGTGTACACGGTGCGATTCGCGGAGGCACTCTACGTCCTGCATTGCTTCCAAAAGAAATCGCGACGCGGCATCGCCACAGACCGAAGGGACATCGATCTGATAAAGGAGAGATGGAGGCGAGCCGAGGAATTGCACGGACAGCGAATAGTGTGAGGTTCCCCTGGCCTTTGATTTGGAGGGTCCGTTTATGAGCCGTGATTATGAAATCAGCAGCGGGAACATTTTCCGCGATCTGGGTTTCCCCGATGCAGAAGAACTCGACATCAAGGCCAATCTGGTGATCGAAATCGGTCAGCTAATAAGGCGCCGCGGGCTGACTCAAAGCCAAGCGGCTAGTCTGCTTGGAATCGATCAGCCACGCGTGTCCGCTCTGATGCGCGGTCATATGGAAAAATTCTCGATGGAAAAGCTCTGCGACTTTCTGCGCGCGATGGGCTGTGACGTTGATATCCGAATCCAGGAACGAAAAAGGAAGAGAGCCGGACGCCTCACTGTAAGCGTTGCATGAGCCGTTCGGCTAGCCGCTGCTTGAATTTCTCGTCTGGTTCAAATCCCTCAGCGCGCGCCAAAAAACCCGGGTCCGGCCCCGACACATACGTTACATAATGTACCGGCACAGGTGAAAACCTTGGGCCGAATGGGTTGTCAAGAAGGTTCGAGCACCGAGTCTCGAGATCAAAGCGCCTCCGCATATGCGCGAGCGCCGCTCGGAAAATTCAGGCACTCGCAAGCTTATTCCGAGAGAAACGCTGTCAACGCCGATTGAAAAATGACCCGATTGAGCCGTCGGACCACCGAAGTAAAAATGACCCGTCTTCACTCCGTGTCCGATCAGGGGGAGCGCGAGGGGGATCGTCCCCGGGATCGTCCCCCTCGCCGGACCTTTAGCGCAAGTTCGCTTGGCCAGCGGCGAGCAGCTTTGAAACAGACTTCCGAGAGAACAACGAGTGAGGGCTGTGAGTGATTCCGTCGTTGGTGAATTAGCTTCAGGCAATTCTTAGATCGGCTTTCGCGGTATTGGTTGGGAAGTAGGTGCGCTGCGCCCAGCGGGCGACATCGACAAGGCCCATCATCACTGGAACCTCAATCAGCGGACCGATGACTGCCGCGAATGCGGCACCGCTATCGATTCCAAAGGTCGCGACTGCAACCGCGATGGCAAGCTCGAAATTGTTGGAAGCAGCGGTGAAGGAAAGTGTCGCGCATTGAGGATAGTTCGCACCGACACGCCTGCTCAGCACGAACGAGACTGCAAACATGATCGCGAAGTAGAGCAGCAACGGCACTGCGATTCGCACCACATCGAGCGGCAAGTGGACGATGGCCGCGCCCTTAATCGAGAACATCACGACAATCGTAAACAGCAGAAATGTCAAAGTGAGAGGGCTGATCTTTGGGATGAACTGCTGCCGATACCAGTCCTTTCCCTTCGTTCTTGTCAGAACGATCCAGGTCGCGAGGCCAGCGATGAACGGAATACCGAGATAGATACCGACGCTTTCGGCTATCTCGCCGATCGTGATGTGAACGATTGCGCCACCGAGCCCGAGCCATCGTGGCAGAACAGTCACGAACACAAAAGCATAGAGCGAAAAGAACAGCACCTGAAAGATGGAATTGAAGGCTACCAGGCCCGCGCAGTAATCGGCGTCGCCGTTGGCCAGATCATTCCACACGATGACCATTGCAATACAGCGCGCGAGACCAATCATGATGAGGCCGACCATGTATTCAGGTCTGTCACGCAGAAAAACAATCGCCAGTGTGAACATGAGGATGGGTCCGATAATCCAGTTCTGGACTAGCGACAGCGCGAGGATCCTCACGTCGCGAAAGACATCGCCGAGTTCGTCGTAGTTCACCTTCGCGAGTGGTGGATACATCATCAGAATCAGGCCGATTGCGATCGGTATCGAGGTAGTTCCGACGCTCATCCGATCGATGGCCGCCTTGATTCCAGGGAAGACTGCGCCGAGAGCGACACCTGCCGCCATCGCGAGAAAAATCCAAAGCGTGAGGTAGCGATCCAGAAACGGCAGTCTGCGCAGAACTGGCGTCTGCAACGCTGACATCGTCGCACTCATTGTGGCGGTCTCCTGTCCTGGCCAAAGGAGAAGAGCGTTACCTCTCCCGTCTGTCGGGCAGTGTCGTCCTGCCGATCTCGCTGACGCGTTGCTGGAGTGCAAAGCTGTCGAGCGCATCGATTCTCAGGTTCGTGAAAATCTTGATGCGATTCTCCAGCTCTCGATATACGCGCGAGAAGAACCGACGCTTCTCTTCGTCAGTTCCTTCGAACGCGGCCGGATCGGCGACTCCCCAATGTGCGGTAATCGGTTGGCCGGGCCATACGGGGCATTGCTCGGCCGCCGCCTGGTCGCAGACGGTGAAGACGAAATCGAGTCGAGGGCTATCGGCCGCGGCGAACTCGTCCCAACTCTTGGAACGCAGATGCTTGGTCTCGTAGTTGAGTTCGTTGAGCAGTTCGATGGTCAACGGGTGTATCGAACCTTTTGGATGGCTCCCTGCGCTGTAGCCCTTGAACTTCCCTTTGCCCCAGCGATTGATGGCGCACTCGGCCATGACGCTGCGCGCCGAATTGCCGGTGCACAAGAACAAGACACTGTATTCACGGTTGGCCACGAGACGATCCCCGGCAAAACGTGCTCGCTAGTTACTGTGCTTTCGACGCCGAACAACAGGAGCTGGTCGTTGCCGGAGTGGGCGCGCAGCACGATTCCTCAGCCAGTGCCTCTGCTGGCGCGAGCCGAGGTGCAACGTCGCTGCCGTAGACGATGCTCTCGCCGAAGGTGTGAAATGTCTCCCACGAGATCCCACTCGGATCTGCTACCCAGCCTTTATTGCCGCGCGCGTAGCAGCAGGAGGCGTTCTGCTGTTTGGCAACTGACTGGCCGGCGGCCTCAAGGCGTGCAGCGATCACCGCGAGGTCCTCATCTGACTCAACTTGCATCCCGAGGTGATCGAGACCTGTCGAGGTCGATCCGGCCGTGATCGCGAGGTTGATGCGCGGATCGTCGAGCATCCACTTTGCGTAGTCGGACTTGAGTACCGCGGGTTCGGTGCCAAACAATGTCGAGTAAAAGCGCACTGACGACTCCAAATCACTGACTCTCACGTGAGCGTGAAACCGCTTCATGCCGAAACCCTCCGATTCTTCTTTTTCGCTACACTCGTTTGCTGCGGCGCACATTCGGAACCGCGGCTAGCCGCGACCGTCGGACTGCACAGCTCCGGCCGACCGCCACAGCAGTTCTCCGTCAGATAGCCGAGCAGATCAGTCATCGCCTTAAAGTTGGCACTGTAGATGATGGAACGGCTCGCACGCCGCGAGGTGACGAGGCTTGCGAACCTGAGCTGATTCAGGTGAAAGGACATCGTCGGCGATGGCTGCCCCAGACGCGCACCGATCTCGCCCGCCGGCATGCCCTCCGGACCCCGTTGGACCAACAGACGAAAGATGTCGAGACGCGTCTCCTGCGCCAGGGCTCCGAGCGCGCCGATCACAATCGACTTCTTCATAGTTCAACATTTATAGAAATATCGTTCCATGGAGTCAAGCATACGGCAGATCGCTTCCGGATCAAATGGATCGATGCTTGGACGCCGCTTTGGGAGTTGAGACGAACCCGGCTTTGCGCTTGTCCTTCAGTCGATAGCTATGCTGTCCCCGCCCGCGTAACCCAGCGTCCTCAGTTCACGCAGCAACACTGTCGCCGGAATCCAATCCGGCCTCGCCGCCTTCACTCGCTCATCGATGTATTGTTTAAACTGATCGAGCTTGCTTGGCCGCGGTCCGCGTTGGTAGCGCGGCAGATCGCCACTTCGCAAGTACCTTCGCACCGTGTTGCGCGACACATCGAGCGTCCTCGCTATCTCTCGGATGCTCTTGCCCTGTCGTCTCAAGACCCTGATCTCCACCGCTTCCTCCGCCAGTAACATGAGGCCCTCCACTCGGAAGTACCCCATTCTGGAGTGGGTCAGCTTTCAATCGGCGACCCCGGGTCAGTTTTGCATCGGCAGCGACAACGTAGAGTAAGCGACGCTCCCGATATCTTACGGGGGGTGAGATTTACCAAGAAGACGTTGTCGAACGCTACGTAGACGCGCGGCGACTTGAGGTTTCGGTGGCTCCTCAAGCGCGCGCTTTTGTCTGTATATCTGTGGCGCTTTTGTTCTCCAGCGACGGTCCAGCGATAGGCAGTCAGGCCGATGTTGCGATTGCTGCGTCCGTGTCGATCGGCGAGCGTCGAATCTGGATCTTGCTTGGCGCCTTTGTCTTCAGTCGTCGCAGAGGGGCCTTCTCTAGCCGTTGGCCAGCAGAGAGTTTCTGCCAGTAACCACGGGGCGGAACCGGAATTTCGAACCGCGCACAGATTTTTCCCAACCCGCGATCGCTGATCCCAAATTCCTGAGCGAGAGTGAGCGCGGGCTGCGACCAGACCTTTTCATAGAGTTCCTGCCGAGAGAGTTCGACCCATCCAAGGTGTAAAGTCTGTGAAGGCGAGAGCGTAACATTCGCTGCTGGAATCATCGTCGGTCGCCTTGAACCCTCCGGTACTTTGCCAGTCGTCTGCTGGGACAAACCTGCTGACAACATCAACGCTGCATTGTGTTCGAGGGCTTCGCGAACCGGATCGAGATTCAAGCGCGCGTAGATCGCTGTTGTGCTGACCTGGGTGTGGTTCAGCGCTCGTCCGATCAACGGCAAGCTGTAGCCGCTCGCAGCGAGCCAGCTACCCAGAGTGCGGCGCAGATCGTGGACGCGAACGTCGGGCACGTGTGCTGCTTTTCTGATTCTCTCCCAAGCGTGCTCCGGGGAAGCAAGGTGGCCCGTTTTCGATTCGGCGCTCGGGAACACCCATTCGCCCGTTTCACGGCTTGGCAGTGGCTCGAGAATGGATATGGCCGGGGCGGGCAGTGGGAGAATGTGCGGCCGGCCCACTTTGGTCTGCGAGATGCGCAGCGTTCTCTGACGGAAATCGATATCGGTCCACTTCAGGACAAGTAGCTCGCCCTTGCGGGTCCCCAGCATCAGACTCAGGGCGAAGAATGCCCGCCAATACTCGTTCGGTTCCTGGGCAAGAGCGGTATTCACGCGCGCGAGTTCGTCCGGTGAGAGGAATCGATCGCGTTTCGTTTCGGAAAGCAGTTTGATGCGGGTGGCCGGATTATCTCCAACAAGCATTCCCCAATCGCGCGCCAAGTTGAACATCGAGCGGAGCAGTCGCAGCACATGGTTCGCCGCATAGGGGATCCCTTTCTTGCGCTGCTCTTGATCTTTGACCCTCGGGTTCTCCTTGCGGGCTACCGCATCCCGAAGCTGGATCACGTCTTCGCGAGCGATGTCCGAAAGTCTCCGATGGCGCCATCCAGAGGGCACGTGATTTTTAAACACCGCTTGGTCTTCTCGCCAGCTTCGTTTGCGCTGTTTCGCGTGGCGCTCGATGTAGGCGTCCTCGAGGTCTCCGAACGTGCGTTCCGCTCGAACTTCTGCGCGCTCTTGGGCAGGGTTCTTCGCCGTGGACGACCGCAATTTTTGTCTCAAGCGCGGCCTTGCGGGCGTCGAGGACAGTAAGCGTCGGAAACTGGCCGAGAGTGATTCGACGAACCCGGCCTTTGATTCGCCCTTCCCATATGAAACTCTTGGATCCGGTATCGGTGACGCGAAGCGCGAGACCTTTAAGCTGATCATCGCGGATGAAGATTTGGCCGTGAGGGGGGATTCGAACTGCTTCGACGAGAGCCTTGGTGATCTTGGCCATGTAGACGCTATGTAGACAGTAGAGCCAGTACGGTCAAGGGTAAGGCGGTGGATGGGCCGAACTTAGAAGTGGAAAAGTCTAGGAAATACCGGCCATTTTGTAGATGATCGTAAGTCGGCGGAGGCGGACGCGGGGTCGGGATGAATTTCCTAATCCTGGGGTCCCGAGTTCGAATCTCGGAGGGGGGCGCCAGGTTTTCCGGAGTCGCCCAAGGCTTTTAGTGGAGATGGGACTCCCGCCGGCTCTGCAAGATTAGTCCGCGCTTCAAGAACCGCTTCTTGAAAAAATTGATAACCCGTTGCTAACGAGAGCAACCCATAACTGATCTGCCATCGGTTGGGTCGTCTATCTCCACTTCCCGGGCGATGGAAGAGATCGCAGCTTACCGAGGGATGAGCGCTTAAGAAACCTGCACGGTGAGCATCTCGACCCCACTGGGAGATTTAATCGTCAACACGCCTCGCGCTTCGTTCCACCACCAGCCAGTCCGCACCTTCGCCAGCGTCTCAAGGTCAGGCAGTGACTCAAGCTGAACGGCGTTGCATTTCACCTGCTGAGGGCGCGGCTGCGAGTGAAAATTGAAAAGTACGGTGCGCTCGGAACTGGCTGGGGCAAAATCTCCGTGAGGTTCGCCGACCGAACACGTGCAAATCGCAGGCGCTTCCGTGACCTCGATTTCGGTTTTCGCGAACGCGCCATTTAGATAGTCCAAAGTCTCACCATCGTCCTCGTACAAAGTGAAGGACCCACTTGCTCCCCGATAGATCTCAAGCGCCAGGGGATCGAGGCTGCGCTGTGAGGAATATTCGAGTTCTGGTCCCAGCGGGATGATTGCTCCCTGACGAACGAACAAAGGCAGCATGTCCAAAGGTGCCGGTACTTCAATCCATTGAGGTCCGGTGTGTGTGGCCTCGCTCCAGAAGTCGGTCCACGCGCCCGCCGGCAAATACACTCTCCGTTGAGTGGCTCCTTCTTCCATGATTGGCGCGACCAGGATTGCAGGACCGAACAAATATTGGTCGCTGATATTTCGCACTGCCGGATCTTGTGGAAAGTCCAGGACCAGGGCCCGCATGAGCGGAATTCCGATGGTACACGCCTCATGCACCGCGCTGTAGATATAGGGCAGCATGCGGTAGCGGAGGGCTAGATACTTTCGGCAGATCGCTTCGATCTCAGGTCCGAATTGCCACGGTTCGCGCAACTCGGTCTGGTCTCCGTGGGGCCGGCACACGGGGCAGAAAGCGCCGAACTGAAACCAGCGCGCGTAGAGTTCGGCGGTACATTTCCCGTCAAATCCGAACCCGCCAATATCACTGCCCCACAGAGGAAATCCCGCGAGACCCGTATGAAGCCCGACCGCAACTTGCTTACGTAGCGCGGCAAAGGTCATGTCGACGTCGCCGGACCAGAGCGCTGCTCCGTAACGCTGCGACCCGGCGAAGGCCGCGCGGCTTAGCATGAATGGACGCCTTGCCGGCGCATATCGCTCAGTCGCCTCGAAGACCGCCTGATGCATCGCAAGCGAGATTAGGTTATGCACCATGGGCGCCGACCCCGAGTAATGCAACATGTCCTGGTAGTGCTTGGCAGGTTCGTTAAGGTCGGTCCACCAGCCGTCGACGCCCATCTCAAGCAGCGGCCGGTGTTTTTCCGCCCACCATTCACGCACCGCAGGGTTCGAGAAGTCGATTAGTGCGCATTCTCCCGGCCAGAAGTCGAAAGTATATGCCGAGCCGTCATAGCGTTTTGCTAGATATCCTTTAGACAGTGCCTCGTCGTAGTTGCGGCTGCGGGTTGTTACATAAGGTTCCTCGATCAAGATGATGTGGAAACCCTGCTGCTTGAGGCGCGCGATCATTTCTGGGGCATCCGGCCAGTCAAGAAAATCGAAAGTGAGGTCACCCATCTCGCGAAACCAGTAAACATCCAGAATCAGTGCGTCGCAGGGCAGCTTCTTGTCGCGAAAGGTTCGGGCAACCGACTCCAGCTCGCGGCGGTTGCGATATCCATAGCGGGATTGGAGCATTCCGAGCGCCCAGCGCGGTGGTATCGGAGGATAGCCCGTCAACTCTAGGTAAGTGTGCAGCAACTTTGGTAGGTCCGGCCCGGAAAAGACGTAGTATTGCAACCCACCGCCGCTTGCCTTGTAGGAAAACGTTGACGGGTCACTATGTCCCAGATCCCAGGTTGCCCGCCGAGGATTGTCGATCAGTAGTCCGTACCCCCGCAGGCTCTGGAGCGCCGGCAAGATCGTCGAAGATGGGGGGGTGTGCTGATTCCAGACCTCGTGGAGATGACCCCGATGGTCGAGGTCGAATGATCGATCGAGTTGATCCGCCTGTCCCAGGCCGTAGAAGTGATCCTCTGGAGCGAGCTTGAATCGAAGCGCGTAGTCCCAATAAGACCACCACAATCCGCCTTCGAGCACTTCTTCGAGAAACGTTCCCCCGCTTATCGTTGAATAGCGCAGATGAAAAGGATTGCGCGTCGCCTCGATTAATAAATCGCCGCACTTTACCTGCACGGTGTCAGACGCCTCGCTAATCATGGCCAGAGGTCCGGCAGGCCACAGCCTTCGCGTGACCGCAAAGGAGCCGGCTATCGGTTCAGCATAAAGCCGCCAATGTTTCGGCATCCAAGTATGTCGAATCAAGTTCGGGCGCAGCGGGGTCAGAACCAAGTCGGAACTCTCAAACGAAAAGACGATGTCCTTGGCGCGCTGTTCGACACCGAGGAGTCGTCCCAGAGTCCCAACCGTGATCGTCATGCCGAAACTATTCTAAGGCAACGCTAGGAATCAAAACCATAAACACACTGGAACCACGGCTGCCTGATATCGTAGATCGAGAGGAGATCGCAATCGGCCGCCGTCAAAAAGTTCGTTGTTCGGCTTCATTCGCTCCCTCCGCGTCAGGTACTCAAGAAAGGGCTCGGCGTTCCGGGAGTAGTTGTGAATTGCGACTGATACTGTCGTGAATTACGACTGGTACTCGACTGTCTGGATGAGCGGTTTCTCTAACTTGGCCATGTGTTAGTTCGGCGCTTACAGTTTCAGTTTCGTTTCAGGAGGTCACCGCAACAGGCGTGTAAATGAGATCAGGCGGCGCGGCGCGTCCGAGTTATCTCCTGGACTGCGATTCCGTTCTGGAACCGTTGTCCGTTATGCAGTTGCTCCAATAGTTGAGGTGCATTGAGGCGGCGGAATTTCTTCTCGGCGATCATCAGGATCTTCCAGATCGACGCTTCAGCATTAGCAACCTTCTTATAGCGCCTGGCGGCATCGGTCCTAAGCCGCACCGCCGGAAAGGGCGACTCGACCACACTGGTGGTGCGCAGATGGATCCAGTGGTCTTTGGGAAAGCGATAAAAGGTCACCATCCGCGCCCAATCGCGGCACAGCGTCTCGACCGCCCTGGGGTAAGGCTTGCGATAACGGGCAGCGAACTCTTCCCGCAGTCGCTCGCATTCGAGGGTCTCGGCACAGGGAATCTGGCGCAACAGTTCCTTCGCCGCGGGCCATTCCTTCTTGGGCAGCAGATCGATCACATTGGTAAGCCGGTGGTTCCAACAGCGTTGTTCTTTCCCCATCCGGCAGAGCTCGCCCAGCGCCGACCAAATCCCCAAGTGCCCATCCGCTACCGTGACTTTCCAGGGTCGGAGCCCGCGCGCGAAGAGATCGCGCAGCACCCGCGCCCACGAATCTTTCGATTCGCGCTGGCCGGCTGCGATCGCCAACAGCACTTTGCGCCCGTCTTTCAACGCTCCGATGATTACCAGCAGGGCCGCTTGCTGTCCTCAAGCCCGCCTTCACGTACAGCCCGTCGGCCCAGGCGTATACCAACTCGAGATGGTCCAGCCGCTGGCTCTTCCAAGCCGCATACTCCCACTGCCACCTGGCTCTCAGGTGCTCGATCGAGGAAGGCGATAATGGCGCGCCCTCACTGAGCAGACCGCGGAGCGCCAGTTCGAAGTCACCTTGGGCCAGGCCGTGAAGATAAAGCTGGGGCAAAAGTTCGCTCACTTGCTCGGTACGCCGCACGAACCACGGCAGGATCCGGCTCTCGAAACGTTGCTCGAGCCCGCGCAGCCCGACCGCTGCAGCGCGATCGTTCCCGCCATCATCGACAGGCGTACCTTCCCGTACCCGTTGCGATATCCTTCAGGCGCGTCAACTGCCACTCGGCGTTGTGACTTTCGCCGGCCCAAAAACTCGACCACTTCCTCTTCCAGAAGATCCTGCACCCAACCCTGAATCCGGTGTCTGGTGAACTCCTCCAGCGCAGCCCATTGTGCGCGCGTGCCTAACCCCCGGCTTGACCTACGACGTTCTGCTCGGCTTATGCTCTGCATCGTCGGTGTTTCTCCTTCCTGCCGGTTCTCCGGCGGAGCCTCTTCAACCCGGAAGGCTACACCGCCCTTTCTTTATTTCCACACCTTTTGGTCGTACCTCCGTGTTCAGACTTATTGCTGCCTGAATTGGGGGGTCGAAGCTTCTGATCGTTACTGTCCCCGCTTCGCCAGTGTCCCCGCTTCGCCTAGAGCGTGGTTTCACCAACCATGCGAGTGTATCCAGAGCAACTTTTGAACTGCTCGTACGGGAAGCTTTGCGTTCACATCGGTGCTGGCAGCCTTCGTAGGAGCAATACGGATCTAAAAAAGCCGAGACTGGGCCAGAGCCCGTCCACTGGAGTCGATGCCTTGTGCCAAGCCCTCAGCATTTCTGTCGACTGCCAGAAGGAAGAAGTCACCGGTCCTGCCGCGTCGGTCGCATCGAGTACATGGGTCTCGGCGGTGCACTCTGCAGCGCAGGCAATACTTATAGAATGACGTAGCCCGCTTTGCCATAAACAGGTCTTACTGCTTCAAAACGAACGCGGCGCTACCGCCGAAAGCTGCAGGAGCGACGACAAGTCTGCCATAGATCGGAAGGCGCATCGTGATCACGATGCTTGCGTAGATTCTCCACGTGCGCAGGCTCGAGTACGACCAGATTCTCAATGTTTTTCGGAATTGAGTCGGTGCGTGCCGTTCCAATGATTTCGTTGCGAGCGCTGTTGTCTAGTGCAAGGCTGAAACCAACGGCAGGTCTCAGCCTAGGAAGGTGTCGCGGTGCCGAACGGCCCCAATATTTCCGTGGGCTTGGTGGCGGTCGGGGTCTTTTCCCTCGTACTTTTGCATTGCTCCAGATCGCGGGCATCTACAGTCGAAGATCTGCGAGACAACGAGACCTACTACCTGCGTGCAGTTTCGTTTTCGGGCAATCACGCGCTTTCCGATACGGAACTGACCGCACAGTCATCTCTCAAGCCACGACCGGTTTATCAGATCTGGAAGAAGCGGCCGATTTTCGACCCTGATGCGTTTCCGACAGATCTGAAACGAATGCGTCGTTTGTACGAGGCTAACGGATACTATCGAACAGCCATTTCCTATGAACTCGGCGTGACGGGCAATCTGATAGACGTCGCAATCCGAATTACCGAAAACGAGCCCATCAGAGTTCAGCGAGTTACGATCGAGCTTGATGGATTGGTTGTCCCCGCCGCCGATCCTCTCTACAAACACCTCAGGCTGAAGCCAGGCGAGGTTTTCAAGGAAAAAGACTACCAACAGAGCGCCGAGGCGCTCGAAGTTGTGTTTCGAAACGCGGCGTACGCTCAAGTAAGTGTCACGAGAACAGCCCACATCAAGGTCGCGCGGGGTACGGCGCAGATATCTTTCGACCTGCGTCCCGGGGTCAAGGCGGTCTTTGGAGCGACCCGATTGGAAGGCGAGCATGCCGTCGCCGCGGATGTAATTCTTCGAGAGCTTGCCTATCACTCGGGCGAACCATTCGCGCAACGAAAACTCGACGAGTCCCGAGATCGCATCCTTGCTCTGAACCTCTTCGCGGTCGTGAACATCAGCCCGGAACTGGACGCGCGCAATCCCCATGTGGCGCCGATCCGCGTCATCGTGAAAGAGAAGCCCAAGCATGCTGTCGCAATCGCTGGGGGCTATAACACGCAGAGCCAATTCATCGCGGGCTTCGAATGGACCGATCGAAACTGGCTCGGTGGCGGCCGGCAACTTTCCCTGCTCGCGCAATACTCAAATATCTACAGCACGCTAGACGCTAACCTTCGCCAGCCTTTTCTGTTCAGGTCACCGCGCACCACCGGCCTTTTGAGCCTTCGCGAGGATATCCAGCAAGTTCCAACATACAACCTGTTCGGCACGCGACTAGTACCCCGCCTGGAATATAAGTTCGCACATCCGATTACCGTATCAGTCGGGTATCAGCTGGAATACGATAGCCTCAGTGGCGTCGATCCGTCGGTTCCAAGGGCGCTTGGCGGAATCAAGAGCAGTGGGATCTTGTCGGGGCTCAACGCGCGGCTTTCGATAAACACCACCGACGATCCTTACAACCCGAGCTCTGGGCATGTGTTTACTATCGACGCGATGGAAGGAGGCGGCATTTTCGGCGGCGACTATGACTTCTACCGAATAGTCACTGAGCTGAAGAATTACTCTCTAATTGGGTGGGGTACTATTCTGGCTACTCGAGTAAAGCTCGGCTTTGCCGATTCGCTCGGCGCGAAACGTAACTATCCTCTCTTCTACCGATTCTATGCAGGCGGCGAAGGTAGCGTCCGTGGCTACCCCTATTGGAGATTAGGTCCAAAAACCTCAAACAACGTTCCACTCGGAGGGTTAAGCTGGATCGAAGGCTCGGTCGAGCTCCGTCACAAGCTTCGGAAACAGTTGGACGGCGCGGCTTTTCTGGATTTCGGGCAGCTCTCGACAGACCCGTACCATATCCCGATCAACAACTTGCGATTTGGTGCGGGCCCCGCGCTTAGCTACGAAACGCCAATTGGTCCACTGCGCCTCGACCTGGGGTTTCCTTTCAACAAGCCTCCGGGGGGTCCGAATTGGCAGATCTACTTCAGCATCGGCCAGTACTTCTGACGAGGTCATTCCGGTGGGACCGATCTGGCGGTTGGTGCGAAGGGCGATTATGGCGATGATCATTCTCGTGGTCACCCTTGTCGCCGGCACCGTGATCGTCAGCCAAACTCGGCGAGCGCACGAGTTGGTGCGGACGACGATAGTCAACCAGCTAGCGCAAACTTATCAGGGTAACGTAGAAATAGGCGCCATTGACGGATCGCTTCTCGGCGATCTGGAGATTCACAACATCGTCCTGTCCCAACGCGGTAAATCGATCGTAACGGTCCCACTCGCACGAGTGCGTTACGCCCTGTTTCCACTAATGGCCGGATGGGTCAGGCTCGCTGAAGTCGAGGTGGTCCATCCGCGAGTGAATCTCGTGCGGACTGTCAGTGGTGCTTGGAACGTCGTTACCGCTCTCGAAATCAAAAATCCTTCCCCGAAGAGCGCAAAATCGGATGCCGGATACAGGGTGAGCATTCGCCGCTTCAAAATCAACGACGCGGACATTGAGATTGAACAGGCCTCGCGCAAGGAGTGCAGACTGACGAATACCAATCTCGAGGCGACCGCGGTGATGGAACCGGCGAGATTGTCGCTGCAAATTCAGACCGTCGATTCTCGGATTAATTGCGGCGATCTTCCACAAGTTTCCCTGCATGCCGAAATTGCTGCACATCAATTTCACGGAGCCATGACTGCTAGTGTATCTGCATTTTCTCTAAAGACTCAGGCGTCCGCAATCGACGGTTGGGCGAGGGCGTACGATGTCGCGAAGGGGCGCGGCCAAGGAGTGGTGCAGATTCGAAGACTCGCAGCCTCTGATCTCAATGCTCTATTCCCGGACCTCGGTCTTGCACGCGACCTCGCCGGAGCCATCGAGGTCGCGGGCGAAATGGCGGCGGGTCGTATCAGCGCCGCGGTCGTAGCCGGCAATGCCCGGACTATTCTGCAAGCCACCACCAGGGCCAACCGCGCTTCATTCGATTTTCGGGCGGCCGTCTCGATTTCCGGGTTGAAAGTTGACCAGCTATTGGAGGAGAGAGCAAACCGGCAGTTGCCACACGGTACCGTCCACGGCACGGTGGTCGCACAAGGCAATGGACGCGATCTTGCCGATCTGTCTGCCGAGGCCGACCTACATGACGAGGGACTGGCAATGGGTGCATGGCGGCTCGGAGATCTCACGCTCACCGGCAAACTGATGCGGCAGGTCGCGTCCATCGATGCGGCTCTGGCCAATGGCGCCTCGCGTGTCGAAATCCGTGGCATACTGGGCCTGAAAGAGAAGACCTCATACCAGCTTGCGCTCGCGATGAACCGCGTTGACCTGCGCGCGTTTGCTCACCAGCCAAGCTCTGTGGTGCCTACCGACCTCAACGCGAAGGCCAATCTGCGTGGAGTCGGACTCGATCCCAAAACCGCCCAGGCAGACGGAACTCTTCAATGGTCGCGATCGATCGTGGGCTCGATCAAAGTCGACCGCGGCGAGTTGAGGACAGGACTTTCTCAAGGTCTTCTACGTGTCAGGCAGACATCGATCGAAGCGAACGATTCTTCATTGAACGCTCAAGGTACGGTCGCACTCTCTCAAGAGGGACGAGTATCTCTGGACTACTCTCTTCGCGCGACAACTCTGTCGCCATGGCTTGCCCTGGCCGGCGGTCATGGACGCGGGCGCCTTGAGCTGGCGGGCACCGTAGATGGGAATCTCGATCAGCTCAGGGTGCGTGGCTCAATCCATACAACCGAATTTGAACTCGGCAACTACTCTGCCCGGCACGCACGCCTGGTTTACGAGGTGGTCCGCCTTAGACGGCTGGGCAGCCTTCAGGGTGAAGTCGAGCTTACCGCTGAGGACGTGAATGCCGGGGAGAGGTTCAAATCGCTGGTGACGACGGTTCATCTTAGCGGCGGCTCGCCACAATCCGCAGACGTATCGTGCAATGCCATCGACCAGATGGCGCGACGCGATCAGATAGAGGCGCGACTGATCTACGAGCCAGGCGATCTGCGAGTGAACTTAACGACGCTATCGTTAACTACTGCCGGCGGTGCCTGGGGCTTGCAACATACCGGCGAGGTCAGCATTCGGGACGGCGTTCTCCAGATCCGCAACTTTGAGCTCGTAAGTGATCATCAATCACTAACCGTCGAGGGCAGGGCGTCAATGGCGGGAGCACAGGACCTACGGATTAATGCGCGCCGAGTCTCGCTCGCCGCCTTGGCAGCGATTTCTCCCCATTCGGTTCCGATCGACGGGCTTCTGTCAGCCCACTTGCAGCTTTCGGGTGAGGCTGCGGCACCTATCATAGATGCGGCCGCAGCTATAGATGATCTGAATGTTTCTGGTCTCCGCTACCAGGGATTTGACGCGAGGGTGGCGTATGGGGCGCGAAAGGCGCTGGTCGATGTCGCATTGCGCCAGAACGGTACTCACTCCTTGCAAGCTAACGGGACCATACCTCTCAATCTCGCGTGGTCGCCACAATTTCGCGCCGAGTCGGTGGGCGATATGGACGTTCACGTCGGGTCGCGGGGAATTGATATCGCGTTTTTGAACGCCTTTACATCGGGAACGACCAAGAAACTCGAGGGAGCGCTAGTTGTCGACATCTCGGCGACCGGGCCGCTTAGAGATCCGCGGCCACAGGGATATGTCGACCTGGTGGGAGCGAAATGTCTGATCAAGCCATTGAATGTGGACGTGACGAACGCGACCGCTCGGGTCGATTTCGACTCTCGGCAAATACGCCTGGTGAGATTGTTGGCGAGCGCCGGTGACGGCACACTGAGCGGAAGAGGAGTCATCGAGCTCCAAGGATACTCGCCGCGGCGCGTGAATGTTGCCGTGTCCTTCGACAAATGGCCTGCGATCACGACACACGAATATCGATCTATCATCGCGGGAGGATTAAACTGCTCTGGTCCCTTGAATGGGCTGCGGATCAAGGGATCGATAGAATCGCTTTCGGGCCTGATCCGTCCAGACCTCTCACTATTTCAGAAGCAATCGCTCAAACCTGATGAGACCATTCACGTGTCGCGGTCTGACGTCGAGTCGAAGCCCGGGGCTTCGGGCTGGACTTCGACTGACACCAGCGGCGCTACTCCGCCCGATGACGTTGCGATCGATCTGGACATCAAGATTGACCGGAACAACTGGATCAAGACCGAGGAAGCGCAAGTAGAGCTGCAGGGCGAGCTTCAGGCAAAAAAGCCAGCTGGCGCTCCAGTGGACCTGGTCGGAACCATTCACACCGTCCGCGGGAACGTGAGTGTAGCGGGTAAGCGCTTCGATCTTGTACGTGGCGACATCAATTTTGTCGGGGGTGCCCAGATCGATCCCGCGCTTGACATTCTCGCGCAAGACCGGGTGCAGAACTACATGGTTTCGGCAAACATCATGGGTCCGGCTTCGAAACCAGACCTTCGGCTGAGCAGCGTTCCTTCCTTGGGGCAGGCTGATATTCTGTCGATGGTCATGTTTGGCCGGCCGGTCAACCAGCTCAGTGGATCGCAGCAGCAGAATCTGCAGAAACAGGCTATGGGAATGGCCGCTTCGCAGGCTGGGCGTGCTATTGCTGACTCCCTGGGCCTTGAAGATGTAGGTGTCACGACAACGGGGACCGGTGGTGTAGGCGTGGGTCGATACGTGACGCAAAATATCTACGTTTCTGCGTCACAAGAGACTGTCGATCCACGTAAACGGCGCGGCTCGGTTAGCTACTACCTAACACCGGAAATCAACATCAACACTTCGACCTCCACCGGTCAGGGCAATCAAATCGAACTTCAGTGGCACAAGGACTACTGAATGTTTGGAGCACGCCGCAGCCCGAGAAATTCAAGAGGGAGTGCACCTATCGGAGAGCCGCTCGAACGACTGGTTACTATAACCGAGACCATCCAAACAGCTACCGCGTAGTGGTTTGCAATCGCGATCATATAAGTAGGTAACCAGCCGAGGATTGGAACTGATGAACAAGGACCGCGCGGCTTACCACAGTCTGACGGCCGCAATCGAGGAGGACCCGAGCCAACTGGACGCGGTGGATACGTACTCAACCGCGGCCTTGGAAGTGCGTCTCGCGTTTCAGAGCCTCAGGTAGAGGTCTGAAAGGGTCTTCCTCTACAAAGAGATTCTCGTCAGGAGTCCACATTCTACATCGATAGCTTCGGTGTCGACATCGGGCTTGGCACACGGTAAGCCCATATCGCAGGTGAAGTAGCCCGGAAACGCGCTCAATCAAGGGCCCTCGGCTGGTCGGCTTTTGCAGGAAAAGGACGGAAAACAATGGAGAAGCTCCGTTCTGCGCGCGAGCCATAGAGGTGGTGACGCCACCGAGCCTTTGACACGCCGCAAAAGCTCGGCCCGACCATTTGGACGGGATAAGTTCTCCTCTGGTTCGCACGCGTCGACCAAGCGCGGCTTGAGTCGCGGAGTTCATCAGCACATATGTCTGACGGACCAGCGGTCGCTGCGGCCATCGCTTGGTAGGCGATACGCTACCCGGACTGAGCAAAGTTCGCCTGTTAGTCCGGCGCTGGTGGTTGAGTCTCTGAGATTCGCGTCGGATCTTGGCGGGCTCGGTGCCGTTGGACGGTTTGGACGGGCCAAACTTTAGCCAATGATAATTGCAATTCGAGGCTGCGGGCTTCCGGCGCAGCGCTTCGGCTCGGTTCCACGAAATCGATCCCTGCGACCAAGCCTACCCAGCGACTTGGCGTTCGGAATTTCAATGGACGACCACCTTCTTGCAACAACTACAATCCGTGCCCGCCGCTACCTGTAATATGGAAAAAGGTGCAGCGAGCCCAAACAGTGCTTCTACCTGCTTCTTTTGTTTTAACAAATTGTCACGTGCGTACCGGTCTCGGCACACGCTTTGCGAATCGGCCTTCGACTTCTGAGCCGCATCGCCTAGCAGCGAGTCTGTTCTGGCGTAAGGATTCTATCCCAATTGGGACGAAGGATGCCCAGCTCTGCCCGATCGGCAAAATGGGCGATCACGATGTAAAATTGGAAGCGTGAAGCTTCCAGTGAATCCACCGGTCTTGCCGATGCTGGCAAAGCGAATCAGTGACCTACCGGCGGGCCCAAAATGGATCTTTGAGCCAAAGTGGGATGGCTTTCGAGCGCTGGTTTTCCGCGATGGCGATGAGGTCCTGATCCAGAGCCGAGACGAGAAATCGCTGAACCGTTATTTTCCCGAATTGCTCGAACCCTTGCGTGCGCAGTTGTCCGAGCGCTGCGTGCTCGATGGCGAGATCGTCATTGCCAGAGATGGGAGCCTCGACTTCGAAGCTCTGCAACTTCGGATTCATCCAGCCGCGTCGCGGGTGAGGCTTCTCTCTCGGCAAATTCCGGCATCGGTGGTCTTCTTCGACTTGCTTTGCCAGGGCGATCGAGACCTGCGGAACGAACCTTTCCATCACAGGCGTAAGGAACTGGAGTCGCTACTTGCGTCTGCAACACCCCCAATTCATCTAACGCCCGCGACTTCCGAGTCGGAGGTTGCGTCGGATTGGTTTCGGCGCTTCGAAGGCGCGGGTCTCGACGGTGTCATGGCCAAGCCGGTGTCAGACAGCTATCAACCTGACAAACGCGTGATGTTCAAGGTAAAGCACGAGCGCGATTGCGACTGTGTGGTTGCTGGTTTTCGCTGGCACAAGGGAGGACATGGAACGGCCGTGGGTTCGCTGCTCCTTGGACTCTACGATGCGGAAGGAGCGCTGCAGCACGTGGGCGTCTGCGCAAGCTTCACGGAAGAAAAGCGCAGGCAACTCGTCGAGTACCTCGCTCCCTATCGTCTAGGCGCGCTTGCCCATCACCCCTGGAAGCACTGGGCAGAACAGGAGGGAACGACCGGCGAAGCCGGCACTCGAATGCCGGGGGGTCAAAGCCGCTGGAGTCAGGGCAAGGATTTATCCTGGGAACCGCTCCGACCTGAACTCGTGGTTCAAGTCGCATATGAGCATATGCAGGGAACTCGCTTCCGCCACATGGCGCAATTTCGAAGATGGCGGAACGACAAGAAACCTTGTGACTGCACTTACGCCCAACTCGAAGTGGTTCCGCCGCAAGAGTTGATGATGATTTTTTCGACTGGCCGCTGACAACGAGCGTTCTATTCAGGTCTCGTACTTCGAAGCTCGATTCCTTCGCCATTCGCGTGTGGGATCGTCATCCGGGTCGGGCGTTTGCTGTAATGGTCGCAATGCCTCGGGGACATGGCGCAGATTTACGCGGATCCGTGTCCATGTGGAGGATCTGCCTCGCATCGAGTCGACCAACACGTCATCGATCGCCAGATGTCCGGCCGCTTCCGGATGCTTGCTCTTCCATCGCTCCAGACCCGCCAGCGCCGTGTCCTTGTCAGGCGAGTTTGCTACCACAACAAGCGGCATCTTCACCCGCGGCGTCTTTCCCATGGATTTGGCGGTAGACCGCGCGCGCGAAGGGGCAACCCGCCGTGGCTCGCCCCCCGTTTTTCGAAAGTGTGGCGGCCAGGGAGCATCACCGAGGCCTGCTGCCTCGTCTTTCGCGGCGAGCTCAAGCAACATTTCAAGCGAACCCGGCGCCGCGTTGATTTCGGAGTGCGGGTCGCCGATCTCAGCGAAACGCTTCGGCATCGTCAGTACCGTGAAGTCCGCCGGTTCGCAATCAGGCACTTCCTGCCAGTTCAGTGGCGCGGAAACTCGCGCATCGGGGACCGGGCGCACGGAGTAAGCCGAACAAGTAGTCCGATCCTTCGCATTTTGGTTGTAGTCGAGGAATACACCATGGCGCTCCTCCTTCCACCACTTCGAGCTTGCCAAAGTAGGTACGCGCCGCTCGACGGCCCGCGAAAGCGCGAGAGCCGCTCGACGCACCTCATCGAAAGTCCATTGCGGCGTAATTCGCACATTGATATGGATTCCCCGGGAGCCGCTGGTTTTAGGCCAGCCCCGCAGGCTCATCTCCTCCAGAAGAGAGTTCACTTCCAGTGCGACGGTCCGTACGTCTGACCAGCTGACACCGGGGCCAGGATCAAGGTCGACCCTCAGTTCGTCAGGATGCTCAAGGTCATCTGCGCGCACAGGATGGGGGTGCAGTTCGAGGCAGCCCAGGTTGACCACCCAGGCAAGCCCTGCCGCATCATCTATAAGAAGCTCTTCCGCAGTGCGACCGGAAGGAAATGTCAACGTTATCGTTCGCAGCCACAACGGACGGCGGGTGGGTGCGCGTTTCTGATAAAAGGCCTCTCCCTCGGCCCCCTCGACGTACCGCTTTAGAACCAGTGGACGATTGCGAATCGGAGCGAGAGCTCCGGGAGCCACGGCCAGGTAGTAGCGAACGATGTCGAGCTTGGAGAGCCTGGTCTGCTTCGAAAAATATAATTTGTCCGGATGGGTAACGAAGACCTCGCGTCCCTCGATCGAAAGCAGTTCGGTCGCTTCTTTTCTTGCCAAGACAGATTATACCGAGGTTTGGGCTCGGAAGATAAATTTGGCCGATGCAACCTTTGCTATGCGGTCATCCCTTCAAAATTAGAAACGAGTCGCCACGTCTAGTCAAATAAAGGGTAACTGCCAGCGGCGTGTGTTTATGCCCCGCGTGCTCCAGTGAGGTTCTGGTTTCCGCGGTGGGTCCCTATCCAAGTGTATTGCCCTTCCGAGTACGAGCCAGAAGCGGCAACGGCGGTTAGCGTAAGTGTTGCGGCAAAAGCCAGTGACCCTGCGTGGGGAAGGTTTGAGACTAGCACGAGGAGATGTCAATACCTTACCGGGCGTTTTGCCGCTGACCCATGGAAGGCCAAGATGCTCGGAATCCTTAAAAGTTTGGGAGAGGCTCGAATCAATCCGAGCTCCTGATCTTCGAGTCCGACAGTGCGGCGGCGCGTCCGGTTTTGCTCGAACTGCCGGGACCTTACCTCTGTAAGTTCCCGGGGCCGTAGGACACGCCGCGCAGGACCTCCAGGTTGGCGGCGGCACGAAGCGTTTTGAAAGTCTCGGTGCTCGGCAGAGCGGTGGCTGCCAGGTTGTCAGTAATCGCGACCAGCTTGTTTGGATCCGCACCCTGGTCACCATTTCTGCTCACGGTCGAGGTTATCGC
Organism: Thermodesulfobacteriota bacterium; assembly: GCA_046728175.1. GTDB lineage: Bacteria > Desulfobacterota > Binatia > Binatales > Binataceae > JAFAHS01. The sequence continues at coordinate 11,998 of JBKPEA010000032.1, read as the reverse complement.
GCATATGGTCGCCGCGGTGCCGTCGCTACTGACGGTGCCGGTGATGTTGCGAAGTACGTCGGTTGCAGAAGCCCACGGAAGACCGGTCGACGAATTCGTGCCGGTCTGATAGCCGGGAATGCTGTACGGGATGCCGAGGGCCAGCCCATTCCGCAGGGTGTAGGCCAGATTCCAGGTTTGCGTACCGGAATCGAATATCCATTTCTGCAGGCCTGCCGTGGTCTGGGCAGCGGCCACAGTGTACTGCTGCGTAGTGCTAGAGAAGGTGTTGTCACCATTCCCCTCATCGGCAACATAGAGAACGTTGTTACTCGCAAACCATATTCCAAAAGGAAACGCGGTCTTGCTCTTAAGCGCCGTAGGGAATCCCTTCAAAATGCACATATTGTTTGGGTCAAGGCCCTTCGTCTGCAACATGCTGGGATCGTAAGCCAGCGGCGATACCGGCAGGCTTGCGGAAGGGGAGGAAGGCCGATACCGGTCGCGTTGGTGCAGATGGTCCCTGTCGAATCAACAAAATAAACCGTGTTAATCCCGTTACCCCCACTGCCCTTCGTGTAGTAAACGACATTTTTGAAGATAGTAAGTTCACGGAAGTGTCATCTTTTCCTATCTTGTCGGGTGAATTCCCAAGCTGAGTAATGTTGAAGCTCGCCAGCGGAGTGGGATCTTCGGGATTTTGCGCTACCAGTGCCTTGTTTTCGGGCTCAAGGAATTGCGCTCCAGCACCGATAATGATGCCGTCCGGCTGCGGATTAGCGCCGTTACCGGCATTGCCTGCAGTGTAGATGAAGTTTGCTCCGTCGGAGTTGTTCAGGATGGCCGCACGCCCATTGTTGCCGCTGTAGGCGTTGGTCGCCGTGAACTTGAACTCGTCCTTCCGATCGACGTTCGCGACTACCCGGAAGACGGTTGCTGGTACCGGGTTGATGGGATCCAGAGCACTTGGGGTGTTGTAATTGGAGACATCGACCGCGTCGATTGGCGCCAAGTAAGCATAAACGTCAGGTGTTGATGATCCAAGGAAAGATTCAGAGCCAACCCGGACTTTGAAGTGAAGCTGGTGACCATCCCTTGTTGGAGGCACTCCATTTTGTGAGCTGTTCGGTACCTCCAGTGTGCTCACGAGCGAGCCTGCCGCGGTAATCTGATCCAGGAAAATCTTCGAGGTAATACCGAAACTTCCGTCGACGGAATCGTTGTTCCAGACGAATGGATAGGTGCCATCCTGGATCGCGTTCCCGCATCCACCGGGCGGGGTCGTGCAGTTTGGTGGCAGCACTTGGCCCAATTGGACGTTGGCAGGATTGTTGTCGTACACGCTTCTGCTCTCCACTAAGTTCCCCGGCTGAAAGAAACTGCTGTCGGCGCGTGCGTTCGCTCCAAAGACCGCGATCGATGTAACTGCCAGCAGGACCTCCAAAGAGGGTATGCTAGAGAGCAATGCACAGTTCGTCCTTGCAAAAGATTCCGGATCACAGAAGGAGGCCCTCCCTTAGAAATGGCTGCAATTTGAAGGAAGAGGTTTGCGTCAGTATGAAGTGGGGATTCTCAAATCATTAAGAGCAGAGTGGGTCGGAATTTGGAGATGATCGCGGCCTGGACCAGACACGAAAATTGCGTTGCTGAGCAGATCAGTTTCGGTCGTGTGCGCCCGCGCTGTTCACCGCGATGACGCGAGGGGAAGGCCGCAGGAAGAAGGAATCAAATGGAGCAGAAGACTAACCGGCTCGATGAATTGCGTGACTCTCAGGATCACTGGAACTGAACCACAGCAATTCTCAGGCCTGCGAAATTTCAAGAGTGCGTTCGTGAGAGATCCGGCCACGAGCACGATTGGAATCTTACTGATGGTGAAGAGTTCAATGACGGAGCTCGTGGTCGCGCCGAGCGGCTGTATAAGCCCTGCCGATTTTGAAACAAGAATCGCGTCTGACTTCGGTCGAGACCAAGATGAATCTAAATGCCGGATATCGATTGAGCGGGCGCACGCTGAACGTGCGGAATGAATTTGGCTGGCAGTTCCTGGTGCACTGTACCTCCTTTGGTCTTTCTAGAGCATTGCATGCGATGGTTAGGCTAAAGAAGTCACAAGATCTCGTGTTTTAGCGATTGCACCAATTCGTGTACCGTTTTGGTCGACTGTGTAAGGGTTTCATACCCTACCGACCCGAATGCTCCAAGAAAGTACTGGAATTCCATACTGGCACTGCGCTTGCTCTTTGGGTTGATGGAGAAACATCAATATGAGCGGGCATAGTTACAGCGTAAATTGGGTTGCCGGTTCTCTGCTCGGAGGACTGGGGGCGTTGTTTTTTATCTATGCTTCGGGTTGTTCAAAGACGGCTCAACAAATAGAGCCTCTCCCCCCGGCCGCACAAACAGAGAAGGGACCGAGCCCCGGCGAAGCGATCGAGAAGGTCGACCTGCGAGGAGTCGAGTTTCAGCGGGACGGGTCTATAGGCACGAATTCCGATCCAATCCTGGATTCAGCCATCGAGATGCTGAAGGACAAACCCTCGTCGACCATCTATGTAGACTCTTACTGCGACCCGACCGGCGGCAAGAATTTGAACCTGAGGCTATCGGATGAGCGTGCAGCAGCGGTCGCTTCCTACCTGGAGCAACACGGAGTTCCAGCCGACCATATCGTCTCTCGTGGTTTCGGCGCGAGCCACTTCGTCGCAAGTAACGCCACCACGTCGGGCCGCGCGCAGAATCGCAGGATAGAACTGGTCGTTGAGCCTGCTGCGCCGGCAACGCCGGCGAATGCAGCCCAGAAGGTCGCTACTTCAAGGTAGCAGGCCTTTTAGTTTGTTGAGCGGATTTGAATTCGAGGGCGTTCTGGTACGGGATGAACTGCCTCCCCCGATCAGGTCGCTCAAGCCGTTCACTCCGCCGCGGATAACTCGCCCTGGCACGCTCAGCGCATCGAGGGCGATGCGCTCCGCGAGTTTTGGAATATCCGGCATCACCACTACTACCGGCGTGTGGCCAGTCACATAGACCGGGATCGTCACCGACAGTCCGAAGGTTAGCTGGAGGTCCATGCTCATGCTGATGTTGTTGTCAAAATCGAACCACCCATCGCCGGTGATTCCGTAGTCGTCTGATCTCACGACCAGATCATGTGTGGTGATCCGTTGACTGTTGACTGGCCAACACGAAGGTGGACCGCACGTACCTCAGTTCGGTGTCGGGGTCGGCCAGCATCCCGCGATGGTCGGACATAAAGGTCGCATTTACGATCTGGCTGACGCCTGGTGCAGAGGCCACCTTGTCTATCGCCACGGCGACGATGTTAACCCCCACTAGTTTACCGTTGGTGAGCACCAGGTCGCCGTTGCCATTGAGAGCAGGCTTGATGGTGTTCCAGTCTTTGCCCGCGCCAACCAGATTTACGTTGCCGGTTAAGAAACCCCGCAGGCGTCGCTGGGTCTTTGGATCGATCGCGAGAAAGGCCTGATGAACGTCGATGTTCCGCAGGTTTGCGTTAACGTTGAACTGCGGCCGAGGACCCATCGTCACGCCGCCGGCGGCGACCAAGGAGCCGGAAAAAAGCGCAACAGTCAGAGGATTCGCCGTGAGGCGGCTGTTGGTGTAGCCGGCCGTGAGGTCGAGATTCCGATACGCCGCACCATACAGAAGCCCGTCATAGGATATGATGTGCGCAGATAGGTGCGGCGTGCTGAAGTCGCCGCGGGCATTCCCCGTGATATGGACCTGATTCATGGTTTCTGCAGTGGGCCGGCTGGGAATGAAGGCAGCGGGCCGGATCGACTGCGCATCCAGTTGGTAGGTCGCCTGCAACGGGTTGAACGAGTTGACGACGCCTTGAAGAGTTGCGCGCGCCGAGGCGATCGAGAAGGTCGACGGCTCCACGACGATGGTCCGGCCATGCAACTCTGCGGTCGCATCGAGATTGGAAACGCCTGGAATTTTTCCATTCACCAGGATGGCCGAGGCATCTTTCACCGACACGGAACCGTCGCTGGAGAATGGACCGTTTCCGAAGGTCAACCTCACGTGCGCCTGCCCTTTGCCGCCAAGGCGATAAGAGCCTAGAAATCGGAGCGTGCTGCCGAGCGCTGCGACGTCGAAGGCGTTGGTTTCGATGTGCAGGTGCGATGGGCCGCTGCTCGGAAAAGCCATTTCGCTAATGGTCGCATCCAGGTCCGCCAACCGCAGACGTACCGAATCGAGATTGAACCGGTCTGAAACCAGTCCCATAGCTCCCTTCGCTGTGACGTTCATCGGAAGGTTCGCTGGTTTGGCGAAGATCGTGGAGTACTTGATTCGGCCAGAACTCAGGTCGGCCCCGAAATCGAAGTTCAGCGCGTCCATTGTACCCTTTAAGGAGCCCTTGAACCGCGCCGCATCGGGAATCGAGAGATCTTCAGGAATTTTCGTTCCGACCGCGCCGAGAGCTTTGAGCTTGTCGACGACCAGGGATTGGGCTTCGAATTCGATATCGAGGGAAATCGATGCAGGGTCAAATACGCGTTGGTGCAGCAAAGGCCCAATGGTGCCGGACACGGTCGTCAGGTTCTGAGCGTCTTCAAGAAACGCCAGCTTGCCATCGAGGTGCACTCGCCCGAGAAAGCCAAAGCCGGAGATCTCGCCATCGAGATGGAGGATTTCGATCGGTGCACCCTGCTGTCCGGCCCGGCTGTAGTGAATCGTGCCGTCGTCGACTTCGACTGACTTCACGAAAAATGACGCGACTATCAGCGAGACCTTATTGTGCTGGCCGGGTGGGCCCCCAATGCTGTCGACGTTTAAAGCACCGGTGGGGCTTTCCAAAAGCCGAACATCCGGATTAATCAAAGTCATCGTGTGGACGCGAACGTGTCCACGAAGAATCGGAAGCACGTCGACCTCAAGAGTGGTACGGGGTGCGGAAAGAAACGGCGACTGGCCGAACGCGGGGTCTTCAGCAATTTTGAGCCCGCCGATCTCGATCCAAACACCCCATCCTGCGCGGGCGCTGACCTGATCTACTTGGACCGGCCGCTTCAGCGCGTCGCCGACGAGCGTGAGGATGCGCGTCTGATTGCGCTCGATCAGAGAGTTCAGATTGTAGATCGCAAAGCCCGCGAGCACGGCCGCGACTACCCCCGATAAAGCGACAGCCGCCGCGACAATAATCAGCGATTTGTGCTTCCGGTTCACTGTCGATTTGTCGCGAGCTGGTCAAGATTAATTCACCCCCGTGTGAATGGAAACGTCAGGGTTAGCCGAATCTTTTTAAATCACAAAAGGAGGCATGATGTGGCAGACGTCGAACGCCCGCTGCCTGGCCGCCTTTGCGTGGAAATGCACTCAATATCGATCCGCGAGATTTTTGCAGCTCTTGAGATCTGCCACTTAGCTCCCGGCTTGGGCATTACTGATCCGTGCAGATATGGAAAACCGCCCCGACGTCGAGACGAATCAGGTAAGCTGATTTGAGCCAAGGCGGCAGAGCTCGGCAAAGCCGTTTCAGATAGCTAGCCCCCTAATTGTGGCCAGCAGTTCAGTGCCGGCTGATCGCTGAAGCTTGCAGTATGCGAGGCCCACAACTAGCGTCCTCTCGGTCATCCTTAGCAAGACTAATCAAAGCGAGGTGCATCAAATGAGCGGGGCGCCGGGCAGCACTTCCGGGAGCGGAGCGCGCGGGGTTTTCCTGACGGTTATGGCTGTACTCTTTGTCCTGCTGGCCGTCTCCAATATGACCAAGCCCTTACAGCACTTGCGGGATCCCTCGCATTTGGGGTTGGTGATTTTTGGCTATCGGCTCCAGACCCCGTTTGCCAACGCGCTGTTGGGACCGATCTTCGGATTGATTCTGCTCGCGTATGCGTGGGGCATCTGGAGGATGAAGCGATGGGTGCTCCCGCTGGCTATTCTCTACGCGCTATATGTGCCATGGAACCTGGTGCTGTTCTGGTTCGCAAACGGCGGCGATCCGCATCGCTCTCTGCGCTTCATCATACAGTACCTCGCCGTAGCGATTACCGGTTCAGTCGGCACGGGACTTTATCTTGCGTACCATCGTGAGCGACTGACCTGACGCGCGTCGTTTGCGACTCGGCATAAAAGAGCAGTATGCGCGCCAGACCACCTTCTTAAAGCGACCCTGGAGACGATCTAATCAGACTCGAAGGAGGCCGCGGCCGCAGAACAGGATCCGCGATGACCTGTACCAATTTTGTACAGCGGAAAGAATCGATTTTGTAATCACTGCAGAGTGGCGATAGCACTGGCCGCATCCTAGGAAATCTAGTCAGGTGACAGCATGCAACTTGGACTTCACCTTCCTCAATTTGGCGCGACTCCTGATGAAGTCGCCGCAGTAGCCCGGCGCGCGGAAACGGAGGGCTATTCGTCGCTGTGGGTCAGCGACCACATTCTGGTCCCCGCGGCCGGCGGCACAATTCCCGCGTTGGAGCTCCTCGAGCCCATTGCGACCCTCGCTTACGTCGCGGCGGTCACGAGTAGCATCCGCCTCGCGACCAGCGTTATCGTGATTCCCTACCGCAACGCGATTCATCTGGCCAAAGAGTTGGCGACTCTCGACCAGCTGGCGCAGGGCAGGGTCATTGCGGGTGTGGCGAGCGGCTGGCTTGAAGCCGAATCTCGCTCGCTGCAAGCGCCGTACGAAGATCGCGGCAAGTACACGGATGAAGCAATCCGCCTGATGCGGGCGTGTTGGGCGAGCGACACGCCCGAATTTGCGGGAGAGTTCTTCCGGCTTTCCGGAATGCGATTTGGACCGCGTCCGGCCGCCGGCAAAATACCAATCGTGATCGGCGGTATCAGCCGTTCGACGCGCGGTTGAGCTGGGCGACGGATGGCACGGCACGCGGATGAAGCCCGTGGAGATGGCGGAGCGGCTACAATGGCTTCGCGAAATCGCCACGCGCAAAAGGCGCGACCTGTCGGGCTTCGCATTGTCACATCGAGTGTATCTCGGATTTTCCGATCGGTGGACCGAGACCGGAGGTTACGTCGAGGGAATTCTCGCACCACCCACGAGGCTGGCAGAATATTTGAATCAGTTTGCCGAGCTGGGAATTCACGAGGTTTTGATCACGCCGATCGGCGCAGATCGCGCGCTCGAGAACTTCATGGACCGTTTTGATAAGGAAGTGCGGCCGCGTCTCAAGTAGCGGCACAGTTCACGCTTTCTGGCCCGGAACCACCTTCGATTCTCCGAGCACGGTTCGGGCCAGGTCGCTGCTGGTCTTCTTGATTCGCCTAAGCCAGCGGCGCGCCCAGACGAATTCGGCGCTCAGGATGCTAAGGCCGAGCAGAATTACGAGCCATCCTGGCCCCGGCGTCACGATCATCACGACTCCCACGAGCAGGACGGTGAAGCCAATAACGGCGACTATGATTCGCCGAGCCTGCCGAAGAGTCTCCACCCACATCTAGGATAGAAAATATCAGGCTCGCACTCGGCAGCGAACCAAATTTTATGCTGAAACGAAGGTGGGCGTCCGCACGCACGCGGGCGCCCACCCATCGAGGGAAGGCTGTACACCTACTGCACCGGCACCAGCTCGACGCGCCGGTTTTGCGCGCGGCCTTCGGGGGTGTCATTCGTCGCGACGAAATTGGTCTTGCCGAAGCTTTGAGTGATCAGGACGGAGCGCGAGACGCCCTGCTGCTCTAGGTAGTTTCTCACTGCGTCGGCGCGCCTCTGCGAGAGGCGCAAGTTGTACTCGACACTTCCGATCGCATCGGTGTAACCATTTACCTGAACGATTACGTTGGGGTTCGCTCGCAGCGTCGTGGCGGCTTCATCCAGCACCGCCGCATCGCCGGGGCGAATATTGTACTTGTCGAAATCGAAATGGACACCACGCAGCACCAGCTTCTCTTTGGCTGGTGGCGGCGGGGGCGGTGGTGGAGGAGGTGGCGGCGGCGGTGGTGGAGGAGGTGGCGGCGGCGGCTGAATAATCGGATCACATATGAAATGACCGGTGACCAGTCCGAGGACCGCGCCGACGCCGGTGCCAATCAGAGTCCCGGTGATTTCTCGCGGCTGTGTCGTCTTCGTGTCGCCATTAACGTTGTAGGCGATCGCAAAGCCGATTCCGGTGCCGAGTCCGGCTCCGGCCACCGCGCCGAGCAAGGCACAGTTCCCCCATTCGCGCGGCTGCTCGATTTGTTGTTGGAGTTGCACGCAGCCGGAAGCTGCCAGTGCCAGGCCGGCCGCAGCGAGAGCCAAGAGTCGTGAACGAAGCTTCATCGTGTCCTCCCCAGGATGAATGAAGAATCTCGCTCGCCGCGTATTCGTGTATCTTGGCAGAGGCGGGCTATGAAACAGCTTCGCAGAAATTTAACAATCGGTTTTGTTGATACGATTAACCTGCGTAATTTCTGCGTAACACGATGAGCTCGATCGACACGATTGCCGACGAAAGCCGACACCCTCAGGCTGAACTCGAGATGGTGAGTTGAGAAACGCGAGGCGCACCGGAAAACGATCCTCTGCGCTCGCTTAACTCGTTACTTGCGAGGCTACGCGATCGCACGACCCCGCGATCACCTCCGCCCTTACGCACTTCGGTAGTTGCCAGTGCCCGGAGCCCACTTCTTCTCAGCATCGGACACGTTCGGACCACGACAGCGCGACTTAGGGTTATGAGGACATCGCGTCGTGAGGTCAGGCTCGCTCTCTCAGCTTCTGACGTCACTCAAAGCCCCCTTGCTCATCTCCGGTGGAAAAAGGCGCCCCCGCTCCAGCCTCAAGCGAGCGTGCCGGAACTTCTTCACGCGATGGGAGTCACTAGAACCGCGATCTGTTTCCCGTCGTGGGTCGAGAGCGAGGACGGCGTTAAGGAGGTGTGGAAAATGGCTGGGTGATTCCAGTGCATCTCAGAGCCTGTTTTGCAACAATGTAATCTGTCCCGGGGATCACCGCGTCCGGTGAGCACATTTGGCGACAACATTCCCGGGTGACTGCCTTGCCGAAAAAAGAACTCGAAATCGCGATCGTGGGCGCGGGTATTGGAGGACTTACTGCTGCGGCCGCGCTCCTGCGGGTCGGTTTGAGAGTTCAAGTCTATGAGCAAGCGAGCGCATTTGCACGGGTCGGCGCCGGCATCCAGCAGAGCCCGAACGCAGTTCGGGTGCTTCGAGAGCTCGGGCTCGAGCCGCTGCTGCGCAGGCTGGCGTTCTATCCGATGTACTGGCGAAACCGTGACTCGAAAACCGGCACGCCGACGCACCACTATTCGCTGGGCCCAGAGGCTGAAGGTCGCTTTGGAGCTCCATATCTCCTTCTCCACCGTGGCGACCTGCATGCCGCGATCGCCTCGGTCGTTCCGCCCAGCTCATCCACCTCAACCAGCGGCTAGTCGGTCTTCAGAGCGTCAAAGATGGCGTGACACTCTCGTTCGCCGACGGAACCCATAGGACGGCGGATGCGCTGGTCGGTGCTGACGGTGTGCATTCCCTCGTACGGGAGATCCTTTTTGGACCTGAAAAACCTCGTTTCACCGGGCGGGTCGCCTATCGCACGACTTTTCCCACGGGGCATCTCGGCGAGCTTGATATCGGCGACAACACCAAGTGGTGGGGCGCGGATAGGCATATCGTCGTCTACTTCGTGAAGCCAAATCGAGAGGAGCTCTATTTTGTTACCAGCACACCGGAGTCGCAGTTCGAGGTCGAATCTTGGTCGTCGCACGGAGACATCGAGACCTTGCGCAGAGCCTATGAAGACTTTCACCCGCAAGTGCTCGCTGTACTCGCCGCTTGTCAGCGCGTTCACAAGTGGGCGCTCGTCGAACGCGACCCCCTTCCACGCTGGGGAGAAGACCGCATCGTCCTGCTGGGTGATGCTTGTCACCCGATGACTCCCTACATGGCGCAGGGTGCCGCGATGGCGGTCGAAGATGCGGCGGTGCTCTCGCGCTGCCTGCAAGGAATTGAACCCGACTGTATCCCGGCCGCGCTCAGACGGTACGAGTTAACGCGGAAGGAGCGCGCCTCGCGAGTTCAGCTCACGTCACGCGAGAACACCTGGATGCGTCGGAGCACCGACGGCGACTGGGTTTATGGATACGACGCCTGGCGCGTGCCGTTGGCCGTGCTCTGAGGGCCAATTGCCAAACCTGCAGCTCGATCGGGCTTCGATGTAAGCAGGTCTTTCCCGAGGATAGTTGAACGTGAGATGCCCAGTTGTAGGTGGTGCGAGAGGCGGGACTTGAACCCGCACGCCTTCCGGCACTGGATCCTAAGTCCAGCGCGTCTGCCGTTCCGCCACTCTCGCGTGCTGAAAAACATACGGGAAATAGCGGACTTTTAGAAGGGTGGGGCACTACGATCGCGCCGGTGAGGGTCCGACTTTAGCGAAACTCTTAGCGGCGGGCCGGTGATGCTTCTCCCGAATGAAACGCGGCGAGCTTCGCGGCGGCCTCCTGGAGCATGGCGGCGTCGGTGATCGCGCGATCAGCAGCGAACGCAACGGCGCGATTTCAAAAGCGCCAAATGCATCAAGGTCGCGAAACACGCAAGACGCCACGAGCGAGATCGACGGCCTCTTGCAATCCGTCGCCGTGGTTCTGCTTCATGTGGGCGGACTTTCGGTTCACCGCAACTGGGTCGCCAGGCCGCGCCGTTCCTTCCGTCGCCACCGTTCTCTGAACCTGTCGGTAGCCTTTCCTTTAGTTCCTGATAGCTATTGAAGAAATGGACTGGGTGCCTATTTGCACTTATAGTGCAATTCATTGCGGAGAGGCTGGAAACCAGGAAAAGGGTGGGCAGTATTTCCAGCATTTCGTTCTGCTTCCAAGCCGCGATACTCTCGGTCTCGTGGTGACCCACTTCCGACGAGCTTTGCGCGCAGATACGGAACGCATAGCACTGCTTCATGCTGACAGTTGGAGGCGAACTTATCGCGGCTCGTACCGCGACGAGTTCCTCGACGGCGAGGCAGTCAGGAACCGTCTGGAGGTCTGGCGCTCCCGTCTTGCCGACGACAGAGAGGACCAATTCGTATACCTGGCCGAAGCAGACTCCCGTCTGCTCGGTTTTGTCTGTGTGTTTGGAAATACAGACGCGACCTGGGGCTCACTGATCGACAATCTACACGTTTCGTACGAAAGCCAACGAAGCGGCATCGGCACATCCCTCATGGGAGGTGCTGCGGCGTGGCTTGAGTCTCACCATGGGCAGACGGGCGTCTATCTCTGGGCTCTTGAAGAGAACCTCCAAGCGCGCGCCTTTTATGAGCGACTTGGGGCTGTTCACGCCGAGATGCAGCAGGTTGAGAATCCGGGCGGCGGATCTTCACCAAGTTGGCGCTTGGCGTGGGCACGTCCCAAAGACCTGCGACTGCGCGCAGAGGAGTTAACGAACAGGACTGATTCTCGACAGCCGGAATGATCGAAGTACTACGGGCGCTTGACGACAGCGTACGCCCGTAAACTACCTCCGTAGAATCCTTCCGGTACGCCCTGCAAGACTTGGGGTCCGCCCCCCCTTATTGCCGAGCTGTCCGTCAACTTCGGCAAAGTCGCGTTGGCGATTTTGGTCGGTCGGTCAGGATCAACTAGCTATAGTTACCTTGTATATATCTCTTCGCAGCGTTTTCGCACGGCGGCGATCTGTGGCGGTGTAGGTTGACGAGCACCGCGCAGTGGCGGACTCGATTTGGAGGAGTTGATCGATTCGCATCTTTAAGAGTTCCGCCTTACCCAGATTCAGCGCTTCGTATATACGCTCGACCGTTTCGTAGGGACTAACTACGAGTTCTTTGTACCTGATAGTAATTGCCTGATGATGAGCAAGCAGCGAATACTCGCAGTCACTTTCGCATCCAGCCAGGTACGCGTCGATTACGAGGTCCTCGAGGGTTGCGGCTGCTATTGATTCCTGTATAAACAATGTCCTATACTATCGGTCAGCGGAGGATGGGGATGCGGCCGGTAGGGAAAGGGACACAGTTGGAGCGGCGCCGTCAGCGGGCGATCGCGCTTTTGAAGGAAGGCCACGCACCAGTCGA